>NZ_JBEYYJ010000001.1:0-636835 GCF_040645475.1 Streptomyces sp. NPDC046759 | reverse complement strand
AGCTTCTTGCGGCCCTGAGGGCTCCGCACCTTCCGAATCTCGAAGTCCATCGCATCCCCTGAACTGGGGTGTTGCGACGACCACTAGAACGGAAGTGCTCGGTCCGGGGCCTTTTCCCTGGTGCCCCCGGCAGGATTCGACCCTGCGACACCCGCTTCGGGAGCGGGATCGAAACCTTGCCGGCGGATTCGCGGTCGATGCCGCTCATGACGCCTTGTGCCGGACCGTCCGCGCACGCATCGCGCACGCACGAGAGGGGTGTGCCCGGGCTCGCTGCCGGGCCCTCTGCGGAACAGGTGGGGCAACGCTGTTTCCGTGCCCTGGGTGCGCCCCAGGCTCCACGTGCGGCGCGCAGGAGCCGAACACTCAGGGGGTAGTGACCGGCAGGTGGTCAGTTGGCGGGCACCTCGAACCCAAGGGCGGTCAAGGCCTCCTCGGCGGCCTGCTGGTCCTGCTCGTAGCTGCCGCCGGAGACTCCGAGGCCGCCGACGCACCGGCCGTCGTCGACGATCGGGTAGCCGCCGCCGACCGCCATCAGACGCGGGTGCCCGGCCAGCGGCGCGACGCGCGCGTTGGCCAGGTAGTCGTTCCATGTGTGGGTGGGGATGTGGAAGGAGGCAGCGGTCCACGCCTTGTCGAGAGCGACCTCGGCGGTGAGGAAGGGGGCGTCGTCGGCCCGGTCGAACGCCTTCGGATGCCCGCCCGCGTCGGTGACGGCGACGGCTGCCGTGAAGCCGATCCGGGCTGCGGCGGTGTGCACCGCCGCGATGAGTGCGCCGGCCGCGGCCTGGCTGATCGAGGAGGCGGGGGACGACTTCTGGACCGTGTCAGTGCTCATGAGCTTTCCTTTGTTGCCGCGCTGTGCGCGTCTGCCCTGTGGGGTGAAGGGTGAAGCGGTCGCGGTCGCGTCAGCGCAGCGGTGAGGCAGGGGTGGGGACCACGCGGGTGACGACGGTCTTCTCGGGAATGAGCAGGGCGTAGACGGCCGGTCCGATCTCGTTCTTCCAGCGGTCGTGGTCGTAGACCGCGGCGTACAGGGCCTCGCTCTGGGCCTCGTCCTCGAACCGGCGGATCCACACATAGCCGTCCTGGTCCTGGGCGTCGACGAAGGAAGCGGTCACGTCCATGCCCAGCGAGGTCTGGAACGGAATGACGGTGTCCTCCATGTAGCGGACCCACTCCTCGCGGCGTCCGGGCTGGGCCTGGTAGCGGCGGATCTCGTAGTACACGGTGCTACTCCAAAGTGCATGCCGGGACGGTCAGTTGGCGACGGTGAGGACGAGCTTGCCGCGGGTGCGGCCCGCCTCGCCGCGGGAGTGGGCCACGTCGGCCCGCTCCAACGGGAAGCTCTCCTCCACCTCGACGGCGACATGGCCGGCGTCGATCAGGTCGGCGATCGTCGTCAGGGCCGCACCGTCCGGCTCGACCAGGAACGGGGTCACCCGCACGCTGGCCGCCTCGGCGGCCTGGGCCAACTCGTGAGAGACGCCGGCCGGGATCGCGACCAACAGCCCGCCGGGTCGCAGGACCTTCAGCGAGCGGGTGCTGGTGTTGTCGTGTGCGTCGCCCACCAGTTCGATGACGACGTCGACGTCGCCGGCGGCGTCCTCGAAGCGGGTGGTGGTGTAGTCGACGGTCTCGTCGGCGCCGAGCTCCTTGAGCCAGGGGTGGCGGGCGGCGCTGGCGGTGGCGATCACGTGCGCGCCCAGGTGCCGGGCGAACTGGACCGCGAAGTGACCGACCCCACCGGCGGCGGCGGTGACCAGGACGCGCTGGCCCGCCCGCACGTGGGCGGTGTCGACCACGGCCTGCCAGGCGGTCAGCGCCGCCAGCGGCACGGCGGCTGCGTGCACATGGTCGAGGGCGGCGGGCTTGCGGGCGAACTGCCGGGCCGGCGCGGTCACGTACTCGGCGTAAGCGTTCGCCGCGCGCGGGAACCACGGCATGCCGTACACCTCGTCGCCGGCCTTCAGCGTGGTCACACCGAAGCCGACCTCCTCCACCACACCGGACACGTCCCAGCCGAGGGTGAACGGCGGCTCCCCGAGCACCCCGGCCATGCCGGTGCCACCACGGGTCTTCCAGTCCACCGGGTTGATCCCGGCCGCGTGCACCCGCACCAGCACCTCGGTGGGCAGCGGCACCGGGCGCGGCACCTGCTGGACCTGCAGCACCTCCGGACCGCCGAAACCGTCCTGGACCACCGCGCGCATCATGTCTGCGGACATGCGTCATCTCCTGAGAAGGCATCCTGAAAAGGGCATCATGCGGGGGCCGTTGGCGGCTCTCTCGCTGACGTCGATGACGCTATCCCCGGGGATATAGTTACCTTCAAGGTCTAGTACTTCCCATTGGGAAGTGACCTGGTGAGGAGAGCGAGCATGACGACCACCTGCCCCAGCGGCCAGCACGCGCACCACGACGTCTACGCCGCCCAGTGCCCCTGCCGTGCCCTGCTCGACCTTCTCGCCAACAAGTGGTCCGCGCTGGCCATCGGCGCCCTCGAGGACGGACCGCAGCGGTTCGGGGAGATCCAGCGCAAACTCCAGGGCGTCAGCCCCAAGGTGCTCACCCAGACGCTGCGCCGCCTGGAAGACTTCGGCCTCCTCGACCGCACGATCTATCCCGCCGTGCCCCTGCACGTCGAGTATTCGCTCACCTCCCTCGGCCAGAGCGCCGCGATCCCGCTCAACGCGCTCCGTGCCTGGGTCGAGGACAACATCGACAACGCCCTCACCCCCGAGCCGGCTGTGCAGTAACCGGGCCGGCTGCGCACCAGCGAGGACGTCACCAACGCCTGAACCGGCGGCGGAACGGGGCCGACTCCCTTTCCACGGTTGCTACCGGCACGGACCGCTGTGCGGACTGGGAGGGGTACTTTCCGGCGTATGGTCGGAGGTGGTCGATCTCCGTCCTCTCCGCGTACTTCCCGCTCTCGCTCAGGAAATGACTGGCGTGGGGCTGACGTCCGTGTTCGTCAAAGGCCGTGTTCGTCAAAGGCCGTGTTCGTCAAAGGCAGCGCGGTCGGCGTACAGCTCGAAGAAGAGGCGCTGGTCCGGCGCTCCCTCGACCTCACTGCAGGCGTACACCGGGCGCGTGGGTCGTACCCGAGGACGGGGCGGCACTCGCCGTGCACATCATGCGTGACGGAGCTGGTGAAGCTCCCGCGGCACCCCGAATTCCGTCAGCGAGGGGCTGGCGCTCGTGAGGCTGACTGCACCGGTATGCGTAGCCTGCGCGCCGACCCGCGGTTCTATGAGGGTTCTCACGGCAATGCTGCTGGATTGACCGTTAAGGACTTGCTCTTGGTCGGGGCCTCTGCCCGGCGCTTTCGCCCCGGAACAGCACACCTGCTCCCCGCCGGCTTCGTGGACACGCCGTTGTCGGCCCAGCTGCTCGGCAACGCGCTCGATGCCCGCCGCGAGGAGCTGCACGCCACGCTCCCGATCCTGCGAACCCACCTCCCGGACGGTGATCGCCACCGTGCGGATGCGCCACGGCAAGACAGCCGAGTCTTCATGCCGCGCCCAGGCCGGCGACCGCCCCGGCACGGCGTCAGCCCAGCGGGTTGGTCGTGTCGCGGAGCGTGGTGAGGACGTGGGCGTACATGCGCGTCTTGATGGTTCCGAGGCTGTCGCCGGCCTTGCTCGCGTGGGCCTGGGCGAGTTCGAGGGCGGTGGTGCGCAGGGCGCCCTCGTCCATGGCCTCGTCGACGATTCCGGCGGCGGCGGCTTCCTGGCCGCCGAAGCGGCGGGCGGAGACCATGGCGTGCTGGGCCGTCTGCGGGGTCAGCCGGGACTGGATGAGGGCGGACATGCCGGGAGTGAAGGGGATGTTGATCTCTGCTTCGGGCAGGCACCAGAAGCCCCGGTCGCCGCGCATGAGTCGGAAGTCGTGGGCCAGGGAGAACATCGCTCCGGCGGCGAAGGTGTGTCCCTGCAGCGCGGCTACGGTGATCAGCGGGAGGGACAGGAACCTTGCGAACAGGCCGTGGACGGAGTTGACGTAGTCCAGGTGCTCGTCGCTGTGCGCTGCGAGCCATTCGAGGTCGAGACCGTTGGAGTAGAACTTCCCGGTCGCAGCGGTCACCAGGGCGCGTGGGCCTTCGGACTTCTCCACCTCGTCGAGGGCTGCGTTGACCGAGGCGATCCAGTCGGGGTGGAAGCGGTTCTCCCCGTCGCCGAGGTCGAGAACGAAGACGGCGTCGTGGCGGTCGAGCGTGGGCATGGTGGCTCCTTGGAGAGGTTTCGGTGGGGCAGGGCACATTGGCCGGGTGGGGCCGGGGTCCGCTGGGCTGCAGACCGGGGCCGCGGGCTGTCACCTTCCGGTGAACCGGGCCGGCCGGCGGCCGAGGAGCGAGGTGACGCCTCTGGCATGTGTCTCTCCGCTGCCGGAGCGGAAGTCAGCTGGGAAGTGCTCGCCGGACCCGGTGGCGCAGTGTGGCCGTGGCCAGCAGGCCCAGCGCCGAGCTCGCACCGGCAAGGAGGATGCCCGTGAGGGCCGGCCCTCCGGGAAGTGCGGACGCATGGATCCAGCGGATGGTGAAGTTGGTGGATGCCGCCACCGGGAAGCTGAAGATCCACAGTCCCGGATGGAACGAGGGCTGGCGCAGCTCCGGGAGGAGGAAGACGACGAGGAGGACCGTGAAGAACAGGGTCCCGGCGAAGCCGTAGCCGACGGCGTCGAAGACGCCCTTGTGGGCGGCGGTCCAGGCGATTCCGCCGGTCGCCGGTGGGATGGTCAGGACGGTGAGGGCCGGGCGGGCGGGCCCGGGCAGCGGGCCGCCGGTGACGAGGCCGCCGAGGATGACGGTGCCGAAGGCGAGCCAGTACAACAGCCCCACCGCGAAGGCGGCGTCGGCGACCCCGTGCAGCCCGAGCGTGGAGGCGACGGCACTCGCCACGAACGGTGCTGAGGAGACCGGCAGCAGGTAGCCCGGGTGCAGCACGGTTGCGCTCAGGGCCCCCGTGAGCCAGTGGGCGAGCAGGCGTGCGGCGAGGAGTGCCGCCATGGTGACGAAGACGGCGTAGGCCCACCGGGGGCCCGTGATCCCGTACCGCGAGAAGTGTCCTGCGATCAGCATGCCGATGATGGGGACGTACCCGAGGGCGAAGCCGTCGCCGGGATGGCGCAGGTCGTGGAGCAGGTTGCGCCATCGGGTCCCGCCATGGCGCAGGTACTGGGCCAGCAGCACCAACCAGATGAGACCGCTGACGGTGAACAGCGCGTCGCTGACCTGCAGAGCGTGCGGAAAGGTGGTCACCGCTGCCTGCCAGGCTCCGCCGAGGCCGGCGGTGCCGAGGGAGACGGACAGCAGTCTGATCCGTGCGGCGCGGGTCGCACGGGGACCGTTGACGTCGGAGACGGTGTCGGCGGCTGGACGCGCAGGCCCGCTGCCGTGCGGGGCCGTGCCGGTGTGCTCTGTCGTGTCGACCGTGTCGGTCATGGGGGAACCTCTAGGGGATTGCCGAGGGCGTGGGCCCGGACTCGTCTGTCCGGCGGCTCAGGTCGTCGGGTGGTCAGGCGTCCGTCTCGAGGACGACGCGGAAGCGTGCCTTGCCCGAGAGCATCCGCTCGTAGGCGTCCATGGCGTGGGTGAAGGGCATGGTCTCGGTGCTGGGGCGGATGCCGTGGGCGAGGCTGAAGGCGAGGTTGTCCTCGTTCTGGATCGACGATCCGGTCAGGCTGCCGACGATGCGGCGGGTGCCGAAGATCAGGTCGGCCGTGGCGGTCGTCAGCGGGTCGGGGGCGGCGCCGACGACCACCAGCGTGCCGCCCGGGGCCAGGCCGCGGACCAGGGGGTTCATGGACGTACCGCTCGATGCCGTGGCGACGATGACCGATGCGCCGCCCAGGTCGGCGAGCGCCGTGCCGGGGTCGGTGCCGGTGCTGTCGATGTACTCGTGGGCGCCCAGCTCCCTGGCGAGTTTCTCCTTCTCCTGGCCGCGGGCGACGGCGGCGACCCGGTGTCCGAGGCTGCGTGCGTACTGCAGGGCCAGGTGACCGAGCCCGCCGATACCCTGCACGGCGACCAGGGCGCCCGCGCGGGTGGGGGCCTGCTGGAGCGCGGTGAAGGTGGTCAGACCGGCGCACAGCAGGGGGGCCGCCTCCACGGCGGACATGCCGTCGGGGATGCGCACCAGTCCGCTCGCGCGGGCGTAGGTCACCTCCGCGTATCCGCCGTCGACGGTCGTTCCGGTCTGTTCCTGGTACAGGCAGTTGACGAAGTCTCCCCGGCGGCACGGTTCGCACTCCCAGCAGTGCCCGTTCAGGAAGCCGACGCCGACGCGGTCGCCGGGCCTCCAGGCCGTGACGCCCGGGCCGACGGCATCGATCACGCCGACGATCTCGTGGCCGGGGACGACGGGGCGTGACGGGTCGGCGCGCAGGCCCTCCACGGCCAGTACGTCGGAGTGGCAGACACCGCACGCCTCCACCCTGAGCCGGACGTGTCCGGGTTCCGGGTCCACCAGCTCGCGCTCGACGAGCCGGAGCTGGTGGACACCGGTCGCTTCGAATGCTCGGTACGCGGACATGACGCTTCTCCTCGGTGCTGCCTCTGCCGACACGAGGAGGGCCGAGGGCTTGGAACGGGGACTCGATTCAATATGACCGGTCACTTTAAATTTAGTCAAGCGGGTCCGGGGGCCGAACCCGCGAGCCATGGCGCGTGTGGGCGGGAGCTGCGTCCCCCGTGGTGCCGAGCTTGACCCGAGGCAAGGCGACCGGACATATTGACCTGGAGGTGGTGGTGAGGATGGCACGCGCGTCCAAGCGCGAGGAGATCGCGCAGGCAGCTCTGGAGCAGTTCCGCACGCGGGGCTTCAACGCCACCGGCATCAGCGACATCACGTCGGCGGCCGGGGCTCCCAAGGGCTCGTTCTACAACCACTTCACCAGCAAGGAGGAGAGCGCCCTCGAGGCACTGAGCCGCTACGCCGCCGGGTTGCGGTTCGACCTGCTCGACACACCCGGACGCCCTGCGCTGGAGCGGCTTCGGGCACACTTCGAGTTCCTCGGCGCGGACACGGTCGACAACGGCTTCGCCCGCGGATGCCTGGTGGGCAACCTCGGCGCCGAGGTTGCGGACCACTCCGAGGAGATCCGCTCCGCCGTCCAGGGCGGCTTCCAGCGGTGGGCCGCGCACATCCGGCGGGTGCTCACCGAAGCCGAGGAAGCAGGTGAGCTGGACGCCGCTCTCGACGTCGAGGAGGCCGCGCTGTTCATCCTCAGCGCCTGGGAGGGCACGCTGATCGCGGCCCGGGCCGACAAGTCCTCCGCCCCCTTCGACGCCTTCTTCCGCATGGTCTTCGGCGTCCTCCTGCGCTGATCGCGGCCGGCCGCTGAAGACGGGCAGGCGCCGCCCCCGACGCCGTGGACGCGGGGTCGTCCGGCGGATGCCTCCGCCGCGCCAGGATCAGCGCCCAGGTGCGTGACACGGGTGAACCTGTGAACGATGAGAGAGCCGCCCCGGCTGATGAGGTCACCGCGGCTCGTCCGGCTGCGGCTGCGGCTGTGTCGCCGAAGCCGGGCCGCCCGATCGGTGGCCCTTCGGTCACCGCCGCCTGGCATGATCGAGCAGGAGACCGACATGAACACATTGCTCGCAGAGGTCATCGATGCCCATGGTGGACTCGACCGCTGGAACGCCCTCACCACGGTTCGCGCCACCATCGTCAGCGGTGGTGACATGTTCGTCATCAAGGGGATGCCGCAGGACCCCACCGCCCGGGAGATGACCGTCTGGCTGCACGAGCAGCACGCCTCCGTGATGCCGTTCGGCGCCCCCGACCAGAAGACCGACTTCACGGCCGACCGAGTCCGCATCGAAAAAGCCGACGGCCGCGTCGTGGCCGAACGCGACGAACCGCGGAGGTCGTTCACCGGGCACGACCTCAGCACCCCGTGGGACCCGCTGGACCGCGCCTACTTCAACGGCTACGCGCTGTGGACGTATCTCACCACGCCCTTCCTGCTGGCGATGCCCGGCTTCACCCTCACCGAAATCGAACCATGGCGGGAAGGAGACGAACTCTGGCGCGGACTGCGCGCCACCTTCCCGCCCGACATCGCCAGCCACAGCGCGCAGCAGGACTTCTACTTCGGCCCCGACCATCTCCTGCGTCGGCATGACTATCACGTCGACATCGCAGGCGGGTTCGCCGCGGCACAGTACGTCTACGACACCGTGGAAGCAGACGGGATCCGCCTGCCCACCAAACGCCGGGCCTACCGAAGCGATGCGGAAAACCGCCCGATCCTGGAACAGACCATGGTCTCCATCGACGTCAGCAACGCTCGGTTCACCTGACGGCGGGCTCAGACACCAAGGTCGGCCAGCCGGCTCAGCGCGCTGAGGCTCGGCAGGAACAAGTACGGATGCCTCGCCGATGGCGGCCGGCCCCTTGCCGCGGACGACCTCGCGAAGCCCCTGCAGATCAACCTGCTGCCCGTTGAGGAGCGGCCTTCGCCGGCACTGGGTGTGGGTTCAGACTTCAGCACGGACTGCACACCGGTGATCTTCTCCGTCCTGCCTGACCGTTCAGAGCGAGCCCAGGCGCTCGACGGCAACGAACACGGCGCGCTGTTGCTTGGCCGCCCTGTACGCGGCGTCGAAAGACTGCCGGCCCGTCGCGTCCGGGACCAGGTCGGCGGGGCAGGGGGCAGGGTGCTGGCAGGGGCCGCATCAGACGCATCGTTGCGGGGGAGGCGGCCCGCCGTGACGCCGACACGGAGGGCGTCGGGCTTGGTGCACCGGTACAGCGCAGTTGGTGACCGGTCCCGTACAGGCCCATCGAACCGGCCACCAACCCAAGTCCCCCGACGCTCGTCAGAAGCGGTGGCTGTGGAGGTCGCCCAGCAGAGTGTTGAGCTGCTTCTCCTGCTCGGCGGCTGGAGCCGGCTGGATGTTGCCGTGGTCGATGGCGTACGCCTTGAGGACCTCATCCATCTGGTGGTCGAGCAGGTTCCAGGTCGTGTTGTTGACCGCCTGCAGCGAGGTGGCGTCGGCGTCCCAGTCGTCGCGCATCTTCTGCACGGTGGCGTGGGAGGCCGCGGCCGTCCCGGCCCGGTCCTGAGCGATCGCCGTCTGGGCAAGCTTCTCGTACTTCGCCACTGCCGCGGTCGTCTGGCCGGCGGTCAGGGCCGCCTTCGGGCAGGCCGGCATCGTCTCGCTCTGACCGGTCGGGTCGCAGGTGACGTGGGGCTGGTTGTGGGCCCAGATCATCAGCGCGACGGTGCCGGCGGCGATCACTGCGAAGCCTCCGAGCGCGATGCGCTCCTTGCGCGCGTCGGTGACCGACGGCTGGTGCGTCGTCTCGGAGGTCTCGGCGACGTCCCTGCGGCTGATCGTCAGGTAGATGACCGTGGCCAGGATGGCGCCGAGGAAGATCAGGCTGGTGGCGAAGGTGCCCAGGCCGAGTCCCACCGGGTCGCCGGGGTTGGCCGCGGACTTCGGGGAAGCGAGCCAGTCACCGATGTTGGCACCGAGCGGCCGGGTGAGGATGTAGGCGAGCCAGAACGAGAGAACCGGGTTGGCGCCGAACTTCCACAGTGCGGTGATCGACAGGATGAGGCCCAGCGGCAGGAACACCGACTGAGCGGGCGTCCAGTTGGTCAGCTCCAGCGTCCAGTCACCGAGGGCGGTGCCCAGCGCGAACGTCACCAGGACGGTCAGCCAGTAGAACGCCTCACGCGGGAAGGTCGTGATGCTGTGGATCGACAGGGTCCGCTCGCGCAGCCACCAGACCCCGAAGACGAGGGCCAGCAGGACCGAGAACACCGTCGAGCTGAGCCACAGCGGGACGTGTTGCTTATCGGTGAGCATGTCGGTGTACAGCGTGCCGGTGACACTGACCACCACCACGGTGAGCCAGTACGGGAACGGGACGTAGCGCTTCGTGCGGAATTGCACCGCCAGCACGATCGCGAATACCACGGTGAACAACAGCATGGTCTTGGTCAGGCCGAAGCCCAGCGTCTCGTTGATGTAGTCGGCGAAACTCTCGCCCACGGTCGTGCAGAGGATCTTGATGATCCAGAACCAGACCGTGACCTCGGGCACCTTGTTCAACAGGCGGCTGCCCGCGGCATGACGAGCAGTCGCGGTAGTCGTCGAAGTTGTCATGTAATCCTCACATGGACGGGTGGCAGCACAGAGGGGGCGCCCTCGCGTCTGCGGAACGGTAACTGTCTACATTCGTGTAGACAAGCGGGGCCTTGAGCCTGCCGGGCGGCGGGATGACTGCAATTGCTCGTCAAGTCCACCTGGGCCGCGCCGTCGGAGGCGTGGACCGTGACACGGTTCACCTTCTCGGAATGGCCTCCGCCTTTGTTCTTTCCTCGGCCTGCGCGAGGATTTTCTTCTATGCCTGTTACGACCCGGGGTGACGCACATTGTTACGTGGGATCTTGAGTTATTCCTATGTGACGCAGGACACGCCTTTACTGTCTGCGCCGCCCGGCGGGGAGGCGCTGATGCCTTTCGTGGGATCCGCCGATATGAGAGAGATTCGGCGCCCTAGTCGTCAGCAGGCGAGCACGAGCCGCCTCGGAAAATCCGTGGAGCCGCCAATTCAATGCTCCGGCCGACGGCGTTGGCCAGGATTCTCGGAACCTCGTCCCGGAATCCACTCCCCATCCAGTGCCTGCGAGGGGGTGCGAGCCCGCCTCAGCCAGTTGTTCGTCGACTCACCTCCGGTCTCCTCGCCAGGTGCCCACCTCTGGAACCACCGGACTCTCAGGCGCTTCACGGGTCATACCGCTCGACTGTGCCAGCGGGAACCTGAACACATCCTGACTGTGGCCCATTGATCACTCGCGCCACACGAGCAGCATGGCTTCCCGGTGACGCTGAGGTGCGTGCGTGCGTGCGGCCGGCCCCCCGGACCGACGTGTGGCTCACGCCGCGTGTCCCGTCGCCTGCTCCGGTTCGGGGACGTCCCTGTGGGTGACGGAGAGGTGGACGACCAGTCCGAGGATGATCGCGAGGAACAGGACGCTGGTCACGACGGTGCCCAGGCCGAGGCCGCCGGCGCCGGTGGGCTGGGAGAGGTAGTCGCCGATGGACGCGCCGAGCGGGCGGGTCAGGAGGAAGACGATCCAGAAACTCCACACCGCGTCCAGGTCCAGCCCGAAGTGCGCGACGGCCACCGCGGCGATGGCCGCCGCACACAGGACGGCGGGCAGCCAGTAGCCGAGGCCCATGCGCTCGGACACCAGGTCACCGGCCGCGGTGCCGAGGGCGAAGGTGAACATCACCGCCAGCCAGTAGAAGGACTCGCGGCTGGTGGTGTCGATGTGGCGGAGGGACAGGGGCCGCTCGCGCCGGTACCAGACGACGAAGACGACCGCGAGGACGATCGCCAAGACCGTGGTGCTCGTCTCCAGCGGCACGCCCATGGTGTCGGTGAGGTTGTCGCTCATCAGCGTGCCGACGACGCTGATCAGCGCCACCGCCGGCCAGTACACGCCGACGCGGTAAGCCTTCGTCCGGAACTGGACGACCAGGACTGCGGCCAGCAGGGCACTCATCAGCACCGACACACCGGTCAGCCCGAGCCCCGCCTTCTCGTTCAGCAGGTCCGCCGCGGTCTCGCCGACCGTCGTGCACAGCACCTTGACGATCCAGAAGGAGACGGTGACCTCGGGCACCTTGATTCCGCCCGGCCGGTGACGCGAACGGCGCGTCTGGCCGTCCTTCGGAGCCACCTGGCTCTCCGGCGATTCGTAGGTCACGTCGTCCGACCGTGCCACCGGGCACCTGAACACATCCTGACTGCTGGCGCGCTTCGCCCACCCCCGCTCGCCCGGTATGGGCAGGATGGCGCCATGCGCACGCACACAGACGGTCTTCGCATAGCGGCCCTCCTTTCCCCCTTGCCCAGGTGACGGAAGAAGCCCGCCTTGAACGCTCCGATCACCGCCTCCGCGTCCACTGACCGCGCGAGCGCCCGGCCGCGGCGCCGGCTGGGCCGGGCCGTGCTGCTGGGCAGGTTGCTGCCCTGGCCCGGTGACCGAGGCCAGGTCGCCGCCTCTTCTGTTCTCGGCCGGCCCGTTGAGCTGTGTGGAGATACTCGCCAGGACGACGCAGAAACCCGTGCGCAACGGTCGGGGACCTTCCAACCCCTGGACAGCGGGAGGTCAGGTGGGAATCTGCGACCAAAGACGGGGAACGGGCGGGCGGTGATGGTCGCCCTTGCGGTGACCACCGTCGCCCTTGCGGTGACCACCGCCGGCCTGGCGAGGTGAGTGTCTATGAGCTGTTCGGGGAGCCGGTGGTGCGGTGCCGGCGCGCCGGGTGCCGGCGCGCCGGGTGCCGGCGCGCCGTGACCGGCCGGCTCCCACAGAAACAGCAAGGTGACGAGTTCGGCGGGCGAGCCGGGCGGCTCCCCTCTCCGGTGCCTTGGCCGCTCGCGGGGCCTGCGCAGCGACACCGCCCGCCGGGCCGGGCCGTACTCCCAGCGGTTCAGCCGCGCAGTGCCCGTGCGCCGCGTGCGCAGACGGGAAGCCGCCGGGGAGGTGAAGGTTCCTTCCGGCCTCGGGCCGGCCGCGCATGCAAGTGGGGGGAGAGCCCTGGAGGCCACCACCGCAAGCAACGCCGCGCGACTACCGGCACCCTGTCGATGCAGTTGTTGCGGCGTGTTCCTTCATGCCGGGGCGTTTCCGGTGGTAGGAGTTCTTGAGGTTGCCGAGGACGGGAAGCGGTGCAGTCTTGTCGAGGCGACACGGGGGACTCCTTTCCTGACCGGCCTCAGCGGCAGGGTGGGGCAGGTGGTGGAAGCATCGATGCGCCAAGCGTCGAGCGCTTCACCCGCGACTCAGCGCACGCACCCGTGGCGGCACTCCGGGGCGGAGCGTGTTCGCGGCCCCGCACCTGAGCGGCTCGGACTCTCGCGCTGCGCCTCGTCACCCTGCCTGAAGCTGGGCGGGTCGGCGCGCTGCCCGGACGGCTCGAGTAAGGCACGCTAGGAATGGCCGGTGGTTGCCGCATCTCAGGAACAGTGCCCGGGGCCTGCCTCATCGGGGCTCGAACACAGCGACGGTCAGCGTCGTCCCGGTAAATGATCACTGTTTGCACGAGGGCCGGAAGGAGTCGGCGATGCGACGTGGTCCGGTGCACCTCGATATCGTTTCGGTCGGATCCTGCCGGCGAAGTGACGGGATGCGCTGTGGTTGACAGGGCGGCGGCCGCTCTGGCACTGGTACGGATGGTCCAGGCCAGCCATACGGTCACGCTGGAGCAGCTTCCTGACCTGGTCGCCGAGCACGCTGCCGAAGCCGGGCTGTACGACGTGGCCGTCTTCGTCGTCGACATCCGGGAGACGGTGCTGCGTCGGCTCACCGGCAAGGGAGGTGACGCCGCCGGCGGAGGTGAGGAGTTCACCGTCCAGGGCAGCTTGCCCGGCCAGGCGTACCAGCGTGTGGACATCCTCGCCGAGTCGTCGTCGGACAGGATGCCGAGCGGGCGTCGGCGGTGGTGGGTGGCCGTCACCGACGGCGTGGAGCGTCTGGGCGTGGTGCGGGCCGACAGCGACACCGACGACGAGCCGACCCGTGACATCTTGCGCGATCTGGCGTCGATGACGGCACTCGTGCTGCTCAGCAAGCGTTCCTTCAGCGACTCCTACGCCCGGCTGGTGCGCACCGAGGCGATGAACGTCGCCGCCGAGATGGAGTGGAACCTCACCCCGCCTCCCGCCTACGCCGGATGCGGGGTCACGGTGGGTGCGGTGATGGAGCCGGCCTATCAGATGGGCGGCGACGCCTTCGACTACGCCGTCGCCGGCACCACGCTGCATCTGAGCGTCTTCGACGCCATGGGCCACGACACCACGGCCGGTATCACGGCGAACGTCGCCGTCGCCGCCTGCCGCAATGCCCGCCGCCAGGGCGCGTCCCTGGCCCAGACCAGCGAGCATGTGGAACAGGCGCTGCTCCGGCAGTTCAGCACCAGCCGCTACGTCACCGGCATCCTGGCCGACCTCGACATGGCAAGCGGGCGGCTGGCCTGGATCAACCGCGGTCACCCCCTGCCCATCCTCATCCGCGACAACCGCTGGACGACCGAGCTGGCCTGCCCGCCGGCCGGCCCCATGGGGGCCGATCTGGGCCTGTCGGTGACCGAGCGCACCGAGCAGTTGCAACCCGGTGACCGCCTGCTGTTCTACACCGACGGGATCATCGAGGCCCGTGACGCCCGCGGTGACGAGTTCGGCCGGGACCGGTTCGTCGGCTTCATCCGCCGCCACCACGCGGGGCGGCACACCCTGCACGAAACCCTGCGCCGGCTCATGGCCGCGGTCATGGACCACAACGACGGGCGCCTCGCCGACGACGCCACCGTTCTGCTCACCGAGTGGCGCGGCGGCCACCAGGACGAGCTGACCCCATGAGTCACACCAGCCCCGGCAGGAGGATCACGTGAGCACCGGCCCGCCCGCTCCCGAGAAGCGACATGCCGACCCTGTGGACGTACAAGTGCATACCGCAGCCCCTGGCCGTCGTCTTGTGACCGTCACGGGTCATCTGGACCTGCACACCGCCCACCACCTCGCTGACGCACTGCAACCGCTGCTGGACCGCGACCCTCACACGGTGCTGGTGGACCTGTCCGGCGTCACCTTCCTCGACTCCACCGGGCTCACCTGTCTGATCACCGCATACCGCACGGCCCGCAGCACCGGCGCCCGCCTCGCACTGATCGCCCCCAGCCAGCCGGTGCGGAAGATGCTGCAACTGACCGGCGTCGACCAGGTCCTCGACAGCTACCCCTCCCCGGAAGCCGCACCGCATTGACCGGGCGAGGAACCGTTGCCCGGCGCGTGTCATGCGAGTAGCGGTGCGAGTGTGGAGGCACCCGAGGGCGCATGGTTCGCCTCCTACAAACAAGACCCACGGCACCATGGCCGGCGTCATCGTATTCCTCGTCCGGCTGTGGATCACCAACCTGGCCGTCCTACTGGGTCTGGAGTTCGACGCCGAGACCGTACGCCAGCGGGCCATCGCGGGCGGCCTGCCACCGGACACCGCGCCGTACACGCAGCCTCGCGGCACCCGGAAATGGGACGAGGACGACCGACGTCGGCCGGGGGAGGTCTGACTGCCACCCGACGATCTTGGGCATAGGTCGATGACCTGCGGGATATCTGCTCTCCATGAGGCTTTTGGCAGGGTTGCGTGATGCTGATCGGTCGTTGACCAAGCAGGCGGCCTCCCGCATCCCGCCCCGAGTCGGCAAGGTGCTCTCGGTGGCGGAGGAGACCGCGGAGAGCACGAAGCTGTGGTGCGGCGCCGCGGCCGCGATGGCGGGGCTGGGCGGGTGGCGCGGCCGCAAAGCAGCGGCCACCGGCCTGGCCGCCCTGGTCGTCGCCCAGCTGATCTCGAACGGCGTGTGCAAGCAGGTGGCCGACCGTCCCCGACCGCCCAAGGAGTGGTTTCCCCACGACGAGGTCGACGACCGCCCCGACTCCTCCTCCTTCCCCTCCGGGCACACCGCCGCCGCGGTGGCCTTCACCGCCGCCGTGGTGACCGCTTGGCCTGCCGCCGGCGCACTATGCGCGGTGCCGGCTGCCATGGTGGCGCTCGAGCGGGTGCAGAGCGGCGCCCACTACCCCAGCGACGTGGTCACCGGCGCCGCCATCGGCCTGGCCAGCGCCTGGCTCAGCCGGCGCGCTCCGCGCCTGATCCTGCGCCACTGGCCTTAGCAGGTCGAGGGAGAGCCGGGCGGACTGGCGAGAGCAGGCAGACACCTCGCCACAAGCCTGTCCTGAACTCGCCTGCTCGGGGTACTCGCGCCCTCATCGGATGGTCGGGCGCATGACGCGCGGCCTGCAGAAACTTCAGAGGGACAGGAGGTGGCCGTGGTGTCGAGCACGCAACCGCACCATGCCGGCCCCAGCGCGGATCGCTTGGGCCAGGAGCCGGTGGGCGAGCTGGTGCAGCGGGCCTCGCAGCAGCTGACCGAGCTGGTGCGCGGCGAACTGCGCCTGGCGCAGGCGGAGATGAAGGAGAAGGGCAAGCGCTATGGCAAGGGCGGCGGCCTGTTCGGCGGCGCCGGCGTTGTCGGCTTCCTGATGGCGCAGGCGCTGGTCGCCACCGTGATCGCCGCACTGGCGGTGGCGCTTCCGGTGTGGGCAGCTGGGCTGATCGTCACAGCGGTGCTGGGTGTGATCGCCGCGGTGATGGCCATGAGTGGAAAGAAGCAGGTAGACCAGGCCGCGCCGCCCACGCCCCAGCAGACGGTCGAGAACGTGAAGGCCGACGTGGCCGAGATCAAGGAGAGCGCACACCGATGACCCAGCCGCCTCACGACGAACCCACCGCCTCCAGCCCCGAGGAACTGCGCGAGCAGGTCGAGGAGACCCGGGCCGAGCTTGGAGAGACGGTCGAGGCGCTCGCAGCGAAGACCGACGTCAAGGCGCGCGCCCAGGAGAAGGCCGCCGAGGTCAAGGAACAGGCTGCAGCGAAAGCCAGCGAGCTGAAGGAGCAGGCCGCCCTCAAGGCCGGGGAACTGAAGGCGAAGGCCGCCGACCTGGCCCACCAGGCACAGGACCGGCTGCCCGACCCGGTCAAGGACAAGGCCGCCCAGGCCGCCGGACAGGCCCGGGCCACGGCGGCCCAGGCCGGTCAGCTGTGGCAGGAGAAGGCACCCGAGCCGGCAAGGGAGAAGGCTGCCCGGGGGGCGCAGCTGGCGCGTGACAACCGCAAGGTGCTGCTGGCGGCAGCGGGTGCGGTGGTGGTGTGGCTGGCCTGCCGCCGCCGGAAGGGGTGAACCGGGTGAAGGCGTCGAAGATCGCCTACAAGCCGGTCGGCCTCGCGCTCGGCGCCGTAAGCGGCATGGCCGCGGGAGCGCTGTTCAAGCAGACGTGGAAGATGCTCGGCCACGACGAGGACGCCCCGGACGCCACCGACGAAGAGCGCTCCTGGGGCGAGGTATTGCTCGCCGCCACGCTCCAAGGCGCGCTCTTCGCCGGAGTCAAAGCGGCCGTCGACCGCGCCGGCGCCACCGCCGTCCGCCGCCTGACCGGAACTTGGCCCGGCTGACGCGCATGAGGAGGCGGGAAGCCGGTAGGACACCAATACCGGCTTCCCGCCTGCCGATCGGTACCCGTACGAAGGACCCCTCACCGCCGTGTCTGATCAGCAGGCAGCTGTCGCGCTGACCGCTGCAGCAGTCGTCGCCGCAATCCTGGTCGCCCGGGCAGCCGTCGTCCACCAGGGCGTCCGAGGACGCGTCACCGGCCTGGCCCACCCGATCCGCGGTCACACGTCACCTAGCGCCGAAAAGACCGTGGCCGCGCTCTCGAATGCCGCCTCCTGCGCCGTGCGAGAGGCTGAACAGCACGTCCACCACTGCTGGCAGCAGCTCCAAACACGCGCCGACCCACCCGAGTGACCCGCCCTTGGACGCAGTCGGCGATGCCCCAGCGCAAGTACGCGGATCTGGCGATCGGCTGCAGCCTCACGCATGAGCCCAGGTTCCGCATTGAGCCCGCTTTCTGCGGACGCCTGGGAGGCAGGACAAGGTGTCGAAGGCATCATCCTCCACGCCGCCCGCTACGGCGACATGCTCGCCCCGTCGCGCGCGCCGACCACCGCGGCCCGACTGCGGTCTCTTGGTGGGCTTGGTGGGTCCGGGTGGTGGCCAGGTCCGCCGCTCGCCGGACCGAATCGGCGGAGGCGGCCAGCAGCGGCAGCCGGACGGCCGGGCTGGGGATGCGGCCCTGGGCGTGCAACACCCCCTTGATGACGGTCGGGTTCGGCTCGGCGAAGAGCGCGGCGGACAGCCGGGCCAGCTCGGTTCCCAGCTTGCGGGCCGGTCCGGCAGCGTCGCGCTGCCACAGCGAGATCAGCTCGGCGAAGTCAGCGGTGCGGACGTTGGCCGACGCCAGGATGCCGCCGTGGGCGCCCGCCGCGAGCAGCGGCGAGATGACGGCGTCATCGCCGCCGAGCACCGCGAAGCCCGGTGCCGACGAGCCGAGCAGCTCCATCGCGGCTGCGTCGATCGCGCCAGTCGCGTACTTGACCCCGACGACCTCCGGTAGGTGCCCGAGCGCGTTCAGGGTTCTGGTGCTGAGGGGCTGAGCGGTGCGGTACGGGATGTCATAGACGACCAGCGGCAGGCCCCCGTATTCGGCGAGTGCCGTGAAGTGTGCCAGCGTTCCCGCCTCACCGGGCCGGGTGTAGGGCGGCGCGGGAACCAGCGCCGCGGTCACGTCACCGCTCTGGGCGAGCTCTCGCAGCGTCTTGATGGCGGAGGCGGTGTCGTTGGTGCCGACGCCGACGATCAGCGGAGCTCCGTGTGCCCGGCAGGCGGCCGAGCAGATGCGGACCACGGCCTGCTTCTCCTCGGTGGTCAGCGTGGCCGCCTCCGCGGTGGTGCCCAGGGCAACGAGCCCGCGCGCTCCGCCGACTGACAGCGCCTCATCGGCGAGCAAGGCGAGCGCGTCCGGGGCAAGGCGCAGGTCGTCGGTGAACGGGGTCACCAAGGGGACAAACAGGCCGGTGAGGTTTGCTTCGGGCTTCATTCGCTCAGCCTGACCGACGCAAACCCAGTAGATCCAGTTCATGTTTCTTCGCTTATGCGTAAGCTCACCTTATGCTTGATGTCCGGCGTCTCCACCTCCTGCGCGAACTGGACCGGCGCGGGACCATCGCGGCCGTGGCCGAGGCTTTGAGTTTCACTGCCTCGGCCGTCTCCCAGCAGCTGGGCGTGCTTGAGCGCGAGGCGGGCGTGCCCTTGCTGGAACGAAGTGGCAGACGGGTGGTGCTGACGCCCGCAGGCCGCACCCTCGTCACCCACGCTGACGCGGTCCTCGAACGCCTCGAACTGGCGGTCTCCGAGCTGGCCGGGGCGCGCGAGGGCATCGGCGGGCCGCTGCGGATCGGGACGTTTCCCTCTGGCGGCCCCGCGATCGTGCCCGCCACGCTGGCCGAACTTGCCCGGCGCCATCCCGAGCTGGAGCCGATGGTGCAGGAGATCGACTCGGCGCGGGTCTCCGACGGCCTGCGCGCCGGCGAACTCGACGTGGCCCTCGTCCACGACTACGACTTCGTGCCCGCGTCACCGGACACCACGGTCGACCAGGTGCCCCTGTTGGAGGAGCCGGTGTACCTGGCCACGGGCGGCCCCACCGACAGCGCTCTCGCTACCGGTCCTGCCGCCTGCGGCGACACGCTGGCGGAGCTTCTGGGACCGTGGGCCGCATCCCCATGGATCACGGCTCGAGACGGTACGACCGGTCACGCGATGGCCGTACGTGCCTGTCAGACGGCCGGATTCCAGCCGCGCATCCGCCACCAGGTCAACGACTTCCGTACGGTCCTGGCACTGGCCGCCATCGGGCAAGGTGCCGGATTCGTACCGGAGATGGCCACCGCACACGCCCCCGAGGGCGTGGTCCTGACCCGGCTGCCCCTCTTCCGTCGCTCGAAGGTCGCCTTCCGCGCGGGCGGCGGCACGCACCCGGCGATCGCAGCATTCGTGGCGGCGGCGCGAACAGCGGTGGGCCCCACAGGCGGTGCTTCCTAGCGCCGTATCAGGCAACGTTTGCCCTGTTGACGACTTGCTTGCCGCCGCGTTCGGCCCACTGCCTGCCGGGTGCGGCTGGAGGTTGAGCGGACCGGACAAAGTCGGCCGGCTTGGCCAGGCTCCAGGTCGGGAACGGCGGGCCGTGCTCGGCCGGCTCGGACTTGGCGATCTTCTTGACCTCGTGCCGCTCGGGCAGCGTAAGAGTCCTCGAACGACCGCCCTTGTATCTCTGGGCCCGCCGCCACGTCACGACCGAGCCGGTGCCTGTGCGGATGATCCGCAGCAACCTCCGGCCTTCATCGTCATCGATCTCACGAACCGGTACATGTTCTGCCACCGGACAGGCTCATGGTGACACATTGCCTGCGCCAGCACCCGAGCGGTGCGTCAGATCGCAACAGAGCAGACGCTGCCTGATACGGCGCTAGATGCCCGCCGATGACATGGCGCTGTGCGGTCTCGATGCCGCTGGCTCCCGGATTGTGGCGGCCGCCGACGGGAGGCAGGGTGGTGTCGAGACCGTTCGGGCGAAGCAGAAGCCATACGGCCTGTCACGGATGCGGCCTGTCACGGATGCCGCCTGTCATGGATGCGGCCTGTGGCTTGTCTTCATCGCGAAGCGAGTTGTGTGAGCCGGGATCCGGCGACTTGGTCACCGCCGAACGAGTGAGTCGGTATACCGGTCCGGAATGCGGTGGCCGATGCGAGATCGCCCATTCCGGGCGGGCTTACGGAGGTGTGGTGCATGTCGGCGAAGAACCCAGAGCACGGGAGCGCCCACGAGGTCTCCTTGCCGCCCGAAGTCAAGTTGCTGCAGGAAGTCACTCCGCCCTTCTTTCCCGAAGGTGGTTCGGGAATGACCATCCTCGTCGAGTGGCCTCCCGGTCACCCCGGGCTCCCTCCACATCGCCACTCGGGCCCGTCGTTCGGCTACGTGATGGAGGGCGCGCTCCGGTTCGAGCTCGAGGGTGAGCCGGAGCGTGTGGTCGAGGCCGGTAAGACGTTCTGGGAGCCAGGCGGTGACGTGATCCACTACCAGGACGGCAACGCTCTGTCGGACGCACCGACCAAGTTCGTGGTGATCATGGTGTGCGCGCCGGGTCAACCGATGCTCACGCTGGTCGACGAAAAGGAGCTGAAGGAACGGGCGCACCTGCGCGCCCCGCGTCCCTCCGAATACTGACCCGCGAGATCACACGTGGTGATGTGACTGATGCCGATGGGAGTTGACCGAGCCGCATCTGCTGTCGGGCGAACGTGGGCCGATCCCTGACCTGCGCAGCTACGATCTACGACCGGTTCCGGGTTCGAGGGGATTGACCTTCACGGTTCGACATCGAGGCGGGGCGACGTCAGCTGGTTGAGGGGGACCCTGCCGTCCAGTACGTCCAACGGTGTGGTGACCACGGGCAGGCGCCGGACGATGTCGTCGTTCAGCAACTGCGTCTGCGCGAGCACCGCCGTTTGATCCCAGTAGATGCGCTCGCTCCGCACACGCGGGCCTCGGAAGTCCACGACGGCGATGACGGGTATACGGACCTGCTGCCCGGTGGGTGCCAATCCAGGCAGAATCCAGGGCACCTCGATGTCGTGGGTGAACGACACGATCATTTCGTCTACGAGACTGTCGTCTCCCACCGTGCGGGATATCGAACGCACAGTGAAATCGTCCGGGTTCCGTCCAATGAACCAGCGTGCGTAGAAGTCCTTGACGCCGTCGTACCCACTACCGCCCATGGCGGTCGGCACATGGACGACGATGGGGTCGTCGTCCATCGTGGCCATCGTGGCCTCCACGTCCTGCGCCACGAACTCGCCGGCGGTGTGGGCTTCCCAGATACGCTCCATCGTTGCGCGATCAGCCATGCCCGCTCCTGACAGGCCCATTGCGCCGCATCCCCTTCTTCTGGACGCGAGGAAGACAGCGCAGAATCAGGATAGGCAGGTCTGGGTCCGCGCGCACTCTTTGGCGTTTACCGAGTTCGGATCACGAGTCTGGACGTTCTGCTGCCCTGGCTGGATCCGGGGCGGCAGACAGGCGGGATGGCTCGGGGTGATCTCACGGACGGTTCCGTACGGGCAGTCCGTGGCGGGACATGCCCCAGCAATACGGGTCCTGGTCCACCGTCTACAGGCGGTTCCACCTGTGGGCCGGTGCGGGGGTCTTCCAGGCGCTGATGGAAGCGGTGATCGCTGAGGCCGCCGCCCGGGGGCAGGCGGAACTCGGGCTGGTGAGCGTGGACTCCACGTCTGCCCGGGCCCGCCACCACGCCGCCGGGATGATGCCAGACCCGGAACTGCTGGAGACGCTGGAGAAGGCCGTCGCCGAGGAAAAGGGGCTTCTTGTCGGCCGTTGCCGACGCGGGTCATCGTTGAGAGCCCTTCCACGGTCCAGAGACGGCCCCGGGACCACATACCCGCCCCGGACGATGTGGTCTCCCGCTGCCGCGCTAGGCTCTCCGCCGCGCCAACACGAGGAGCCCACAAGTGACGCCGTACCGACTGGGCGAATGGACGGTCTACATCGTCTTGACCCTGGTGGCGATCTGGGTAGGAACAGGCCGATGGCGGGATCACCCGCGCCCTGAAGGAAGGACGGCCGAAGAGGTCGCCGCTGTGGCACGGCGACGGTCCCGAGGTTCAACCGTTCGGTCCTCGCCGTCCTCACGCTCCTGTGGCTGACGAACATCGTCGTCATCGTCAGCTACTGAGCAAGCTTGTACTACGGCCGAGGGGGCCGTGCGGCACGGGCGCCCGTCTGCCGTGGCAAGTGATCCTCGGCTGCGGGGATGATCTGGAGCAGCAACACGACCGATGATGATGCCGTCCGCGTCTGCACACGTGAAGACATCGGAGTCGTCGGCGAGCGCGACCTGACCGAACAAGCCCCTGAGCCGCGTGGATGACATCTCGGTAGGTGCAGGTTCCACCGACGCATGGTGCCCGTCGCGTCGGCCGCGGAGTCATCGAAGGTGGACCAGGACCCGGCCGGCGTTGGTCGCGTCGGTCTCCACGCGGACGTAGAGCTTCTTGATGTGCTTCTGTGCCAGCAGGGCCAGCACCCGTTTCTTCAGCTGGCCCG
Source organism: Streptomyces sp. NPDC046759 (assembly GCF_040645475.1). Lineage (NCBI taxonomy): Bacteria > Bacillati > Actinomycetota > Actinomycetes > Kitasatosporales > Streptomycetaceae > Streptomyces > Streptomyces sp. NPDC046759. The sequence continues at coordinate 614,222 of NZ_JBEYYJ010000001.1, read as the reverse complement.
TCCCCTTGCCCGGGATGATCTGCACGACGTCGACCCCAGTAGCGGCGGCCTTGAACAGGGTCTGGCGCAGCGCGACGTCGATGTCGCGGTTGTTGCGGAAGATCGGGTGCAGATCCAACGTGAGCAGGACAATCGCCTCCGATGCGCTCGGTCACCGGCCGACGCCGGGTCCCCATGGGCCGTGCAGTGGCAGCGTACGTCGTCCTCCCCGCCCCGTCCCACACTGGTGGCTGCGGACTTCTGGTGGTACCGCCGGAGGCGTGTCGGCGTGCGGGTGAACCTGCGGCAGCCGCGACAGGGACAGCCCGACGTAGCCGTATCGACAGGGCTTGGTCAGGCACAAGCCGAAGTGCGCAGGAACGCTGTTCTGACCGGCGTACGCCGGGCTGGGCGAGGCTCTGGCCCGCGGGCGAGTGCGGCTGTACCGAGGCTGGCTCTCGTGCCCCGACCGCTGGGTTGGCAACGCCCAGGGTTCCACGTCCGCGGTGCGTCGACCCGTACGACCTGCCGCACAGATGCCGCTGTACGCGCTCGGCCGGCACTCGCCGCCGTGACCTTCGCCATGACTCGGTGACGAGGACTTCCCGTGCAGTCGTGGCCCCGAGGCAGCAGCGCCGCGTCGCTGCGGCCGCTGGGGGGTTCCGGATCGACAACCGCATGGTCGTCACCGGTGATCGCTGACCCGGGCCCGACGGGCCGGTAAGGGTCAGGTAGCCAGTCCACCTGCCGCAAGGCGATCGCTCATGTCGCTCACCAACCCCTTACCTGAACGCTCGGCTCTTGCGACGAGCGCCTCGAAGGCCCTGAGGCGACGAAACGTATCCGCGTACACCATCTGCTTCTCCAGGGGAAGCTGGAGTACCTGCAACCGCCGGATGTCGACTCGGGAGGAACTGGAAGCGTGGGTGCCTGCCTGGCGCCCGTTGGCCGGAGCGCGCAGACAGCCGGCGAGGAAGTGGGGATCGAGCTTCTCCGAGTCCACCCGCAGGGTGTAGAGCTGCGGGCCGAGAGCCATCGGTGCGCCCTCATGCACCCACGCCTTGAAGGCCCTGATCACTCCAGCGACCACTACATCGCCCTTTTCGGCAATGGTGTGGGCCGATTGGGTGGCCAGCAGCCCGCTGGGCGCACCGTCGACCAGCAGATCGGCGATGGTGAGGAGCGGTACGGCGTTCCCGCTGACAGGTGCCGGCTTCTCCGGAGGCTGCTGACCGGCGCGCAGCGTCAGCACGCCGGCCTTGACCAGGTCTCCCACTGTCGTCGTGGTCTGCTGGGTGCCGGTCTCGACGTCGAGTACGGACAGATGTTGTGCCTGATCGGCCAGATCGATCAGCAGCGACCCGAACTCGCTCCACTGGTTGGCAAGTTCTTTCGACGACGGTTCGGACGCCGACGCGGTGTAGCGTCCCGGGGTGACGTCCACCTCGTCGTCCAGAAGGTCGAGCAAGGGAACGCGCACAGCGCTCTCCGGCGGCTCTTGACCGGAATGGTCTAGGGTCGCCAGCGCGGTGAGGACGAAGGAACCGAGAGCGTCCCAGTCCGGGCTCGGCTCGCGCGTTCCCGGTCGTGCGAAGCCCGTGGCGTCCACCAGGAGGGCGTCCTGGCTCGGAGGAGGGGCGGCAGGGCCGCCGTCCGCCGCTGCTCGCAGGACCCACAACTGCAGTGACACGCTGTGGGGCTGGGCACTGCCCGGAGGCAGGGACACCACCGCCCGAAGTGTTCCGGTGCGCAGCAGCGACCCACGAATACGCCGACCCGCCTTGCGTGACGCCACGGCGGGTGGGAGGACCACCACGGCGACTCCGCCGGGCTTGAGGTGGGAGAGGAGGTGCTGCACCCAGGCCAGTTCGGGCTCGGTCCGCGGGGGCAGCCCATGGGTCCAGCGCTGGTCGGTGGCGAGTTCCTCGTATCCCCAGTCCCGTTCATTGAACGGCGGGTTGCATAGTGCGATGTCGGCCGTGGCCCCGGTGAAGGGGTCCTCCCGCAGCGCGTCGGCCGTGGCGATCCGCGTACGGACGGGACGGTCGTCCGCGACGAAGCCGAGCCGGGCGGACGCCAGCGCGGCCAGCGCCGGATCCCGCTCGCACGCGAGCAACTCGAGGCCCGGGCCGTCGTACTCCTGAGCGGCAGCTGCCGCCAGGTGCCCCGTGCCGCACGCTGGATCCAGGACGGTCAGTCCGCCATCCTGCGGACCGAGACGGGCGGTGAGGGCGATCCGGGTCATCAGCGTGGCGAGTGGTGGTGGTGTGGTGCTGAGCTGTCGGACATGGGTTTCCAGCCACCGTTGCAGCAGGAACTCGAAGGTGGCGCGCGGCCCCTCAGCCCGCCCCAGCTTCGCAGCCTCGGCCACCAGCTCACGAGCCTGCGGAGAGAGCTCGGCATGGGAGATCCGTGCCCTGGACGAACGCATGCGGCGGGCGGCCTCGGCCACGGCCAGCCCCGACTCGTTCCGGCTGCCGAGCAACTCGAAGCGTGGCCACAGGAGTTCTTTGCCGCCGACATCCCTCAGCTTCCCGTTGTCGCGCAGCCACTGCTCGACCTCGGCGAGCGAGAACTGCGGGCTGACGTCGGTGCCCCCGATCCGTGTGGGGAAGGAGTCGTGGCGCCGGCGCCAGTTGCTCACAGCGGCTCGCCCGACGCCGGCGATCCGGGCGATCTCGGCCAGGCTGACGGGTACGACGTCGGGGGTACTCATCGATCAGTCTCCGAGGTACTTGGTGGCTGGCGGGTGGTCGGCTCCCCAGCAACCGATGACAAGAAAGGCTACTACGCTCATTGACTCTGTTCACAGATTTTACGTTCCGCCGTGATGTGTGGGAGATGTGGAGGTCGGGGAAGATGCCGGGTCTCACGCCGGGAATGGTGCTCGGCGGCCGCTATCGGCTGGAGTCGGTTCTGGGCCGAGGTGTGATGGGGCAGGTGTGGCAGGGGCGGGACCTGCCCCTCGGCCGGCCCGTCGCGGTCAAGACCGTGGCAACGGAACTGATGGCCGTGGCGAGCAGCCGCGACGCGGCCCTGACCCGGTTCGGCAGGGAGACGCGGGCGGCCGCACGCCTGGACCATGCGAACGTCGCCACTGTCTTCGACGCATCGCTCACGGACGACACCTGCTGCCTGGTGATGGAACTGATCGAAGGCACCACTCTCGAGTACCTCTTCGACCAGCAGGAGGACGGGCGGTTCGACCTCGCCTCGGCGGTCGCCGTCGCGGCCCAGCTCTGCGCGGGACTGTCGGCGGTCCATGCCGCCGACCTCGTCCACCGGGACCTGAAGACGCAGAACATCATGATCCGGCGGGACGGCGTCGTGAAGATCCTGGACTTCGGGCTGGTCAAGCTGCTCAGGGACACGGATCCGCGGCTGACGGCGACCGGCGAGGGCATCGGCAACCTCTTCTGCGCCTCACCCGAGCTGCTGGCGGGGCGGGACCAGCTCGACGGCCGCAGCGACCTGTATGCCGTGGGCTGCCTGCTGCACCACATGCTGACGGGCGAGACTCCCTTCCCCACCCATCAGCCCGCCCTCTTGTCCTCCCACCATCTCGCCTCGCCCCCGCCCCTCGTCGCCGACTCCGGGGTGGCCGTGCCCGGCGACCTGCAGAACCTGCTCACGGCCCTGCTCGCCAAACGGCCCGAGGACCGCCCGTCCTCCGCGGCTGAGGTCTACGCGGCTCTCGCGCCCCACCTGCCGCAGCCGCGACCCGAGTTGGCCGTCAGGCGCACCGTACCCGAGGATCCCCGGCGGCCGTTCCTGGTTCCGCAGGGCCCGATGCCGCTGTGAGGTGTGCCTTCCTGGCCGCTCCGGGGGTGGTTGTAGAAATCATCTTTCTGGGTACCCATAGGCTGGAAGTGCCGTGAGCCGGTGCCACAATGATCGCGTCGGCCGGGTGCCGTGACGTCCCCGGCTGCCGAGAGGCGGCGGGCGCGGGGAGCGCCGGGACTGGGGACGGGGCGCGATGGGGCGAAGCCTTGGGCGGTACGAGCTCACGCACGAACTGGGCCGGGGCGGCATGGGCGTCGTCTGGGCGGCGCACGACCGGGACCATCACCGTGACGTGGCCGTCAAGCTCCTGGCCACCCGCGGCCGTGGTGCCGAACCCAGCACACTGGAACGCCGCTTCCTGCGCGAGATCCGCCTGACCAGCCGCATGCGCCACCCGGGTGTCCCCGCCGTCCACGACCACGGCAACCACGAAGGCGAGCTCTACCTGGTCATGGACCTCGTCCCCGGCCGAGCCCTGGACGCCGTCCTCAAGAACGACGGACCGCTCGGCATCGAGCGGGCGGCGGACGTCGCCCGTCGCACCGCCGAAGTGCTCTCCTACGCCCACGGTCAGGGCGTCGTGCACCGCGACCTCAAACCGTCGAACCTGATGGTCACCCCGGACGGAGACATCAAAGTCCTGGACTTCGGCGTGGCCGCGGCCCTGGAACCGCAGTCCGGCGAGACGCACTTCACCGCCTCCAACGCCACCCCAGGCACGGTCGTCTATATGGCGCCCGAACAGGCCGTGGGCCGCACGGTGCCCGCGAGCGACCTCTACTCGCTGGGCTGTGTCCTGTACGAGCTCCTGGCCGGCGCACCGCCGTTCACCGACGGCAGCCCCTTCATGCTGTACCACCGGCACGCCAACGAACCCGCCCCGCCGCTCGCCGACCGCCGCCCCGACGTGCCCGACGGCCTGCGGACCCTGGTCGAGCGTCTACTGGAGAAGAGGCCGCAGGACCGGCCCGGCTCGGCCGCCGAGGTGGCGGCCCTGCTCACCGCCTGGGCGCCCCGGCCGGCTTGTGCTGCCGAGTCGGCGCCCCCTCATCCACGTCTGGCCGAGATCGAGGCCCTGCGCCGCGCCGGCCGCCCGGCTCATGCCCTCGAGGAGTACCGGGAACTGATGGCCGCCCCCGGCCTCGACCGCGCGGGCACGCTCGCCGCGCGGACCGGAGCCGCCCTGTGCGTGGGCGCGCTCGGCCGCACCCGGGAGGCCCTGGACGAGCTGAAGTCGGTCCTCGCCGAACAGCGCAGCCTGCTCGGACCGGGCCATCCCGCGGTGCTGGACACCCGCTACGAGATCGCCGTACTGCTGATCCGCACCGGAGAAAGACATGTCGCCGAGGAACTGCTGCGGCGCCTGGCCGACGAGGAGGACGCGGTCCTGCCCGCTGCCGGCGCCGGGCACGGGCGCAGCCGGGCACTGCTGGAGCGGTTGCGGCGGTTGGGCTGAAGCGGCCGCATTTCAGCCGCAACTCAACTTTGTGAGCTCTGTTCACAGTTGACGGATCGTGTTACGCTCCGTCGCGCCGTTCCGGTGGGGAGACAGATCACGGTCTACGGACGGCACAGGAGACACCGAGGGGATCAGCGCCCATGACGTCGGCAGTTCAGCGTGCGACCGAGCGGACGGGGGCCGAACAGCTCCCCACGGAAGGCAATCTCGTCGAGGTCCGCGGACAGTCGTGGGTGGTGGCCCGAGTCGAGCCCTCTCCACGAGCCGGTGACGGCGACGACGACCGTCGGGGCGCGACCCTCGTCCACCTCCAGTCCGTCGCCGACGGCCGGTTCGGCGACACCCTCTCCGTCATCTGGGAGGTGGAGCCCGGCCGCCGGGTGCTGCCCGCCGGCTCCCTCCCCGACGCCTCCACCGACTCCTACGACTCCCCGAACCGCCTCGCCGCGTTCCTCGACGCCGTCCGCTGGTCCGCCGTCGCCTCCGCCGACGCCAGGACCCTCCAGGCGCCCTTCCGTTCCGGTGTCGCCGTCGAGCCGTACCAGCTGGAGCCGGTGTCGCGCGCGGTCGGCGCACCCCGCGTCAACCTCCTCCTCGCCGACGACGTCGGCCTCGGCAAGACCATCGAGGCCGGACTCGTCGTGCAGGAACTCCTGCTGCGCGGCCGGGCGCGCCGCGCCATGGTCGTCTGTCCGGCCGGCCTGACCCTCAAGTGGCGCGACGAGATGGCCGAGAAGTTCGGCCTGGAGTTCACCATCGTCGACTCCGAGCACTGCGCCCGCCTGCGCCGCACCCACGGCACGGCGGCCAACCCCTTCCGCGTCCACCCGCTCACCATCGTCTCCCTGCCCTGGCTGCGCGGCCAGAAGGCCCAGCGCCTGCTCGACGAGGTCATCGGCGCCCCCGAGGAGGGCGGTGACGGTGACCACAAGCGGTTCTTCGACCTGCTCGTCCTCGACGAGGCCCACCACGTCGCGCCCGCCGCGCCCAAGCAGGTGTACGCCGTCGACTCCCAGCAGACCAAGCTCATCCGGCGCCTCGTCCCGCACTTCGAGCACCGGCTGTTCCTCTCCGCCACCCCGCACAACGGCTACCCCGAGTCCTACACCGCCCTGCTCGAACTCATCGACGACCAGCGCTTCGCCCGCGGCGTCGACCCCGACAAGGAAGCCCTGAGGGACACCGTCGTACGGCGTCTGAAGTCCACCGTCACCAACGCCGACGGCACGCCCCGGTTCCGCACCCGCCGCACCCGCGAACTCCCCGTCGACTACACACCCCTGGAGCGCGAGATCCACGGTCTGCTCGGGGAGTTCGCCGAGCAGCGCCGCAGGAAGCTCACGCCCAAGGCCCGGGGCGGGCGCCGCGCCGCCGACCTGGTGACCCTGTTGCTGAAGAAGCGCCTGTTCTCCTCCCCGGCCGCCTTCCTGCACACCGTCCAGGTCTACCTCTCCCACCTGGAGGACACCGGCCCCACGAAGGGACGTGCGGCCGCCGCCGAAGTCCCCGAGTGGCTGGAGGAGTTCGCCGACCTCGTCGCCGACCTGGACGACACCGGTCTCGTCGACGCCGAGGACGACGCGCTGACCCGCTCCACCTCGCTCACGCCCGCCGAGGACGGCCGGGAACTGGACCTGCTGCAGGAGATGGAGCGCTGGGCCCTCACCCACGAGGCCGCCCCCGACTCCAAGGCGGAGGCCTTCATACGCGCGCTCAAGGCGATATGCCGGACGTCCGACGGCAAGCACTGGACGAACGAGCGGGTCGTCGTCTTCACCGAGTACCGCGACACCCAGGAATGGCTCCACGACCTCCTCCAGCAGGAACAACTGACCGACGGCGGCCGTGTCGAACGCCTCCACGGCGGCCTGTCCACCGAGGAGCGCGAACGCATCCGCCTCGGCTTCCAGGCCGACCCCACCCAGCCCGAGGGCAACGTGCGTATCCTCCTCGCCACCGACGCCGCCGGCGAGGGCATCGACCTGCAGAACCACTGCCACCGCCTGATCAACTACGACATACCCTTCAACCCCAACAAGCTCGAACAGCGCATCGGCCGCATCGACCGCTGGGGCCAGAAGCGGGACCCGGAGATCACCCACTTCATCGGCTCCGGCTGGCAGCAGGCCCAGGCCGGCTCCTACGAGGCCGACCTGGAGTTCCTCTCCCGCGTAGCCAAGAAGGTCGCGCGCATGGAGCACGACCTCGGCTCCGTCAACGCCGTCCTGGCCGACGCCGTACAGCGCCGCATGACCGGCGACACCGCGCCCGTCGACATCGAAAACGCCAAGCCGAAGCCGATCAAGGGCCGCCGCACCGGCGGCGAGGTCGCGCCCGAGCAGAACGTCACCGCCCAGACCAAGCGGCTCGCCGACCAGTACGAGGGCACTGTGTCCGCCCTCGGCCTGACCCCGGCCAACGTCAAGCGCGTCGTCGACACGGCCCTCGCGCTCGACCACCAGCCGCCCCTCCTGCCCTCCACGTTCCGCGCCGAGCAGTTGGAGCCCGGCGACCTCTTCGAGGTGCAGCCCCTCTCCGGCAGCTGGGAGCGCGCCACCCGCGGCCTCGCGCACAAACTCCGCGAGGGCGAGCAACGCCCGCTCACGTTCTCCCCGGTGGTGGCCGCGCAGGCCGGTGACGACGTGGTCCTCGGCCACCTCAAGCACCCCCTGGTCGCCCTGTCGACGCGCCTGCTCACCGCCGCCGTCTGGAACGCCGACTCGGTGGGCCTCAGCCGCGTCACCGCCGTGGTGACCGACGACCCGGCGGTGACGACCACCCTGGTCTCCGCCTACGCCCGCTACGTCCTCGTCGGCACCGACGGCACCCGCCTGCACGAGGAAGTCCTCTACGCGGGCGGCTGGTTCGGCGACACCGGCCGCTTCCGCCGCTGGGAGTCGGTGAACGAGCAGGGCCGGGTCCTCTCCCAGGCACTCACCGAGGGCGCCGAGGCCGCCCCGCACCTACGCAAGGAACTCACCGAGGCCTGGCCGGTGCTCCGCGACCCGCTCTACCGGTCCCTGGAGGCCCGCGCCGCCGAACTCGGCCGCCAGCTGGAGAGCCGGCTCGCCGACCGCCGGGCCGAGGAGGAGCGCCGCATCACCGCCACCCTCGACCGCTTCGAGGCCACCCTGCGCGCCAAGCTCCGGGAGGAGGGTGACGGCGACGGCGAACAGCTCGCCCTGCTGTCCACCCACGAGCTGACCGGCCACGAGCGCCGCCAGTTCGAGGACGACCGCCGCCGCTGGCGCGAACGTCTCGAAGGCCTCCCCGCCGAGCGCGAGCGCGAACTCGCCGCCATCGCTGCCCGCTACCGCGAGCCCCGCTCCCACCTCTTCCCCGCCGCCGTCGTCTTCGTCGTTCCCGCAAAGGAGGCCCGCCGATGAGCCCCCGCCCCGCCGCGAGCAGCGCCATGGCCGCCGCCAAGGCCAAGGCCGCCGACGGCCGCCGCCAGCACCAGGAGTGGCTGGACCTCACCGAGGTCTCCGGCCCCTTCCTCACCATGCCCGTCCTGCTGCGCGCGTGGCCCCAGCTCGACGCCCTGGAGAAGGAGGAGCGCGCCCGGCTGCGCGCCCGCCACGCCGACTGGCAGACGGACACGACCGCGGGCCGCGACGAGTGGGTGGCGTACATCCTGAGCCGCCTCCTCGGCTGGAACGACGCCCTGACGCTCCGCGTCGGCGACTCGGAGCACCACGGCCTGGACCGCCTCACCCTGCGCGTCGCCGAGCACAACACCGAGGTCCGCCCCGACTTCGTCCTCGTCGACCCGGGCACCGACCTGGCGACCGAGCCCAGCACCGAGGCCGCCGCCAAGCGGGTACGGCTGCTCGGCATGACGGTCCCGGCGGGCACCGCGCCCACCGCTCGGGCCGGCGGAGGCGGCGACTGGGCGGCGGCCCCCGCCGACCGCCTCGCCCGTCTCCTCCGCCACCACGGCGTGCCGCTCGGCCTGGTGACGGACGGCCGCTGGTGGTGCCTGGTGTGGGCCCCGCTGGGCGGCGTCACGACGACGGCCGTCTTCGACGCGATCGGCTGGAACGAGGCGGCGGAACGCAACGTCGTCCGCGCCTTCGTCTCGCTGCTGCGCCGCCGCCGCTTCTTCGAGTACGACGAGCCCGAGACGCTGGTGGGCCTGCTCAAGGAGAGCCTCGCGGCGGGCGAGGACGTCACCGAGGCGCTGGGCGTCCAGGTCCGCCAGGCGGTGGAACTGCTGGTGGACGCGATCGGCCGCGCGGACGTACGGGCGATGGAGGACGGCGCCCCCGGCCTGCACGCCTCGGGTGTCAGCGCCGGCGAGGTGTACCGTGCCGCGGTCGCCGTGATGATGCGCATCGTGTTCCTGCTCTTCGCCGAGGAGCGTGGCCTGCTCCCGGCGGACAACGAGGTCTACGCGCGGTCGTACTCCGCCCGCTTCCTGCGCGACGAGTTGAAGGCACGCGCCGACGAAGAGGGCGAGGCGTCGCTGGAGCACACCAGGTCGGCCTGGCACCGCCTGATAGCCCTGTTCCACGCCGTCCACGGGGGAGTGGACCACCCCGGTTCCGGCCTCCACCTCCCGGCCTACGACGGCTCGATCTTCGACCCCGACGCCTACCCCTGGCTGGAACGCACCACCCCGCTCCTCCCGATAGACGACCGCACGGTCCTGCACATGCTCCAGGCGGTGCAGGAGGTCCGCGTCGGCAAGGGCAAGGACCGCGAGGTCCGCACGCTCAGCTTCCGCGCGCTGGACGTCGAACAGATCGGCTACGTCTACGAGGGCCTGCTGTCCTACGACGGCCGCCGCGCGACCGAGCACATGGTGGGGCTGATCGGCCCCGAGGGCCTGGAGCACGAAGTCCCGCTCCGGGAGCTCGAGTCGCTGGCGGCGAAGTCGGGCGGCTCGCTGAAGACGCTCGCGAAGTCCATCCACGAGAAGTGGAAGGACCCGAAGCCGCCCGCGACGGCGGGACAGCTGGAGAAGAAGCTCGCGCCTGTGGGGGCGGAGGCCGCGGCGGAGACGCGTCGCCGCCTGAACGCGGTGACGAAGGACCCGGCGCTGACGGAGCGCCTGCTGCCGTTCGCCGGCATCCTCCGCGACGATCTGCGGGGCCTGCCGACGGTCATCCCGAACGGCGCCCTGTACGTCACCGAGTCATCGCTCCGCAAGAACACCGGCACGCACTACACGCCTCGTTTCCTGGCGGAGGAGGTCGTGCTGCACGCGCTGGAGCCCCTGGTGTACGAGCCGGGCCCGCTCCAGACGGCGGACACGGGGGAGTGGCGGCTGAAGACCTCCGAGCAGATCCTGGACCTGAAGGTCGCGGACATAGCGATGGGTTCGGCGGCGTTCCTGGTGGCGGCCTGCCGTTACCTCGGCGACCGGCTGATAGAGGCCTGGGAGAACGAGGGCCGCGCGGACGCGATGGTGTACCGGGCGGGGCGTGCTGTCGAGGCGGTGACTGCTGCCGACGCGGAGCAGGACCCGGTGGTTGTCGAGGCCCGGCGGCAGATCATCGAGCACTGCCTGTACGGGGTGGACATCAACCCCATGGCGGTGGAGATGGCCAAGCTGTCGCTGTGGCTGGTGTCGATGGACCCGGAGCGGCCGTTCACGTTCCTGGACGACCGCTTGGTGTGCGGCGACTCGCTGCTCGGCGTGCACAGCATGGAGCAGATCCAGGGCGTCCACATGAAGCCGGAGCAGCAGGCCGACATCCTGGCCGAGCAGGCCCGGCAGTTGGTGGACCAGCTGACGCGAGAGCGCCTGGCCATCACGGCGATCAAGGGCGTGGACCTGCCGGCGCTGCAGAGGAAGCGGGAGCGGCTGGAGGAGGTCAACCGGCATTCTCGGCGGCTGCGGCTGGTGGGGGACCTTCTCGCGGGGGCGGCGCTGGGCACTTGTGCTTCGGGGCGGGTGCCGTGGTACGCGGAGGACGGCGGGGAGCGGGTCCGGGACTTGTTCCCGCAGGCGGCGTGGATCGTCCAGCGGATCATGGAGGACGGGGTCGAGGACGACTCCGAGGTGGTGCGGGAGGCTCGGGCCAGGGCGGAAGAGTGGCTGGGGGCTGAGCTGCCGGAGGGGGCGCTGGAGCGGCGGCCTGTGCATTGGCCGCTGGTGTTTCCGGAGGTGTTTACTCGGCGGGGTGGGTTCGATGCGATCGTGGGGAACCCGCCATTCCTCGGTGGAAAGAAGCTCACAGGGCCACTGGGTGAAGCGTATCGAGAGCACCTGGTGGACCACGTTGCAGAAGGCAAGCGAGGCAGCGCCGATCTCATTGCTTACTTCGCGCTGCGCGCGGATTCACTACTGAACTCTGCTGGGCATACGGGGCTGATCGCCACAAATACCCTGGCTCAGGGTGACACGCGTGAGGTGAGCCTTGACCAACTGGAGAGTCGCGGCGTGGCGATCCGGAGGGCCGTCAAGAGTGCTCCCTGGCCTTCACGATCCGCCCTCCTTGAATACTGCGCCGTATGGACGAGCCGAACGGTGCCTGCCAGCCGAGCCATGACTGTACTGGACGGCATTGCGGTGCCTGGTGGCATCTCCACGTCATTGAATCCGGCGAGTCGGGAACGGAACTGGGCCGAAGCCCTCTCCGTAAGCCGCGGTATGTGCTTCCAGGGATCCGTGGTTCTGGGGTTGGGTTTCACACTCCCCGAGTATGAGGCTCACGCATTGATCGCGGAGGATGCGCGGTACCGCGACGTCCTGTACCCGTTCCTCAACGGCCAGGATGTGAACACCGATGTGCAGCACGGAACTGAGCGGTGGATTATCAACTTTCGCGATTGGCCCGTGGAGAGGGCTCAGGTCTATGACAAGGCCTATCGGCAGGTTCTGGCCGAAGTGAAGCCGGAGCGGGACCGGAGCAACCGTAAAGTGTATCGGGAACGTTGGTGGCAGTTCGCTGAGAAGCAGCTTGCCATGGTGAAGGCCGTGACAGCTCTAGATCGGTGCATCGTCATCGCTCTGGTGAGTAAGGCTGTCATGCCAGCCATGGTGCCCACCGGTCAGGTGTTCTCCAACACCCTCGGCGTGTTTGTCTCCGACAACACGGCACTCTTTGCCGTGCTAAGCAGTTCTCTGCACTACTGGTGGGCAATCGACCGTGCATCCACTTTGGAAACGCGGGTTCGCTATACGCCCACCGACGTCTTCGAGACACTCGTCCGTCCGTCGCTGACCCCTCGCCTCCGGGACGCAGGAGCGAACCTTGACATCCAACGCCGCGACCTAATGCTCGGCCGCAACATGGGACTGACCGATACGTACAACTTGCTACACAATCCCGGCTGCCAGGACAAGGACATCGTTGAGCTCCGTCGCATCCATGAGGAGATCGACTTGGCGACCATCGAGGCTTACGGCTGGCACGATCTTCTGGACGACTCCGGCCAGACTTTGCCTCGCGACCCGACCCACGACACCTTCCCGCTCGACCACGGCTTCCACGAGACCGGCCAGGGCACCCGCTACACCATCAGCCTGCTTGCCCGGACCGAGATCATCGACCGGCTGCGTCAGTTGAACCACCAGGCGTACGCCGATGAGGTTCACCTCGGCCTGCACAAGGGAGTGACGGAGAAGAAGGCGAGGGAGAAGCACCCTGACTTGCCCCAGCCGTCCCCCGAGGCCATCCGTAAGCGCAAGGAGCAGCTCGCCGCACGAGGTGGTTCGGATTTCGGTGAGGGCGCTGAAGGCGCCCTCTTCTGAGCCGGCGGCATGACAACGGGCTCCTCGCGTCACCCTAAGCGACGCGAGGAGCCCGTTGTTCCGCTCAGAGACCTGTTCGGCTCTACTCCACCGCGAGCGCCACGAACGCCGCCCACTCGCCCCGGCCGATCCGCAGCACCGGCCCGCCACCCACGGCCTTCGAGTCCCGGATGTACACGGCATTCACACCGGCGGCCACCTCCACGCAGTCGCCGCCGTCCGATCCGCTGTAGCTGCTCTTGAACCAGTGCAGCCCGTCCCCGTTCTCGGCCACCCGCTCCACGCTCATGTCTCTCCCACCATCCGCTCAATGAGCCGCGCAGACTCCTCGACGTTCAGGGCCTGCGATCGCAGCTTGCCATACCGCAACGCGAAGGCACTGACCTCGGCGGGTTCTGAGACGACGCACCCGACTCCTTGGGACTCGAAGTACCCGAGGTGCCGATGCTCGTGGGACTCCACCACCACGAACGGACCGTTCTTGCCCGGATGAAACCCTCGCCCGGCGGGCATGACCTGGACTTCCACGTTCCGCGATGCGCTCACCTCCAGCAGTCGTTGCCACTGTTCGCGCATCACCTCCTGGCCGCCGACCGGATCACGCAACACCTCCTCACCGATGATGAACGACAACTCGGCGAGCGGTACCCGCGTGAGCAGCCTCTGTCGACTGAGCCGCCCCTCTGTGTGCTGGTCGACGATCTCCTCGCTCAGCGGCGGGCAGTGCCCGGCGAACACCGCCCGCGCATACGCCTCCGTCTGCAAAAGCCCCGGCACCAGCAGGGGATCGTAGGAGAACCGGCTCACCACCTCCGCCTCGATCACCGCGAAGTTCCGGAAGAACCGTGGCAACTTAGCCCGGTCCACCTCGTCCTGGAGCACCTCCAACACCCCACCGGCCTCCAGCACCCGCTCCGCCGCCACAGTGAACGCCGCCTTCGCCGGCCGCCGCCCCTGCTCGACCGAGGCCACCTGCTCCGGCGAGTAGCCGATCGCATCCCCGAGCTGCTGCTGGTTCAACCCGGCCCGCTTCCGCAGATGTTGCAGCAGCACCCCGTACGCCGCCCACACGCCCGGCAGGTCGGGCCCCTCCTCCCTCGCCTTCACCGCCCGCCTGTTGCGCGCATCCCGTACCGTCGTCACGCTCTCACGCCCTTCCGTCCCGCAGCAGACCCCGCCACACCACCCCGGCCACGCGCGTCACCCGGCACGCCGCTGGGGCCATGTCCAACGCGGCCCGAAGAAACGGGGACACGGCCCGGGACCCGTACAACGGCCGTACAAGCCCAGTACAACCGACGCCACCCCACACCGCCCCCTCCGTACGACGCCCCCGACGTACGGCCGTTGTACCTGGTCACCGCCCTACCCTCCCCTCCACGCTGACCACGTGACACAGCCCCACCTCGCCGACGAGGCGCAGCCCCGCACCCCCACCCACCACCTGACCCTGCGCTTCAGCAGCACCAGACGCGGCGCCCGCCTGGCCCGCCAACTCGCCGTCCAGCAGCTCACCGAGTGGACAGGGTTGCCGTACGACTCCGACCCCGCCCGAACCGTCGCCCTGGTCACGGCCGAACTCGCTTCCAACGCCGTCCGCCACGGCAGCCTCCCCGGCCGCGACTTCCGCCTGACCCTGCTCCACCTGCGCCAGGCCCTCCGTATCGAGGTCACGGACACCCGCCCCGAGCGCCTGCCGTCGCCCGCGACGGCACAGTCCGCCGACGCGACATCGGGCCGCGGACTTCTCCTCGTCCAGGCTTACGCGGACCGCTGGGGATACGAGGCCCGCGACGCGTACACGAAGACCATCTGGGCGGAAGTGCCGCTCCACACCACGGGCTCGTGACCCACCCGTCCGCGAAAGCCGCCGCAACCCCGACGAGCAAGACCGTCAGCGTCCGCCGTAGTGCTCCGCCAGCTTCTCTATCTCCCGGACCCACAGCAACGTGTCATCCCCCGGCCGCTTGTACGGTGCGCGTCTGGCCAGTTTGAAGAAGCCGCCGGACGGCCGGCCGCTGTCTTGCAGCACTACGAGCGCTGACAGCAGGGGCAGTGACCCATCGGGGCTCTCCCGCGCCGAGGCGTCCTCCAAGAGGTAGGGCATGGGGCCCTCGTGGGCGGGGACGTGATGACCGAGCCGAGCCAGCTCCCTGCTCAGGTCACCGTACGGAATGGGCGCCGCCCCCTGCCGTGCTCGCGAACGCAGGATCTCGATCACGGCGTCCAAAGCCTGCTCGTACTCGAGCGTGCCCTTCTGCATGTGCCCCTCCCGGCCTCGTGTTCCGACGGCCGCCGAGCCTATGCCGCCGCCCACCCCACCGCACCCGAACACCCGAAATAGAACCTCCTCTCTTGTGAACTGAGTGCATGGGTCAGATACTGACGGTGGTCAACCGCTGCCCGCCTTCCCGGCAGGCACGCGTGGCTCGGGGGAGGAATACGTGATCGGCTCGGACGGCAGACTCGTGCAGACCGCGGTGATCGGCGGCCCGGACTCCGGACGCGCGATCATCCTGCCCACGGACGCGGACGAACTGACCCGCTGGCGCCGGCGCCACCCGGCGTACACCTACTGGTGCGGTACCCAGCTCGGCGGTTGCGGCAACGAGCTGTCGGACCGGCTGTACCGCGACAAGGTCTGCCACTTCGCTCACCGGCCCCACACCTCCTGCCACCGTACGGCCACCGGCGCGGCCAGCGCGGACCACCTGTTCATCAAGGACGACCTCGCCGCATGGGCCGGACGCAACAAGCTGAAGGCACGGACTACTTCACGCGACCTCGGAACCGGTCCCGCAGACGCCGTCGACTTCCGGGTGGGCGCGGCCAGGCAGCATGTGCGCTTCCAGTTCAGCAGGCTCGCGCACACCGAGTGGGAGCAGGCCCGCCAAAGGCTCTCCAGCGAATCGGCGACCCTCGACTGGGTTTTCGGTCCGGGCACGGCCCAGCCGGAGACCATGGAAGAGCTGTACGACGAGTACGGGTACCTGCTCCGCTTCCGGTTCGAGACGCACGGTGCCGTACGACGCATCCGTCTGAGGGCGGAGGACCCCCGGCGCAGTACCGACTGGGTGCCCCTCGACGCCTGTGCGATGACCCCGGAGGGGCTCCGGGTTCCGGGAGCCCAGACGCGTAGGCGTCCGGGTCCCCGCCCGGCCGCCGACGCGGGAACCGGGCGCGCGGAGACGCCGGGGCGGCGGTCCAGGGAAGAGCAGGTGCTCGCGCTCAAGGAGGCACTGGTCAGCGCCGCCAGGTTCCGGACCCGGCCCACCTGGGAGGCACTGTCCCGGACCGCCGGGAGTGACCTGCTCGGGCTGTCGGTCCCCGACCGGATCGGCCTGCTGGTCGCCGTGGAGCGGGCCGCCGGCGGTGAGGGGAGCCCGCTGCTGTCGTCGCTGATCAGGGCCGAGGAGAACGATCCTGCGCCCTACGTGAGGGACGTGGTCGCCGCCGTCGGTTGCGGCGTTCCCGCGACGGCGGCGGTACTCAAGCGATGGTGCCAGCGCGAGGCGGACCGGGCGTTCGCCGTGTACGGGGGGCCGTCCCGTACACCTCCGCCGCGGCTGCCGCTCACCCCGGACGGTCGGCTCGCCGCGCAGCAGAGTGCGGAACCCGCTGAGCGCCACACCATCGTCCATGTCAAGGGCGGCAAGGTTCAGAAGTCCGCGGCCCGGCCGAAGCCGGCGCACCTCGCCGGTGTTCCCCTGCTCCGTGACACGGAGATCCGGCACGCCCTGCGCAACGCGCGGCAGACGAGCGGCCCCAGGACCAGGTATGCCACGGCTCTCATGGCGCGGGCGGAGGAGGCGCTGACGAGGCTGCCGGAACCCCAATACAGCGAGCTCGTGGCCGAGATGGTGACCACCCGCCGCTGGCTGGACAGCCGACCGGACACACCGGAAGGCAAGCCCAGGAAGAGCCGGCGCGCCGCCAAAGCGGCGCAGGCGCAGAAAACCGCGGCCGCCAAGCAGTCGGCACGGGCGAATAAGACCCAGCAGGGGAAGAAGACCCAGCAGGGGAAGAAGGGGAAGAACCCGTTGCAGGGCGCACGGCCCCTGCCCGGCGGCGACCCGCGAAGGGCGAAGAGGCCGAGGTGAGCGGTGTTCCCGCCATGAGTGCCGCCGGGTCCCCCTCGTGCCGACACAGCCCGTGCCACCTCGCCCCGCCCTTCGGCCTGCAGCCGGGGTAGCGTGCCCACCAGTACTCGCCCCAGCTGACGGTGTACTCGCCTTCGCTGGGGGGAGCCGGTGGTTCGGGTACCTCCCAGGACCCTGACCGAGGTCCGCGAGCGGCCGGCGGAGACCCGGCGGCACCACCTACGTGGCGTCGGTCTCGGGGTCGTCGTCCTGGTCGGTCGTCAGTGCGGCCGGCAGTGGCAGCCCGTACTTGTCGCACAGGAACCGGGTCTGGCAGTACCGCTGGGCGTCGGCGGCCACCCTGCCGAGGACCGCGGAATTCATGCCGGCACCGATGAGGATTCCCACGACCGGCACGACCTTGGCGACGTTCTTGACCGGCACCCTGGAGCCGGCCGGGCCCAGCTGCTGCATCAACTTCTCGAGGGCGGCCAGGAGACGGTGGTCCTGGCGGAGCTTCTGTGACCAGTTCACGCGTCCCTTGACCGCGTTCGCCGCCCGTGCGGCATCACGCAACGGCTTGGCTTTGGCCGCCTGCGTCATGAAGGACCGCTGCACCAGGCGTTGGATGAAGTCCTGCTCCTTGGGGTCTTTGGCGTCGTATCCGTACGAGTACGCGATGCGCGCCGCTATCGACGCGCTCAGGACCTGGACGACGAGGATGTCCGCTGTCATCGCGGCGGGGATACCGGCGACGGGCACCATGGCCAGCAGGCCCATGGCGCCGCCTTCGAATGCGCCGGTGGTCCGCCACTTGAGGGTGTTGCGGGTCAGCAGCCGGTCGCAGACCTTGAGGTCCTGTTCCCGTAGTTCGGTGAAAGTGTCGATGTCGAAGCCTCGCTTGCGCGCGAGCTCCTCGACGTTCTTGGGGTCGTTGAGCTCCATGGCCCAGTCGTTGACCAGTTCGAGCAGCGCTGCCGCGCCTGCGAGCGCCGGCCGCACGGCCTTGTCGGCGACGGCGTCGCCAGCGCGACGGATCGGTTCCGAGACCGCCTCCGGCACGGCGTCCTTGACCCGTCTCGCGGCGTTTCCCGCGACCTCACCGGTGCGACCGAGCGCGGCGCTCGCCCAGTTCGGCAGACCACGGCGGTTGTTGCGGCGCTGCCAGTGTTCGTCGAGCGTGTCCCATACCTGCTTCTCGTACGCGCTCATCGGGGTTGCGCCGTCGACGAGTGGGTCGGCGTAAGCGCTCATTGAACTTGTCCCTTTCGACTGTGATCGCTGGTGAACTGCGGGCCTCGACAAGGTCGCGGGTCAACCCCGGCAACAACTCAGGTGTATCGCTCAGGCAGGGCAGGCGGCCCGGGTGGTGGCGTCGCCCCAACGCATCATCAGGTAGTGGTTCCCGCCGATCTGCGCCACGGCGTAGCGCGAGTACGGCCATGCGCTACCCGCGCTCTCCCGTTGGTCCACGAGAGCCCGGCACGCCTCGCCGGCGGCCATGGCCGCCCATGACTCGGCCTTGCCCTCGGTCCACGGTGCGTAGTCCGACCAGACGTACATCACCGAGTTGCCCGGGTCGAAGCCCACTTTGATCTCCGCGTTGCCGAGCACCCGGTCGGTGCCGAGGGCCTGGCGCATGGAGTTGCTCCGCTGGATGATCCTCCGGGCGAGGTGGTCGGCGACCCGGATCTCGTCGCCGTCGGTGCTGGGGATCATCGCCTGCCCGAGGCCGTCCTCGTCCGGTGCCCAGTCCTGCGCGTTGCCGTCCGGGGCCTGCCCGCTGCCGTCGTCGGCCGCCACCTGGCACTTGGAGTTGGTGACGAAGTCGTCCTGCCAGGTGACCTCGGGGTCCTGGCCCGGTTCGTCCTTCACCATCACGTAACGGCGGTACGGAAGATCCGGGTGCAGACGGAGTACGACATCCCGCGCCGTCAGACACATGTTCCTGGCGATCTCCGTCTCCGCGTACATCGCGCCCTGCTCGTCGGAGCTGAGCGTGTACGAGAGGTAGACCTCCTGGCGCGACGCGTGGAACCGCACGGTCTCCGGGGAGAAGTCGGCGCCGTCGCTCAGCTCCTGCGCGACGACACCCTCGTCGTGCAGGACCGCGCGCGCCACGTCGTGCTCGCCCGCGCCCTGAGCCTCCCGCGCCTGGCTCCAGCTCTCCGCGGTCGCCGAGTCGCCGCTCGCGGTCTGCTGCTTCGCCGCCGCGTCTCCCTGCACCGCCTTCGTGGACGGCTGCGCGGATCCGGCCGAAGAGGACGACGAGGCCGAGGCCACCACCGACGACGCGTGCGTGTCGGTGCCCGTGTCTCCCGGCAGCAGCGCAGCCGCTCCTCCGGCCAGGCCGCCGATGACGCCCGCCGCGAGGACCAGGCCGCCGACCAGCCGCTTCGGCTGCTTCCGGCCCGTGGTCAGGTGCCATGAGGGATCATCCCCGGCCGGCACATGCCACACCGCCGCGACCATGTCCACGGCCGTCACCGGTCTCGAGCCGGTGCTCCCCACCTGGGTTGCCTCGGAGGCCAGCCGGACCGCGCACTCACGGGCGGCTTCGGCGGCCGACGGGCGGTCACCGGGTTCCTTGGACAGTGCCTTTTCCACGATTCCGCGCAGGGCGGTGGGGACGCCGTCCAGATCCGCCTCACCCGACATCACACGGAAGGCCACCACGTCGGGTGCTCCCACCCCGAACGGCAGCCGTCCGGTGGCCGCGTAGGCCACGAGCGCTCCCCAGGCGAACACGTCGCCCGCCGGACCCGCGGTGCCCTGACGGTACTGCTCGGGGCTGATCCAGCCGGGGGTACCGGTCATCACCCCGGTCCGGGTGACGCTGGTGCCGTCGGCGGCATGGGCGATGCCGAAGTCCAGCACACGGGGCCCGGAGGGGGTGAGGAGGACGTTCTGCGGTTTCACGTCGCGGTGCACCACCCCTGCGGCGTGAATGGCGGCCAGCGCCTGTGCCGTGGCGGCGGCGAAGGCGTACAGGCTTCCTTCGTCGAGGGGCCCGTGCGCGCTCACGTGCTGGTTCAGCGTCGGCCCGGGCACGTAGGCGGTGGCCAGCCACGGCGTCGGCGCGTCCGGATCGGCGGCGAGCAGCGGGACGAGGTGCGGCCCGGTGACCCGGGAGGACAGTTCCACCTCACGCCTGAACCGGGCCCGGAACTCGGGATCCTGGGCATGCTCGGGGTGGACCACCTTGACCGCCACCCGCATTCCGTCGGAGGTGACTCCGGCGTGGACGGTGCCCATGCCTCCGGCACCGAGACGGCCGACGATGCGGTACGGGCCTATGCCGGTGGGATCGCCGGGGCGGGCGGGCTGGACTCTTCCGCCGGAGCCGTTCTCGCTCACGAACACTTCCTTGAACTGTTGGTCTGCCCCAGCGGGCCAGCGGACTGATGGGATGTCAGGGGAATCGGAGGTCCGAAGACGCGGCGAGCACAGCAGGAGCGGATTGACCGGCGCGGCACCTCGGCCACGGCGGGCAGGCAGGGCCGCAATGCTTCTGTGTGCTGACGGGGTGAGGCGTCAACGGCGGGCGTGATACGCCGCGAGGGCCCTCAGTTCGTCGACCGGAGTTCGTTGCTCAGCCGGCCGGACTGCAAGGGTTCCGACCCCTGGCGCGCTCGGTTCCGCAGAATCCCGACCAGAGCGTCCAGCGCCTGTCGGTATGCGTGGCTGCCCTTCCGCATGGGCGGTCCCCTCCCCGTGGGCCATGTGCTGCTGGGCGAGCCTATGCCTCCCGCGCGCCGATGGACAGCCTGGGCGTCGATTCAGGTAGCGAATCGTTGTGAACTTAGCGCACGACAGCCCATACTGATATGGCCTTTGACAACGGTTGCCTCATGGGGGTGGCGGGCTACCCGGTCATCGGGCGACCGAGCAGGTCGTCCGCATCAGCAGAGTGGGAGGGCTTGGGCATGGGTGGGAACGACGCCGCCAGAGTGAGATTCCTCGAGTTGGGGTGCAGTCTCGAAGACGCCAACACCCTGGTTCGTGCGGGCATCGACCCGGACATCGTCGGAACGCGTGCCCGTGACGCCGTCCCCTTCGCCTCCGCTGCCGTCCATCACGGTCTGGCTGAACCCAACGGCTGGCTGGAGGCCGCAGGTGGCGATCCGGATGAGGCATGGAAGGCCTGGGCGATGGACTCCGTGGAGGGTTCTATGGGCGGAGGGGATGGCGAGGATGACGGAGACGAGTACGACGAGGGCGACGGCGCTTGTCGCGTCCATGGCTGGGTGAGTGCCTACATCGGCAGCGTCGGCCCAGGTGAGTACACCATCGAGTTGTACGACGATCTGGGGCTGCCGGGCAACGCCACCTACGTGGACACTCTGACCTTCTCCCTGCCCGTGCCGGCTGTGGCGGGTTCTCCGGGGGACCGGGACGCCTGCGTCATCAAGGCGGCCACCGAAGAACTCGCCGCCTACGGATGCATTCCGGGATCCGACTTCCTCGGCAGCGACGGCACCTTCAGCGTCCAGGTGCAGGCCAGCGATCGCGCCCTGGAATGGCTCGAGGACCAGCGGTCGGTGGCGGAGAAGCTCGACCTGCTGCTCGCGGGGCTGCACGGTCTGCTGGACGATCCGGCGGCTGTCCGGGCAGGCCGCGACCGGCCCGGAATCGAGGTCATCGCGGAGCTCCGTCCCGGCGGGCCGGACCGGGCTCCGGAGGGCGCTCGCACATCGATCGTCGACTGGAACGACCGCGAATTGTTCTTGCTGGAGGTCGCTGACCAGCAGCCTGACCAAGTTCTGATCGAGCGGTATCACGGCGGCTGGGCCAGGCGCCTTGACGGAGCACGCGACCTGACGCATCCCGGTCTGCGCGGTCTGAAGCATGTGCGGGCGGAGGCGGCGCGGCGCGATGACGAACTGAGCGGTTTCACCGCACTGTTCCGCTCTCGCCACCAGGTGCATCGTCACCAGGTCCAGGCCGACTGGGCGGAGGAACTCGGCCGCCGGCTGAAGGCGTGGGAGCGGGACATCAGGGCCGTACGGGAAGAACAGGCCTGCTTTCCCCACCTCAAGCGGTGGGGAAAGCAGCTGCGCAAGGCCCTGCTGAACGACGAGCAGTACCTGGCGGCTCGGACGCCCGCGGCTCAGGATCGTCGGGGCAGGGACCTCGCCCGCAGCATGTTCGGCTCCGACTGCCCCGTGCAGTCCGTCTACATCCGGCGCGCCCTCACCAAGGCGCGGGCCAGGCGGGCCGAACTCGCTCTCGAGCAGCGGCGGGTGCAATGGAGGGCCGCCGTTCCGGCCTGGGCGGAGCGGCTGGCCGGCTCGGCGGACTTTCTGCAGGGCACGACCGCGGAACGGGCCATGCTCGCCAGCAACCTCCTGTACGCGCACGACCCCGCGGCCGACACACCTGAACTCGTCCGCCTGCTGCGCACCGCGGCTGCCGCTCTCCTGCCATCGGACGACCAGAGCGCCGCCGACAGGGCTGGTGCCGCTGGTCACCACCCGGGATAGCGGTCCCACCAGTACTGGTCCCAGCCGGCGGTGTATTCGCCGCCGCTGGGGGAGTCGGTGAGCTGGACGACGAGGTCGCGGGCCAGGGTGTCGAGGACCCAGGCCAGTTCGTGGCGGCTGATCAGATCGACGGGCAGCGCCTCCGCGCCGTGCAGCGCTCCGAGCAGCGCCCCGGCCACGCAGGCGACCGAGTCGCCGTCCGGAGCTCCGGCGGCGAAGCGCAGCGCCCACCTCGGCTGGGTCGGGGAAGGAAG
The DNA here is from genome assembly GCF_040645475.1 of Streptomyces sp. NPDC046759. Lineage (NCBI taxonomy): Bacteria > Bacillati > Actinomycetota > Actinomycetes > Kitasatosporales > Streptomycetaceae > Streptomyces > Streptomyces sp. NPDC046759. Next base: position 591,483 of record NZ_JBEYYJ010000001.1, on the reverse strand, counting down.
GAAGCAGGAACTCCCTGGGCCGCTCCCGCTCGCCGACCGTGCCCTCCGCTCCCTCGTGGCCGGTGGTCCGGTCCTCCTCCGGGATCCGCGCAGAGCCACCGCCGGAGCGGCTGCCCGCGGTGTGTCCGACCACAGTCAGTCCCGCCGCGCCAGATCTAGCGCCGCCGCCCCCACGAACCAGTCCAGCACCTCGCAGATCTCGTCACCGTGCCCGGCAAAGACGGTCACCGGGAAGGACGGGCGCAGCTCCAGCTTCGCCTCGGGCAGGTCGATACCCGCGATCTTGTTCAGGCGGTGCAGAAGCTCCCGGCGCTGTTCGGTGTCGTCGAAGGGCGTGCGGGACTTCAGGTGCTGGAAGACCACCTCGACCGTGCCGCTCACCGGGTAGATCGCGACCGGCCAGAGCAGGTGCGGGCTACGGCTCGTCCCGGCGTCCAGCATCGGGAAGCAACTGGTCTCCTCATGACGGCCGTAGTTGACGTATCCGCCCTGCCGGCGCCAGAAGTCGAGGGCCCCCAAGACGCCGGGGCGCGCGTCCGGCCAGTGCTCCTGCAGCTGCGCGCCGAAGCGCTCGGCCGCAGCCGCGTCCTCCCCCTCGGGGAGCGGGTCGTGCGCCGCGGGCTGTGCCACGTCCTTACCCAGCAGCGTCGCCAGCTCGGCCGCGGTCAGGCGTTGCGAGCGGTGCGCCCGGCCCCAGGTGTCGAAGCGCACGCCCTCGCTCGCCAGCAGCTCCTGCGGCGGCTGCCGGTCGTCGCCGTCCGCCCAGCGGAAGGAAGGGGAGATCTTGCCTTCCGAGGTGAGCACTCGGTAGGCGCCGATCACCGTCGAGTTGCCGCCCAGGTACGCTCCGACGGCCACCGGGTGGCTGCCGATCAGCTCGGCGACATCGCCGTACGTGGTCCACGTGCCGCTCGGCATCGCCACCAGCGCGGCCCGCAGCTCGGCCCAGCCCGGGGACTCCTCACCGGTCGGCCTGACCCCGCCGATCGGGCCGGGCCACAGGTTCACCGCGCGCTCGGACAGGCGGTCGGCGCGCGCCAGGATCTCCGCCTTGCCCCAGCGCTGCGCCGAGGCGATCTCGAGGTTCATGCGCAGGGCGCTGGAGTCGAGGATCTGTTGCTTGCGCTCGAAGGGGTGGTTGGACAGCTTGCCGTTGTCGCCGGTCAGTGTGAGGTTGCCGAGGGTGTGCACCAGCAGGTCGTGCAGTTCCTGCGGAGTCTGGTTCGGCTCGGTCTCCTCGGAGAGGAGGTCGAACCACGCCGGAGCGGGTCGCTGCGGCAGGACGTGCTCCACGCTCAAGGACGCCTTGGCGAAGTCCACAGGCTCAGAGGGACGGTAGCTCTCCTCCAGCCGGCGGAGGATGTAACTGCGCTGTGGAGGACGGCCGCTCCAGTAGAACGGCTTGGTGCGGATCGCCTCGCGCAGTTCCTCGTCGCTCGGCCAGCGACGGCGACGGCCGGACAGGAACCGTCGTACCGCCTCGGCGCCGGGCCGGTCGGTCTCCAGCTCCTTCGGCGCCTCCATGAAGATTCGGTTGAGGCCGGTCGTCGGCGTCTGGCAGATCAGACGCCGTACCAGGTAGGACTCGACGTAGCCGAGCGCCTGCGCCGCGTCGTCCGGAGTCGTTCGGCCGGCCGCGAGCAGGTCCAGCAGGTGCAGTGCGAGCGGGTAGTGCGTCTGGCCACCCCAGGAGGCCAGGCGTTCCAGGACCGCGCGCAGGGCAGGGGACTGCTCACGGCTGGGCTCGACGATGCGCAGGAACCGGCCGGCCCGCTCGGCCAGCTGCTCGATCTCGCGCTGCAGCGCGTCCTCGTCGCCGGCCAGCGGCTGGAGTCGTTTCTGTTGCTCCCGGTAGATCTCGCTCTGCTTGGTCTTGTAGTGGCCACGCACCACCAGGTCGAGCCAGACCAGCAGTTCAAGGTTCTTCGGACCCAGGCTCTGCTGCATGGGCAGCCAGAGCTCCTGGTAGATCCGTTCGCCTCGCTTGGGCAGCAGCATGAAGACGTAGTTGCGCAGCAGGTCGCTCTGGCTGAGCCCGACACCCGTGTTGTTGATCGACTCGAAGATCCGGTAGACGTTGTCGCCGGACTCGGCGGTGATCTCGACGATGGAGAGCAGGTCCTTGAGGACCGTCTCGACCGTGGCGGTCCACCGCTCGTCGCCCGCCTCGTGACCCTCGGCGAGCGCACCGCGGAAGAACCGGTAGGCCGCCCCGATGTTGTCGCCACCGCCGGCGTCGGCCCGGGACTGGACACAGGCGGTGTACGCCTCACGGTCCGCCTGCGTGGGCAGCAACCGGTAATGGTCCGCACCCTCGTGGAACTCGTTGACCAGAATCTGGCGGTGCACCCGGTCCACACCGCGCGCGTCACCCGTCTCCTTCAGGTGGTCACGCAGCGCCGTGAACGCCAGCATCAGCGTGGTCAGCCGCTGCTGTCCGTCCACCACCAGCCACCTCTGCACCCCGCCCGCCTGGATCTGGCCCGGCGCGAGTACCACAGAACCCAGGAAGTGCGGTGCCGCCGTCTCACCGGCCAAATGCTGTTCGACGAGTTCCCCGACGTCCTCCCACAGCCGCTGGAGCTGTTCCCTGCCCCAGCTGTACGTGCGCTGGTAGAGCGGCACCTGGAACTGCTTGTCCCCTTGGACGAGCTTGAGGAAGGTGATCTCCTGGGCGCGCATGCGCCTCCTTTCCCATGTCTCCCCTGCCGAGTGCCACAGGCCCGGCCCATCCCTGTCCCGGCGTTGCTCGCGCCTGGGGCGGCTGTCCGCTGAATCTATGCCTAGTCAGGCGCTGTTGTCCGCCGATGCCAGGGCCGAGCGACTGGAGATGCGGGGCATGATCTCGTTGGGGGAGCGGCGCAGCAGCTTGATGCTGCGGCCCTCGACCCACGCGTTCCACGCCTTGAGGTAGTAGAGCAGGTGCTCACGTGAGTCGTCGCGACGCCGGTGTGCGTTGCCCAGTGCCAGGTTGAGCATGGTGTTGCGCAGCGTGAGACGCGGGTCGCCCGGCTCCAGACGCGCGCCGGTGACGACTCCCTCCTCCCAGGCGGACTGATCGATGTCGGGCCGGGCCTCGGTGGTGACGTACCAGCCGATCGTCGCGGCCGTGACGGTGATGCGGCATCCGCGGTTGAAGGCGATGCCGTGCTGCAAGGCGTCGCGGAGTTGGTGTTGCGGGTCAGCCACTGTGCCGCCAGCTGGGGCGAGACGTCGACCACTTGCATGTCCATGGCGCGATTGCCCTTCTCCGGGAACGACGTCACGCGCAATACACCGGTGACGCCCTGAGATCCTGCTGTGTAGATGTGAACTGTGTCAATGACCCTTCAGTGCCGGTACTGGCATCTGTCGTGACGCCGGGGGGCGCGGGTCGCTGTTGGATCGGTCACCGTTGAGCTTGCGGGCCCGGCTGGTCTCAAGGCGGCGTGTGCCGTCGGGAGTTGCTGATACGCTCGCCGCGTGTGCTCAGTTCACACTCAAGTTTGGGCGTCGGGGGGCGCCTTGTGGACGGCTTGAGGCGGCTGGGCGAGATGTCACTGAACGGGTCATGAGCTGGCCCTCGGCACACAGTGGGGTGGGGCGTGTGAGTCAGGATGAGAGCGTGCCGGGAGACGGCCTGCGGCCGGTCGGTTCCGTCTACCAGTACGACGACGGCTTGTACGTACGGGTGGACGACGTCATGCCCTACGAACTGGCCGACGCCGACGACAGTCACGGGTATCGGCCGGGTGACGACTTGGTGCGCTGCACCCTGCACCTGAGCAACGGCACCGGGCGGCCCGTCGACGTGGACGGGATCACCCTGCTGGTGCGCGGCGGCCCGTACGGCAAGACGGCCCGTCAGGTGCAGGACCACAGCGGTGATCTGCTCGACGACGAGCTGGAGGGCACCCTGCGCACGGGACGCAGGCTCTCCGCCACGTGGGCCTACAGCATCCCCGCCGGAACCGCCGACGACCTGGACATCGAGGTCCGTTTCCGGGGGACACACGACCGGGAGAGTGTCACCTTCACCACGGCCGCGACCGCCGTGCCGGCCACCCTGGGCACCGGCGCCGCGTCCTTGTCCCGTGACAGCGGCACACAGGCGGAGCCCGGCGACCCCGGCATCCGCACCGGTGGATTCGGGCGGCAGCACAGCGCCCGTGACACGCTCGACGCCGTCCCCGCGCAACCGTCCGGCCCGGGGCGCCAGGTCACGCCGTCACCCGCACCTCAACTCTCCGTCGACGAGCTCGACGCCGCGCGCGTGCGGCAGATCTTCCGCTTCCTCGCAGAGGCGGAGGAGTCGAAGACGCGCCCCGTGCGCACGCTGGACGGCGCGGCCGGCACCGTGTGGTTCGACGAACTGCCCGACGACGACGGTGTCGCGGTGATGATCGACGGCATGCTCGGCACCGACGAGCCGGCCTGGCTGACCGTCACCCGCCCCGAGCGCGAGGACGCGCCGCACCCCAAGGCTCTGCTCGCCCCGTGGGTGGACGAGAACCGCATCCGCGACTTCAAGCAGACCCGCGCCCCACACCTGCGCCGGCGCATCGAACCGGAGTTTCCCGACTGGTCGCAGGGCATACCGCTCGACAAGACCTACCACGAGCTGGACGAGCACCCCCAGCGGGAGAAGATCGAAAAGCTGTACGCCGCCTGGGCACAGGAATGGCTCGCGTGGGCGGAGCGGCGCCGCGCGATCGACCCCGTCATCAGGCTGTACGACCGGCTGCACAAGATGCACGAGGACGCCGCCAACCTCGGCGAGGCCTACGAACTCGTGCTCGGTCTCGGCCGCCTGACCTGGCAGACGGCCGCGGGGCAGCGGGTGGAACGGCACCTCGTCACCCACCGTGCCACCCTCCGGCTCGATCCGTCCACCGGCACGCTCACCGCCGCCCCCGATCCGACCGGCGCCGGACTGGAACTCGAAGAGGGCATGCTCGAAGGGGCCCAGCACGTGCCGGGTCCCGTGCGGGAGAAGATCGTCGAGGTACTGGAAGGCGCCTCGGACGTAACGGACCCCGAACACCTCGACTTCGTGCACACGGCCCTGCGCAGCTGGGTCAACGCCGCGCACAGCGCCGGCAGCTACGCACCTACCGTGGAGCGCGCCAAGCCGCGCAGCCTCGACGTTCCGCAGGTGGGACTCACCCCCGCGCTCGTCCTGCGGGAACGCAGCCGCCGCTCGACCATGGACGCGCTCAAGGCCATCGCCCGGCAGATCGACGCGGGCACCCCGCCCACCGAACTGCTCAGCTACATCGCGGGCCGCGACGGCGCGCTCACCGCGGCGGACCTCGCGGCGGCGGAGGGCGGGACCGCGACCGACGGCGACGAGATGTACTTCGCCCTGCCCGCCAACGAGGAGCAGCGCACGATCGCCGAACGCCTGCGCGCCAACCGGCTCGTCGTCGTCCAGGGTCCGCCCGGTACCGGCAAGACGCACACCATCGCCAACCTGGTCACAGACCTGCTGGCCCAGGGCAAGCGGGTCCTCATCACCAGCCACACCCCGCGTGCCCTGCGCGTGCTGCGGGACAAGCTTCCGGCGTCCGTCCGCGACCTGTGCGTGAGCCGCACCGAGGACGGCGCGGCCGCCCAGCGCGAGCTGGAGGCGTCCGTGCAGAGGATACTCAGCGAGTACGCCGGCTACGACGAGAAGGCCTCCTGGAAGGCGGTCAAGGCGCTCCAGTCACGACTCGCCAAGGCCCGCGCAGCTCAGCAGGCCATGCTGCGCGACCTCGCGGTGCTGCGCGAGCAGGAAACCCACCGCTTCGAGGCGGAGATCGGCGACTACAGCGGCAGCCTCCAGGAAATAGCCGAGCGGCTCACCGCGGAGACGGGACGATACGACTGGCTCGGCCCCGTCCCGCAGGAGCAGCCCGCCCTGACCGCCGACGAGGCCCTGCGCCTGCTGCACGCCACCCGCGCGTACACCCCGGACCACCAGGCCCTGGCCGCCGAGGTGCCCGGACCCTCCGAGCTGCCGAGTCCCGGTGACTTCGAGGAGGCCGTGCGGGTCGTGCGGTCGGCTGAGGACGCGCATGCCGCCGCGCGCCGGGATCCCCTGTGCGCGGAGCACGACGCGGCGGTGCGGAGCCTGAGCGAGGCCGAACAGCAGCGGCTGTCCTCGGCGCTCGACGCCTTCTCCGCCGCCCGCGCCCGTGCCGCGTCGCTCGCCGCTCCGGCCGGCGACTGGGCCACGGTGCTGCTGAAAGAGGTGACCGAGGGCCAGGACTGGCAGGCGCGCAGCCGGCGGGCCGCCGTCTCCGCTGCCCTCGCCGCCGTCGACGCCTCGCTCGCCACGCTCGGCACGGCCATGGTCAGCGGCCTGGACCGGTACGACCCGGCCACGGCGCTCGCCCAGGCGACCGCTCTGCACGACGGGCTCGGTCAGGGCCAGAAGCTGCGCGGGCCCCTCGGCATGCGCTCCAAGCTGGCGAAGACGGTCGGCGCGTTCGTGGACGCCGTACGGGTCGACGGACGGACTCCGGAGGACGTCCCGACGGCGGCTGTCGTCCTCGCCCGCATCCGGCTCGAACTGCGCCTGGCCCAGGTGGAGTCCGAGTGGGGCACTCCCGCCACCGCCTGGCACGGACACGGGCCCCGTCTCGCACGACTGCGTCAGGAGGCGGAGGTGCTCGACGCGCTGCTCGCCGTCGCCGCCGCGCGTACCGACGTCCTGACCGCCGCGGCCACCTCACCGGCGCTCGCCGTCGCCACCTGGCACGACGCCTCCGTCGAGCACGCCGTGCGCACCCTGCTGCGCGCGGCGACCACGCTGCGCGCGGCGACCACGCTGCGCGCGGCCGAAGAGTCCCGCAAGGTCATCGCGGACACCGAGGAACTGCTGCGCGCCTGGAGCGACCGGCCCAGTGCCGCACCCGCGGTCGTGCGCGCCCTCGAAGCCGTACGCGACCGGGACCCCGACGGCTACCGATCGTTCAGCGAAGAGATGGCCGAGGTGCGGGAAGCCGCGCGGCGGCGGGCCGAACAGGACACGGCCCTCACCTGTGTCCGCGAGGCGTTCCCGGCTCTGGCCGAGCGCATCACGGCCACCCACGAGGACACCGCCTGGGACACCCGGCTGCCCGCGCTCGCCAAGGCCTGGGCCTGGTCCGCGTGGCGAGAGCGCATGGAGCGGCTGACCGACCCCGAGGCCGAACGCGCCCTGCGCAAACGGCTCACGGAGGCGGACGACGAGGCCCGCATCATGCTCGCCCGGCTCGCCGCCGCCCGCGCCTGGCACCGCTGCCTCGGCCTGCTCACCGGCGACCAGTCCCGGGCACTCAGCGCCTACCAGCAGGCCGCCCGGCGCATCAAGGGCAAGTACCAGCACCGCTACCGGCGCGACGCCCAGGCCGCCCTCCGCAAGGCACAGACGGCGGTGCCGGCCTGGATCATGCCGTTGCACCAGGTCGCCGAGACAGTGCCCATGGACCGGCCCGGCATGTTCGACGTCGTCATCGTCGACGAGGCCAGCCAGTCCGGCCTGGAGGCCATGCTGCTGAGCTGGCTCGCCGACCGCATGGTCGTCGTCGGCGACAGCAAGCAGGTCAGCCCGTCCAACGTCGGCCTCAAGCAGGACGAGTACTTCCACCTCAGAGACCGCCTGCTCACCGCGCTGGAACCGGACGTCCGCAGCCTGTTCGGCCCCGACTCCAGCTTCTTCGACCTCACCGAAGCCCTCTCGGCGGGCCGCGGCACGCTCATGCTCAAGGAGCACTTCCGGTGCATGCCGGAGATCATCTCCTTCTCCAACGACCTCTGCTACAACCGCGATCTGCTGCCCCTGCGACAGTACGGTGCCGACCGGCTGCCCCCGGTCCGCACCGTGCACGTCGAACACGGTGAAGCCCTCGGCGCCAACTCCCGGCTGTGCAACCCCGCCGAGGCCGAGGCGCTCGTCGACGCCATCGTGCGGTGCTGCGCCGATCCGGCCTACGACGGGAAGACCATGGGGGTCATCAGTCTCCGCGCCGGCAAGGGCCACCTGGCGGAACTGGAAAACCTGCTGACCGACCGCCTCGACTACGAGCAGCGGGAGGAGCGGCGCATCCGGGTCGGCGACGCCGAGGACTTCCAGGGCGACGAGCGGCACGTCATGTTCGTCTCCTGTGTCAACTCACCCTCCACGGCCGGCGGATCCGTCCCGGGCGGCTTCAACGGCAAGACCTACGAGCAGCGGATCAATGTCGCGGCCTCGCGCGCCCAGGACCAGGTGTGGGTGTTCCACAGCGCGCGTGCGGAACAGTTCCACGAGAACGACCTGCGCCGACGGTGGCTCGACCACCTCACCCGGCCCGCGGAGGAGGACACCGCCGCCGTCCAGGGCGAGGTCCTGCCCGACGTCCGGCACGAAGCGTTCGACAGTCTGTTCCAGCAGAAGGTCTACCTGGAACTGACGGCGCGGGGCTATCGCGTCCGTCCGGGGTACAAGGTAGGGCGCCACACCCTCGATCTGGTGGTGGAGGGCGGGACGCGCCGGCTCGCGGTCGCCTGCGACGGTGACGCCTTCGCCGAAGGCGAGGACGCCTCCACCGCGGCGGCCCGACAGCGAGACCTGGAACGCGTCGACTGGACGTTCGTCCGGATCCGGGGCAGCCGGTTCCACCTCGACCGCGAGCAGGCGCTGGCGCCCCTGTGGGCCGAGCTGGAACGGCTGGGCATCGAGCCGGTGCGGGAGGAGACGGAGCCGTCGGGCACCGCACCCGACACCGGGCGCGGCGGGACGCAGCCGGACGACGAAAGCGTGGTGACCGCGCGCGGGAGCGAACCGAGCGAGGACTCGGGCGGTACGGCGACGGCGACGGAAGCCGTCGCCGTGGAGGCCGTACCGTCGCCCGTGGATCCGCGCGAGTCGCTGCGTGGACCGGCCCTGGAGGCGATGCCGGCCTCGGCGAAGCCGTCCATGGTGTCTTCGAAGAACCGCGCCGGCACCGGACCCTCCGAGGGTCCGGCCCGGCCGGCGGAGCCCGACGTGACGCCGTCGCCGGTCACGCCGGGCTCACTGCCGGTCCGGCAGATCCCCGCCGCGGCCTTCCAGCGGCTGGTGCGGGAGGCACAGCAGTTGCAGGCGGCCCTCGACGCCCCCGACGAGACACCCGACGGGGCCGACGCGGCGCAGCTCGTCTTCCTCAGAAGGACGCGGGCCGACCAGCGTGACCGGCGCACGAAGCGCCTCGCATTCCTGCGGACGTTCCTCGACGCCGTCGGCGTCGGACGGGAACCGACCGCCCCGGACGTGGTGATCCCGGGCGCGCTGCTGGTCCTGGAGTTCGACGGCGAACTCGAAGGGGACACCCTGTACACCGTCGCCGAACTGCCCACCGAGGAGGCGGACATCGTCTCTCCGTCGTCCCCCCTCGGCCATGCGCTGATGTGGCAGCCCGCCGGACGTGAGATCTCGTACGACGCGTCCCAGGGCAAGAAGCGCACGGTCGTCGTCCGGGAGATAAGGGCCTGACCTCTTCGGCCGTCGGCCCTGTCACACGTACCGCGCTGGTGACAGGGCCGCGCGTGTCTCAGTCGGCGACCGGGTCCAGCAGGCGGCTGCGCTGACCGCTCCAGGAGACGGCCAGTGCGTCACGCGCCCGCGTGCAGGCGACGAAGAGCAGGCAGTGCTCGGCCAGCAGATCGGAACGGTGCTGAACGGCGTCCTCGTCGGGGGGCGTCACCTGCGGAGCGAAGGGGAGCACGCTCGACGTCACGCCCACGACGGCCACGCAGCGGAACTCGAGTCCCTTCATCGCGTGCATCGTCGCCACGCGCACACCCGACACGTCCGGGCCCGGGTCGTCCTTGACCGCGACCGCCGGTACGCCCTCCCGGCGCAGACGCGTGATGACGGCGTCGACCAGCGTGTTGAACCGGGCGCACACCGCCACTTCGGACAGCTTGACGCCGTCCTGGTCCACCCAGACCCGGATCTGCTCCACCAGCGCCCGCAGCTCGTCGTCCTGGCCGGCGTGGCCGCGGGCCACCGGAACGCGGCCGTGCAGCTCGGACCGGTAGCCCCGCAGCGAGTCGGGGCCGCCCTCATCGTCGTCGTCCTCACCGAGCCGGCCCACCGGCTGACCGTCCAGGAGCGACGCCGACCAGCGCAGGATCTCCTCGGTGCTGCGGTAGTTGATGCGCAGCCGTGACGTGCGCCCCCGCACATGAATGCCCAGCGAGCGAAGCGAGACCCGGGAGTCGTAGATGCGCTGGTGCGGGTCGCCGACGAGGAACAGGTCGTCGTCCTGTTCGGCGACGCAGGCGCGCAGTACCCGCCACTGGGCCGGGTGCAGGTCCTGCGCCTCGTCCACCACTACGTGACGGTAGCGCGGCCCCTTCTCGGCCAGGATCCGGGCGGCCTGGTCGCAGAGCATGGTGTACGTCGCCGAGTCGCGCGCGGTCAGGTCCGCCGTGAACCGTTCCATCACCCGCCACAGCCGCGCCCGCTGCACCCGTCCGACCTGCGTCCCGCGCCCCCTGCGCACGCAGCGCAGGTACTCCTCGGGCGTCCGCAGGCCCTGAGCCAGGACGACGCCCCGGAACTCCTGGGAGAGGAAGCGCTCGGACCAGGGCAGGTCCTCGCGGGCGGCGGCACGGGTCCAGGCGCTCTTCTCGGCTGCCGCCGACAACGGCTTCGGCGAACTGCCCCTCGCCTCACGTATGACCCGGGCGGCCAGCGAGTCCACCGTCGTGACGTCGACCCGGTCGAGCAGGTGGGCGTCGGCGTCGCCGAGCAGCAGGGCGAGGCTGTCCCGCAGGGCGGCCGCCATGGCGTTGGTGAAGGTGGTGAGCAGGATCCGGTCGTCCTCGTGCCCGGAGCGCAGCAGATGCCGGACCCGGTGCAGCGCGACGACGGTCTTGCCGGTGCCTGGGCCGCCCGTCACCTGAGCCGGTCCGTTGAATCCGGGATGGTAGGCGTACCGGCGCTGGGCGGGGTGCAGGAAGACGCGCCAGCGGGTGAAATCCTCGGTGAGGATGCGCTCCAGCTCACCGGGGCCGGTGACTTCCACGATGCGGTTGGGCGTGTTGAGGATCGCCTCGCTGAGCGTGACGGCCGGCCGGTCCTCGGCCGTGCGAACCGTCTGCCCGCGCGGGGCGATCAGCTGCTCCCAGACGTCCTCGGGCGAGTAGCCTGCCGCCAGGTACTCCAGCACCTCGTACTGGTCGGAGGGCATCATGGGCGGCGCCATGACGGTCAGGTCGTCCGCCGTGACGCACACCCGCGCCAGCCGCAGCACCTGATCGTCGATGCCCAGATCGCGCAGCACGGTGTCGGAGTGCTGGGCGAACAGACGTGCCGGTGTCTCGACCGCCTTCGTCTCGAAGTAGGTCTCCATCTGTTCGAGCGCCTCGACATTGCGGACCTCCAGTCCGCCGGTGGCCCCGTTGACCGAGTAGGCGCGTTTGCAGGCCCAGTTGATCGCCTCGTCGTGCGGTGCGACCCGCAGCAGCGTGTACAGCCCGCTCCCGTCGTCCGGGGCGAGGAGCACCCCCCGGTAGAACCGGGTGATCCGGATCGTGCGGATCCGGGGGTCGCGCGCTCCTTCGAGCTTCTCCAGGTGCATTCCCTTGCTGGCGTGCAGTTGAGGCACGGTCAGGCCCCGGAACATCTGAATCGCGTCGTTGACGTCCTTCTGAACCGGTCGCTGCAACGAGATCAGATCCGCGACGAAGTCGTCGGAGAGGGCGAGACGGGGCATGGGCGTCCTCGGGTCACGGGCCGGCGGCGGGCGAGCACCAGACTAGAGACTGATCGGGATGCCGGGCGATGGAGCCTCCGGGAATCATTGTGTGAACTCAGTCAACAATCTATATTTCTGATGCCGTCACACCAATCGGCGCACGCCCGAATCCCAACGGACTGTCCGAAAGGACCCACCGTATGCCGGCCCAGCCTGCCCAGGCCGCTGTCCCTCACCCCCTCGACGAAGTTCCCCAGACGTTCCGGGCGGGGGACTCCTACGCGGTCCGGGACGCACTCGTCACCTACATCCGCCGGGACCTGCTCGGCCCCTGGGACGGCGAGACGGAGACCCTGCCGAGTGCCTCCTCCGGGCCGCGTGACCGTTACCTGGTCGGCATGCTCGGTCCCCGCCCGCAGGCCGTCACCACGGAACGGATCGCCCGGGCGGCGGCACAGAGCGCGGACGGCGAGTCGGGCGACGAGCAGGAAGGTGAGGACAGCGACCTGCAGGACCGGCTGAGCCCGCAGGCCGCCGGGCACATCTGGGCGTCGTCCATGGGGCTGTCCTTCACCGTCCCGGCCTCCGTCGGCACGCTCAGTGCGGTGGTCCGCTGGGGGCGGTACACGCAGTCGGAGGAAGCCACCGAGCGGGGGACGACCCGCAGGGTCTGGTCGCGTGAGCCCGTGGAGCACCTGGTGGACCTCGATGTGACGGGCTGGAGCGGCCGGGCCGTCGAACTCGACGGCGAAGCCGTCGTCCTCGACGTGCAGGTACGCCGGCACACTGGCCGCACGGACGCCGAAGACCTCCGCATAGTCGAGCTGGCCCTGGTGAACCGGCAGCAGGACAGCCGGGACGCACGCGACGCCCACTGGCTCTTCCAGACCGAGATCGACGTCACCGCCTTCCCCGACGACCAGGCCGCGGTCTTCCTGCCGGTCGACGATCCGCTCGACACGGCCGGCCCCGGCAAGGCGCCCGAGGACCCCGAGGAGCGGCGGCTGCGTCTCCTCTACCGGGACAGTCTCAGCCACGCGAAGGGCCGCAACGTGGCCGTGCACGCGCACGTCCGTGACGGCGAACGCAACGCCCATCGCCTGACCACCGTCTGGCTCCCCGAGTACGACGTGAGGGCCACGACCGCCCCGGCACTCGAGGACCAGGACCTGCTCCGGGGGCTGGAGTTGGGTATGGACGAGCTGGCCGCGCTGGCCGTGCCCGGCCGCCGGTCCGATCTCGGCGCGGCCCTCGCTCCGCTGGCCGACGGGTACGGCGCCTGGCTGGAACAGCAGCGCCGGGCAGCCCGCTCACTCCCCGGCGACCTGCGCGCATCGGCGGAGGCCGCGATCGAGCAGGCACTCGAGGTCTGTGACCGCATCACCCTCGGCATCGACCGGCTCCTGGCCGACGAAACGGCTCTGGCGGCCTTCCGGTTCGCCAACCGGGCCATGGCCCTGCAGCGGCGCAACACCGCCGTCGCGGCCGCCCGCGCCGGCCGCGAGAACGACCCCGTCTCCTACCGGGAGGCCCAGGAGGAGGTCCACGCCAAGGGCAAGGCGGCAGCCAGCTGGCGCCCGTTCCAGCTCGCCTTCGTACTGTTGAACGTCGCCTCCCTCACCCAGCCCGGACACCCGCACCGCGGCACCGGCCGCGCAGCCCTCGTCGATCTGCTCTTCTTCCCGACCGGCGGCGGCAAGACCGAGGCGTATCTGGGCCTGGCCGCCTACACCTTCGCGCTCAGACGCCTGCAGGGGACGATCGGCTCGGGAGCCGAGGCCCGCAGCGGCGAGGCCGGGGTGGGCGTGCTCATGCGCTACACCCTGCGGCTGCTGACTGCCCAGCAGTTCCAGCGCGCCGCCGCCCTGGTGAGCGCCTGCGAGGTGCTGCGCCGCGCGGAGTACGCACGGGACCGGCGCTGGGGCTCGACACCCTTCCGCATCGGACTCTGGGTGGGCACCTCCGTCTCGCCGAACTGGTTCGACGAGGCGAAGGAACAGATCGCCGAGGCCAAGGAGAGCGCCAGCGACAAGCACGCCCGCGTCCTTCAGGTCCTCACCTGCCCCTGGTGCGGCAGCGGACTGACGGCCCGCTCGAACATGGAGTACGACGAAGGCCGCCGTCGCATCCTGCTGTACTGTCCGCGCGGGGAGGGAGAGGACTGCTGCCCCTTCTCCCGTCGCGAATCGCTCGGGGAGGGGATTCCGGTCCTCACCGTCGACGAGGAGATCTACCGGCTGGCGCCCTCGATGCTGATCGCCACGGTCGACAAGTTCGCCCAGCTCCCGTGGAACGGCTACGCGGGCCTGCTGTTCGGCAGGGTCACCGAGCTCTGCCCCCGCCACGGGTACCGGCACGACGACCTGGACGCCAAGACCGGCTGCGGCGGCCGGCACAACGCCCGGGGCGCCCTGCCCGGCGTCACCGCCCAGCCCGTCACCCGCCTGCGGCCCCCGGACCTGATCATCCAGGACGAGCTGCACCTGATATCCGGGGCACTCGGCACCACCGTGGGCCTCTTCGAAGGCGCCGTCGACCAGTTGTGCACGTGGAGCTTCACCGACGCCCACGGACGACGGCAGGAGGCCGGCCCCAAGATCGTCGCGTCCACCGCGACCACCAAGCGGGCCGCAGACCAGGTGCGCGGTGTCTTCGGCCGTGAGGTCGCCGTCTTCCCGCCCCAGGTGCTGGACGTCGGTGACACCTTCTTCTCCCGGCAGGTGGAACTGAGCCGGGAGAACCCGGGCCGTCGCTACCTCGGCGTGTGCGCGCACGGCACGCGACTGAAAGCCGCCGAGATCCGCGTCGCGGAGATCCTGCTGCTCGCCGGGCAGCAGCTCTTCGACGACTACGGCAGCCCCGCGGACCCGTACATGACGCTCGTCGGGTACTTCAACGCGACCCGCGAACTCGCCGGTATGCGAAGGTACATGGACGACGACATCACCACCCGGGTGCGTGCCAACGGCAGCCGCAAGGGCCAGGACACGCTCTCGGACCGCATCGTGAGCAGAACGGGGATGCTCAGCATTCAGGAGCTGACCTCCCGTATCTCCTCGGCGGACATCGGAGCCGCCCTGAAGCGGCTGGAGATCGAGTTCGACCCCGAGCGTGACACCTCGGTGCGACGGCGCGCCTTCATCCGCGAGTACGCGGCCGCCATGAAAGAGAAGCGAGAGCCCCGCGCCTCCATGACACCGACCGTCCGGCAGGCCGTCGACGTGGTCCTCGCCACCTCCATGCTGCAGGTCGGTGTCGACGTCTCCCGCTTCGGCCTGATGCTGGTCGTCGGCCAGCCCAAGAACACCGCCGAGTACATCCAGGCGTCCTCCCGGGTCGGCCGTGACGCCAGGCGCCCAGGCCTGGTGGTGACCCTCTACAACTGGTCGCGACCCCGCGACCTCGCGCACTACGAGGACTTCGAGCACTACCACGCGACGTTCTACCGTCAGGTGGAGGCCCTGTCCGTCACCCCGTACACCCGCCGCGCACTCGACCGGGGCGTCGCCGCCACCTACGTCGCCGCACTGCGGCACGCGGCCTACGACACCTCCCGCAACCTCGACGCCCATCACGTCGACCTCGACGGACCGCTCGCGCAGCACGTCGAACGGCGGCTTCTCGAACGCGCCGAACGGGTGGGCGGCGACCGGCCGCGGCAGTACCTGAGCGAACGGCTGGACCGGCTGAAGGACGAATGGCGCCGCAAGCGCGACGAGAGCAGCTCGGCGCTCGGCTACCGCAAGGAGAAGCACAAGACGACCGTCGTGAACGGACTGCTCAGACGGGCCGACGGATCCCGGTGGACCGAGCTGACCGTCGGAATGTCGATGCGTGAGACGGAGAACGAGATCAACCTGCTCCTGCCCGGCGGCGGAGCGTTCCTGGAAGAAGCCTCGGGCGGCGGACCCGACTGGGTGTTCGGCACGCCCGCGACCGACTCCGAGGCCGACCCCGACACGGTGACCACCGTGGACAGCGACGAGTACGGGCCCCTCACGGCCGACACGGCCAGGAAGGCACAGCGATGAGCACCCATGCCGGCAACCGCAGGGTCGGTGCCGTACGGCCCAGCCACCTCATGTTCACCGCCGGTGTCGGCGCCCTCGTCGACCTGCCGAACTTCTCGGTCCTCATCCGGGGTATCGATTCCTGGAGCCATTCCGGGATCACCGACTACGACATCGACGAGCCCCGCCTCCGCGCCGCGGTCAACCGGTCCCTCCAGCGCTACGGCCGCGGACAGGTCGAGCAGTTGCGGGCCGCTCCCTGGCTCGAGGGGGCCGACACGGATCCGAAGGGCTGGGCGGCCCAGGGAGTCGGCGTGCCCGTCACGCCCTTCCCGCAGTGGCTGCGCTGCACCGCG
This sequence comes from Streptomyces sp. NPDC046759, assembly GCF_040645475.1. Classification (NCBI taxonomy): domain Bacteria; kingdom Bacillati; phylum Actinomycetota; class Actinomycetes; order Kitasatosporales; family Streptomycetaceae; genus Streptomyces; species Streptomyces sp. NPDC046759. Next base: position 575,445 of record NZ_JBEYYJ010000001.1, on the reverse strand, counting down.
TGCAACGTGCTGGCGGCCGTCGACTCCGGAGAGTTCGCGTTCTTCAACTCCAACCCACGGACACCGCACGAGGCGAAGTTCGTCCACGACTGCAAGCGGGGCAAGCCACTCGCTGTGGCCGCCCGCTTCACCGTGGTCTGCACCGCAGGGCATCTCGACGAGTTCCCGTACACCGCGTACGTCCACCACGGCCAGGCCTGCGGCAAGACACCGCGGCCGAAGCTGCGCATGAAGGACCACGGCGGCAACCAGGCCGCCAACGTCACCATCGAATGCGTCGCCTGCGGAGTCAAGCGCAACATCCGGGAGGCCATGGGGGAGCGGGGCCGCCGCAACCTGCCTTCATGCCGCGGGCGGCACCCGCACCTGGGCACCTTCGAGTCGAACGGCTGCGCGCAGGAGCCCGTCCTGATGGTGGCGGGCGCCTCCAACCAGTGGTTCCCGCTGACTCTCAGCGCGCTGGCCCTGCCCAAGGCCCAGGGCGGAGACATCGACAAGCTCCTCGACGACCACTGGCCTGACCTCGAACTCATCGAGGACCGGAACCAGTTCGACTTCATGGCCCGCATGCCGAAGTTCGCCTTCCTGAAGGACTTCGACGCCGACGCAGCGGTCGCGGCCATCGCAGCGCGCAAACAGGGGACGGCCGGACCCGCTCCCTCCGCGCCCGACGTCCAGGCCGACCTCTTCGGGCCGGAATGGGACGCGCTCTCCGGACCCGTCCCTGCTCCCAGTGACGACTTCGCGCTGCGGCAGGTCCCGGTGCCGGCCCGTCTGAGCGAGTTGTTCGCCGACATCAGGCAGGTCGAGCGGCTGCGCGAGGCACGGGCGCTGATCGGTTTCACCCGGCTCGACGCTCCTGACCCGGAATCCCCGGAGATCGCCACGCGGGTCGAACTGTCCCGCGGAGTCCGCAACTGGGTGCCGGCGAGTGAGGTCCGCGGCGAGGGTGTCTTCCTGCGCGTACGGGACGGTCTGATGGCGGAGTGGGTCGTCCGCATGGAGAAGTCCGCACAGATGGAGGCACACAGAGAGGCCTACGCACGATTCCGGGCCAACCGGAAGTCGGACCGCAAGACGAGTGACTTCGACCCCTACTACGGCTGGCCCGGAGCACGGTACATCGCCCTGCACACCCTGTCCCACCTGCTGATCCGCACCATCGCCCTGGAATGCGGGTACAACTCCGCCTCGCTCGCCGAGCGTATATACGCGGGAGACGAGCAGAACCCGAGGACGGGCATCCTCATATACACCGCGGTTCCCGACTCCGAGGGCACCTTGGGTGGTCTGGTCTCCCTCGCCGAGGAGCGCGAGTTCGACCGGATCGTGCGCCGGGCCCTGACCGACGCCGGTCACTGCTCGGCCGATCCGCTTTGCGCCGAGCGCCTGCCGCACGATCCGGCCGACTTCCTCCATGGAGCCGCGTGCCACGTCTGCCTCTTCGTCTCGGAGACGACGTGCGAACGCGGCAACCGGTTCCTGGACCGTCGTTTCCTCGTCCCGTTGGCCGGGGACAAGGATCCGGTGCTGACGCCGGTCGGTCTCCTGCCGTGAGCCGCCCCGCGTTCGAGAACGCTGCCGAGGCCGCTGTCGCGGCACTCGGACTCTCCCGCAGCAAGGACCTCGCCGGGCTGCTCGCCCAGGCACGCTCCAGGGAACGGATACTGACCGCACTGGCGACACCGGCGGTCGGCGAGGCCGTGGCGCGACTGTGCGACGTGATCGAGTCGGAGTCGGTGCCGCCGGCCGAGGCGGCTGCCTATCTGCGTGGCTACGTCGCCGCCCGGCAGAAGGCCCGGGACACGGTCCGGGTCCGCACGGTGTGGAGTGGTCCCTCCACGCCTGCCGTACCCGTCCGCGCCACCGCGCAGGTGCTCATCGAGGTCATCGGCGCGGCCCAGCACGAGCTGCTGGCCATGACGTACGCGGCCCGTCCCTACCCAGCCCTGACCCGGGCTCTGACCGAGGCCCTGGACAGAGGCGTGCAGACGCACGTCGTGGTCGAGACCCTGGCCGGCGCCGGCGGACTTCTCTCGGGGAAGGAGCCCGCCGACGCGTTTGCGTCGGCGCCCGGGGCGAAGCTGTGGACCTGGGCCCGGAATCCGGCCCGGCAGGCCCGCTCCCGTCAGCACGCCAAGCTCGCCGTCGCCGACCGCCACACCCTCTTCCTCGGCAGCGCCAACCTGACCGAGTCCGCCGCCAGGCGCAACATCGAAGCCGGTGTGCTGGTCACCGGCGGGGAAGCGCCCCGACGTGCGGCCGAACACATTGTGGAGCTGCAACGCCTGGGCGTACTGAAGCCTCTTCAGCGCTGAACGGCCCCTTCCAGGTTTCGCCGGACGGGTGCCGCACCTGGCAGACCTGTTCCACCTTGCACACCGCCTCGGAGGCTGACCCGCGTGCTGCGTACGACGACACGGCCACTCCGACCGGCAAGGCATCTGACGCGGTCGCCTGGTCAGAGGGCGTCGACGCCACTCACCTTCCAGCCGTCGGAGGTGCGCGTGAGTGTCAATCGCACCCGGTTCAGGTCCAGCCGGGGCTCCGGGACCTGGGTGCTCCGGGTGACCTGGTTGACGAAGAGCAGGACGACGGCCTTGCCCGGTGTGGCCGACACGACGGACGCAGCAGGGGTACCGCCGCCGGGGGGCGTGGCCACGGTCGCCTTCACCACGCCGTGGTACGCCGTCGCCGTAGGCGCGACCACCGTCTTCGTCGTCCTGCCGTACTGGTCGCGGAAGTGCCCGGTCAGCAGGGCGCGGGCCCGGGCGAAGTCCCGGTCCAGGTGCTGGTAGTCGTACGACAGCACGACCGGCGCCGCCTTCCGCGCGGCCGTGAGGGCCTCGCCCCGGGCCTGCTCCGCCTGCCGCCCCTGCCGGTACTGCCACCCGAGGACGGCGGCCAGGACCAGGGCCGCCACGAGGACGAGGGCAAGCACCGCGGTGAGCACGCTCCGTCCGATCCTGCGCGGGGGCGCGCTTTCCTCGGGCTCGTCCTCGAAGGGCTCGGGCGCGGGCTCCGGCGGGTCCTCCCAGCCGTCCGCCGGAGGCTCGACGAGCAGGGTGCGGCCGGGGAAGGCTTCCTCTTCCTGGCGGGCAGCGCGCTCCGGGCGCTCCGGGCGCTCCGGGCGCTCCGGGCGTGCCGGCCGCCCGGCACGCTTGGCCGCCGCGCGGGCGGCCGCGGTCATGGTGCGGCGGGCCGGGGAGCCGGTGCCGCGGGTGCGGGAGGTCGGGTTCGCCACGGTGTCTCTCCTCATTGAACGCCTCACGGCCGGGTCAGCCCACGAACGTGACATCGGAGGTCAGCCAGCGGCCGCCCACGCGCACGAGGTCGAGTTGGAGCCGGTAGGTGCGCGCCCGGCCCTCGGGCGCCGCGGTGTTGGTCACCTTGCCGTCGGCCACGACCAGGACCCGGGCCGAGCGCGCGCCGGACCGCACGATGCCCACTTCCAGGACCTGCCCCTCGGACACCGACTTGTTCTGGGCGACGAGCTTCGTCAGCTGCGCGGTCTGCGCGGCGAACTGCTTCTTGAAGTCGCCGGTGGCCCCCTGCAGCACGGTGCGGCTGTCCCGGTCGTAGTGCCGGTAGTCGAGCGAGGTGAAGTTCAGCGCCGACTGGCGGGCCGCCGCCAGGATGTCCTGACGGCGATGCTCCGCCGCGCGCTGGTCGGCCAGCTTCAGGCCCAGCCAGACACACAGCACGCTCGTCAGCACGGTCGCGGCGGCGAGCCCCGCCGTCAGCAGCCTCGCCCGGCCCCCTGTCAGGCCATCGGTCCCACGAGCAGCCATTGCCACGACTCCTTTCCGAACAAGGTCTGTTCGCCGCCCGTCGAGCCGATCTCGACGGGCGTTCCGTCCGGGCCGGTCACGGTTCCGGTCTCCGGGTCGTACGGGGCCACGAACGCGGCCCGGTCGGCGCCGTACCGACCGGTGGTCGGGCCGGGCGCGTTCTGGGCACCGCGCACCGAGGTCGTGCTGCCGCGCGGTGCCGTGCAGCGCGCGCCGGTGTCCGCCGGGCGCCTGCTGGTGTCGGCGGGGTCGCGCCGCTGGGTGCCGTAGCCCTGGGTGCACGCGGGCGGGTCGTCGGCGTTCACGGTCAGCCCGAAGTGGGTGGTGCCGTCACCGGGGATGACCGTGTAGCTGCCCGCGACCGTCAGCGGGAGCGTGACCAGGGCCTGTTCGACACCGGGCAGCCGGGCCAGGGTGATCTGACCGCCGCTGACGAGGTTGGCCAGCAGGACCGGTACGTACGGCCGGGTGGACCTCAGCAGGGAGTCCAACTGCTGGGCGGCGGGCGCGGTGTTGCCGATCAGCCTGCGCAGATCGCCGTCGCTCGACTTCAGCTGCTCGGTGAGCGTGGCCAGGTCGCGGGAGAACGACTTGATGGACGAGCCCTGGTCGGCCTGTGTCTTGAGCACCTTCCGCGAGTCCTCGATCAGCGAGACCGTCTGGGGGAGCGACTCGGACGCCGATTCCACCAGCGCGTTGCCGGAGTCCACCAGCCGGCTCAGGTTCGGTCCGGTGCCGGCGAAGGCCTTGCCCAACTCGTCCACGGTGACCCGCAGATCGTCCTTGCCGACCGAGTTGACCAGCCGGTCGAGGCTGAGGACCAGGTCGGTGACGGGCAGCGGGGTCCGGGTGCGGCTGCGCGGGATCGGGCTGCCGTCCATGAGGTACGGCCCACCCGACCGCCGCGGCTGGAGGTCGACGTACTGCTCGCCCACCGCCGAACGGTCGGCGACCACCGCGAGCGTGTCGGCCGGGATCCTCGGAGCGCCGTCCTCGATCTTCAGCGCCACAGAGACCCCGGACCCGGTCAGCTGCAGATCACCCACGCGGCCCACCGGGACGCCCCGGTAGGTGACCTCGGCGCCGGGGAAGACGCCCCCGGACTCGGCGAAGTCGGCGCGCACGGTGTACCCGCGGTGCAGGACGTCGTCCACGAGGCCCGTGTAGCGGGCGCCGACGTACGACACCCCGAGGGCGGTGACGGCCGCGAAGGCGAGCAGCTGGGCCCTGACCGTACGTGTGATCACGGGATTATCCCCTTCAGCATCAGCTCGGCGAGGCCGAGATCGATCCCGGGCGGGAGGCGACGCGAGCCGCCCGCGGTGCTGTAGGCCGTGGTGCACACGGGCGGGCACAGCAGGGTGCTGCCGTCGGAGGGCGTCGAGGGCACGGCGGGTGTGGAGGGCACGGGGGGCACGGACGGGGCGCCCGGCAGGGACGGGACGGACGGGAGGGACGGGAGAGGGGTGGGAGTGGGGAGGCCGGGAAGGTGCGGGGCCCCGGGGGCCGGGGACTTCCCGCCCTTGCCCGGCTTGCCGGTGACGTTGCCGTACAGGTCCGCCAGGTCGAGGTCGGCGGTGATCTTCAGGTTGACGTAGTCGCCCTTGACGGCGTCCGTCGCGTTGCGCGGGAACGGGTAAGTGGTGAGGATCTCCAGGGAGTCGGGCAGGTCGTCGCCCGCCTTGTTCAGCTCCTGCAGGATGGGCTGGAGCTCCTTCAGGTCGGCGACGGTGTCGTCGTGGGAGGCGTTCACCACCCTGGTGCCGGTCTTGCCGAGGGTGGACAGGGCGGTGAGCATCTTCGTCAGGTCCTTGCGCTGGTCGGCGAGGGCCTTCAGAGCGGGCGGCATGGTGTCGACGGCGAGGGCGATCGTCTTCTTCTCGTTCTTCAGCCGCTTTGCCAGCCGGTCGACGCCCTTGAGCGCGCGCACGATCTCCGCCCGCTGGCCGTCCAGGCCGCCGAGGAACGTGTCGAGCTGCTTCAGCAGGGACCTGACCCGGTCCTCGCGGCCGCTGAGAGTCTTGTTCAGCTCGACGGTGATCGTCTTCAGCTGGGCCACTCCACCACCGTTGAGCAGCGCGGACAGGGCCGAGAGCACCTCCTCGACCTCCGGGTTGCGGCCGCTGCGGGACAGCGGGATGAGGTCGCCGTCGCGGAGCCGTCCGACGGGCGCGGTGCCGGTCGGCGCGGACAGGGCGACGTACTTCTCTCCGAGCATGCTGGTCTGTCTCAGGTCGGCGACCGCGTTGCCGGGCAGCTTCACCGAGTCGGCGACGCGCAGCCGTACCCGCGCGTGCCAGCCGTCCAGTTCCACCTTCTCGACCGTGCCCACGGTGACGTCGTCGACCTTGACCGCCGACTGCGGCACCAGGTCCAGGACGTCCCGGAACTCGACGGTGACGTGGTAGGCGTGGCCGTCCGAGGCGGCGCCGCCGGGGAGCGGGACGTCGTACCAGCCGTTGAACTCGCAGCCGGTCAGCAGCAGTGAGCCGGTCGCCGTCCAGGCGGCCACCCGCCCCAGGCGCTTCACGCTCATGCCGGTGCCCCCAGGATTCCACCGAGGGTCTTGTCGACGGTGCCCGTCGACACCGGGGCCGACGGCGCCTTGGGCAGGGAGCCGAAGAGCTTCTTCAGCCCGGCGCAGTTGTCGTGGTCGTCGCCGGTCGTCTTCAGGATCGAGCAGAGAAGGGACGACGGATCCTGCGAGGCTTGCGCGTTGTTGCGGGTGTCGAGGGTGCCGGCGGCCGGGTTGTAGGCGTTCTGCAGGTTCGACAGGCCCGTGGGGGCGACGGTCAACAGCTCCTCCAGTGCGGCCCGTTGGGTGACGAGGACCTTGGTGACCTTGGCCAGGCCCTGTACGTCCGAGGACAGCGCCTTCTTGTTGTCCTTCACGAAGCCGGCCACGTCACCGAGTGCGGCAGCCAGGTACTTCAGCGCGGCGGCGAGATCCTTGCGCTCCCCGGCCAGCTGCCCGGCCACGTCGGCGAGGTCGGTGTTGAACGACCGCACGCTGGTGTCGTCCGCCGCCAGCGCGGCCGTGAACACCTGAAGGTTCCGTACGGTCCCGAACAGGTCGCCGCGCCCGTCGGACAGCGTGGTGACCGCCTGGGACAGGTCGTCCACCGTCTGGTTGAGGTTCTGGCCCTGCCCCCGGAGGTTGTCCGCGCTCACCCCGAGCAGCCGGGACAGCGAGCCCTGCTTGTTGGCGCCGTTCGGGCCGAGCGCCTCGGCGGTGGTGTGCAGGCTGTCGAAGATCCGGTCCAGCTCGACGGGGACGGCCGTACGGGACTCGGGGATGACGTCTCCGTCCCGCATGACCGCACCCTTGCGGTACACCGGCAGCAGTTGCACGTAACGGTCGCTCACCACCGAGGAGTTGACGATGGCGGCCTGTGCGTCGGCGGGCACCTTGCGCCCCCGGTCGTACTCCAGCTCCACCCGGACCCGGTCGCCCTCCGGCCTGATCTTCCTGACCTCTCCGATGCGGACGCCGAGCACGCGGACGTCGGAGCCGGGGTAGATGCCGACGGTGCGCGGGAAGTACGCCGTGACGCGGACCGGGCCGGGGCCCGGCCAGAGGGCGACCGCGAGGCCGGCGACGACCGCGAGCGCGGTGAACAGGGCCAGGAGTCTGCGGGTCACCGGGTGCCTCCCGTCCGTGGCGTGACCGGAGCGGCGACCAGGTTCTGGACGTAGGAGTCGAACCAGCGGCCGTTTCCGAGGGTGTTGGTGAAGAGCCGCACGTAGGGGGCGAGCAGCTGGACGCTGCGGTCGAGGCTCGTCTGATTGCGTTCGAGCATCTTCAGGAAGGTGTTGAGGTTCTTCAGTGCGGGCCCGATGTCCTTGCTGTCGTCGTCGACCAGGCCGGACAGCTCGATGCCCAGCAGCGCGGAACTCTTGAGCAGGGTGTGGATCGCCGCGCGCCGGCTGTCGATCTCCTTGAACAGCGCGTCACCGTCCTTCACCAGCGCGGAGAAGTCCTCGGTGTGACCGGCGAGCACCTTGGTGACCCCGTTCGCATGGTCGAGGAGCCCGCGCAGCGCCCGGTCACGGGAGGCGACGGTCCGGGAGATCCGTGACAGTCCCTTGATCGACGCCCGCACCTCCTCGGGGGAGTCCTGGAAGGTGAGGGAGATGGTGTCCAGCGCCTTCGCGAGCCGGCCGGTGTCGACCGCCTCGGTGGTGGTCGTCAGGTCGCTGAAGGCCTGGACGACGTCGTACGCCGACACGGTCCGGCCGAGCGGGATCTCGCCGCCCGGCTTCAACTGGCCGGGCCCCTTCGGGTACAGGGCCAGGTACTTCGCGCCGAGGATCGTCTTGACGCGGATCGCCGCGCCCGTCTCGGTGCCGAACCCGGGGTGGCCCTTCACCTTGAAGGTGACCTTGACGTGGTCGCCGTCCAGGCCGACGCCCTCGACCTTGCCGACCTTGACCCCGGCGATCCGTACCTCGTCGCCCGGCTTGAGCCCGCCGGCCTCGGAGAAGGCCGCGCTGTAGGTGTCGCCGCCGCCGATCAGCGGCAGGCTGTCGGCGTTGAAGGCGGCGAACGTGAGCAGCGCGAGGAAGGTGAGGCCGACGGCCCCTACGACGACCGGGTTCCGCTCGCGGAACGGCTTCAGGCGTGGGCGCCCGAGCCGGATCCTGGGCAGTCTCGGCGGCAGGACGCGTACCGTGAACAGCGGCTGGGGGCGGGGTTCGCGCTTCGGCAGCAGCCGGGGGAGTCCCGGCAGCTTCGGCGGCAGGACGCGCACCTTGACCAGCGGCTGGGGGCGGGGCTTGCGCTTCGCCAGCAGCCGGGGGAGTCCCGGCAGCTTCGGGGGCAGGACCCGTACCTTCACCAGCGGCTCGGGACGGCGCTTCCGCAGGACACGCAGTCTCATCCGCCACACCTCGCCCGCGCCACGTGCAGGTCCGGGGTGATCACCTGCTTGGTCTTCGGCAGCACGATCCGGCCGTCGAAGTCGCAGAGGTAGAAGTTGAACCAGGAGCCGTACGACGCCGTCCCGGTCAGCGCGTTGAGCTTGTTCGGCAGCCGTTTCAGGACGCCCTCCACGGTGTGCTCGTTCTTGTTCAGCGTTCCGGTGAGATCGCCGAGCCCGGCGATGTCGTCCTTCAGCGGTGGACGCGCGTCCTTCAGCAGCCCCGACGTCACGTCGGTGAGGTCGCCGATGCTCACCAGCGACTTTCCGATGGGCCCCCGGTCGGCGGCCAGCCCCGAGATCACCCGGCGCAGCTGTGTGAGCAGCCCGGAGAAGCGGGAGCCGCGCTTGTCGAGCGTGTCCAGGACGGTGTTGAGGTTGTCGACCACCGAGCCGATCAGCTTGTCGCGGTCGGCGAGGGCGGTGGTGAGCGAGGCCGTGTGCGCGAGGAGGCTGTTCACCGTGCCACCCTCGCCCTGGAGGGTCTGGACGATCTCGGTGGCGAGCTGGTTGACGTCGTTCGGGCTGAGCGCGGCGAACAGCGGCTTGAAGCCGTTCAGCAGGGCGTTGAGGTCCAGCGCCGGCTGGGTCCGGGACAGCGGGATGGTGCCGCCCGGCCGCAGCCGGGCGGTGATGTCGCCGGGGCCTTCGGTGAGTGCGATGTACCGCTGCCCGACCAGGTTGCGGTAGCGGACGACCGCGTGGGTGCCCGCGAGCAGGGGCCGGTCCGTGCTGACGGTGAAGGTGACCTCCGCCAGGGTCCGGTCCTTGACCCGGATGCCCTCGACCTCTCCCACCCGCACTCCGGCCACGCGGATGTCGTCGCCGGTCTCCAGCCCGGTGACGTCGGTGAACACGGCGTGGTAGGTGTCCTTCGGGGTGAAGGAGATGTTGACGATGGTGGCGGCGAGCAGCGCCGTCGCCGCGATCGTGACCAGTGCGAAGAGGCTGAACTTGATCAGTGGGGCGGCGGTCTGCCGGGCTCCTGACCTGCTCATGCGACACTCACCGCCGCTCCGCGTGCGAGCGGGCCGAACAGCAGGGTCGCGACGGGCGGCACCTGGTCGGCGGGGACGCCCATGACGGGGGCCACGAGCGAGCCGACGGCCCGCTGTTCGGCCCGGGTGGCGGACACGTCGACACCTCCGGGGAGTACGCCGCCGGAACCTTTGGCCGACGTACCGTCATCGAGACGGGGTTTCGGGCCGGGCACCTGAGGATGCGGCAGGCCACGGCAGTTCGGGCCGGACCGCTCTGCGTACACCGGCTCCTCACCGGGCTGGTACGCCCCCTGCGGCCGTACGGCTTCGAGGGTGATCCGCATCTCGCCGCCCCGGAACGCGTCCTCCGAGGCCTTCTCCTGCCGGACCAGTCCCTGCAACAGGCACGGGTACTCGGGGGAGTAGCGGGCGAACAGCTCCAGCGTGGGACGGGAGACCCGGCCCAGGGTGATCAGCCGGTCGCCGTTCTCGGACAGGAAGCGGTTCGCCGTGTCCGCCACGGAAGCGGTCGAGCGGAGCGCGGCGGCCAGCTGGTCCCTCTTGTCGACGATCGTGCGGCTGGTGGTGACCGTGTTGCGCAGGATCCGCATCAGGTCGGGCGCGGCGTCGCCGTACACCTCGGCGACGTCCGCGAACCGCGAGATGTCCTCCTTGAGGGAGGGCATGTGAGGGTTGAGACGGCGCAGATAACCCTCGATGCGGGCGAGGTTGTCACCGATCCGGTCGCCGCGGCCCTCCAGCGCGGTGGCGAACGCCGAGAGCGTGGCGTTCAGCTCACCCGGCTGGACCGTGCGCAGCAGCGGCAGCAGGTCGTTCATCAGCTGCTGCACCTCGATGCCGGCCTTCGTGCGGTCCTGGGTGATGACGTCTCCGGCGCGAATGGGCCGAGCCGACGACTGCGCAGAACGCGAGGGCGGGACCAGGTCGACGTACTTCTCGCCGAACAGCGTCTTGGGCAGCAGGCGGGCGTGCACGTCCGAGGGGATGTACGGGACGTAGTGGGGATCGAGTGCGATGTCGAGCGTGGCCTTCGTGCCGTCCGCGTGCACCTCGCGCACCTCGCCGACCAGCAGCCCGCGCAGCTTGACGTCGGCGCGTGGATCGAGCTGGTTGCCGAGTGTGCCGGCCTCCAGGGTGATGGGCACGACGGACGTGAACGCCTGCTGGTAGACGGCCACCGCGAGCGACAGCAGCAGCGCGAGCACGGTGAGGAAGGCGATTCCGTACAGCCTGAGTCTGATTCTGTGCATGCGCACCGCTCTCACCCCGCTATCCGTACGGTCGTGGTGGCGCCCCAGATCGCGAGGCTCAGGAAGAAGTCCAGGACGTTGACGGCGACGATCGAGGTCCGGACCGCACGGCCCACCGCGACGCCGACGCCCGCCGGGCCGCCGCTCGCGTGGTAGCCGTAGTAGCAGTGCACCAGGATGATCAGCACGGCGAAGACGATCACCTTGCCGAAGGACCAGAACACGTCGACGGGCGGCAGGTACTGGTGGAAGTAGTGGTCGTACGTGCCCGTCGACTGCCCGTAGTAGCCGGTGGTGATGGTGCGCGCGGCCAGGTACGAGGACAGCAGCCCGATCACGTACAGCGGGATCACCGCGACGAAGCCGGCGATCATCCTCGTCGTCACCAGGAACGGCAGCGACGGGACGCCCATCACCTCCAGCGCGTCGGTCTCCTCGCTGATCCGCATCGCACCCAGCTGCGCGGTGAACCCGGCGCCGACCGTCGCGGACAGGGCGAGCCCGGCCACCAGCGGGGCGATCTCCCGGGTGTTGAAGTACGCCGACAGGAACGCCACGAAGTTGGAGGTGCCGAGCTGGTTGAGGGCCGCGTAGCCCTGGAGGCCGACCTCGGTGCCGGTGAAGAAGGACAGGAACGCGATCACGCCGACCGTGCCGCCGACGACGGCGAGCGCGCCGCGACCGAAGCTCACCTCGGCGAGCAGCCGCAGGATCTCCTTCTTGTAGCGGCGCAGGGTGCGGCCCGTCCACGCGAGCGAGCGGCCGTAGAAGGACAGTTGGGTGCCCAGCTCTTCGAGTGAGCGCACGGGGCGGTCGAGGACTTTCGGAGGTCTCATCGGCTAACCCCTCTGCGGGACGACCTGGAAGTACACCGCGGTCATCACGAAGTTGGTCACGAACAGCAACATGAAGGTGATCACCACGGACTGGTTGACGGCATCGCCCACGCCCTTCGGACCGCCCTGTGCCGTCAGCCCCTTGTACGAGGCGACGATCGCCGCGATGGCCCCGAACACCAGCGCCTTGATCTCCGCCGCCCACAGGTCGGACAGCTGGGCGAGGGTGGTGAAGGACGCCAGGTAGGCACCGGGCGTCCCGTGCTGGAGGACGACGTTGAAGAAGTAGCCGCCCGCGACACCGACGACCGAGACGAGGCCGTTGAGCAGCACGGCCACGGCCATCGACGCCAGCACGCGCGGTACGACGAGCCGGTGGATCGGGTCGATGCCGAGCACCTGCATCGCGTCGATCTCGTCGCGGATCTTGCGCGCCCCGAGGTCCGCACAGATCGCCGTGCCGCCCGCACCCGCGATCAGCAGCGCGGTGACGATCGGCGAGGCCTCGCGCAGCACCGCGAGCACGGACGCGGCACCGGAGAAGGACTGCGCGCCCAACTGCCGGGTCAGGCTGCCGATCTGCAGAGCGATGACCGCCCCGAAGGGGATCGAGACCAGCGCCGTCGGCAGAATGGTGACGCTCGCGACGAACCACGCCTGCTGGATGAACTCCCGTGCCTGGAAGGGCCGTCGGGGCAGGGCCCGGACGACGTCCAGCGCCATCGCGAAGAGGTTGCCCGAGTGCCGGAGCGCACCTGTCGGGGAGAGCCTCATGCGCTGCTCACCCCCGTCCCGTGCAGCTCCGCCTCGCGTCTCGCGATCGCCTCCCAGCGGGGCGGGCGGGCGATGCCGGGGCCCGGCAGCAGACGGGGAGTCAGCCCCTGGGGGCGTGGGCCCTCGTCGATCTGGGCCAGCTCCTGCTCGACCTGGGCCGCGTCCTTCTCCTCCGCCATGCCGATCGGCCCCTGCATCCGGCCGTTCAGGAACTGCCGTACGACGGGCTCGTCACTGGTCAGCAGCTCCTCGCGGGGCCCGAACATCACCAGCTCGCGCCGGAACAGCAGCCCGATGTTGTCCGGGACCTGGCGGGCCGAGGAGATGTCGTGGGTGACGATCAGGAAGGTCGCGTCGATCTGTGCGTTGAGGTCGACGATGAGCTGGTTGAGGTAGGCCACGCGCACCGGGTCCAGGCCCGAGTCCGGCTCGTCGAACAGGATGATCTCCGGGTCGAGGACCAGGGCGCGGGCGAGCCCGGCGCGCTTGCGCATACCGCCGGAGATCTCGCCGGGCAGCTTCTCCTCGGCGCCGATCAGCCCGACCATGTCCATCTTCTCCAGCACGATCCGCCGGATCTCGCTCTCGGACCTGCGGGTGTGCTCGCGCAGCGGGAAGGCGATGTTGTCGTACAGGTTCATCGAGCCGAACAGCGCGCCGTCCTGGAACAGCACGCCGAACAGCTTCCGCACCTCGTACAGGTCGCGTTCACGGAGCCTGGTGATGTCCCGGCCCTGGATGGTGATGGAGCCACGTTCCGGCTTCAGCAGCCCCACGAGTGTCTTGAGGAACACCGACTTGCCCGTACCCGAGGGGCCGAGCATCACCGAGACCTCACCGGCGGGCAGCGTCAGCGAGACGTCCTCCCAGATGACCTGGTGGCCGAAGGACTTGGTCAGCCCTTCCACACAGATCTCGACACCCATCCGGTTCCGCCCTTCGCCCGTGGAGCAGCTTCGACATCTGCTCTACGGGCGGGCGCGGGGCGTCCGTCGCGGCGACCGGGATTTTTTTCGGACGTGTTTGCGGCGTGCTACGGCAGCTTCGGCGACGGCGTGCTCGAAGGCGTCCTTTGGGCAGGGACGAGGGAGGGGAGCGGAGTGGCCGGTACCGCCGAGGCCGGGGGAAGCGACGGGACCGACGCGGCAGCCGACCTCGTAGGCAGGTCCGGCACCTTCGGCACGCCCGGCACCTGCGGCACGCCCGGCACCTGCGGCGCCGACAGCTCCGGGAGCGGGGACGAGGACACGCCCGGCAGGGACGGCACGGGCACCGGCAGCGGCAGGGACGTCCCCCCGGTCGGTGAGGGCGTCCGGCTCCGGGCCCCGGGAGCCGGGGGCGAGGAGGCGCGCGCCTTGTGGGTGCGCCCCCCGCCCGTGGTGTCGCTGCGCCGGACCTGCGCGTCGCCGGACACGGCCGGCCGCCGCGCCTGACCGTTCCCGTTCCCGCCCGCATAGAGCGCGTACGGCAGCACGAACCCCGCCACCACCAGGGTCGCCGCCGTCGAGGTCGCCGCGACCACCTGGGCCTTGCCGCCCCCGCGGAGCCGCGCGCGCCCGACCAGGAACAGCACCAGCCCGAGCGTCCCGGCCAGCGAGGCGCGCAGCGTCCGCCGGGCCCGGGCGAGCAGCGACTCGACGGTCCGGTAGCTGAGCCCCATCCGCACCGCGACCTGACTCACGTCCAGGTCCTCGGACTTCAGCCTCAGCGCCTCCGCCTGCCGGGCGGGCAGCTCACCGCTGCGCACGGCGAGCCACTTCGCCTCGGCCCGGTCGCACACCGCCTCCTCGACGGGTACCGGGCCCGGCGCGACGAGCGTGGGGCGGCTGCCCACCTCGGCCTCGCGGTTGACCTGCCGGTACCGGTCGACGCACAGCCGCATCGTCACCGTCGTCAGCCAGGCGCCGAGCCGCTCGTCGTCGAGGTCCGGGCGTTCCGCGGCCCGCAGCATCGCCTCGTGCACGGCGTCCTCGGCGTCCTCCTGGCTCATGGAGCGTCGCCGGGCCACTTTGAGCAGCTGCTCGCGATGGCTCCACATGCGCTGCCAACGCTCCTCGGCGGCCGCTGTGTCCGCAGGCATGTCCGTCGCCATGAGGGCCCCTTCGCACTCACCCGCCGGTCCTGTGCTTCCGGCGGGTGGCGACATTACCCCCGAGTAGGCGTGGTTGTGGAGGGGGAGACTCCCATCGTGTTCCAGCCGTTGCCGATGGTCAGCGGCCCCGTACCGGGCGGCACGCCGCCGCCGGGCAGCGTGGGAGCCGGCTCGGGGACGGGGACCAGTGGGGTCGCGGACGCCTTCGGGACGAAGGCCGTGGGGGACGGGCCGGGGGAGGATGAGGCGGGCGGTGCCGGCGTGCGCGAGGGACCGGGACCCGGCTTCCGGTCGTCCGAGGGCTTCGACGGCGAGGGCTTCGGCCTCTTCGGGCGGGACGGCTTCGGCCGGTCCGACCGGGATCCAGCGGACATGTCCGGTACCACGCGGTGTCCGGTCAGGTAGTACGCGTACCAGGCTTTGACGGTGCGCAGATAGGCGTCCGAGTGGTTGTAGCCCAGGATCGCCCGGTCCAGATCGGCGGGGTGCGACAGGTCCCGGCCGCCCGCGCACAGGTAGCGGCCGGCGGCGAGCGCCGCGTCGTAGACGTTGTTCGGGTCCGACCGTCCGTCGCCGTTGCCGTCCGCGCCCCAGCGGGCCCAGGTGGAGGGGATGAACTGCATCGGGCCGACCGCGCGGTCGTACACCGCGTCCCCGTCGTACGCGCCGCCGTCGGTGTCCGGCACGACGGCGAAGGCGCCGCCGGTCAGCCGCGGGCCGAGGATGCGCGTGACGGTCGTACCGTCCGGGCTCACCCGGCCGCCCCATGCCTGCCCGGACTCCACCTGGCCGATCGCGGCCAGCAGCTGCCAGCGCAGCCGGCAGCCGGGCGCGCTGCGCGCCAACTCCTCCTCGGCACGCCGGTACGCGGTGAACACGCTCGCGGGCAGGGCGCCGACGCCCGTCGCTCCCGGCGCCGAGCCGTTGTTCCGTGTCCGCAGCGGGGGAAGGCCGCTGCGGTACGGGGTGTCGCCGGACACGCTGGGATCGTGCTCGGCCGGCGCCGTCTTCCGCGCGGGCTCCGCGGCCTCGGCCGAGACCGTCCCCGGCGCCTGGGACGCGGTCAGGACGGCCATCGCCGCCGCCGCGATCGCCGTACCCCTGACACCCCTCCGTGCCCCGTTGAGTGCGCGCGCTGTCACTGTGCTGTCCCCTCCGTGGGTGAATCCGTCGTCTGCTCTACGCGGCCGGAGGGCACGTCCGTCGCGCGGAACCGGGCGGAGGGGCCGGGCGCCGTTCCGGGAGCGGGGTACACACGCGTGTCTCAAGGTCTCACCAGACGGCCGGGGGGGCTCGCCCGGTGGCCGCGGGCCACCGGCCCCTTTGGTCCGGCTCACTGCGACCGGTTTGTGGGGCAGGGTTGGCTGGCGTACGGCGTGAAAATCTCGCCCCTGGGGCACAGCCGTTGCGGGCCGCAGTGACAAGAAGCACCAACTACGCGCCGACGCCCGCGTGTCCAGGGGGCGGCGCCGGCGTAGGCGGTGGAGCCGTTCCACGCGGAGAGCGCGACGGCCGCGGGCAGGGCGGCTAACCAGGTGCGGGCCGGAATGCGTCTGGAAGCTGGGCCGGGGGACAGCGGGTGCAGCGTCGTGAGCGCAGTCAGGGCGGGACGGTGACGGACCCGGGGGCTACGAGATCGGCGTACGGGGGTGCGCACGTCGGGCACGATCACAGGACTGGTCTCGGCGCCGGCAGCGGCCGGCACCGAGTGGCCGTGCGCGCGTCTGCGGGAAAAGCTGGACGTACGGAAGCGGCCGAGCGGACTGAGGTGATCGCCGATGGCGGACGAGAGTGTGGACTACCCGGGTCTCATCGTCCCCGTCGGGCACGTCGAGCCGGTGCCGCGGCGCATCCGTGCGCAGGTGGGGGGCCGGTGCGTATGCGACACCCCGCGAGCGTTGTACGTGTGGGAGTGGCCCGGCTATCCGCAGTACAGCATTCCGCTGCGGGATCTGGCCGAGGGCGTCCTGAGCGACGACGGCCGACTCGGCCGGCTGGGCCCCGGACCCGCACGGCGGCACTCGCTGCGCGTCGGCTCCGAGGTCCGTGAGGGAGCGGCGTGGGTCTGGGACGAGGGCGCCCCGGAGGTACTCATCGGTACTGCCCGTTTCCGGTGGGACGCGATCGACGCGTGGTACGAGGAGGAGGAGGAGGTCTTCGTCCACCCGAGGAGCCCTTACACCCGGGTGGACGCGCTGCGTTCGTCCAGCAGCGTGCGCGTCGAGGTGGACGGCACCGTCCTCGCGGACGCGCCGTCCTCCGTGAAGCTCTTCGAAACCGGCCTGCCGACCCGCTACTACATGGAGCGTGCCTATGTCGACTGGACACTGCTGCGTTCCTCCGACACGGTGACGGCGTGCCCGTACAAGGGCAGGACCAGCGAGTACTGGTCGTTCGTGCGCGGTGGTGTCGTCCACGACGATCTCGCCTGGGCGTACGACTTCCCGACGGTGTCGTGCGCCGCCGTCGCGGGGATGGTCGCCTTCTACAACGAGCACGTCGACCTGTACGTGGACGGCGTCCTGCTCCCGCGGCCCACTGCCCTCTCACGGGCTCAGTGGGACAAGCAGCAGCGGGCACGTCGCTGAGCCGCTCGCCGGCGCCCGCGGACCAGGAAGGACGGCATGTCGCGGTGGAAGTCGTGCAGTTGCCGGTGCCGCCCGTGCACCGGTGCCCGGGGCGGCCGTCCGTCGGGACCGCGGCTCGGCAAACTGCGGTAGGCGGGGGCGGGTCGGGACCGACCGCACCCGCACCCGCGGCCGGATCGGTCCCCGGCCCCTGAAGTCAGGCCGTGGCCTCGACCAGCCGCTTCATGCCGGGCTGGTCGGTCACACAGCCCACCAGGCCGAGCGTCCGGGCCAGCGCCAGGTCGCGCTCGTCGTTGACGGTCCAGGCCATCACGTCGATGCCGGCGGCGCCGCACTTGTCCACGATGGCCCGGTTCAGCTGGCACAACTCCACGCTGACGAGGGTGCAATCGACCTTCTGTGCGCGGCCGACGAAGGTGTCGCGGTGCGCGCTGGGGCCTGCCACCAGCACGGTGCGGGCCTGCGGCAGCAGGTTGTGGATCTCGATCAGCGCCGCGTCGTGGAACGACAGCACCGAGACCCGGCCCAGCAGGTCGCGCTCGGTGAGCACCCTGGCCAGCGACCGGGCGGCCGCCACGTCCTTGATCTCGGCCTGGATCGGCAGCGTCGGCCCGACGGCGTCCAGTACCTCCCCGAACGTGGGGATGCGCTCACCGAGTCCGGCGTCGAGCTCCTTGAGCTTTTGCAGTTCCTGGTCGGCGATCGGACCGGAGCCGTCCGTCGTGCGGTCCAGGGTCTCGTCGTGCATGACGACCAACTCGCCGTCCTTGCTCAGGTGCAGGTCCAGTTCGATGCCGTCCAGCCCCTCGCGTTCGGCCCGCAGGAAGGAGCGCAGGGTGTTCTCCGGCTCGGCGGCCATGACACCGCGGTGGCCGATGGTGAAGAAAGACACTCGGTTGCCGTCCTTGTGTGTGGTGGTCCGGGGCAGCCGCACGAGCGCCGTCCCACCCGCCGGGCGGCGGGCGACCGCCCATCGGAGCGCCCAAGCCTGATGGGCCCGTCCGGTCGCGCGCCCGGCCCGCCTGGACTGCGCCGGAGGGCGCTCCAAGGCTACCGTCAGCACCCTCCGCATCCGGACGAGGCGCTGCGGGCTCAGGTCCCTCTGCCGCCTCGGCGCCGATGTCCGGGCCGGCACTGGTCCCACGATCCCGGTCGTCGCGACCGCCTCCGGCCGGATCACCGGCCTGGGAGGCGTCCTGGCCCTCCCCTTGACCACGTCGCCGACTGCCTCGGCCCCGGCGTGATCTCGTTCATGGGCGCAGGCGCGGCACAGGGTCGACCGGCCGCTCCGGACGAGGTGCGCGCCCCCGACGACTGCCGGGCCTCGCCACGGGGTCGGCCCGGTCACAGAGATCCCACAAGAACCGCCCCTACGGTGCCCCGGCGGAAGTCGGCAACGAGGGGGAGCATCGTGGATCGTTCACGTCGTCTGGGCGGACGCTACCGTCTGGAAGAGGTCCTGGGCCGCGGGGGGATGGCCGAAGTATGGCTGGCGTACGACCTGCTGCTGTTCCGCCCGGTCGCCGTGAAGACGCTCCGGCCGGAACTGGCGGCCGACGCCGAACACTGGGCGCGTTTCCGCCGTGAGGTCGTCTCGGCCGCCCTGTTGGGCCATCCGTCTGTCGTCGCCGTCTACGACGCGGGCGAGGACACGATCGACGGCCGCCTCGTCCCGTACCTCGTGATGGAGTACGTCAAGGGCACCACGCTGCTCCCATTCGTGCGCGACGCGCGGATCGCCGGACCCGAGCACGCCCTGGAACTCGCCGCCGGCGTGCTCGAGGCGCTCGATCACGCCCACCGCCACGGCATCGTCCACCGGGACATCAAACCGGCGAACGTCATGCTCTCCCACGAGGGCGCCGTGAAGGTGACGGATTTCGGCATCGCCCGCTCGGTGGACCGGGCGGGTACGACCCTCACCCGCACCTCGGTGGTGGTGGGCACGGCCGAGTACCTCTCGCCGGAACAGGCCCGGGGCGAACAGGTGGACTTCCGCACCGACCTGTACTCGACCGGCTGCCTGCTGTACGAACTGCTGACCGGCCGCCCCCCGTTCAGCGGTGACACCCCGCTGGCCGTGGCCATGAAGCACCTCTCGGAACCACCGGTGCCGCCCTCTGCCCACGCTCCGTGGCTGCCTGCCGCCTACGACACCCTGGTGCTGCGCGCGCTGGCCAAGGACCGTGCGGACCGGTACCAGACCGCCGAGGAGATGCGTGACGCCATCCGGAACGTACTGACAGGCCGCGCCACCACGGTCACCTCGCCGCTGCCGGCTCCACCTGCGACGGTTCGACACACCCAGCCACCGGCGCCACTTGATCCACCGCCGCCACTCGATCCCCCGAAAGCACCCTCCGCGCGCCGACGGCGCATCCGCCGGCCACTGCAGGCGATGGCAGTGCTGCTGGCGGCCGCCGTGGGCACCGGCGTGGCCATCGGATTTCACGGCCCTGCTCGTCCCCGGGTCACGGCACCCTCGCTGATCGGTGAGACGATGACCGAAGCCCGGTCGAGAGCCCAGGCAGCAGGCGTACGCGTCCAGCCCGTCCGGCACCGGGCGTGCCCTCACCCCGGTACGCCCGTCGGCCGGGTATGTGAGCAGACACCCTCGCCCGGCAGCCAGGTGCCACGCCACGCCATCGTGCGGGTCGCCCTGCCTTCCGGCGAACCTCATCAGAGGTAGGGCTCCCCTCGCGCCACCACGAACGTACCCTCGCCGACGAGCAGGATCACGAACGTATGCGGTCGCTCTGCCGACGCCGATTGCGCCCGAAACCCATCGAGTGGCCGTCGGGAAGATGCGGGGCAGAGCGTTTCGGGGCACCGTAAGGAACGAGGGGGGCGGGGTCGCTCTGGCCCGATGTCATGCGAGCATCGCCCTAGCCGTAAGGAAACGTCATGGCCGTAGCCACAGACATGCTCGTTCCAGCGCTGCGTGAGGTCCGTGAGGCCGAAGCGGCGCTTGCCGATCGTTTCAAAGCCCATCTCGCCGTCACGCCTGCCGGCGAGTACCGGGAGGTTCTGGAGCGCCGCGCAGGCGACGCCCGGGGGCACGTGTACCTCATCGACGAGCGGCTGAACTCGTTGAAGCCTCGCCGGCTGGCACAGACCGTCGCCGGGAACGCCTGGCACCTCACCGGCCAAGTGATCCGGCTGCCGCTGTACGCGGCCAAGGCCGTCCCGAACGTCCTGCGGGGCCCGGGGACGGCGACGGAGCCTCAGATGCTCAGAAACGTCGAGGACGAGTACGCGGTCACCGCCTTCGCCGTGGCGATCTGCCGGGCCGCCGAGCGGATTGCCCAGGAAGCCCAGGACGGCGCCACCTCGGATCTGCTGCGTTCCATTCGCCGCGACGGCGAGGAGACACTGGAGGAACTGGGCGACAGCCTCGAACAGCACGCCGAGGCGACCGTCACGGCTCCCGACGGCATGGGCGCCGGCCGAGCCGCCCAGGCCGTACGCGAATGGAGCAATTGGCTGCGGGAGACGGCCGAGCGCATGCCGGGAGTGGACCGGCTCCAGGGTACGCCGGACGGAGCCCTCATCTCGGAACTGGATCTGCCGATCCCCGACTACCGCAGGCTCAGCAGCCGTGCGGTCCTCGAGCGGCTGCCACAACTGCCCCAGACGGATCTCGCCACGGTAGGTGCCTACGAGCGTTCCCACGCAGCCCGCCCGGCGGTCCTGAACAGGGTCGCTGACCTGCTCGGGCCCGAACCCTGGCCCGGTTACGACAGCATGCAGGAGGACGAGATCCTGAAACGGCTCGGCGACGCCACCGAGCGCATCACTCGGCGAGCCCTGGATTACGAGCGCCGCCATCAGGCGCGCTCCTCCATCCTCACGACCGCGGAACGCGTCCCCGCCTGACCCGTCCCTGGTCCCGCGGGCTCCATCGGAGACCTGCCCGGGCAGGACTGAGCGGGCACCCCGCCCTCGGGCTCACGCGCCGGGTTGCGTGAGCCCGAGGGCGGGAGTGTCCTCATCCGGCGAGGGAGGAGCCCCCCTGCCACAGGCCAGGGGCGGGCGTGGCCTGCCGGGCGGCGGTCAGCAGCGAGCACAGGTGATCGATGACCGGCTGGTGCCGGGGCAGCGTCAGGTGGCCGACGCCGGGCACGAGCACATTGCGCGCCAGGAGATCGGGGTGATCGACGCGGCCCCTGGCAGCGGGGATGACGATCTCGTCCAGATCGCTGTAGAAGGCCACGAACCGGGTGCGGCATCCCGGTGCCGGCTCGGCGAGTTCCGTGAGCAGATCGCTGCCCGGCCGCAGCTGGCGCAGGAGTGGATGGGGCGGGGCCAGCAGCGCCGCCGCGGTACCGCCGTGCGGCGTGGCCAGCGTGATCACCAGTGGCACGTGCCTGTCCCCGCCCAGCCGCTGCACGTAGTAGCGGGCGATCAGCCCGCCCAGGCTGTACCCGATGACGACCACGGTCCGCGGGGTCCCGCTGGTACAGACCAGGTGCACCTGCTCGCCGAGAACCCGGGCTGCCGCGCGGATGTCCGGAGTGAACGCGGAGTAACCCACCGCGAAGAACGGTCCGGCGGCGCCGCCCAGACACCGCTCCAACGGCGACACGACGGACTCCCCGTCGCCGAGGCCGTGCACCAGCAGCACCGTCAGCGCCCCGTCTGCTCCCGCTGCTCCCGGCGGCGGCTCATCCGGGCCCGCCTCCCTCCATGGCATGGCACGGCCGAGGTGCCCGGCCAGCTGCGCGATGCTCCCGGCAGCCATGTCGAGCGGCAGCTGCACCAGCCGCACGGCGGCCCGGCCCGCCTCGACGCCCACACCGCGCACCGGTGACAACCCCGGCACCGACAGATGCGGCCCGAAAGGAATGCCCATGGCCACCTCCCGTGCCCACGCGCTACGCCGCGTATGAGCAACATTGTCTGCTTCTCGCGGATTCCCCGCCTGTCGCAGCAGTCACACGGACACCTTTCACGGCGGCGTCGGTGCCGGCCCCTCCAGGGCGGACGTCAGCAGTTCGTCCGATGCGGCGAGCACCCTCCGTGACAGCGGGGTCGCCGTGTCTCGTGCCCGCAGCGAGGCATGCTTCCCCGGACGGCTCGGCGGGCAGCCGGCTCAGCGGTGCGATGCCACTGGGCCGGCCCTCGAAGTCCGGCAGCGGCAGCACTGAGTGCCGTGGCCGGAGGCGAGCCGACCGGGCGCGCCGCGAACGCCCACGCCACAGCCTGGGTGGGCAGCTCAGAGGCTGCCCACCCAGGCTCGACGGTGGCCGTCGGATCAGTCGCTCTCCTCGGAGAGGGCCGCCAGTTCACGGTCCACGGCGCGCTGGTGCTCCACCGCCTCGTCGCGGGCCCTGCGCGGGCTCCACCGGCCGGCCATGACGAAGATGAACGGCAGGAAGATCACTTGGCCGGCGACACAGATCAGCCACCAGGTGCGCCACTGCCGGGGACCGTCGGCCGCGGCGCTCTTCACTTGGGATCCGTAGCGCTGCAGCAGCGCCAACTGCGGCTGGGCCTTGTGTACGGTGGCCAGGCCCTCGGCCCCGACCTCCCGCCCCGCCTCAGCGGCCAATGCCGGCGGGACCGCGTCCGCAGGGTAGGCCCCGAGCTTGGCGAAAAGCCGCGGGTGCGCGTCGATGATGGCCAGAGCAGGAGCGGCCTGGGCACTTGCCGCCTTCACCTGGGCCCCATGTTCGACCAGCGGCGTGGCCGACGTCACCACGACCGGGACGAACGCTGTGGAGATCGCGACCACCGCCCGGATGATCCATCCCCACACGGCCAGACCGGTCGCCGTTGCGGCCGGGTTCTGCTTCTCCACGGTCTCGGTGAAACTCGCCATCCAGGGTGCGTAGGAGACGCCGGTGAGCACACCGATGGCGACGAACAGGGCCGCGAAGGTGTAGTAGCCGGTGTGCTGCTCCGTGGCGTGCAGGGCGAAGAGCGAGGTGAC
This sequence comes from Streptomyces sp. NPDC046759, assembly GCF_040645475.1. Lineage (NCBI taxonomy): Bacteria > Bacillati > Actinomycetota > Actinomycetes > Kitasatosporales > Streptomycetaceae > Streptomyces > Streptomyces sp. NPDC046759. Next base: position 552,262 of record NZ_JBEYYJ010000001.1, on the reverse strand, counting down.
CACGATCGAACCGACGGCTCCGGCGAGCATGAACGGCTTGCGCACCTTCAGCCTGTCGGAGAGCAGCCCCGCCACCACCAGTGCCACCGCGTTGGCCGCCCAGTACCAGTTGGCCAGCCCGTTGGTGCGCTGCTCGCTGTAGCCGAAGGTGGTGGCGAAATAGACGACGAAGTTGCCCACGGCGCCGAAGTAGAGCAGGAGGAAAAGGCTGACAGCGGTGGCCGAGCCGACGACGTCCAGCCGCAGCATCTGCCGCCAGTGGCCCTCGGCCGCGGTCCTCGGATCCGTGCCTTTGGCCCGTGCTTCCACGAGCGCTCGGTCGCGGAGGCTGACCATGATCTGGTCACGCAGCCGGGGCGACAGCTCGCGCAGGCCCAACAGCGCCAACACGAAGACGGCGAGCCCGGCCCAGCCGGAGTAGCGCAGCTCGTCCTGCCAGCCGGCGAAGGACAGGGTGCTGCTGGTGACGACGGTGACGACCAGGCTCCCTATGACCGGGCCCATGGTCCAGTAGCCCATCGCGGTGGCTCGGCCGAGCTGTGGCGAAAAGTCCCGGATCAGTGCCGGCGTGGCCACCAGGACGATGCCTTCGATGAAGCTGAGGCAGGCGAAGAGCACCAGGTAGGTGCCCTTGCCCTGGGCGTTCGGCAGGCCGAGGAGGCTGAGCAGGGCGGCGATGAGGAGACCGTAGACCACCATGTTGGCCCGGCCCCAGCGGTCGGCAAGACCGGCCACGAGCGAGGCGAAGGCGCCGACCGCGTTGCCGATGACGGAGACCCACACGAAGTAGCTGTAGGTCATGTGGAAGTGCGTGATGATCGACGTGGCGACCGCGTACTGCACGTAGAGGGCGTAGTAGAGGACCACGGTGGTCAGCACCACGATCGCCAGATACCCCATGCGGCGTGAGGTGTCGGGGTAGTGGTCCAACTCGCGGCGCCACAGCCGGGCGGCGGGGCCGGGAGCTTCCGGCGTGCCGGGGTCGGCTGGTCTCACGTTCGTGTCGTCGGGCGAAGCAGGCATGGCCATGCGGCGGCTCCTGGGTTCGGGCCCGAGGGCCCGGTGCGGTGGGTGCGGACAGTGCGCGCCGTACGGCGCGGCGGGCACGAGCACTGTTCGGCCGGGTCAGCCGAACCCCGGGTCTCTGTGTCCGGACGGAAGGTGTGCGCAGAGGCTAGTACCGACCAGTCGGTACGGCCTAGAGATGTGCATCGGGTTGCCGAAACGTGACCTCGCGCCTGGGGAGGTGCAGGGGCCGGCCACTCCGGATGCCGGAGGTGGGGTATCCCGGGGCACGCCGGCATCTTCTGGCCCATATCGTCAAAAGGCGCCAGCCGTGGCTGACTTGGGCCTACCGGTGTGGCCCTTGCCTGCACCCGCACAGGGCCGGCACCCGAGCTCGCCCTCGCTATAGTCGGCCCCATGAGCCGCTGGCAGGAGTTGACCGGGGGGACGTCCGGACAGGACTACGCCGCCCGGTTCGCGGCCCTGACCCGTAGCGGCAAGGATGTGCACGGTGAGGCGCGGTTCTGCGCAGCCCTCGTACCTGCCGGGGCGCGGGTGCTGGACGCGGGGTGCGGTACCGGACGGGTCATGATCCGCCTCGCAACGCTCGGGTACGACTGTGTCGGGGTGGATCTCGATGCGTCGATGCTGGCAGTGGCGCAGCAGGAGGCGCCGGAACTCACCTGGCTCCAGGGCGACTTGTCCACGCTCGAGCCGGACCGGCTCGGCATCGCGGCGGACTTCGATCTCGTGGTCGCTGCAGGCAACGTCATCCCGTTGCTCGCCGCCGGCACCGAGGCCGCGGTGGTCGAGCGCCTGGCCACAGCCCTGCGCCCGGGCGGTCTGCTGGTCGCCGGCTTCGGCCTGGACGAAGCCCACCTGCCCGTGCCGCCCAGCACCACCCTGCGCGAGTACGACGACTGCTGCGCCGCGGTGGGCCTCACCCTCGTCGACCGCTTCGCCACCTGGGACGCCGACCCTTACGACGGCGGCGGGTACGCCGTCAGCGTCCACCGCCGGTGAGGTGGTGCGGCGCAGCTTGATCCCGGCCCCAGGCGGCCGGCGGCTCCTGCGAGCAGCGCGCGAGCCATTGCCTTGAGGCGACCGGCTGGGTCTTCGATCTGTGCGCCGGGGTCTCGGGGTGGTTGATCTCTTCCCTTGCCGTTTCGCCGACTGGGCTCTGCGGCCCTGTTCGACGCCGCGCGCCCACGGCATCGACGTGCGCGTTGCCCGTGGCATCCGGCATCCGTCGAGCGCCACGGTTTCCCGCCCCCACGTATTCCGGGCTATTCGGGTGATTAGCTTCACCCATCAAGTTTATTGTTCAACTATGTCTGGGTGCGTAGCTTGGCCAGGGTCAGGACAACGGGGCGTCCGCCGCCGGCAGGCACGGAGTGGCGGACAGTGCAAGGAGGAAGATCATGAAGGAGCTCATGCGGCGTATCGCGACCGCAGGCGTTTCGGTGGCGCTCGCCGGAGGCGCTCTCCTCGCCGTCGGCGGCTCCGCGACTGCGGCCACCGCGCAGGACAGCGGGCCCACCCCGGCCCGGGCCGTCCTGGCTGCGGACGCGAAGACCGTCGGCCACCACGGCATGCATCACCACCGTGCCGGCCATGCGCACGGTCACCGGCTCCATGACCGCGGTGAGCGGGTCTACGGCCGCCCGTATGACGACGGCCATGGTCGCACCGGCACGTACCGCATGGCGAGTGGCCGCTTCGCCCCACGTGCGGAAGACCGTCAACTGACAGCCGACCCCTGGATCGAGGATCAGTTGACGATGTTCGTCCACGCCGGTGAACTCGGTCATCGGCATTCCGTGAACGACTGGCGCCACGGCCTCCACGCTCACTCGGACCGCCCGGGGGAGGACACCCGACGCTGAGTGCCGGCGAGCGGGACCAGGTCTTCGGTGACGAGGTCATCGCCACGCCATCCGGACCGCCTCCTGCACCACTACGCGGTGGTGCGCTCACACGAATACGGGGACGACAGCTCACCGGCGACACCGGCCCGAACGTGTCCGCACCGGCTTCCCCGTCCCATCCCCTCTCGCCGACGCGAAGCCGAATCCGGACCGGCCCCCTGGCCACGTGGCTGTCCGGGCGGCCTCTTAATATCAATTTCGCATTCTTCGACGGACGCTGATGCCCGCTTGGCCGTGCCCGCCGTTCAACACCCCGCACGACACGACGACTCCACCGCACGGCGATGGAGTCGTGCATCGAGGAGGAACGTTCATGCACGCTCGGAGGATCGGCGCGGCCGCCGCAACAGCAGTGGCGCTCCTGGCTGCCCGCGACCTCATGCAGAAGAGGCACGCCCTGCTGAGGAACTTTCCGGTGGTCGGGCACGCCCGGTACCTGCTGGAGACGATCGGGCCGGAGCTGCGGCAGTACATCGTGACCTCCAACGAGGAGGAGCGCCCGTTCAGCCGTGACCAGCGCAGCTGGATCTATGCGTCGGCGAAGGAGGAGAACAACTACTTCGGGTTCGGAACCGACGTCGACGTCGAGCATGTGCAGGGGCACGCCTACCTGAAGCAGCGCACGTTCGCCGGCCCTCTGCCCGACGTGCACGACCCGCAGGCGCCGCTGCCGTCGGCCAAGGTGCTGGGCGGTCCGCGCGGGAGGGCCAAGGCGTTCCGGCCGGCGAGTGTGGTGAACGTCTCGGCGATGAGCTTCGGCTCGCTGTCCGGCGCGGCCATCACGGCGCTCAACAAGGGGGCGGCGCTGGCGGGCACGATGCACAACACGGGCGAGGGCGGTCTGTCGCCGTACCACCGCAACGGCGGCGACCTCGTCCTGCAGATCGGTACCTCGTACTTCGGCTGCCGCAACGAGGACGGCAGCTTCAGCCTCGACAAGCTCAAGGACGTCGTCGCCGGCGCCCCGGTCAGGGCGATAGAGATCAAGCTGTCCCAGGGCGCCAAGCCGGGGCTGGGCGGGATGCTGCCGGGTGCGAAGGTGACCGAGGAGATCGCGCAGATCCGCGGTATCCCGGTCGGCAAGGACTGCGCCTCTCCGTCGCGGCACACCGCGTTCAGCGATGTCGACTCGATGCTCGACTTCGTCGAGTTGCTCGCCGCCGAGACCGGTCTGCCGGTCGGGGTCAAGAGCGCGGTGGGCGACATGGGCTTCTGGCAGGAGCTGGCCACGCTGATGGCGCGTGGGGATCGCGGTGTCGACTTCGTGACCGTCGACGGCGGTGAGGGCGGCACCGGGGCGGCGCCGCTGATCTTCACCGATTCGGTGTCGCTGCCGTTCCGGATGGGCTTCTCCCGGGTCTACGGCGTTTTCGCCGAGCTGGGGCTGACCGACGAGCTGACCTTCATCGGCTCCGGCAAGCTCGGCCTGCCCGAGAACGCCATGGTCGCCTTCGCTCTGGGCGCCGACATGGTCAACGTGGGCCGCGAGGCGATGCTGTCCATCGGCTGCATCCAGGCGCAGAAGTGCCACACCGACAAGTGCCCCACCGGAATCGCCACCCAGAACGCATGGCTCGCCCGCGGACTCGACCCGGTCTCGAAGGCCACCCGGGCCGCTGTCTACCTGCGCACCCTGCGCAAGGAACTGCTCAAGGTCTCGGCGGCCGTCGGCGTCGCCCACCCGGCACTCATCACCGCCGACGACATCGAGATCATGAACGGCGACTACGAGGCCCGCACCCTGGCCGGCGTGTACGGCTACAAGGAGGGCTGGGGCGAGCTCGGCCCGCACCTCGCCGATGAGATCACGGCACTGCTCGCCACCGATCCGGCCGCCGCCCACAAGCCGGCCGTCTGACGCGCCGACAGCGTCGGGCGCCGCGCTCAAGGCTCCCCTGCGCGGAACTCGAGCGTGGTGCCGGTGCCGCCCTCACCCCCCACCTGCCCCTACCCCACGACCAGTGCGTGCCGAGGCGATCAACATGACTGAAGAAGTGAGATTCAAGAGCGTCGTCGGCCCCGAACTGGCCGGGTCGATCGACCTGCCAGAAGGCGAGATCCGGGGCTGGGGGATCTTCGTCCACGGATTCACACTCGGCAAGAACTCGCCCGCCGCCTCGCGTGTCAGCAAGCAGCTGGCGCGCGAGGGGATCGGGATGCTGCGCTACGACAACCTCGGGATCGGAGACTCCGACGGTGACTGGGGGGACGGTTCCTTCACCGTCAAGGTCCAGGACACCGTCCGGGCGGCGACTTTGATGGCGGAGCGCGGAACGCCGGCCGACCTGCTGGTGGGGCACTCGTGGGGAGGCGCGGCCGCCATCGCCGCAGCGGCCGAGGCAACCGGCGTCCGCGCGGTCGCCACGATCGGGGCGCCCGCCGACCCCAGCCACGTCGAGAGACAGTACGACGCGGTCATGGAACGGGTCCTCAGCGACGGATCGCACGAGTGGTTCGTCGGCGGCAGGACCCTGGTCCTCAAGCGTGCCTTCGTCGAAGACGTCCACCAAGCCCGCCTGCGCGAGCGGATACGCGAGTTGCACCTGCCGCTGCTCGTCATGCACTCGCCTACCGACAACACCGTCGACATCGCCAACGCAGGGGAGATCTTCCGCGAGGCACGACACCCGCGAAGCTTCGTCTCGCTCGAAGGAGCGGACCATCTCCTGACCGCACGAGGACAGGCCCAGCGCGCCGCTCACATCATCAGCGCCTGGGCCGACCAGTACATCCACAGGTCAGGACCCGGAGGAAAAGACATGTGAGCGCGGCCGACGCCTCGTCCCTGAACGGGCGCGGCACATCACTTCGTGCAGGGCGGGTAAACGGGCTGCGCGCGCGTCGGACCGAGGACGGCGTCCGGGACTTCCTCTTCGAGGATAGAGTCCCCGGTGTATGCCGGGATGCGACAGCAGGGCGGTCGGCGTCGGCCGCTGCTGGAGGGGCGTGGACAGTGGGTAGCCGGAGTGTCCGCGCCATGCGCGAGATCGGCGGCCGGACGGGCCAGTGGTGGGCTGCGCTGCGCCGGACACCCGTCGCGATCTGGAACGACGACGTGACGGACTGGGCCGCCGCTTTGACCTACTACGCGGTCCTGGCCCTGTTCCCCGTGCTGCTGGTGCTTCTCTCGGTGCTGGGGCTCACCATGCCCACGGCGAAACCGGCGGTGATCGACCGGCTCACCCATGTGGTGCCCGCCGCATCCCGTGACCTGCTGCGCAGCGCCCTCCAGCAGATGGCCGGTCAGCCCTCGGCGGCCTGGCTGCTGGTCTTCTTCGGCGCGGCGGGGGCCCTGTGGTCGGGCTCCAGCTACCTGAGTGTCTTCCGCCGGGCCCTGCACGCCATGCACCGTGTCAGCTCGCACCGGCCGGTGTGGCGGACGGCCCCACGCATCATCGTCACGGCCATCGTGCTGATCGCTCTTCTCCTGACCACGACGCTCGCTCTGCTGCTGAGCGGCAGCCTGGTACGGCGTCTGGGACGGGCACTGGAGATGGGCAGCCTTCCCCAGACCGCATGGGACACCTTGCGCTGGCCTGTTCTGGCGGTGGTGGCCATCGTCCTGGTCCTGGTGCTCTACCGCTCCGGTCCCGCACCGTCGCGTCCGCTGCGAAAGATGGCGCCTGGCGGCGGCCTGGCGATCGTGCTCCTGCTGTCGACCTCCCTCGCCTTCACCGTCTACGCCTCTCATGTCAGCACCTACCACCGCCTGTACGGCTCCCTGGCCGGGGTCGTCGTCTTCCTCATCTGGCTGTGGCTGTCCAACCTGGCGCTCCTGGCAGGTGCCCAGTTCAACGTCGAGCTCGCGCGGCAGGCCGCCGTCGCTCATGGGCACGAACCCCGACAACCCTGACGACCGGTACCGACGGGCATGCGGCGCGCGTCAGCCTGGCGCGGGACGAGCCGGTTCCCGGCACCGGCCTTCTGGCGGAGGCGGATCAACTGATCGCAGAGTGCGCCGTTGTCGGCCCGCAGGGCTACTGCCGGCCCCGCCCGGACAGGGACCACCTGGTCATGGCGCCCCTTTCACAGCCCGAACAGCCTTGCCGCGTTGTCGTGGCACACGGCCCGCAGCCATTCCGGTCCGAGATCCAGGCGTTCCAGGGCCTGGAGCTGGTGTACGTACGGGTAGGGGATGTTGGGGAAGTCGGAGCCGAGCAGGACGCGGTCGCCCAGTCCGGCGAGCCGGGGCAGGGCACGGCGGGGGAACGGCATGAGGCCCTCGGTGAACTCGGTGAACGCCATCGTCGTGTCGAGCCGCACCTGGTCGTACCGTTCGGCGAGGCCGAGGAACTCCTCGTACTCGGGCATCCCCAGATGCGCGACGACCAGCCGCAGCTTCGGGTGCCGCGCCAGTACGCGCGCGATCGGTTCCGGACCTGTGTGCTTGCCGGGCGCGGGTCCCGAGCCGCAGTGGATCACCACGGGAATCCCTGCCTCGGCCAGCAACCCCCAGGCCGGCCGGAGAAGTTCGCCGGCCGGGTCGTAGGCCCCCACTTGCACATGCGCCTTGAACACGCGCGCGCCCGCTTCGACGGCCTCGCGGACGTACGTCTCGACACCCGGCTCGGGATAGAGGGTCGCGGTGTGCAGACAGTCGGGGGTACGGCGGGCGAAGCCGGCCGCCCATCCGTTCAGCCACGTGGCCATGCCGGGCTTGTGCGGGTAGAGCATGGCGGTGAATGCCCGGACGCCGAACTCCCGGAGCAGGGCCGTGCGTTCCGCCTCGTCCCTCCGGTAGGAGATCGGCCACTCGATGCCCCCGATCAGTGGGCCGCTCGTGTCGAAGTAGTCCCAGACCTTGTGCAGGACACGCTCGGGCATGAAGTGCGTGTGGACGTCGATCAGCCCGGGCAGACCGAGCCGGCCCCAGAAGGAACGGACCTCATCGGCCTGTTCGCCGCCCGAAGTCACGTCCTCACCCGAAGTCACGTCCTCACCGATGGTCCCTGCCGTACCCGGTGGCTTGCGGTGATCGTCCATGCCGCCCACGATCGGCCTTCGGGAGGAAGCGGTCCACCCCTGGCCGCGGCAGGCGGGTGAGGGATGCGTCACCCGGCCGCGGCCGTGAGACGCCGTATGCGGCCTTCGCCCCGCGCCCTGACGCTCGCAGGCAGGGCCCCGAACGGACCACTCGTCGGGCCGGTGGGGCGGCCCCGGCGGTTCCCCCGCTTCCGGCGCCTCGAGCTACCGCGCGGTGGCCGCCCGCCGTCCTACGATGGGTGAAGATCAAGTCGATCAGGGAGCGTGAAATGATCTTCATCACGGCCAAGTTCCGGGTCAAGCCGGAGTACGCGGAGAGGTGGCCCGAGATCTCGCGCGAGTTCACGCAGGCCACTCGCAGCGAGCCCGGCTGTCTGTGGTTCGATTGGTCGCGCAGCCTCGACGATCCGACCGAGTACGTGCTCGTCGAGGCGTTCCGCGACGCCGACGCCGGTGCCGCGCATGTCGGGTCCGACCACTTCAAGTCGGCACAGCAGACCCTGCCACCCCACCTGGCCGAGACGCCGCGCATCGTCAACGCGGCCCTGGAACAGGACGACTGGTCCCTGCTCGGGGAAATGGCCGTCCAAGGCTGACGGAGTCGCAAAGGAGCAGGGGACCCGGGGGCTGCCGAACGCGTATGCCGTGCGGCCCTCCCTGCCGAGGAGCGAACAGGCGGCGGTCCGGGCCGGATGACCGGGCGTTGCGTGCGGGAGGCGCGGCCGGGCGCTGGACGGCCGCGCCGGAAAGCACCGGGGCGACGGCGTGCGAGCCCGGCAGCGCCGGTCAGTTGCGACGGCGCGCCGACTCCTCCAGCCGCTCCACCAGCTCCGCGGCCATGGCCTTGATGGTTTCCAGCCCCCTGCGCCCCCACGGCTGCGGGTCCTGGTCGACCACGCAGATCGTGCCGAGCACCACTCCGGTGCTGTCTATCAGCGGTGCGCCCAGATAGGAGTGGACGCCGATCGCGTCGACCACCGGGTTGCCGGCGAACCGCGGGAAGTCCCGGATGTCCTCCAGCACCAGCGCCCGGCGCCGCTTGACCACGTGCGGGCAGATGCCCATGTCGATGTCGCGGGGCATGACGCGGCCGGGCACCGGGTCCTCCAGCAACGGCGGGCCCACATGGACCGTGGTGTCCTGCGCGGCGCTGTACAGGCCTGCGAAGTACTGTCGGTCGGCGTCGAGGAAGAAGTTGACCCCGGCGTAGCAGCCGCCGGTACGGTGCGCCAGTTCCCGTGCGAAGGCGTCGAGTTCCGCATCCGGGCGGGCATCGATGCCCAGCTCGCGCAGCCGCTCGGCTCGGGCGCGCACCCCGGGGTCCTCCGGGGGGAGGAGCAGGTGGCGCAGGGCGATCCCGGCCTCAGGCCCGGAGGAGGGGTTGGTCGGTGTCGCTGCCATGGGAACTCCTTGTCGTGAGCAGATGCTGAATCAGTTCGAGCAGCACGCGGATGCCCGAGCTCTGGACGCGGGCGTCGCACAGCACCACCGGCACCTCCTGACTGAGGTCGAGCGCGGTCCGCACCTCCTGCCCGCGGTAGCGGTGGGCCCCGTCGAACTCGTTGACGGCGACGACGAAGGGCATCCCGCGCCGCTCGAAGAAGTCCACCGCCGCGAAGGAGTGCTCCAGCCTGCGGGTGTCGGCGAGAACCACCGCCCCGAGCGCTCCCTCGGAGAGTTCGTCCCACATGAACCAGAAGCGCTCCTGCCCGGGCGTGCCGAACAAGTACAGGACATGGGACGGACCGAGCGTGATCCGGCCGAAGTCCAGGGCCACCGTCGTCGTGGCCTTGTTCTCCACCCCGTCCAGCCGGTCCGTGGCCGCGCTGACGGCGGTCAGCATCTCCTCGGTGCTCAGCGGCTCGATCTCGCTGAGCGCATTGACGAAGGTGGTCTTGCCCACGCCGAACCCGCCGGCGATCAGCACTTTGATTCCCACCGGCAGGACGTCGGCGGGCAGCGGGTCACAGTCGTTTGAGGAGGCCATCGCGTACCGCTTCCAGGAGGTCTCGATCAGGTCGTGCGTAGTGGCCGGAGGATGCGGGGGGCGCGTCGCCTGCGACCACCGCGCCTCCCTCGGCCAGATCGGACAGCAGCACCTTGACCACGGCGGCGGGCACCTGCATCCGGGCCGCGACCTCGGCGACGCTCACCGGCCGCTCGCACAGCGCGAGCACCTGCGCGTGCTCGAGGCCGAAGGCGCCCTGCGTCTGCGCGCCGGTGGCCCGCACCATCGTCACCAGCGTGAAGTGGGACGTGGCCCTGGTCCGGCCGTCGCTCACCGTGTAGGGACGTACCAGCCGCCCGGCCGCTTCGTCGACCAGCGGTCCGTCGGGGAGGACCGGCGTCATCGGTCATCCCACCGGATGCCGGGGCGGCGTGGCCAGGTGCGGGCGCACGCTCTTGACCATCATCCCCATCTCGTAGCCCAGCACCGCTGCGTCCGCCTCGCGTCCGGCCAGCACCGCCAGCACCGCGCCGTGCCCGGCGGCCGAGACGAACAGCAGCGAGGTGCTGAGCTCCGCCACGACCTGTCGCACGTCACCGCCGTCGTCGAAGTGCCGGCCCGCGCTGCGCGCCAACGAGTACAGCCCGCTGGCGAGCGCGGCCAACTGGTCCGCGGCGTCCTCGTCGAGACCCTCCGCCGCCTTCACCAGCCCGTCCGAGGACAGCAACAAGGCGCTTCGGGTGTGCGGCACCCGGTTCACCAGGCCCGTCAACAGCCAGGAAAGGTCTTCGCTCGCCACGATCGTGTACTCCTCTTCGACAGAAGGAAACGGCTTGCAGAACGGGCCCCGGGCTTTCAGGGCGGTCCCGGCTCTCAGGGCGTCTCCGCTTCCTCGGCCCTGCGCAGGCCCGTCTGGAACGCGGCCATCAGGCCGGGGTCGTGTTCGAGGTCCTCGGAGGCACCGGAGCTGCGGACCGGTTGCGGCCGTTCGGCGGCGTGGTCCTGGCGGCGGCGCTGAGGCAGCCGCGGACGGTCGCCCTCGCTGTCGGAGGGCACCGGGGCGGGCCGGGGCCCGGAATCGGACACGCCTGGATCCTCGGCGACGGTCGTCGCTGTCGCCGTGAGGTCCGACGCCTCGTGCTCCACCGTTTCCTGCGGCTCCGCACCAGGGCTCGGGACGGTCTGGTGCGCGGGAGCTGCCGGCTGCGGCCCGAGCAGTGCGCTGGGCAGCACCATGACGGCCTGAGTGCCGCCGTAGACGTTGCTCTGCAACTGCACGGCGACGTCGTGCCGCTGAGCCAGGACGGAGACCACGTACAGGCCGATCCGGCCGTCCTGCAGCAGCTCGCCGAGGGAGACCTTGTCGGGTGCGCTCAAAACGGTGTTCATCTGGTTGCGCTCGGCCGGGGACATGCCCAGGCCCCGGTCCTCGACCTCGATCGCCACCCCGGCGGCGACGGGCTCCACCCGCACGTGCACGGTGGTCTGCGGAGGTGAGAACACCGTCGCGTTCTCCAGCAGCTCGGCCAGCAGATGGACGACGTCGACCACGGCGTGGCCGCTGACCGTTCCGTCGATGGGCGGGACCAGCTTGACCCGGGCGTACTGGTCGATCTCGGCGACGGCGGAACGCAGCACGTCGGTCAGGCCGACGGGGCGGGTCCACTGGCGGTGGGTGTTCGCGCCGCCGAGTACGGCCAGGTTCTCGGCGTAGCGGCGGATGCGGGTCGACAGGTGGTCCACCCGGAACAACCCCTTCAGCAGGTCGGGGTCCTCGACCTCGTTCTCCAGGTTGTCCAGCAGACCGATCTCCCGGTGCACCAGGGATTCCAGGCGGCGCGCCAGGTTGGCGAACACCTCGAACTGCTCCAGCCGAAAGTGGTGTTCCGCACCGACCGCACCGGCGGCGGTCTCCAGCAGGGCCGCCTCCGCCTCGTGGCGGGCCGTGGCGATCTCGAAGCCGAGACGGGAGAGTTCGTCCGGGCCGGTCTGCGGCGGCAGTTCCGGCCGGCGCAGCACAGGCCGCTCCCCGGCCCGCAACCGGCTCCTCAGCGACTGGAGTTCGGCCCTGCCCTCGGCTGTGGCACGGGCCAGCTCGGCCAGCTCGGCACGGCGCCGGTCGGCCCCGCGGGACAGCTCCGCCCACTGCTCGGTGACTGCTCGTGCCTCCGCCGAGGCCCGTATGCCGGCGATCCCGGCCGTCATGGCACCGATGAGGACCACCCCGCCGAACACCGCGCCCTGGTTCGCCCGGTCCAGGTGGCCGTCGCCGGCCAGCGCGGTGGCCACCGCGCCGATCACGGTGACCACACCCGGCGGCAGCACGGACGACAACACCAGACGCCGCCTCAGGGACCCTGCTTGCGGCTCGGCCGTCACACGGGAGGTCACGGGTGGCGTCGGCCGGTCGTCCGGCGGCATGGAAGGATCAGGCATGTAAGTCCCCGGACAGTGCGATGATCGGGCCGAGCGCGCACGTTATCGCGCACCAGGTCCCCGGTGTCAGCCCCTGGCGCGTACAGAAATCGAACCGTTGTCCTTCGACTCCGCTCCGAAGCGCCCGTCCAGGAGGGCGTCCGCCCGCCGGCCGGAACTGCCGGCGACACGTCCCTGCGGAGGCGGACACCGGACGGTTGCCGCTCCACTTCGGCTGCGTCGGCGCCCGATGTCGGTTACGTTGGTAGGGCCCGGTCGGACGGGGACAACAAGCCGTAAGCCACCGGGGATGCTCCATGACCGGCCTGACCGTCGTCCTGTTGTTGGTGGTCCTGGCCACCGCGGTGGCGACCGGTGCCCGGCGCTGGAGCCTGCCCGCCCCGTCGCTCCTCGTGGTCGCGGGTGTGGTCGTGGGGCTGATGCCCTGGGTGCCCGAGGTGCGCCTGCCGCCTCACGTGATCAGCGTGCTGGTGCTGCCGCCGCTGCTCTTCGCCTCGGCCGGGGAAATCTCCGTGCGCGACCTGCGCACCGTGTGGCGGCCGGTGACCGCCCTGGTCTTCGGCCTGGTCCTCGCCTCCGCCATCGGCGTCGGGTACGTGGCCGACGCGATCACCCCGCTCACCGGCGCGACCGCGTTCATCCTCGGTTCCGTCCTGGCCAGCACCGACCCCGTGGCCGTGACCGCGCTCGGCCGGCGCCTGTCCCTCCCACCTCGCGTGCAGGCCATGGTGCAGGCGGAAAGCCTGTTCAACGACGCCACCTCACTGGTCCTGTACAAGGTCGCCGTGGCCACCGCGGTGTCCGGCAGCGCCATCAGCGTGCCCGGGACGGCCCTGCAGTTCGTGATCCTTGCGGGCGGTGGAGCGCTCGTGGGCGCGGCGGTCGCCGCCGTGGTGGCCCTGATCCGCAGACGGACCGACGACTCCATGCTGGAGACCGTCATCGCACTGGTCACCCCCTACGCCTCCTACGTCGTCGCGGAGCAGTCGCACACCTCCGGGGTGACCGCGGTCATCGTGTCCGGGGTGGTCCTCGGCAGCACCAGCCACAAGCTCAGCGACGCCCCCGTCCGCCTCCAGGTCCACGCCGTCTACGACACCGTGACCTTCCTGCTGGAGAGCGTCGTCTTCGCCCTGATCGGCCTCGAGCTCCCCTCGGCCGTCCGCCATCTCGCGCGCGACGAGCACGGCTGGCCGCTGTGGGTGCCGGTGATCGCCTTCGCTCTGCTGGCGATCCGCCTGCTGTGGATCTTTCCCCTGTCCGCCCTGATCCACCACCGGCGAAGGGAGGGCGACACCCGCCTCTCCTGGCGTGTTCCGGCCGTCCTGTCCTGGGCGGGCACCCGCGGCGTCATGCCGCTGGCCGCCGCGCTCGCCCTCCCCCTGGTCACCCACACGGGGGCGCCCCTGCCGCACCGGGCGCTCATTCTCACGCTCACCACCGGAACCATCGCGCTCACTCTCGTCTTCCAGGGCTTCACACTGGCTCCCGTCGTCCGCCGCGCCGGCATCGCTCTGGAACCGGAGCACACCGCGCGCGAGGAGGCCCGGACCCGCCGGCGCATCGCCCACGCCGCTCTCGACGAGCTCAAACTGCTGGGCGATCCGGATCAGCTCGCCGATCTGGGTGCCGCCGCCGAGACCGCCTTGAAACAGGCCCGCCGTCATCTGGAAGCGCGCATCCACCAGGTCGAAGACGCTCACTACAGCGACCCGGACGCCCGTCCCGCCGACGCCTACCGTGAGATCCGCCGGACACTCATCGCCATCGAGTCGGCCGAGCTCCAGCGCCTCTACGAGGCGAACAAGATCAGCAACGGCACCCGGCGCCGGCTCCAGCACGAACTCGACCTCGAAGAAGCCAGCCTCCGCGGTGTCGACTGACCGGCAAGGCTTCCCCCGACGAGCACCTGCAGGGGGCGGGGAAGGATTCGTCCGGTACCCGGGCCGGGGCTGAGACAGGCCGATCAGCCCGGGGCGGCTTGCCCCGGTGAGTACGCTGGTATGGGCGTTGACGCGGGCAAGCACGGAACCGGCTTCGGCGCCCTGGTGGGAGTCCTGAGCTCGAGGCGGGGGCGTTGGCATGGCTACGAGGATCTCGGTGACCGTCAAGGGGCTGACCGGTCTGGACGATCCGGACCGGATGCTCGGCGAGCTGGAGGCGGAGACCGGTCTGTCGTGGTGTTCGCGTGCCGTCGACGAGGGCAGGGTGCTGACCGGCGGCATCGTCGAGATCGTCCTCGTGGCCGTGGTCGGCAAGGCCACCGAGATGGCCGTGTCGTCCGCGGTGGACGCCGTGAAGCGGATTGTCGAACGCTGGCGCGAAGAGCGGCTGGATCCACCCGAGACCTCGGTCGTCACCGAGTCCGTACCCGACTCCGCGGCGGAGCCGGCGGCGGAAGGGCTGGACGGCTGAGATGGCGTCCCGCGCGGTGGTGATAGGACCGGCGAGGTACGCCGTCAATTCGGGGTTGGAGAGCCATCCGCCGATCGGCGAGAGCGCGCGTATGTACGGCGAGGTCCTCGCGGGCGACGAGATGTGGGGCACCGACTGCTGCCGGGTCCTGACCGAGGACGACGTCCAGACGGCTGACGGCGTGATGAGGGCGTTGCAGCAGGCCGCCGACGAGACGGGGCCCGACGACATCTTCCTGGTGGTGTATGTCGGCCACGGTCAGTACTGGAGTGACGTTCCCGGCGCACAGGTCCACTTCTCGCTGGGCTCGTCCTGCCGGGACAAGCCATGGACATGGCTCTCCAGTTGGTACGTCTACCGCGTCATGCGCAAGGCCAGGGCGAGGCTGAAGGTCCTGATCGCCGACTGCTGTTACTCAAATCTGCTGCCTCAGCTGGGGGAGGAGCCCGTCCTTCCCGGAGTCCTGGGCGCGCTGGACGAGGGCACCTGTGTGTTCACGGCCGTCAAGAACGCGAACTTCGCGTCTGCCGACGGCTGCTCGGCCCTGCCGGGGAACCTCTCGAAGTGCACCCCGTTCAGCGGGCATCTGCTGCACATACTGCTGGATGGCACGAAGGACCACAATCACCAGCTCACCATCGGCCTCCTGCGGGAGGCGGTGAAGAAGGAGATGGAGAACTGCACGGGTGCCGAGCACCAGGTACCGAGGATGTCGCTGAACGACGCCCGTGACGGAACCCCTCTCTTCACCAACCAGATGGAGCTCAAGAAGCGTGACCCGGTCCCGCAACTCCCGGTCGAGCCCGCTGACTGGGTCAAGTCGTTGCTGATGGACCGCGACTCCCGCCTCGACGAACTGCTCAAGGACGAGCGGAAGACGGGCGACGTGGTCGCTCTGCTCGGCTCCAGGCCGGACGAGGCCAGCCGGCATCTCGCGCGGCACATCGACGTCAGGGCCAACGAGGTGTTCAGCTCGCCCCAGGCCTTTGCCCGCTACTGGAACCAGGTGGAGAAGGCACTGCGCGTATGACGGAGGGCCAGCAGGCCACGGGCTCCGGCGTGGCCAGGAGTTCCGGGGACGACGGTGCGACGGAGCCGTGGAGCTTCGGCTACGAATGGGTGACCAAGTGCTCGGTCGCCGCCTTCAAGGAGCGCATGCAGGCCATGCGGGAGGGGGAGCGGCCCGTCACCGAGAGCAGCGAGAGGCCGCGGCCCGCCAACGCGATCAGGGCCCTGCACGCTTTCGCCATGCTCAGCACCATCGACCGGCTCATCGAATGCGCGGTGAGTTTCGACTACCGGGACGCCGTCAACATGGTGGCCACCGCGGCGCTGAGCCGGAACATCATTCATGCCGCGCAACTCGCCATCCGGCAGTGGGACGCCGAGGGTGCGGGTGAGGGCGGGCACCCGCGGCTGACGGACGGCGTCATCCATGACATCGCCTGCCAGCGGACGGTGCTCGACGTCGCCGTCTTCGTCCGGGAGTGCCGGGGCGCCGGGAAGAGCGAGCTGGTGGACAGGACGCTGCGCGTGTTCACCGCACCGAGTTCGGGGCGCACCAATCTCGACAAGGCCCTCCTCTACATCGCGCTGCGTGACGAGAAGTGCGGGGAGGAGGCCGCCGAGCTCCTCCGCCAGACCCTCGTCGCGATCACCGAGCACGCGCACGTGCCGTCGCAGGCCTCGTACACCGTCCCCCGGGAGTTCCAGGACCTCGCCGGTGCGCTCCACCAGCTCAGTCCCTCCGAGCGGATCCTGGAGGAGTGGGTCGACGCACAGTTGCGGATTCCGGATCACGTACCCGAGACGAGACGGATCGTGGCCCATCTGATCGCCACCCGGACCGACAGTCCCGACACCCTCGTGGAGCACGTCGGCACACGGCTGTCACAGCATGACATCGCGGAGATCTGCGGCCAGTTGGTCAGACAGGGTTCCGCCGACAAGTGCGTGCTGGTCCGCCGGCACGCCGCGTCGCGCGACAACGTGGAGCACCTGGCGGAGATCGTCATCGCCTGGCACCGCTCAGAGGCTCTCACCAGGACGACCAAGGACCTGCTCGCCGACATCGTGGCCAGGGGGACGGCGCGAGCGGCCGGGCCCCGCTCGCCGGTGGAACTCGACTACCTGGACACCGTACTGGGCAACTTCAACGCCCAGCCGGAATGCCGGAGACTGCTGCGCATCGCCGCCGCGGCGCACACCGACGGACGCTCCGGAAGCGATCTGGCGGGTCTGCTGGTCAGGATCGAGCGGCCGAGGGACCGCAACCGTGTGGCACAGACGATCGCCCAGCGGCTGGCCGCGCGCGTCCTCGAACAGGGCGCCGACGCCCGGCTCTTCGTCGAGTACGTCAGGGAGCTGCGGGGTCATGGCCGCGCCGAGGCCGTCGATCTGGCCTGCAAGGAACTGGCGGACCCGTCCGACCCGGTCGGCGTGCTCCGGGGTTCGGGTGCGGTCATCGCCGAGATCGCCGCCTGCCTGTACGGTGCAGCGCTGCCCCGCGACGGCTGGGACCTGCTCGAACGATGCCTGGAGAACGAGCAGCGCGTCACCCCTCAGGACGTGGCGCTGGTCGTCGACCGGCTGCGCACCAGCACGATGGAGCAGGAGGACAGGTATTTCCTGCTCCGTGCCACGGTGGGCCGCTGGTCCGACGCGAACCGCCGGGAGGAGGCGGTCCTGGAGCTGAGCGGGAGGGGATTCGAGGCGGAGGCCACGGAGGTCATTCGTTCGCTGCGTTAGCGGCCGCGGCGGGTCGGCCGGTGACCGGAGTCGGGAGCATGGGCGCCACTTCGGCCATGTGGCGTCTGGACGCGTCGACCAGGCCCTCGAAGGCCACGAGCGCCGCGGCGACGGCCAGGAAGCCACCGAGGAGCTTGGGGAGGACATGGACCGAGGAATTGCCCAGCAACGTCAGCAGCGTCAGCAGCGCGAGATGACCGGTCAGCCAGAGCGCAGCCTGGGCGGCGGGACTGGTGCGCCAGAGCCGGAACCGTGTCACGTGCACCTTGGCGTCGTACATCCGGCCGAAGGCGGGCAGCCACCGGGCGAGGATCGGCAGGCACAGCAGCAGGGCGCAGCCCGCCGTGAGGGTCGCCATGCCCCGCCACAGGGAAGCCCAGCCCGCCCCGTAGAGGATCAGCGCGATCAGGGCGAAGCCGGCCCGCGCCAGGACCTCGCGCACGCCGCGCCGCAGGCGGGACCAGCCGGTCAGATGGTCGCGCAGCGACACGAGGACGACGCCCGGGACGGCGTAGACGACCAGTGTCAGGACTCCGGTGATCGCGACGAGGGAGTTCCAGCTGCCGCCGACCGCGAGTAACGCGATGCCCGCGACGAAGAAGTCGACGACCAGGACCAGCCAGTACACGTCGTACCGCCGTCTCAGGGACGCCTTGTGGGCGGTTTGCAGCCCGCGGTGCGTGAGATGGGCCCGGCTGAGCGCTGCCACCTCACGGGTGAGCGCATGGGCGAAGACGAGTCCCGCGCCCATGGGTGAGATCACGGCGCCGATCCTGAGCAGCCACAGGAGCCACCACAGGGAGAGGGCGAAGGCGAACTGGGCGTAGGGCGACGGCTCGGTGCCGGCCGGATTCCAGTAGGCCGCCTGGTACTTCGTGAAGACGACCTGGAGCGATATGTACAGGACCATCGCGCCGGTGATCGTTCCGAAGACCGCCCTGCGGAGCCGGGCCGCCTCGCGGATTCCCCGTTCCCACCGCTTGATGTTCCCGGCGAAGTCCAGTGGTCCCTGGAAGCCGACGTAGGCGAAGATCACGCCGCTGTCGACGACCGCTGCCAGGGCGGCGCCGGCGCCTTTTCCGGTGCCGCCGCCACTCGCGTGGGGACTGTGGTGGTCGAAGCCGGCCGCGATCAGGAGGGCGACGGTCAGAACGGGGATGACGACTTTCACCACCGTCAGCCAGGAGTTGATCCTGAAGAAGATCCGCGGGGCGGCGAGATTCACCGCGGAGATCGCCGCCATGAACCCCAGCGCGTAGCCCCAGCCTTTGAGGGTGAGCGCCTGAGAGGGGTCCAGGAGCCCGCGGACCTTCCAGGACAGGCCCCTCGTCATCGCGACGGCCTCACAGGAGAGGTTGATCGCGTAGAAGATCCACAGGCCGGCCGCGACCACGGTCGCCACGAGCGCGCCGCTGCTCTGCAGCGGCAGGAATACCAGCCCGCCGGTCTTGGGGGCGACGGTGCCCAGCTCGACCATGACCGCAGCGATCAGCAGCATGAGCAGGCCGCCGAACACCCAGGCGAGATAGGCGTCCGAACCGGCCCGGTGGAACGCCTCGTTCGCGCCCAGCAGCCAGCCGGAACCGATCATGCCTCCGGCCGCCAAACCGACGAGGTGGAACACCGACAGCCGCCGCTGCTCGTCCTCGTAATCGGCCCGCACCGGCTGCCGGCCCTGAGGGCTTAATTCTCGGACACTCATCCGTCCAGTTCCCCCGTGTAGCTCCGGAATCCTCACGCACAGTGGCGAACAGGGTACTGGTCCGTGCGGGCCCGGGACACGTGGTTGCGGCCCGCACCCAACCGTTCCGTCAGAGGCCGGCGGGCGGCAGAGTCACCGCGACTCCGCGAGCGACACCGCCGTGAGTCTGTCCACGGCCGTCGCCACCGCCTCAGGGCTGGAGATCATCGTCAGGTGCCGGGCGCCCGGAACGAGTGTCGCAGGGGGTGCGCCGATGCGCCGGGCGGTCTCCTGCGGCGTCTGCCGGGTGAACACGTCGTCCTGGGCACCGAACACCACCGACTTGGGCAGGCGCACCCCGGCGAGCCGGGCCACCCGGTCCGCCGGCAGGCCCGGCACGCCCGCGGCCAGCATGCTCCAGAGCGCGCTCTCCGCGCCCGGCATCCGGAGCGGGCGTCGCCACTGATCGACGCCGGCGGCGTCCAGGGGCGGACAGGCAGGCCCGCACTGTGCGCCGTACACACTGCGGATCACCGCGTCGATGCCGAGCCCGAGCCGCAGCAGGCTGGTGCGGTACGGGTCGATCAGCACGTACTTGAAGGCCGGCGGCGGCCCGGCCCCCGTGTCGAGGGCGTCGCCGTCGAGGAGCATCACACCCCCCAGCCGGCCCGGGGCCCGCAACGCCGCCTCGGTGACGACGGCGGCTCCGCTGGAGTGCCCCACCAGCAGCGGGCGCTCGCCCGGACCGCCGAGGTGCATGGCGTCCAGGAAGCCCAGGAGCTGCCGGGTGAAGTGGTCGACGGTGTACGGGCCGTGGCGCTCGCTGTACCCGTCGCCCGTCAGGTCGAGCGCGTACACCCGGTGGTCGCGGGCGAGCAGCGGGGCAAGACGCGACCAGGTGTCCACGGATTCGAAGGCGCCGTGCACCAGGACGACCGGTGGTCCCGCCGTACCCCAGGTCTGGAAGCGCGTGCGGATGTCGGCGGCCTGCACATACCTGAGCCCCCGCGGCGGCGCGGCTCGCCCGGCCGTGACGCCGTTGTAGACGAACGAGGCCGCTGTGACGACCACCAGCACGACGGCGCAGCCCAGCGCGGCGCGCCGCAGCCACCGCCGCAGCCGGGAGCGATGGGGCCGGTGCGCGCGCTCGGCACGGAGCGGTGGGGGAGCGGACGCCGGACGGGCGCCCCCGCCCTCGTCTCCGTCCCCGCCCTCGTCTCCGTCCCCGTCTCGGGCTCCTGCTCGGTGAAGATCGGCTGTCACGGGCCACAGCATCGCTCACCGCCGCCCCGCGGTCATCCTGCGGGGGGAGCCATCGTGACTACTCCGCCGGGTGCAGGGGGGTGCTGGGACGGGGCGGAGCTCCGGTCGTGTCTCCGGCGTCCCCGGAACTCCGGTGCCGCTCCCGCACTCGTGACGCAGGCTGGTAGTTCGGGCCCGCGGTTTCGTCCACGCGGGCGAGCAGCAGTGCACACGGGGGTTCGAGGCGCTCCGCGAACACCGTCGAGAAATCCTCGCCGAGCAGCTGCCACGGCAGGGCCGTCAGGTCGTCGGTGAGGTCCTCCAGCCGCTGACGCAGCCGTAGAGCGGGAGGAAGGAGTCTGCGCTGTGCCGCGCATCCCTTCCGTGACAGCAGGTCCCAGCCTTCGTCGATCTCCTGAACGGTGTGGCCCCGCGATGTGCTCAGCCAGTCATCTGGGTATCCCAGCCATTCGTTGTGCACGATCGATGCCTCCGAGGACGTCAGACCGGCCGAGGCCAGCAAGGCCCAGTGGGTGTCCCCCCGCCATTCGCGGATCGCGTTCACGGCGTGCCAGCCCGACAGCAGGGGGTTGTGCGGGCGGGGCATGGAGACGGTCGCACCGAACAGCACGCGCCCCAGCCTCGGGAGGCGGTCGACCGCGGACCACAGTGCCGGCCCCATCTCGATCAGCGGATCGACGATGCCGGGCGCATGGCGGCGCAGCCCCTCGTCGACGGCCTCGTCGCGCAGGCGCCAGAATGCGCGGAAGGCGGCCGGATCCCCCTGCAAGAGGTCGAAGGTGAGGGCGATGCCGGCCGAGCTGATGGTGCCGAACGCGGCGGTCAGTGCCTCGGGCCCGGCAGGTGCGAGCGGCGCGCCCCGGGAGGCGATGTAGCCGAGCGGCCCCGGCAGGCCACGAGCCTCGAACCGCGCCACAGCCCCTGGATCCCAGAAGATCCATCCGACGGTGCTCTGCACGGAGCGCGCGTTGCGACGGCTGATCGCACGCCACTGTCCGTCCGCGGGCCGGCCCTGCCATGGATCGATCATCTCCGTCATCTCCTGGCCCGTCAGCAGTTTCGAAGCCGGACGGTGAAGGCGTCAGGTGCCTTCATCCAGTCGAAGGTGGTGGCGCTGGAGTGGCCCTCCTGGGCGAGATACTCGACGCGTCGGGCCGCGGCGGCGGGGTCGGGATCGGTGTCGTCGAGCGTGGGGACCACGCTCTCCGCCGAGCCTTCGACGGTGAGGTAGTGGCTGCGGCAGTACCACGGCATGGCGTACCCGTCGTTCAGCCAGCGGGTGGCCTGGGTGTCGAAGAGGACGAACCAGGGACGCAGTTCGGCATCGTAGACGAGCCGGGGGTCGCCGTTCGGGCTCGGCCTGGTCATGGCGGGCCACATGGAGGCCTCTGCCAGCCGGCCGGCTGCCGCGAGCCCGGCCAGGTGCTGGGCGTATTCCTGTTCGGTGGAGAGGTGGTCCAGGTCGTAGCCTGCGAGCTTGTTCTCTATGGTGCCGGTGATCGGGTAGACGAGGAACTTTCCCCGGAGCTGGTTCCAGGTGGGCCAGGCTCCGGCCCTCGCCGCGGCGTCGGGGGTCGGGTAGGTGGTCCCGAGCATGTCCGCGGGTGTGAAGAGGTTCCCGGAACCAAGGTGTTTCGCCACCAACTGGTCCAGTTGGGCCGGTCCCATGCCTGCTTTGGAGCGGAAGCCCCATTTGAGTTCGAGTTTGAGGTAAACGGGGTCGTGACGGGGATGCGCGTCGCTCCAGGCCCTGAGATCGTCGAGGCACGTTCTGAGGCTGCCGTTCTCCCACGTGGTCTTGAGGGCGCCTGACCCAGTGGTGTAGGTGCAGTTGTCGTCGTCGGCCAAGGGATCGGAATGGCTGACGACCCATCCGCCGGGATTGCCGTACGTGCTGTACGTGTCGATCTCCAGCAGGTGCGCTCCGAGATCGAGGCCCGTGGTGATCGACTTGGACTTGCTCTTGTCGTAGGCGTTGTGCAGTCCCGACACGGAGATCTGGTTCAAGGGAACGCCGTCGAAGGCCGATGTGTCTGCCGTCGGCTCGACCGTGACGGCGTGGCCGGGTGCCGGGGAGACCCACGGCGAGGCCAGGCCGAGCACCACGGTGGCGGCGAGACCACAGGCCTTGCGGCGCCATGGACGGGCTTGCGCTCGAGCGGGGGGCATCGGAGCTCCTTGCTTCCGGGAGAGTCGTGCGCGGCATGGTCCGGCACGGAGGTGAGACCGCCCTGCCGTCGTCCGTACGCGGGTCAGGGCTTGCCACCGGACCGTTCTCGGGACTCCGCGGCGGCCCAGGTGAAGATGCCCTGGGCCATCAGGGAGGCCTCCGACTCGGCACGTGCCTGGTTGATGTCGGCGCGTACGGCGTGTGTCGCGGTGTCGTCGGGGGCGGCCTGCACCGCGAACTCCGCGAGGTGGCCGGCGACCCTCAGCTCGCCCGCGTCGGCGTAGCGCCGGGCCGCTTCCGCCAGGGCGGCCGCACCGCCCGCGAGGTCCGCCAACGCGGTGGCGAGCCGGTCCTCGGGAGCCGGTTTGAGGTGCGCGGGATTGCCGTCGTACCACCCGGCATAGCGCCGCCACAGGTTGCGCACGATGAATTCGGGTTCGTCGTACTTGGCTTGCAGGTAGACGCGGTCGGCCAGATGGGCGGGCGGGCGCACGCAGTGGAGCAGGTCGTCCAGCCGGGCGCCGGAGTTGAGTCCGTCCAGCGTCTGCTGGACCAGGCTCTCCAGCCACTGGGCGGTCTCGGTGAGCGCCAGGCGGATCCGGTCGGCTCCGAAGACCGGCGCCCCGTGCGAGGGCAGCATGATCTCCGCGTCCAGGGCCGCCATGCGGCGCAGTGCGAGCGCCCACTCGCGTGGGTAGCGTTGCACCTTCTGTGGGTTGCCGCAGTTGGGCGTCACCCAGATGAACATGTCTCCGGGGCACAGGATGCGGTGTTCGGGGATCCAGGCGACGGTCGCGTCGTCGGTCTCGCCCTGTACGTGGAAGAGCTCGAAGGACAGCTCGCCGCGCGTCAGGGTCAGCGCCTCCCGGTACGTCAGGTCGGGCCTGCGGTACCGGGTCGGCCAGGTCAGCTCCGGTGCCTGGAACTGCCGTTGGTTGACGACCGTGTTGTAGCCGCCGGTCAGCAGGTAGCGGTCGAACCGGTCCCCGACCCGTTCGTGGGCGAGCACGGTCGGGCGCGGCGCGTCCTCCGCATCGAAGGGACCCATCCCGAAGACATGGTCGATGTGCCCGTGGGAGAAGACGGCGGTGGTCACCGGGAGCCGGCTCCAGGCGCGGACGGCCTGGTGGAGGTCGTCGGCGGCCAGCGGGTTGCCGGTGTCGAACAGGATGACCTCGCCGCCCGTGCGGAAGACGACGACATTGCCGAAGCCGGGGTACCAGCCGATGCCGTCGACCACCTCGATGACGCCGGAGGCCGACTGCCCCGCATGGACGATGCTGTCGTCGACGGCGCCGTGCCAGACCCGGTCCGCGTAGTCGGTGAGGGAGAAGCTCATGGTGCCCATGCCACCGTGAAGCCCTGCCCGGGGGAATCGGCCGCGAGGCCACCGACGGCTGCCTAGAGTTGTGACATGTCACAGGGAGACGCCGCGCGCGACGGCGCGATCCGGCTGGCAGCACGCCTCGAACCGAGGGTCAATCAGCTGGCCAGGGACGTCGTGGAGCGCCAGCGGGCCGAGATTCCGGGCTTCGCGCTCCTGCCGGCCGAGATGCGGGACGTGGAGATCGCGGCGACGGCCCGCCACGCCATACGTGGCTTCCTCCGCCATGTGCGAGGCGTGCCGGACATCGACGTCGAGGTGTTCCGGGAACGCGCCGCCGAGCGTGCCGAGGAGGGCCTCCCCCTGGTGCAGTTGCTCAGGGGGTACCACGTCGGTGCCGAGGTACTGCTGGACGCGCTGGGCGAGTTGGCCCGTCCGGGCGAGGAGGCGGCACTGCAGTCCTTGACCCGCATGCAGCTCACCGCGTTGCAGGCCACCGTCGAGATGGTCACCGAGGCGTACTTCGCGGGCCTCGCCGACCAGCAGGGTGCGGCACGGGAGCTGAGCCGGGCGCTCATCGGCGGTGACGGGCCCGAGGAGGTCGCCGCCCGTTGCGGGCTGTCCCTGGAGCCCGGCTACCTCGTGCTCAGTGTGCGGGCCCCCGAGCCGCGGACACCGGTGGCGGTACGCAGGCTGCTGCGCTGTGTGGTCGCCCGGCTCGCCCCGCTGGCCGAGGGCCGCGTTCTCAGCCTGCCGGACGAATGCGGCGGCTGTGTCCTGCTGCCCTCCCGGATCGCGCTCGACGCCGTGGCCGGCCGGCTCTTCTCCCGTCTTCCAGCTCCACCGGTCGTGGGCGCCGCGACTGCGGTCACCTTCCAGGAGGTCCCCGCAGCGGCCGAGCGAGCCCGCCGTATCGCGGCCGTCGCGGACAAGCCGGGCCTGCACCGATTGCGGGACGTGCTGCTCGACTACCATTTGTCGGCACCCGCGGACAGCGCACCCGAACTGGGTGCCCTGCTGGCCCCGCTGGACCACCAGCCGGGCCTGATCGCGACCGTGGCCGCCTTCCTCGACTGTGACTTCGACCGGCGCCGTACGGCTCAGGCACTGGACGTGCACCCCAACACGGTCGACAACCGCCTGGCCCGCGTCGTCGAGTTGACCGGCGTCGATCCGCACACCGCCCGCGGCGTCCAGCTCTTCGGCGCCGCGCTGACCCTGCACCGGATCGCCGGCCGGGACCACCGGTGACACCTCCGAGCCCGGACCCTTCGCCGCCGGCGCGCCTGGACCGATTCGCCACGCACATCCGCGATGTGGTCTTCCTGCTGAGGGGTCACGCGCCGTACGACCTCGCCGGGCGTGCCTTCGCGCGCGCCGAGACCGGCGGCGCGCCGAAGCACGCCACCGAGGTGCAGGCCGAAGCGCTCTGGATCGGCGCCGCGCCGTCCGTGGCCGACGAGCCCACGCACGAGTCGGCCGGCGTCAGCGCGCCGTATCCCTTCGACCCCGGGGCCACTCCGGGCGAGGGGGTCAGCCACCTGCGGGACCTGGCGTCCGCCTACCGGCTCACGACCTCGCGGACGCCCGGAACCTGCTCACCCGTCAGCCCACCGGCCGCAGTTGACCAACCGATACCGACAATTCCGAGGTCCGCACATGACTCCGCCCACCCCTGCGCGTCCCACGATGTCCGCCGCGGCAGTCCTTCAGGACGGCGCGGGCCGGTTCCTGATCGTCAAGCCCGGCTACAAGCCAGGCTGGAATCTTCCGGGCGGCGGGGTCGACGAGGGTGAGACGCCGGCCCAGGCGGCGCGCCGTGAACTGCTGGAGGAGCTCGGCGTCGACCAGCCGATCGGGCGGCTCCTGGTGAGCGCCTTTGTCCGGACGCCGGCCGGCAGCCACATGTACTTCGTCTTCGACGGCGGAGTCCTCGGCGAGGAGCAGAGGGCCGCCATCGTCCTCCAGGAGAGCGAGCTGGCCGACTACCGGTTCAGCGCACCGGACGAGATCGGGCCGGACGAGATCCCCGCGCCCGTGCGGCCGGTCTGGGAGGCGGCGCTGGCGTGTCTCACGGAGGGAAGCACCGCATACCGCGAGTTCGTCCGATGACCGAGAGCCGGGGCCAGGCGGCGAAGCCTACTGGGGCCCGTGGGCCTCAGGCCCGAGGATCTCGGCCACCCTGCTGCTGATGAAGTCCAGGAGTTCCGCCCGCGCGGCGGCGGGGAGACTGGCCTGACCGGTCTCCCAGCGCGACACGGCGTTGGTCCCCACACCCAGGGCCGCACCCGACTCGGACTGAGACTCCCCTCAGCTGTCGAAGTCGACCGTCAGGGTCTCGGAGACCGGATACGTCTGGCAGGTCAGCACGTATCCCGCGTCGACCTCGGACCGTTCCAGTGCGTAGTTGCGGCGCATGTCCGCCTCGCCCTCGGTGACGCGGGCGCGGCAGGTGCCGCAGACGCCGCCCTTGCAGGCGAAGGGCAGGTCGGGGCGGATCCGGGCCGCGGAGTCGAGGATGGTGGCCTCGCGGGAGAGCGCGGACGTGGTGGAGCGGCCGTCCAGGACGACGGTGACCTGGCTGACCGGCCCGTCGGCGCGGGGCTCCTCGTGGCGCACGGGCGCCACGGGCTCCTCGCCCGCGAAGAAGAGTTCCTGGTGGATCCGGTCGCCGGACACGCCCAGACCCGCCAGCACCTGCTGGGCGTCGAGGACCATGCCGTGCGGGCCGCACAGCCACCAGTGATCGGCGTCGGAGACGTCGACCAGGCCGTCGATGAGCGCGGCCAGCCGGTCGGCGTCCAGACGGCCGGTCAGCAGCTCGGCCTCACGCGGCTCGCGCGAGAGCACGTGCGCGAGCTGGAACCGGGCCGGGTAGAGGTCCTTCAGGTCGGCCAGTTCGTCGGCGAACATCACCGAGTCGGTGCGGCGGTTGCCGTAGAAGAGGGTGACCCGGGAGCGGTCGTCGGCGGCGAGGACGGACTCGGCGATGGAGAGCATCGGCGTGATGCCGGAGCCGGCCGCGATCAGCACATGGTGTCCGGGCGTGCCGAGGTCGGGGGTGAAGGCACCGGTCGGGGCCATCACCTCGACGGTGTCGCCCGGCTCGACCTCGTGGACCAGCCAGGAGGAGAACAGGCCGCCGGGGACCACCCGGACACCGATCCGGGGCCGGGAGCCCACGGGGGAGCAGATCGAGTACGAGCGCCGTTCGTCGCGTCCGTCCACCTGGCGCCGGAGGGTGAGCGACTGGCCGGGCTCGAAGGCGAACTCCTGCGTCAGCTCGTCCGGGATGTCGAAGCCCACTGCGACCGCGTCCTCGCACAGCCGCTCCACCGCGGCCACCCGCAGCGTGTGGAAGGCCGGGCGGCGGCGCGTGCGCCGCGCGGCGGCGGGAGGCGTCTCGCCGGGGGCCGCGTCGGTGGGGGCCAACAGGTCCTCCATCAGATCTCCTTGACGTACTCGAACGGTTCGCGGCAGGCCCGGCAGCGCCACAGGGCCTTGCAGGAGGTGGCGCCGAAGCGAGAGGTCTCCTCCGTGTCGGTCGCGCCGCAGCGCGGGCACGGCACCACCTGCCGGGTGGCCGACAGGACCAGCGGCACCGGTCCCGGCGCCGGGCGCGGCGCGGGTCCCGGGGGCGCGATGCCGTGCTCGGCGAGCTTGCGGCGGCCTTCCGGGGTGATCCAGTCGGTGGTCCACGGCGGGTCGAGGACCGTGCGCACTTCCACCCGCCGGTAGCCGGCGGCCTTCAGGCGCGCGGCCACCGCCGCCCGCATCTCGGACATGGCGGGACAGCCGGAGTAGGTCGGCGTGAGGTCCGCGACCACCGTGCCCTCGCCGGTCACCGTCACCCCCCGCAGCACACCGAGGTCGGCGAGGGTGAGCATGGGCAGCTCCGGGTCGGGCACCTGCTCGGCGACGTGCCGGGCGTGCCGGGCGTCGGTGAGGGCGGTCACCATGTCGCCTCCGGGTGGGCACGGGCCACGCTCTGCAGCTCCGCCAGCAGCGGGGCGAGGTGCTCGGTGTGGTCGCCGTCGCGTCCGGAACCGGCCGCCGCCGGCGCGGTGTCCGGCCGGTGCAGCCCCGCCGCTTCGGTAACCTGTCCCAGCACGGCGAGGACCTCCGTCTCCGCGTCGTGGGCGCCGAACAACTCGGCCAGGTGCGGCGCCACTTGCGCGAGGCCGGCGCGCATCCGACGGTGCGACTCCTCGGTGCCGTCGCCGAGCCGGACGACCCACTCGGCCGCGTACTGGCGGTGGTACGTGAGCTCCTTCACGCCCTTGGCGGCGACGGCGGCGAGCACCGGGTCGGGAGAGGCGGAGAGCCGCTCGAAGTGGGCCAGGCGCCAGGCGGAGAACACCAGCAGCCGCGCCATGGAGAACGCGAAGTCCCCGTTGGGCAGTTCGGCCAGAGTCACGTTGCGGAAGTCGCCCGCGTCGCGGAAGTAGGCGTAGGCGTCCTCGCCGCGCCCGGTGCCGTCGACCTGGCCGCAGCGGGCGTACAGCAGGCGTGCCTGGCCGAGCAGGTCGAGCCCGATGTTCGCGAGGGCCACCTCCTCCTCCAGCTCCGGCGCGCGGGTCGTCCACTCGGCCAGGCGCTGGGCCGTGACGAGTGCGTCGTCGGCGAGTGCCAGGCAGCAGGCGGCCAGCTCCGCCCGGTCGACGTCCTCGGGAACGGCCGTGCTCACGCCGTACAACGGGTCCTCGAAGCCGGTTCCGAAGGCCCAGCGGGCGTCGCTGTCGTCGTGCCCCTCGGCCAGGGACAGGTAGACGTGGTCGTCACTCATGGCCCGCTCCTAGATGTGGGGGACGTCGTCGGGGATGTCGTAGAAG
This sequence comes from Streptomyces sp. NPDC046759, assembly GCF_040645475.1. Lineage (NCBI taxonomy): Bacteria > Bacillati > Actinomycetota > Actinomycetes > Kitasatosporales > Streptomycetaceae > Streptomyces > Streptomyces sp. NPDC046759. The sequence goes on along the minus strand of NZ_JBEYYJ010000001.1, from coordinate 523,529 downwards.
GTGGGGTGCCGGTAGACCTTGTCGGCGCTGGGGTCGAAGAAGGGGTCCTTCTCGTCGCGGGTGGAGGCGGCGATGTGCTCGGAGCGCACCACCCAGATGCTCACCCCCTCGTTGCGCCGGGTGTACAGGTCGCGGGCGTGGGTGAGCGCCATGCGGTCGTCGGCGGCGTGCAGGGAGCCGACGTGGACGTGGTTGAGTCCGCGCTTGCCCCGCACGAAGACCTCGTACAGCGGCCAGCCGTCCCTCTTCGCCTGCGTGTCGCTCATGCCGCTGCTCCCTTCTCCGTACGGGCGGCCTGCTTGGCGGCGTGCGCGGCTGCCGCCTCCCGCACCCAGGCACCCTCCTCGTGCGCGGCCCGGCGCCGCGCGATGCGTTCGGTGTTGCACGGCCCGTCGCCGCTGATCACCCGCTTGAGTTCGGCCCAGTCGGGGGTGCCGAAGTCGTGCCGGCCGCGCTCCTCGTTCCAGCGCAGCTCGGGGTCGGGCAGGGTGACGCCGAGCTTCTCGGCCTGCGGCACCGTCATGTCGACGAACCGCTGGCGCAGCTCGTCGTTGCTGTGCCGCTTGATCTTCCAGGCCATGGACCGCGCCGAGTTGGGTGAGTCGTCGTCCGGCGGGCCGAACATCATCAGCGACGGCCACCACCAGCGGTTCACCGCGTCCTGCACCATCTCGCGCTGGGCGTCGGTGCCACGCATCATCGTCATCAGCAGCTCGTAGCCCTGCCGCTGGTGGAAGGACTCCTCCTTGCAGATGCGGACCATCGCGCGCGCGTACGGCCCGTAGGAGCTGCGGCACAGCGGCACCTGGTTGCAGATGGCCGCACCGTCCACGAACCAGCCGATGACGCCGACGTCCGCGAAGGTCGGGGTCGGGTAGTTGAAGATCGACGAGTACTTCTGGCGCCCCTCGATCAGCCGCTCGGTGAGGTCCGCACGGTCGGCGCCCAGCGTCTCGGCCGCCGAGTACAGGTACAACCCGTGGCCCGCCTCGTCCTGCACCTTGGCGAACAGGATCGCCTTGCGGCGCAGCGACGGCGCGCGGGTGATCCACTCGCCCTCCGGCTGCATGCCGATGATCTCCGAGTGCGCGTGCTGCGCCACCTGCCGGATCAGCGTCTTGCGGTAGCCGTCCGGCATCCAGTCCCGCGGCTCGATCCGCTGGTCGCGCGCGATCGTCTCGTCGAAGCGCTCCTGGAGTTCGGGCGGCGCGCCGTCCGTCGACGACCCGGCCTGCCGTGCAGTCATCCCTACCACCTATCCCAACCGACCGTTCGTTCGGTACATGATATGACGAGTTCCCGTCTTGCGGAAGTGCCCCTCGCGGGTGTGGCCCCCGCGGGTGTGGCCCCCGCCCGGACCGTGGTCACGGGTGAAGGGTCCGTTCCGTCCGGGTGCGAGCCACGGCCTCCGGGGGCACGGCTTCCAGGCTGTCCCTTGACAGGCGCGGATGCGGCTGAATTACTTGGCGTGCCGCATGCTAACCGAATGTTCGGTCGGGACGTAAGATGGTAGATACACCTAAAATGGCCGCAAACGGCGCACAAGATCCTGTCGCGGAGATGTTCACCGCGGACGAAGCCTCGCGGCGACTGGGAATCGAGCTCCTGGAACACAGCCGGGGCACCGCCGTGCTACGCATGACCGTGACCGAGGCCATGGTCAACGGCCACGGGATCGCCCACGGGGGTTACCTCTTCCTCTTCGCCGACACCGCCTTCGCCTGTGCCTGCAACAGCCACGGCCCGACGACGGTGGCGGCCGGAGCCGACATCGACTTCGTGGCCCCGGTGCACGAGGGCGACGTACTGACCGCCGCCGCCCGGGAACGGACCCGCTTCGGGCGCAGCGGCATCTACGACGTGACGGTGAAGCGCGGTGAGGAGGTGGTCGCGGAGTTCCGCGGCCGCAGCCGCATCCTCAGGGGCAGTTCATCCAAGGAGCCGAGATGAGCATCGAACGGAAGACGGCGTCGGTCGCCGGGGCCCGCCGGGCGCGGCCGTGCCCGGAACACCTGCGGGACGCCGCCGAGAAGCTGACGCGTGAGGAGCTGCTGGACCTGCAGCTGCGCCGGCTGAAGTCGACGCTGCGGCATGCCTACGACAATGTGGAGCTGTACCGGAAGAAGTTCGACGAGGCCGGCGTCCGGCCCGAGGACTGCGGCTCGCTCGCGGACCTCGCCCGCTTCCCCTTCACCACCAAGGCCGACCTGCGCGCCACCTACCCGTTCGGCATGTTCGCCGTCCCGATGTCCGAGGTCCGCCGCATCCACGCCTCCAGCGGTACGACGGGACGCCCCACCGTCGTCGGCTACACGGACAACGACCTCTCCACCTGGGCCGACCTGATGGCCCGCTCGATCCGCGCCGCCGGCGGACGCCCCGGCCACAAGGTCCACATCAGCTACGGGTACGGCCTGTTCACCGGAGGACTCGGGGCGCACTACGGCGCGGAGCGCGCCGGGTGCACCGTCATCCCCGCCTCCGGAGGCATGACGGCCCGCCAGGTGCAGATCATCCAGGACTTCCGTCCCGAGATCATCATGGTCACCCCGTCCTACATGCTCACCCTGCTCGACGAGTTCGAGCGCCAGGGTGTGGACCCTCGTTCCACCTCGCTGGAGATCGGCATCTTCGGAGCCGAGCCGTGGACCGAGGAGATGCGCCGCGAGATCGAGGAGCGCATGGACATCGACGCCGTCGACATCTACGGCCTCTCCGAGGTGATGGGCCCGGGCGTCGCCCAGGAGTGCGTGGAGACCAAGGACGGCCTGCAGGTGTGGGAGGACCACTTCTACCCGGAGATCGTCGACCCGCTCCTGGACGACGTCCTGCCCGACGGTGAGAGCGGCGAACTCGTCTTCACCTCCCTCACCAAGGAAGCGCTCCCGATCATCCGGTACCGCACCCGTGACCTGACGCGCTTCCTGCCCGGTACGGCACGCCCGTCCTTCCGCCGCATCGAGAAGATCACTGGGCGCAGCGACGACATGATCATCCTGCGCGGTGTGAACGTCTTCCCCAGCCAGATCGAGGAGGTCGTGGTCCGCACACAGGGTGTCGCCCCGCACTTCCAGATCCAGCTCAGCCGGCGGGGACGGATGGACCACATGACCGTCCTCGTGGAAGCCCGCCACGGCAGCGGACCCGAGCAGCGCGAGGCCGCCGCGCACGCGATCACCCGGGGCGTCAAGGACGGCGTCGGCGTGAGCGTGGAGGTGCGGATCGTGGACCCGGAGACGCTGGAACGCTCGCTGGGCAAGCTCCGCCGTGTGAAGGACCTCCGCAAGGGCTGACCTGCGCGCTGCCACCACGGGGCGGTGGCAGCGGGGCACCCTGTCGGCAGGGGGCAGCAGCCAGCCGAGGGGAGACACCGTGCCCGAGCTGCCCGATGTGGAGGGCTTCCGCAAGGTGCTCGCGTCCTGCGCGAAGGGCAGGGTCATCCGGCGTGTCGACGTGCGCGACACCGGCGTCCTGCGCGGCGTGAGCGCGGGACGGCTGCGCGAGGCGCTCGAGGGCCGGCGGTTCACCGAGCCGGAGCGGCACGGCAAGTGGCTGCTCGCCCGCACCGGCGGCCCCACGTTGCTGCTGCACTTCGGCATGACCGGCCGACTGCTCTGCGCCCGTCCCGCCGACGCGGTCGAGGCCCACGACCGCGTGCTGTTCACCCTGAGCGGCGACCGCCAGCTCCGCTACCGCGACCAGCGCAAGCTCCAGGGCCTGTGGCTGGCCGACGACGACTTCGGCGTTGCCCGGCTGCTGGACCGACAGGGTCCCGACGCGCTGTCGGTGCAACGCCAGGACTTCGAGGCCGCGCTCTCCTCCCGCCGCGGGCACATCAAGACCACGCTGACCGACCAGTCCGTCCTGGCCGGCCTCGGCAATCTGCTCGCCGACGAGATCCTGTGGCGTGCCCGGCTCGACCCCCGTGTCCGCGCCGGCGATCTGACGGAGGCCGAACGCCGCCGCCTGTACACGCAGATGCGCCGCACGCTGCGCAGCGCGGTCACCGCCGACTGCGTACCTCCGCGCGACACCTGGCTCACCGGTCACCGCGACGACCCCGACCCGGTCTGCCCCCGCTGCGGCACCCGGCTGCGCCGCTTCCGCCTGGCGGGCCGCGGCACGGTGTGGTGCCCGCGGTGCCAGCCGGACGAGCCCTGAGGCGTGGGGGACCCGACCGCTTCGGCGGTACGCGGAGCGCGGCCGCACCAGGGTGCGCGAGGGCACCCGGCCGAGCTGGAGGTCCGTTCCACGGTGCAGGGCAGACGGTGTCACGGCTGTGTACGCCTGGCCGGCCGGCGACTTCCGGGGCGCACCCCGATCTCCCGGACGCTCCTGAGGCTCCTCCTGCCGTACCGGAAAACCAGGTGACCCGGCCGTCTCCCTCTCGTACCGTCGTCCCGTACCGAGCGCCGCCCCGACCGTACGGCGGCGCCTGTCGTCCGACGCAGAGGGGAGCCCGGCCGTGCGCGCACGCACCGCTGTCGTCGCTCCCCCCTACCGCTACGACGTGATCCTCGTGTCCTCGTCCGGCCGGTGCCCGCTGCGCGGCCGGCACCGGACGCCCGTGACGCCCCGCTGACCTCCCTGCCGAACCGGCCCCGCGCCGTCGGCCGGGCGGCGCCCTGTACGGACGCACGGGTCATCGCGCTGCCCTTTTCCTGATCGCCAGAAAGGCCCTGGGCCGTGCGCACGAACACCAGTACCCTCGCCGCCGTCCGCAACCTCGGCATCCTCGCCCACGTCGACGCGGGCAAGACCACCGTCACCGAGCGGATCCTGTACGCGACGGGCACCACCCACAAGCGGGGCGAGGTGCACGAAGGCACCACCGTCACCGACTTCGACCCGCAGGAGCGCGACCGCGGCATCACCATCTTCGCCGCCGCCGTCAGCTGCTCCTGGGACGGCCACCGCGTCAACCTCATCGACACACCCGGCCACGTCGACTTCGCCGACGAGGTCGAGCGCTCGCTGCGCGTCCTCGACGGAGCGGTCGCCGTGTTCGACGCCGTCGCCGGTGTCGAGCCGCAGAGCGAGTCGGTGTGGCGGCAGGCCGACCGGCACCACGTGCCGAGAATCGCCTTCGTCAACAAGATGGACCGCGCGGGCGCCGACCTCGACCGGGCCGTCGACTCCATCCGGCGGCGGCTGCATCCCGTCCCGCTCGCGGTCCAGCTTCCCATCGGCGCGGAGGGCGGGTTCACGGGCGTGGTGGATCTCGTACGGATGCGCTCGCTGGTCTGGGCCGACGACGTGGGTACGGCCGTGGAGGGACCCGTGCCCGAGCCGCTGAGGCAGGAGACGCAACGGCGGCGCCGGGCGCTGGAGGAGACGGTGGCCGAACTGCACCTGACCGCCCTGGAGGAGTTCTGCGACCGGGGGACGCTGGGCGCCGACACCCTCGCGCGAGCGCTGCGCGACCTCACCCGCACCGGCGACGGCGTGGTCGTCCTGTGCGGCTCCGCGTACCGCAACCGCGGCATCGAGCCGCTGCTGGACGCGGTGGTGGCCTATCTGCCCTCGCCCCTGGACGTCCCCGCCGTACGCGGCGTCCACGGGAGCACCGGTCAGCAGCGGGCTGCCGACCCCCAAGTGCCGTTCGCGGCACTGGTGTTCAAGGTGAACGCGAGCACCACCGGGCGGCTGGCCTACGCGCGCGTGTACTCGGGCACGCTGGAGAAGGGGGACACCGTGTGGGACCCGGGCACCGGGCGCACCGAACGCGTGGCACGCATCCTGCGGGTCATGGCGGACCGGCACGAGCGCCTCGACCGGGCGGTCGCCGGAGACATCGTCGCGCTCGCCGGTGTGAAGTCGGCGCGGGCCGGCTCCACGCTGTGCGATCCCGGCGCTCCGCTGCTGCTGGAACCGCCCGTGGCCGCCGAGCCCGTCGTGTCCGTCGCCGTCGAGGCCCGGCGCGCCACGGACACCGGACGGCTGGCGACGGCGCTGGCGCGGCTGGCCGAGGAGGACCCCTCGCTGGTGGTGCGCACGGACACCGAGACCGGGCAGACCGTGCTGTCCGGCATGGGCGAACTCCACCTGGAGGTCGCGGTGGAGAAGATCCGCCGCGACGGGGGACCGGAGGTCACCGTCGGCCGGCCGCGGGTCGCCCACCGCGAGACGGTCGTCGAGGGAGTGACCGGATTCGACTTCCGGCACGTCAAACAGGACGGCGGAGCGGGTCAGTTCGCCCATGTCGTGCTCGACGTGGAACCGCTCGGCCCCGAAGTCGGCGCCGCCGGCTTCGAGTTCCGGTCCAGCGTGGTCGGTGGAGCGGTGCCGCAGGAGTACGTGCGCGCGGTCGAGGCCGGGTGCCGCGACGCCCTCGCCGAGGGCCCGCTGGACGGACACCCGGTGACCGGGCTGCGGGTCACGCTCACCGACGGCTCCACCCATGTGAAGGACTCCTCCGACACCGCCTTCCGCACCGCGGGCCGGCTCGGGCTCCGCGAGGCCCTGCGCGTCTGTGCGACGGCCCTGCTGGAACCGGTCGCCGAGGTCACGGTCACCGTGCCGGAGGACGCCGTCGGCTCGGTCCTCGGTGACCTGGCCGCCCGTCGCGGCCGGGTCGGCGGCTCCGCGAGCCACGGCGGCTCGGCCGTGCTGACCGCGACCGTGCCGCTCGCCGAACTGTTCGGCTACGCCACCCGGTTGCGCAGCCGTACCCAGGGCAGGGGCACCTTCACGACCCGACCCGCCGGTTACGCGCCGGCACCGCGACCGGTGCCGGTCCGGTAGCGACCGGGGGACCGCACCACCGCCGCCACGGTGGTGGTGCGGTCGCCGGGTGCTGGGGGACGCGTGGAGTGGGCGGTGCCGAGGCGCGCGCGTCGTGTCCGCTCGGACTCGTGGGTGCCTCCGATGTTGTGGCCGAGGAGGTGGTGCGCGAAGAGCGCGGCGAGGGGGAGGACCGCCGCGCTCACGGTCGCCGCGACCGTGGCGACCTCTCCGGCCGCTCAGCGGGGCACGGCGAGCTCGCGAACCGCGTCGGCGACGGCACGGTAGTCCTTGCGCAGGACGGCGGTGTGGTTGCTCGCGACCTTCGCGCTCACCCGGATGTTCGGGTTGCGGGCGAGCGCCGGGTCGAGGGTGGCGCGGCACCGTTCGAACTCCTCACGGTCGACTCCGAGGCTGGCCCCGGTGCAGACCACGTACCGGACCGGGAAGGTCGCGGTGTCGAGGACCGGGCCGAGGGTGCCGAGGAGCTCGTTGATCTCGATGTTGACCTCGGCGTGCTGCTCGGGGGTCATCCGTGCCGCCAGGCCCAGCGGGCGGGCGATGGGGAACGCCGGGCTCAGCCGGCGGAAGAGTTTACGGAGCCGTTCCCGGGCGGCGTCGTCGATCCAGTCGTACGGGTACGCACCGTCCACGGACACCACGCCGTGGACGCGATCCGGATTTCGGCCGGCCCACCGCACCCCCAGGGTCGCGCCGTAGGACCAGCCGACCAGAAGCGGCCGGTCCACACCCCTCGCCGTGAGGACGGCGTCGATGTCGCGGAGGCACGCCTCGAACGAGTAGTCCGCCGAGCAGTTCGATTTGCCGCGGGCGCGCTCGTCGTACGTGATGTGCCGGTAGCCGCCGCCGAGTTCGGTGATGACGCGGCGCCAGTGCGACTGGTCGGCGTACGAGCCGTTGAGGTAGACCACGGGACGGCCGGGCCCACGGGTGTCCCTCACGGCCAGTGCGGTGTCGTCGACCGGCACCATGCCGGTCCAGTCGGATCGCTTGGTGTTCATGGATTCCATTCCCTTTCTCCAGGGTCGGAAGTGGACAGGAGCGGTGGACGGTGGTGTGTCGGTGGACGTGATGCCGCGGTGGACGGTGATGCAGCGGTGGGTGGTGATGCAGCGGTGGGTGGTGATGTCGTCGGTGGGTGCGGTCGACGGAGAAGCCGCGGTGGAGAGTGATGTCGACGGTGGAGGCTGATGTCGCGGTGGATGGTGAGGTGCGGTGGGAGGTGCGGCCGCGCACCACGGCGGGTTCGTCGGCGTCACGGCGCCTGCGGTGATCTCGTCGGCGGACGTGTCTCAGAGGGGCGGGCGGGCCGGTCCGTTCGAGCCAGAAGGTCCGGACGGCACGTCGACGCACCCGGACCGGCATGGGTGTCTCCGCATCAAAGGCGGGGTGAGCCGTCCCCCGGAGGGCCGGGACGCGGTGTGCGGCCGGCGCGCCGCGCGGCTAGCGTTCCCGGGCGGCGCAGCGCTGCTTGGTCCGTCTCTCGCAACCGTGCAGCTCGGGACGCTGACCGCGATCGGACCGCTGCAAGGAAGTGGCGGCCGCTCTGACCAGCCAGGCGTTGACGGAGCGTCTCTCCTTGACCGCGACCTCCTCGATCGCGGCCTTGAGCTGCTCGGGCAGACGTACGTTGATCCGCGCGGTGGGGCCGTCCTCGGCTATCAGCACAGGGCCGTCCGGCACACCGTCGGCTGTCGCCGCGGCGAACTCGGCCGTGAGTACGGGTGGTTCGGCGGGCGGCGAGGCCAGAACGAAGTCCGGATCGCGTCCGCGCAGGCGCACTTCCACGGAAACCGGAGCAAGGCCCCGGGTGATCTCGTCGGCGGCCGCCGACAGCGCGTCCAGCAGGGTCATCCGGATCGCCGACTCGAGCGGCCCGGTCAGGCGCTCGGCCAGCACGCGTGCGTCCTCACCGCCGGCTTCGGCGAGCGTGACGAACTCACGCCTGAGGTGGCTCACATACAAGGCCAAGTCCATGGCGCCAGTATGGCGCATCTATGGCGCATGAGGCAAGTCGTGCTGGCCCGCGCGAGGGTGCTCCTTTGGCGCCACTTGGTGCACTCGAGTGGAAACGCCGCAGGCCACGGCGGCTGGCCGCGGTGTGCGGAGGGCCTGCTGTGCCGACCATGGCTGAGGGCGGGAGGGGCGCCATGTGGCGCCCACCGCCCACCGCCCATCGATGCGGCACGATCGCCGCGACCCCACCCCGTGTGACGCGAGCGGAGCCGTCCCGCCGGGGTGCCATCTGTACGACGGTGACGTCCCGCTTCCCCGACAGCCATCGTTTTTCGCTGTGTTCGGTGCGGTCCACCCGAAGTGGGGCATGCCCGCACCCGCGTTCGCGCGCCGAGCGGCGAGCCGCACCGTCCCGGTGAGGTGCACGAGGGTCGACGCGGGACCCAGCCACCGCGGCCTGGCCGGCGCTGCCCCCCTTGGCGTTTGCGGATTGGCGCCAAATGACATCCTCATGAGCCAATATGGCTTGCTCCTGCGCCACTCAACGTGCCACAGTGGCACCGTCAGTCAGTCAGCCCGCCGGTGCGTCCCCACGCATCGGCCGATCTCGCCGGCCCCCGGGTACCGCACCGAAGGGTGGCGATCGTTCCTGCCCGGAGGCAGACCGGAATGTTTCACCGCATCGGGCGCGCCGTCGTCCGCCACCCCGTATGGACGATCGTGGCGTGGATCGTCGCCGCGGTCGCCATCGCCGCCACGGCACCCAGCCTCCCGTCCAACAGCGACGAGAGCAGCTTCCTCCCCAAGAACTACGAGTCGATCCAAGCGACGGACCTTCAGCAGAGGGCGTTCCCCAGCGCCTTCACGCCGTCCGCGATCGTCGTGTACCAGCGCTCCGACGGCGGCAGGCTCACCCCCGCCGACCTGAAGGACGCGGCGCACATCACCACCGCACTCGCCGGGAAGAAGATCGACCAGGTCCAGCGGGTCATTCCCGGCGCGCCCTCGAAGGACGGCCGCTACACGCTGGGCCTGGTCCAGATGGACAGCAAGAACGCAGGCCAGCCGAAACAGTTGGACGCCGCGAAGACACTGCGCACGGACGCCAAAGCGCTCACCAAGGGCACGCACCTCGAGGCCAGGCTCGGCGGTACGGCGGCGCAGGCCCTCGACCAGCAGGACTCCTCCAACCGCGCCAACGCGCTGACGTTCGCCGGCACCTTCGCGATCATTCTGATCACCCTGCTGATCATCTTCCGCTCCCCGATCCTCGCGGTGCTGCCGCTGATCCTCCTGATCGCCATGGTGGCCTCCACGTCCAACGGGCTGATCGCCGATGCCACCAGGGTCTTCGGGCTGCAGGCGAACAGCTCGATCTCGTCGCTGCTCATCGTCGTGCTGCTCGGCGTCGGCACCGACTACTACCTGTTCCTGATGTTCCGCTACCGCGAGCGGCTGCGAGCCGGCGACCAGCCCAAGGAGGCCATGGTCAACGCGGTCGGCCGGGTCGGCGAGGCGATCGCCTCGGCGGCCGGCGCCGTCATGATCTCCTTCCTCGCGCTCGTCCTGTCGACGCTCGGCTTCCTCAAGCAGATGGGCCCGGCGCTCGCCATCACCGTCGCGGTGACGCTGCTCGCCGCGCTGACGCTCTTCCCGGCCATCTGCTCGCTGATCCCACCGCGTGCGCTCTTCTGGCCGTCGAAGGCGTGGCGCAAGGAACCGTCGAACGCGCGCTTCGCCGCGCTCGGCCGCGGAGTACGGCGCCGCCCGGCCCTGTTCGCCGGCGTCTCCGGCGTGGTCATGGTCGCGCTGGCGCTCGGCACGCTCGGCTTCAAGGCCAGCTTCGACCTGGCGTCCGGCTCGATGCCGAAGACCGAGGAGTCGATGGTCGTCCAGACCGAGATGCAGGACGCCTACTCGGCCGGTGCCGCCGAACCGACCTCCGTCTTCGTCACCTCAACCGGCGGCGGCCGGCTCGACGCCGCCGCGCTGCCCGCGTACGAGGCGAAGCTCCGCACGGTCCCCGGCGTCGCCGACGTCCGGCCCGCCGCGATCAGCACCAACGGCGCGACCGCCTACATCACCGTCACGCTGAAGTACGAGGCGGCCACCGATCAGGCCCTCAGCACGGTAGGCGAGGTCCGCGACATCGCGCACTCCGACGCACCGCCCGGCACCAAGGCACTCGTAGGCGGCATGTCGTCGATCTACAAGGACATCAACGCCGCGGTCGACCACGACTACCGAACGGTCTTCCCGGTCGCCGCACTGCTGATCATGGTCATCCTCGGCCTGCTGCTGCGCAGCGTCGTGGCGCCCTGGTACCTGATGGCGTCGGTGGGGCTCGGTTTCGGCGCCACGCTGGGCGGCACGGTGCTCATCTTCCAGAAGGGCGAGGGGCACTCGGGGCTGATGTTCATGCTCCCGGTGATCATGTACCTGTTCGTGGTCGCCATCGGCACCGACTACAACATCCTCATGATCGCCCGGCTCCGCGAGGAGGCACGCGAGGGTCGCGAGCCACGCGACGCCGCCAGCATGGCGGTGCGGCATGCCGGTCCGACCGTCGCCGCGGCCGGGTTCATCCTGGCGGCCACGTTCGCCACCCTGATGATGGCGGGCAACTCGCTGCTGACCGAGATGGGCTTCGCCGTCTCCTTCGGCATCGTCGTCGCGGCGTTCGTCATGGCGATGTTCTTCACCCCCAGCCTGACGGCCCTGATCGGACACGCCGCCTGGTGGCCCGGCCAACAGGACCGCGGGACGCCCGCCGCTCCGGGAGGCGTGGGCGCGGACGCCCGGCAGCTCGACCCGACGGCGAACTGACGGACCGCGCACCCCGACGGGAGCGGGGCAACGGGACCGTGTCGGGCGGACCGCGGCAAGTGGCCTGCCACAGGCCCTGCTGACCTGCCGTCGGCTGGTGAACGGAACCAGGCACGGTTCCCCGGACCACGGAGTTCCCGACACGCCGTGATCGGACTGGGAGCCGTGCCTGCGCGCGACGAAGTCCGCGGCGGCCGGTTCACGCCGGCCGTACGGGGACACACGAACGCCCTCGTCGTCGAGTCCCCACCCCTCCCCGACACCCTGGCCCCTCCCGCCCGTCCCTCACACCGACCGTCCCTCCACCACGGCCCGCCAGGCCGGTGCCGGTGACGTCCCGGGAGCCGGGCGGGGGCGGTGGCCGCCGGACGAGAAGAACGCGGCGAGGGGGAGGACCGCCGCGCCCACGGTCACCGCGTCCGGGCCGAGCCGGCCCAGCTCGATGCGGACCCGGCGCGCGGGATGGCGCAGCGCCCGGGTCAGGGCGTGGGCGCGGACCTCGTCCAGGAAGGCGCCGCCGAGCTGGAGACCGGCCCAGCCGCCGATCAGCACCCGCTCGGGCTGGAAGAGGTTGATCAGGTCGGACAGGCCGGCTCCGAGGTACTCGGCGGTCTCGGCGAGTACGTCCGCGGCCACCGGGTCCGCCTCCCGGCCACCGGACGGGCGGGCCGCGGCCAGCAGTTCGGTGAGCGCGCGCTCCTCACCGGCCCCGGCCGACGGCCGCCCGCCCGCCTCCCGCCAGCGCGCGACCAGCGCCGACGCCCCCGCGTACGCCTCCAGGCAGCCGAGCGCCCCGCACCGGCAACGTCGCCCCGCGACCCGCACCGTCAGATGCCCCCACTCCACCGCGCGCCCCAGCGCCGCTTCCTCGGAGACCACGCACGCGCCGACACCCGAACCGAACAGCACCACCACGGCGTTGCCGGCCCCGCGCCCCGCGCCGAACCACATCTCCGCCTGCCCCAGCGCCTTGGCACCGTTGTCGATGAAGTACGGCACGTGGGGCGGGAGGTGGCCCGAAGCGCGCAGCAACCGCTCCAGCGGTACGGCGTCCCAGCCGGTCGTCTGCCCGTGCACGACCGCGCCCCGCCGCCCGGCGTCCTCGACGATGCCCGGCACGCCGACGCCCACGCCGAGCAGCTCACCGGGCAAGAGGCCGGCCCGGCGGAGCACCTCCGCGATGCCGTCCGCGACATGGCCGACGACGACGTCGACGTCGTAGCCGTGCGACCCCAGCGGGCGTTCGGTGCGGGCGAGTTCGGCAAGGCCGAGGTCGAGCAGCTCCACCCGGACGCGGGGCTCGCCGACGTCCACCCCGATCAGCCGCCCGCTGTCCGGCCGTATCCGCAGCAGCCGGCGCGGCCGGCCGGCGTCCGCGCCGACGACGCCTGCCTCCTCCACCAGCCCATCGGCGAGCAGTCCGGACACGACGTTGCTGACGGAGCCCGAACTCAGCCCGGTCGCCGGGCCCAGGGCGTGCCGGCTCATCGGCCCGTCGACATACAACCGTTGCAGAACCGCGCCCCGGCTCTGCCGCCGCAGGTCACGTACCGTACGGCCGCCCAGCGCTGCCACCTGGCCTCCCAGTTTTTCAGGGAATGTCCTGCGGTGGCACGGCCCTTCGGGCCGTTCGCCGCTGCCGCATCCCTTGACGAGCGTTTCTCTTGAGGTTTAACTCACGTCCTAAATTAAGCCATGAGGGGCTCCGGGGGTCGAACGGGTCCGCACGGGTTCCGACCCCGTGAACAGCCCCCGGGATCTCGACTCCCGGAAAGGGACACCAGGAGCCATGCGCAGCACCCGAGCCGCCGCCACAGGCGCCGTCACCCTGTCTCTCGTCCTCGCGGCCGCGGCCTGCGGAGGCGGCTCGTCCAGCGGCGGCGGGTCCGACGACTCGCCGAAGACGCTGACGTACTGGGCCTCCAACCAGGGCGCCAGTATCGCCGTCGACCAGCAGGTCCTCCAGCCCGAACTCGACAAGTTCCAGAAGCAGACCGGCATCAAGGTGAAGCTGGAGGTCGTGCCCTGGACCGATCTGCTCAACCGGATCCTCACCGCGACCACGTCGGGGCAGGGCCCGGACGTGCTGAACATCGGCAACTCCTGGAGCGCCTCCCTGCAGGCGACCGGCGCGCTTCTGCCGTGGGACACCAAGAACTTCGCCAGGATCGGTGGCAAGGACCGGTTCGTCGACTCCGCCCTGGGCTCCACCGGCGCGGCCGGCAAGGACCCTGCCGCGGTCCCGCTGTACTCGATGGCATACGCCCTCTACTACAACAAGAAGATCTTCGCCGACGCGGGCATCGGCAAGCCGCCGGCCACCTGGGACGAACTGGTCGCCGACGGCAAGAAGATCCAGGCCAAGGGCAAGTCCCCGCTCGGCGCCGAGGGCTCGAACCCGGCGGAGAACATCCACCACGTCTTCGTCTTCGCCAAGCAGCGCGGCGCCGACTTCTTCACCGCCGACGGCAAGCCCGACTTCACCAACCCCAAGATCGTCGATGCGGTGAAGAGCTATGTCGATCTGATGGCCAAGGACAAGGTCATCCCGGCCGGTGACGCCGAGTACGCGCAGAACCAGTCCGTCAGCGACTTCGCCAAGGGCAAGCAGGCGATGCTGCTGTGGCAGTCCGCCGCCGCCAACCTCAAGTCCCAGGGGATGAGCGAGGACGCCTACGGCATCGCGCCCGTACCGGTGATCTCCGGCACGCCCGGCACCGGCACCCAGGTCGACTCGATGGTCGCCGGCATCAACCTCGCCGTCTTCAAGAACACCCACAACCTCGACGGCGCCGCGGAGTTCGTGAAGTTCATGACCTCCGACGCGGAGCAGAAGGTCCTCAACAAGGCCTACAGCACCATCCCGCCGGTCAAGTCCGCGCAGGCGGACCCCGCGTTCGGCACGCCCGCCAACGCCGTACTGAAGAACACGTTCACCAACAGCGCGGCCGCCCTGCCTCAGGTCGCGTCCGAGTCGCAGTTCGAGACGGCGGTCGGTACGGCCGTCAAGGACCTGTTCGCCGACGCCGCCGCCGGGCGCGCGGTGACCACCGACTCGGTCAAGGCCGCGCTGCAGAAGGCCCAGCAGCAGATGCCGGCGGCGTGAGCGCGAAGATGACGACCACCGCCTTCAAGGAACCGGTGCGGCAGGCACCGTCCGGCGCGGCGGCGCGCGAACCCCGCCGCCGCGCCGGGCGGCTGCGCCGCGTCTCCCTGCCGTACCTGCTGCTCCTGCCCGCCCTGCTGCTCGAACTCCTCGTGCACCTGGTGCCGATGGTCATCGGCATCGTGATGAGCTTCAAGGAGCTCACCCAGTTCTACATCCGGGACTGGAGCAGCGCCCCCTGGTCCGGTTTCGGCAACTACCAGGTGTCGGTGGACTGCGACGCGCCCGTCGGCGAGGCCCTGCTGCACTCCTTCTTCGTCACCGTCGGCTTCACCCTGCTCTCCGTCGGCCTGTGCTGGCTGATCGGCACCGCCGCCGCGATCTACATGCAGGACACCTTCCGCGGCCGCGGCATGCTCAGGGCGCTGTTCCTGGTGCCGTACGCCCTGCCGGTCTACGCGGCCGTCATCACCTGGGTGTTCATGTTCCAGCACGACAACGGCCTGGTGAACCACGTCCTGCACGACCAGCTGCACCTCACGGGCAAGCCCTCCTTCTGGCTCATCGGCGACAACAGCTTCTACGCGTTGCTGACCGTGTCGGTGTGGAAGGGCTGGCCGTTCGCCTTCCTCATCGTGATGGCCGGACTCCAGAACGTCCCACGGGAGTTGTACGAGGCCGCCGCGCTGGACGGCGCCGGCATGTGGCAGCAGATCCGCCGCATCACCCTGCCGTCGCTGCGCCCGGTCAACCAGGTGCTGGCCCTGGTCCTCTTCCTGTGGACGTTCAACGACTTCAACACGCCGTACGTCCTGTTCGGCAAGTCCGCGCCGGAGGCCGCCGACCTCATCTCGGTCCACATCTACCAGGCGTCCTTCGTCACCTGGAACTTCGGCACCGGCTCCGCCATGTCCGTCCTGCTGCTGCTCTTCCTGCTCGTCGTCACCGGCGTGTACCTGGTCGCCACCTCGCGCGGACGGAGGGCCGCCGATGTCTAGTCCGCCTCTCGCATCCCCGGCGCACAACTCGCCCATGGCGCCGCCGCGTTCGTTCCTGTGGTCCCGGCGGATCTTCCTTACCCTGCTCACCGGGTTCGTGCTGATCCCGGTGTACGTGATGGTGTCCAGCTCGCTGAAACCGCTCGCGGACGTCACCGGCAAGTTCCGCTGGCTGCCCAGCGGGCTGACCGTCCGCCCGTACATCGACATCTGGTCGACCGTCCCGCTCGCGAAGTACTTCCTGAACTCGCTGATCGTGGCGGGCGCGGCGACGATCTGCTCGGTGGTGATCGCGGTGTTCGCCGCGTACGCCGTCAGCCGCCACGACTTCCGCGGCAAGCGGGTCTTCACGGTGACGGTCCTGTCGACGCAGATGTTCCCGGGCATTCTCTTCCTCCTCCCGCTGTTCCTGATCTACGTCAACATCGGCGACGCCACCGGCATCGCCCTGTTCGGCTCCCGCGGCGGCCTGATCCTCACCTATCTCACCTTCTCCCTGCCCTTCTCCATCTGGATGCTGATCGGCTACTTCGACTCGGTGCCGCGCGACCTGGACGAGGCGGCGCTGGTGGACGGCTGCGGCCCGCTCGGCGCGCTGCTCAGGATCGTCGTACCGGCCGCGATCCCCGGCATCGTCGCGGTCGCCGTCTACGCCTTCATGACCGCGTGGGGCGAGGTGCTCTTCGCGTCGGTCATGACCAACGACGCCACCCGCACCCTCGCCGTCGGCCTCCAGGGCTACTCCACCCTCAACAACGTCTACTGGAACCAGATCATGGCCGCCTCGCTGGTCGTCAGCGTGCCCGTGGTCGCCGGGTTCCTCCTCCTGCAGCGCTACCTCGTCGCCGGTCTGACGGCAGGCGCCGTCAAGTGACCCACACCCCGAGTTCCGAAGGGACTTCCGTGTCCGAACCCATCGACCTCGCCGCACTCCCGCACGACTTCCTGTGGGGCACGGCCACCGCGGCGTACCAGATCGAGGGGGCCGTCGCCGAGGACGGCCGTACGCCCTCGATCTGGGACACCTTCTCGCACACCCCGGGGAAGGTCGCGAACGGTGACACCGGCGACGTCGCCTGCGACCACTACCACCGCTGGCGCGAGGACATCGGCCTGATGCGGCAACTCGGCGTCAACGCCTACCGGTTGTCGGTCGCCTGGCCACGGGTGCTGCCCGACGGGACGGGCAGGACCAACCCCGGGGGCCTCGCCTTCTACGACGAGCTGGTGGACGCCCTGCTGGAGGCCGGCATCACCCCGTCCGTCACCCTCTACCACTGGGACCTGCCGCAGGTGCTCCAGGACCGCGGCGGCTGGCCCGAGCGGGACACCGCCCACGCGCTCGCCGAGTACGCCTCGGCCGTCGCCGCCCGCCTCGGCGACCGCGTCAAGCTCTGGGCCACCCTCAACGAGCCGAGCTGCTCGGCCTGGATCGGCCACCTGGAGGGCACGATGGCCCCGGGCTGGACGGACCTGACCGCCGCCGTACACGCCTCCTGCCATCTCCTCCTCGGCCACGGACTGGCCGCCCAGGCGATCCGCGCCGCCGCCCCCGACGCGCAGGTGGGCATCGTCAACAACCTCTCCACGGTGCACCCCGCCACAGACCGTCCCGAGGACATCGCCGCCGCCCGTCGCCACGACGGCCACGTCAACCGCTGGTGGCTCGACCCGGTGCACGGCCGCGGCTTCCCGGCCGACATGATGGAGACCTACGGCGTCGAACTCCCGCTCCAGGACGACGACTTGCCGACGATCGCGGCCCCCCTGGACTGGCTCGGCCTGAACTACTACTTCCCCGCGTACGTGGCCGACGCCCCCGACGGCCCCGCGCCGCACGTCCGCGTGGTGCGCCGGGAGGGTGTCCCGCGCACCGGCATGGACTGGGAGATCGACGCCGGCGGCATCGAGACCCTGCTGCTGCGCCTCACCGAGGAGTACGGCGCCCGGAGGATCTACGTCACCGAGAACGGTTCCGCCTTCCCCGACATCGTCCGCCCCGACGGCAGCGTCGACGACCCCGAACGCCAGGACTACCTGGAGCGCCACCTGGCCGCCTGCGCCTCGGCCGCCCGCAGGGGCGCCCCGCTGGCCGGCTACTTCGCCTGGTCCCTGCTGGACAACTTCGAGTGGGCGTACGGCTACGACAAGCGCTTCGGCCTGGTCCACGTCGACTACCGCACCCAGGCACGCACGATCAAGGGCAGCGGCCACCGCTACGCGGACATCGTCCGCGTCCACCGGGGGCAGGCGCGGCAGGCCGCCTGAGCCAGTGCTGCCGGCTCGCCCGAGCCGGTGTCCGGGCCGACTGAGCCGGGCCCGGACGGCCGGTGGGCACGGGAGGGGAGCCCGTGCCCACCGGCGCCTCGGCCTCGGTGTGGTCAAGTGCCAGCCCTCAGCGGCGAGTGCGTCTCCACCCCGCGAGGAGATCCGCGCGGTCAGCAGCCTGGGCCGGCTGTCGCCTACTCCGGGGGTGTCGGGGTCTCGGGGGTGCGGTGCATCGCCTGGACGTCCAGCTCCAGCTGCACGGTGGGCCCGACGACTGCGATGCCGCGGGCCAGCATCGAGCGCCAGTTGAGGGTGAAGTCCTCGCGGTGCAGCTCCGTCCTCGCCAGCGCAGCGCAGCGGAGTTCCTGCTCATAACCGCCGTTCACCGTACCGAGGTACGTCGTGTCCAGGCCCACGGAACGGCTGGTGCCATGCATGGTGAGCGTGCCGTGCAGCGTCCACTTGGAGCCGCCGCGGTAGACGAACCGGGTGCTCGTGAAGTCGATGTACGGATAGCGCTCGACGTCGAGGAAGTCCGCCGAACGCAGGTGGTTGTCACGGGTCTTGTTGCCCGTGGCGATGCTGGAGGCGTCGATGCGTACCGAGACCTGGGAGTCGGCCATGTCCGGCGCGATCCGGATGCCGCCGTCGAAACGGGTGAAGCGGCCGTGGACGTGGGCCATGCCCACGTGCTTGGCGATGAACCGGATCGCGGTGTGCGGAGGGTCGAACAACCAGGTTCCAGGCGGCGGGAGGGCCAGCTGACGGGCGGGCGGCAACGTGATGCGCACCGGGGAGTGGACGACTCCGGCGGCAATGTCGACGTTGTCGCGAGTGGGCGTGAGCCCCTCCGCCGCGGCCATCACGCTGTAGGAGCCGGGCGGCAGCATCGCCATGAACAGGCCGTAGGGATCGGTGGTGCCGCGGGCGACGACACGGTGGCTGTCCAGCGCGGTCACCGTGACCTCAGCACCTCCCATGGGCTGCCCCAGGGGATCGAAGACCTCGCAGCCGTATGCGCCCGCGCCGGCCGGCAGGGGTACCGAGAGGCCCGGCGCGGCAGTGCGGGAACGCCGACGCCGGAGCAGTCCGAGGGCCACGCTCATCACCTTTCTTCCTGGTTGCAGGTGCGATGAGATCAAATTTTCAACGATCATAGAGCAGGAGGTGTGGAGCGGTTCCTCGCTGATGTCGACGTGCGGCGACGTCTTCCAACACGTCCGGCTACCGCCAACGGCCGTATTCCGGGGCCCATATGGCGACTCATCGGCCTCGGGCTTTGCATCACTGCTGCGGTGAACGGCACCCAGAATTCCGCGAGGTTTACGCGCGGCTCGCCGTTCCCTCACGCAGCCCACACATCCCGCGCACGTCGGGACGGCTCAGAGTCGGGGCGGGAACCCGTGGAGGGGTCCGGACCCCGCACAGTTCGGCTGCAGGCGCCGCACGCCGCACACGTCCGAGGCGCCGCCTGCACCGGCGTCACTCGACCCCGTTCATGTGCATTCATGTGCCGGGGCCCCTTCAGCCGGAGCTCGCGTGCGGACGGGAGCGGCAGGCCGGGGCCGGCCGGACAGGGGCCGGTACCCGCACCCTGGACCTCGCTAGCCCGGGACTCGTCCGGGTCCACCGTGCCGGCGCGAAGGGGCTGCATTCGACACGGTCGT
The DNA here is from genome assembly GCF_040645475.1 of Streptomyces sp. NPDC046759. Taxonomy (NCBI): domain Bacteria; kingdom Bacillati; phylum Actinomycetota; class Actinomycetes; order Kitasatosporales; family Streptomycetaceae; genus Streptomyces; species Streptomyces sp. NPDC046759. The sequence goes on along the minus strand of NZ_JBEYYJ010000001.1, from coordinate 503,964 downwards.
CATTCCCGACTCGCACACGGACGCGACCGCCGATCCCCCTGCGGCGGCGCTGCGCGCGCTGCGCACGACCTACTACGCCCTGGCCACCCGAGCCCGGCAAGATCTGCACCTCGCGTATGAGGGCGACACCGAGCCGCCACTGCTGGCTCAGGTCGGTGGCGGAGACTTGGCGCGCGACTGAGAACTGAACGGGGGGACCCTGCCTCACGTATCACCCGACCGTGGCAGTATCCCTCCCCATGAGCGCGTCCCCGGCGGTGAGAGCCCTGCGTGCCGCGGTGTTCGCCGCGGTGTGCGTGCTGCTCGGCGCCGCCGGGCACGGGCTGGCCATGGGAGACATGCCGCCGCTGTGGGCCGACGCGGCGGGCTTCGTCGCCGTGTCCGCGCTCGGCTGGACGCTCGGCGCGCGGGAGCGGTCGCTGCCCGGCATCGGGACTGCCATGCTGCTCACCCAGGCCGCACTGCACCTCGGCTTCGACGCCGCCCACCGCGCCACCGGCCGCGCGGCCATGTCCGGCCACCTCATGGGCGTGATGCCGGCAGGCACCATGGCCCCGACACGCGCGGACCCAGCGGGCCCGACGGCGATGCCGGCCCACGCCGTGGCGCAGATGATGGGCATGACGGACGTCCACCCGGCAGCCCATCAGCACATCACCGCGCACGCCACCGCCGCCCACCTCCTCGCCGCGCTGGTCGCCTCCTGGTGGCTGCGGCGGGGCGAGGCCGCGCTGTGGTCGCTGCTGAGGCGGGCCGTCGCGCTGGTGCCCGGTCTCGTCGCCTGGTGGCGGGATGCCCCGCTGCCCGGCTCCGCCGGTCGCGCACCGCGCGTCCCGGCCGTCCTCGAGCCACCCCGCCTGGCTCTGCTGCGGCACGCCGTCAGCAGGCGCGGACCTCCAGTCTCGATCCCGTACTCGTTCTGACACCCCTCACACCACACACGTACGGAGATCGATTCAACATGGCCATGTCGCGTACCGGGCTGCGCCGCGCCGGCACAGTCACCGCCGTCGCCGCCGCCTCGGTCCTGCTCGCCGCCGGTGCCGCCTCCGCGCACGTCACTGTCCATCCCGAGAGCTACGCCAAGGGAGCCACCGACGGTGTGCTGACCTTCCGCGTGCCCAACGAGGAGGACACGGCCTCCACCACGAAGGTGCAGGTGTTCCTGCCCACCGACCACCCCGTGCTCGGCGTGCTGGTCCACCCGCAGAACGGCTGGACCGCCAAGGTCACCACCACCAAGCTCAAGAAGCCGGTCAAGACCGACGACGGAACCATCACCGAGGCGGCCTCCGCGATCACCTTCACCGGCGGGAAGATCGGCGCCGGGCAGTACGAGGACTTCAACATCGCCTTCGGCCAGTTGCCGGACGACACCGATCAGTTGGTGTTCAAGACCCTGCAGACCTACTCCGACGGCAAGGTCGCGCGCTGGATCGAGGAACCGGCCGGCGGTGCCGAGCCGGAGAACCCCGCCCCGGTGCTGAAGCTGACGGCCGGTGACGCGAGCGGTGCACCGGCGCCCGCCAAGACCGCCTCCGCCTCCACCGCCGGTGCCAAGGCGGCCGGCACGAGCGACTCCACCGCCCGCGGGCTCGGCATCGCCGGGCTCGTCGTCGGGGTCCTCGGCCTCGCGGCCGCCGCGTTCGCGATCGTACGGAGCCGGGCCGCACGCTCGTAACCCGGAAGAGACGGAAGGGCCCGGACCGGCAACCCGGTCCGGGCCCTTCCCCGTGCCGGAGGCCTCAGCGCGCCGCCAGCTCCAGCAGCTCCGTCCCGGCCGTCCCGGCCGCCGCCTCCACGGAGATGCGGGAGGTGCGCCACAGCCACCACACGTCCCGGCCGAAGGACCACAGCAGCGAGCCCAGGGCGAGGAACACGATCGCGAGGTTCGCCAGGTGGGGGAGGAACCCGGCGCCGGCCAGGAGCAGGGCGATTCCCTGGACCGCGGCGACGGTCTTGCGGGCGAAGGACGGCGGGAGCGGGGCGTTCAGCCAGGGGGCCACACGGGCCGCGGCGACGAAGGCGTAGCGCATACCGCCGATCAGCAGCACCCACGGGCCGAGCTGCATGGACACGTACACGCTCAGCACCAGGATCAGGAACGCGTCGACCTCCATGTCGAAGCGCGCGCCGAGCGCGGACGAGGTGCCGGTACGGCGGGCGACCTTGCCGTCCACGCCGTCCAGGATCAGGGCCACGGCCGTCAGGGCGACCAGCAGGGTCACCGGCGGCGCGCTCTCGAAGGAGTCCGCGACCAGCGCGGTCACCCCGCCCACCAGGGTCGCCCGGCCGAGCGTGACACGGTTCGCGGGGCCGAAGGAGGGCAGGCTCGCACGGTGCAGCGCCCGCGCCAGCACCGCCCAGGTGGCGAACGCGAACGCCAGCCCCGTCAGCCAGCCGGCCGGCCCCATGCCTATCGCCGTACCGAGCAGGGCCAGCAGCAGGAGCTGTATGCCCGCTCCCACCGCGGTCTCCTGCTGGGGCCTGGCGTCATACGTGTTGTTCAGGGCCACCGCACACCCTCCGGCCGAGTGACAGAGTCGATCAACGCCGCGTACTGTGCGCGGCCTGTGCACTTCTCGGTACGTGAACAACTTCCCTACTGTTCAGGAGGATGCCGATGAACCGCTCGGCCCGCGCGTTCTGGCTGCGCTCACCCGGCCACGGCGAGCTGCGCGACATCACCCTCGCGGAGCCCGCCGACGACGAGGTCGTGGTGCGTGCTCTCTATTCGGGGGTGAGCCGCGGCACGGAGACGCTCGTCTTCCGCGGCGGCGTCCCGGAGAGCCAACACGCCGTGATGCGGGCGCCGTTCCAGGAGGGCGACTTCCCGGGACCGGTGAAGTACGGCTACCTCAGCGTCGGAGAGGTCGAGGAGGGGCCGGCCGACCTGATCGGGCGTACGGTCTTCTGCCTGTATCCGCATCAGAGCCGTTACGTCGTTCGGGTGAACGCCGTGACCGTCGTGCCCGACCGGGTGCCCGCCGCCCGGGCCGTGCTCGCCGGGACCGTGGAGACCGCCGTGAACGCCCTGTGGGACGCGGCGCCGCAGATCGGCGACCGGATCGCGGTGGTCGGCGGCGGCATGGTCGGCTGCTCGGTGGCCGCCCTGCTGGCCCGGTTCCCCGGCGTCCGGCTGCAGCTCGTCGACGCGGACCCGGCGCGGGCCAGGACCGCCGAGGCGCTCGGTGTGGAGTTCGCCACGCCCGCCGACGCCCTCGGCGACTGCGACCTCGTCGTGCACGCCAGCGCCACCGAGGCCGGCCTGACCCGTGCCCTGCAACTCCTCGCCCCCGAGGGCACCGTGGTGGAACTGAGCTGGTACGGCGACCGGCGCGTGGCCCTGCCGCTCGGCGAGGCCTTCCACTCCCGCCGGCTCACCGTGCGCAGCAGTCAGGTCGGCAGCGTCTCCCCGGCCGCCCGGCCCGGCCGCACGTACGCCGACCGGATGGCGCTGGCCCTCGATCTGCTCGCCGATCCGGCACTGGACGCGCTCATCACCGGGGAGAGCGCTTTCGAGCAACTCCCCGACGTCATGCCGGAGCTCGCCTCGGGCGGGATCCCTGCCCTGTGCCACCGGATCCGGTACGCCGAGACGGGCCTGACCTGAGAAAAGAGTGAGAGAGGGCTGAACGCGGGGAAGCGAAGAGCCGTACTACTCGGCATCCCCCGACGGGTAAGGACAGGGGGACCAGACGCGTCGTACCTGGAGGGTCGTCCGTTGTTCAGCATCACCGTCCGCGATCACATCATGATCGCCCACAGCTTCCGCGGCGAGGTGTTCGGGCCCGCGCAGCGCCTGCACGGCGCCACGTTCCTGGTGGACGCCACCTTCCGCCGCGAGCAGCTGGACGAGGACAACATCGTGGTCGACATCGGCCTGGCCACGCAGGAGCTGCACCTCATCACGGCCGAGCTGAACTACCGCAACCTGGACGACCAACCCGAGTTCGCCGGCGTCAACACCTCCACCGAGTTCCTCGCCAAGGTCATCGCCGACCGGCTCGCCGAACGCGTCCACAAGGGCGCCCTCGGCGAGGGCGCCAAGGGCCTCGCGGGCATCACCGTGACCCTGCACGAGTCGCACATCGCCTGGGCGAGTTACGAGCGTGGCCTGTGACCGGAACGACCACGGAGCGAACCCGCCTGACCTACGTGCCGGCGCAGGCCACCGCCGTCGAGAAGGCCGGAATCATTCCCATGTCCCTGCGCACCGTGCACTTCGTCCTGCCGGGTGGCGTCGACGACCCGGCCGCGCCCAGCGGCGGCAACGCCTACGACCGACGGGTATGCCTGGACCTTCCCGGCTTCGGCTGGCAGGTCGCCCGGCACGCCGCGCCGGGCGCCTGGCCCCGTCCGGACCGGGCTGCCCGCGACCGCCTCGACCGCACCCTGAGCGACCTGCCGGACGACGCGGTGGTGCTGCTGGACGGGCTCGTCGCCTGCGGTGTCCCGGAGGTCGTCACCCCGCACGCCGACCGTCTGCGCCTGGCCGTGCTGGTCCATCTGCCGCTCGGCGACGAGACCGGTCTCGACCCGGCCGTCGCGGCCGACCTCGACGCCGGCGAACGCGCCGTGCTGCGCGCCGTGCCCGCCGTCGTCGCGACCAGCGACTGGGCGGTGCGCCGGCTCGTGTCCCACCACGGCCTCGCCCCCGATCGGGTGCATGTCGCCGCGCCCGGCGCCGACATCGCGCCGCTCGCGCCCGGCACCGACGGCGTCTCGCGGCTGCTGTGCGTGGCCGCCGTCACCCCGCGCAAGGGGCAGCACCGGCTCGTGGAGGCGCTCGCGGCCGTCCGGGACCTGCCGTGGACCTGCGAGCTGGTCGGCGGACTCGGTCACGATCCCGCGTACGTCACCCGGCTGCGCACCCTCGTCGACCGGTACGGCCTCGCCGACCGGCTGCGCCTGACCGGCCCGCGCTCCGGCGCAGAACTCGACGCCACGTACGCCGCCGCCGACCTGATGGTCCTCACCTCCTACGCCGAGACCTACGGCATGGCGGTCACCGAGGCCCTGGCCCGCGGCATCCCGGTCCTCGCCACCGACGTGGGCGGCCTGCCGGAGGCGGTCGGCCGCGCCCCCGACGGCGGGGTGCCCGGCATCCTCGTGCCGCCGGAGGACCCGGCCGCGCTCGCCGCGGAACTGCGCGGCTGGTTCGGCGAACCCGATGTGCGCCGCCGGCTCAAGGCCGCCGCCCGTGGCCGCCGCGCCGCGCTCGACGGCTGGGCCACCACCGCACGCAGCCTGGCCGGAGTTCTCGCCCGGCTCCCCGAAGCCCCCGGGAGGGCGGCATGACCACACCAGAGACGACGACGAACGGCATGGCGTCCATCCCGGCCCAGGCCGGCCCGCGGGCCACCGGGGCGGTGCGGAGGACCGAGGGCGAGGAGGAGCCGGTGCGCGAGGCCGGTCGCGAGGACGTTGCCGCCCCGGACGCCGTGACGGGCTCGGAGGCATCCGGTGCGGGGGAGGGGAGCGGTGACCGCGGCGCCGCCGGTCACGTGGGGCGCGGCACGGACGCCTCGGTGGTCGCCGGGGCCGGGCCCGTCGGCCGTCCCGGGGAGCGGGCCACCGTACGGCTGCGCGACGGGGAGCCCGACGAACCGCCCCGGTACGCGCCCGAATGGCTGCGCCTGCGGGAAGGGGCCGACGCGGCCGCCCGCGCCGAGGAGCTGCTGGACCCGTTGCGGATCCGGCTGGCGAACCTGCCCGGCCGCACCGGCGCACTCGCCGTGCACGACCTGGGCTGCGGCACCGGCTCCATGGGCCGCTGGCTCGCGCCCCGCCTGGACGGCCCCCAGCACTGGATCCTGCACGACCGCGATCCCTACCTGCTGCACTTCGCCGCCGTGGGCTCCCCGCGCTCGGCCGCCGACGGTAGCGGCGTCACCGTCGAGACCCGGCGCGGCGACGTCGCCCGGCTCACCCCGGACGCGCTGGCGGGCGCCGCACTGGTCACCGCCTCCGCGCTGCTCGACGTCCTCACCCGCGAGCAGATCGTCACCCTCGCCGACGCCTGCGCCGGGGCCGGCTGCCCCGCGCTGCTCACGCTGTCCGTCGCCGGACGCGTCGAAGTGACCCCGGCCGACCCGCTGGACGCGGAGATCACCGAGGCGTTCAACGACCATCAGCGGCACGCCGGGCTGCTCGGCCCGGACGCGGTCACCGTGGCCTGCGAGGCGTTCGCCGCACGCGGGGCCGCCGTACGCGTGCATCCGAGCCCGTGGCGGCTCGGACCCGCGGAGGCCGCGCTGACCGAGCAGTGGCTGCGTGGCTGGGTGGGCGCGGCCGTGGAGCAGCGGCCGGAGCTGCGCGAGCGCGCCGAGCGCTACCTGCGGGACCGGCTCGCCGCCTGCGCGGCCGGGGACCTGCGGGTCGTGGTCCACCACAGCGACCTGCTGGCCCTGCCCCGGCCGACGGGCGGGGCGTCATGAGTGCGAGGCCGGCGGCGACGCAGTCCGGGCACCGGGTCACGGGGGCCGGCACGCACGGCCGGGTGACGCCTGCCGGCACGGCTCAGGCGCGTGTGCACGGTTCCGGGACGCACGCGCGTGTGCACGACGGCGGCCCGGCCGATGTGTGCGTGTTCGGAGCAGGCACGTTTCATCCGCTGGGGGCGGTCGCGGGCGTCCCGCAGGCGTCCCTCGCCACCGGGACCGTGCTGAAAGAACGGCCGTCGGCGGTCCCCGGATCGTCGTCGCCGGTCTCCGAACCGCCGTCCACGCCCCCGGAACCGCCGTCCACGCTCCCCGAACCGCCGTCCTCGTGCGCCGAACCGCCGTCGTCCGGGGCCGTGTCCGCGACCGCCCGGCCCCCCGCCCCCCGGCGTCCCGGCCTGCGCGCGCTGCGCACACACTTCGGGACCGCCGCCGGTGTGCTCATCGTCGGGGCCCTGCTGTGGCGGCTGGGCACGGGCGTGCTCGTCGAAGGGCTCCGGCGGATCGACACCGTGACCGTGCTGGCCGCGCTGGGTATCGGTGTGGTCACCACCGTGCTCAGCGCCTGGCGCTGGCAGTTGGTGGCCCGTGGACTGCGCATCCGGCTGCCGCTGGGCGCGGCCGTGGCCGACTACTACCGGGCCCTGTTCCTCAACGCCGCGCTGCCCGGCGGGATCCTGGGCGACGTGCACCGGGCGGTCCGGCACGGACAGAGCGCCGGGGACCTGCGGCGCGGCGTGCAGGCCGTCGTACTCGAGCGCGTCGCCGGGCAGATCGCGCTGGCCGTGTTCGCCGCCGCGGTGCTGCCGACCGTGCCGTCCCCGGTCCGTGCCGAGGCCCGTGACTTCGCGCCGCTGGTGGCCCTGGCCGCGGCCGGCGCGCTCGCCGTCGTCCTCTCCGTCCGGATGAACCGTGCGCCCTCCCGCCGGGTCGGGGGGCTGCGCACCGCCCTCGGCGAGGTACGCCAGGGCCTGTTCTCCCGCCGGGGCGGACCCGGTATCGCGCTGTCCTCCGCCCTCGTGCTGGCCGGGCATCTGGCGATGTTCGTCGTGGCGGCCCGCGTCGCCGGCTCCGCCGCCTCCGTCGTGGACCTGGTCCCGCTCGCCGTACTCGCCCTGGTCGCCATGGGGCTGCCGCTGAACGTCGGCGGCTTCGGCCCCCGCGAAGGCGTCACCGCCTGGGCGTTCGGGGCCGCGGGACTCGGCGCGAGCACCGGAGTCGCCGTCGCCGTCGTCTACGGCGTGCTGAGCCTGGTGGCGAGCCTCCCCGGCGCCGCCGTCCTCGCCGTGCGCTGGTACACCGGCCTGCGCGCCACCACCGGGCCGGATCACACCCCCTCGGCCTCCGTGACGGACCCCGCGCAGGACCCGGCGCCCGCGGCGGACTACCCGCGCTCCGCCACCGAGGCGAACAACGCGAAGCAAGCTTCGAAGGATTCCGCCAGGCTCGCCAGCAGTTCCTCCCCCTTTTCCGCCGACCCCAGGGAAGGACGGCCGATGACGCCCGACTCGGTATAGGCGGACATTCCCACGGTGAGCAGATGACGACGGTCGTCAGCGGTGAAATCGGCGGACTCGTAACCAGGGCGGACGAATTCGGGATGAGCGTGCAGCAGAATCGAGGTCTCGATTTCGCCCGCGTGCATGTCGCTGAGCAGCGAGGTGCGCACCCCTGCCCGCTCCCGGGCCGTCTCCCAGTCCTCGGCCGCCGGGAACAGCGCCATCCGCTCACCACGGGCGGAGGCCTCCTGGACGACGTTGCCCAGTACGTAGTTGCCGCCGTGCCCGTTGACCACGACCAGCGCGTCGACGCCGGAGCGGCGCAGCGACGCCGCGATGTCCGAGACCACCGCATGCAGGGTCACGGAGGAGATGCTGACGGTCCCCGGCCAGTCCGCGTGCTCGTGCGAGCAGGAGACCGTCAACGGAGGAAGGAGGTGCACCGGGTACGCGGCGGCGATCTCCCGCGCCACGGCGCAGGCGACGAGCGTGTCGGTCGCCAGCGGAAGGAACGGACCGTGCTGCTCGAAACTGCCGACGGGAAGGACGGCCACCTGTGTTGAAGCGCTCACCCCCCGACTCCGCACGTCCTCCGTGGTGTCCGTCGGCACCACGCCGTACGCCGCCGCCCATGCCGCCGCCCGCGCGCCCGAATCACTCGTCATTTCACGGCCTTTCGTCTCTGTTTAGGAATCAGATCATGACAGAAAACACCGGTGTCAACCTCGGCGTACTCGGCAAGAAGTCCGCGCGGCGTTCGGGCGCGGAACGCATCGTGAATGCACCGCTGCCCACCGTGTACGGGAAATTCCAGGCGATCGGTTACCTGGACCACGATCGCGGTGACGAGCAAGTGGCCCTGGTGTACGGCGAGATCGGCACCGAGAACGTGCTCACCCGGCTGCACTCCGAGTGCCTGACCGGGGACGCGTTCGGCTCCCGGCACTGCGAGTGCGGCGACCAGCTGGCGTCCGCGCTGCGGGCGGTGGTCGCCGAAGGCAGCGGGATCGTCGTCTACTTGAGGGGCCACGAGGGGCGCGGCATCGGACTGCTCGCCAAGCTGCGCGCGATGGCGCTGCAGGCGGAGGGCCTCGACACGGTCGAGGCGAATCTCGCGCTCGGCCTGCCCGTCGACGCCCGCGACTACGGCGTCGCCGCCGAGATCCTGCGCGACCTCGGGGTGCGCTCGGTCCGCCTGATGTCCAACAATCCGCGCAAGCGGGAGGCGCTGGTCCGGCACGGCATCCAGGTGGCCGAGCAGGTGCCGCTGCTCATCGAGCCGTGCGAGAGCAACATCACCTATCTGCGCACCAAGCGGGAGCGGATGGACCACATCCTGCCCCACCTGGACGCCGTCGCGCACGGTTCCTGAGGCGACCGTGCCGCCCGCCGCCCCCGGGCGGCGGGCGGCGGACCGCTCCGGGCTCAGTCCACCAGCGCCTCGTGGACCAGCCGACGCAGCTCCGGGAAGATCTTCAGTGTCTTCGGGCGCACCTGACTCATGAACTGGACCGTCAGCTCGTGGGCCGGATCGACCCAGAACGCGGTCGTGGCCGCACCGGTCCAGCCGTACGTGCCGAGGCTGGAGGGGGCCAGAGTGCGGGACGGGTCGGTGACCACCGAGACGTTGAAGCCGAATCCGAGCCCGTCGTTGCCCGCCTCCTGGTGCACGGGGGCGCCGAAGGACCGCAACACCGCGCCGCCCGGCAGCTGGTTGCTGGTCATCCGCGCGACGCTTTCCGCGGACAGCACCCGTACGCCGTCCAGTTCGCCGCCCCGGCGCAGCATCTCCATGAACCGGTGGAAGTCGTACGCGGACGAGACCAGGCCACCGCTGCCGGACAGGAACCGGGGCCGGCCGCGCACCGGCAGCCCCGGCACCGGCTCGATCCCGCCCTCGTCCGTCTCGCCGTACAACTCGGCCAGTCTGTACGCCTGTCCGGGAGCGACGTGGAAGCCGGTGTCGGTCATGCCGAGCGGACGCAGGATCCGCTCGGCCAAGAACGCGTCCAGCGCCTGCCCGGACACCACCTCGACGACCCGGCCCAGCGCGTTCGAGGCCACCGAGTAGTTCCACTGCGTGCCCGGATCGAACTGCAGCGGCATCCGCGCGTACACCTCGACCGTCTCGGCCAGATCGGCGCCCGGCGGCACCGAGTACTCAAGGCCGGACTCGCGGTAGAGGGCGTCGACGGGGTGCCGGTGGTAGAAGCCGAACGTCAGGCCGGCCGTGTGGGTGAGCAGATGGCGGACCAGGATCGGGCCGGCGGCCGGGCGGGTGCGCATCCCGGCCCCTGAACCCCCGTCGTACACCTGGGGGTCGGCGAACGCCGGCAGGTGCCGGTCGAGCGGGTCGTCCAGGGACAGCCTGCCCTCCTCGGCCAGCAGCAGCACCGCAACCGCCGTGACCGGCTTGGTCATCGAGTAGATCCGCCACAGGGTGTCCGCCTCGACGGGCAGCCCGGCAGCGACGTCGCGCAGTCCGTGCGTGGTCAGGTGGGCGACCCGGCCGCCGCGCGACAGGGCCACCAGAAAGCCCGGCAGCCGCCCCTCGGCGACGTAGTGGGCGACATGCCGGTCCAGGCGGTCCAGCGCCTCGACGTCCAGCCCCGCCTCACCCGGGTCGACTTCCTGCCGCAGCTGTGCCATCGCTCTCCTCCGGTCGCCTCGTACGCGCCGCCACCGGCTGCCGCCGGTGCGCACACCGCCCTCATCGTCGCCCAGGAACACCGTCACGGACCCGCTCATCAGCGCCGTTTGTGATCGACACGACGCGACCGGTCCAGCGGAGGTGCAGGGAGGGTGCCGGACCCTGGCCGGACGCCGGACGCCGGACGCCGGACGCCGGACGCCGGACGCCGGACGCCGGACACCGGGCGACGGTCCTTGGCCGCCGGTGGCGGGCAGGGGGTGAGAGGAGCGGTCGCCTCCGGTCGCCGGCGGTGCGCGGTCCGTCGGCTCCGGGCCGCCGGCCGGCACGGTCGCTGCCGGTCCCGGGCGGCGCGCGGCGGCCGTCGATCCGGGTAGTGCGCGCGGTTGTCACCGGTCCGGGCAGTGCGCGCGGGTCTCACCGCTCCGGGTGGTGCGCGCGGTTGGTGCCGGTCCCGACGGTGCCCGGTTCTCACCGGTTCCGGGCGGCGCGCGGTCGGTTTCCGGCAGCATGCGGTCCTTCGGCCCCGGACAGCCGGGCGGAGCGGTCCTCGCCGGTTGTTCGTGGAGTGTGGTCGTCGCCGGTTCGCGGCGGCACGTGTGCCTCGTCCGTCCCCGGCAGTGCGCGGGCCAGGGGGATGCCGAGTGCGGCGACGGCCGTCAGGGTGAGCAGGGTGGGGCCGGTGCCGGTGTGCAGGAGCGCGCTCGCCGTGGCCACCCCCACGGCCGGGCCGATGTTGAGCGCCGTCTGCTGCAGCCCGCCCGCCACGCCGGCCACCGCCACCTCCGCCCGCCGTACGACCACCTGGGTCGCCGCCACCATCACCGTGCCGAATCCGGCGCCCAGCAGGGCGAACGCGCAGCCGAGCGGCGGCGCGGACACGGCTCGGGACAGCACGAGAACCCCGAGGGTGAGGAGTCCCGTCGCCACCGTGGTCGTACCGCGCGCCCCGAACCGGCGCAGCAGCACCGGGCACAGTGCCGCGGACGCCACCATCAGCACCGCCAGGGGCAGACTGCGCACCGAGCTGCCCAACGGGTCGAGTCCCAGCCGGCGCTGCAGCAGATAGGTGGCCACGAACAGGGCGCCGAACAGGGCCGCGGACACGACGACCAGCACACCGAGAGCGGCCCCGACCGCCCGCGAGCCGATGACCGCGGGCGGCAGCAGCGGGCTCGCCGTACGCCGCTCGTGCCGTACCAGGACGACGGCCGCGACCGCCGCGACGGCAAGCCCGGTCCCGGAAGCGGGCCGCTCGGTCAGTGAGTGCACCAGGCAGGCCAGCGTCACCGCGAGGAGCACGGCACCGGGCACGTCCAGCGGCGCACGGGAGCCCGCGGCGGACAGCCGGTGACGCAGCAGCGCCGGCAGGCCGAAGACGAGCGCGGGCAGCACGTTGACGAAGAACACCGCCCGCCAGCCCAGACCGGTCACCAGCGCCCCGCCCACCAAGGGACCGGCTGCCGCAGCGAGCCCGATCGCGGCGGTCCGCGCGGCGAGGGGCGCGGCCAGCCGGTCCGGTGGGAACACGGCCCGCAGCATACCCAGTGTGGCCGGCTGCAGCAGCGCCCCGAACACTCCCTGCACCGCGCGCAGCCCGATCACCCATGCCACGCCAGGGGCGACGCCGATCCCCGCCGACGTGGCCCCGAACCCCAGCAGGCCCACAGCGAACACGCGGTGCTGCCCGTACCGGTCACCGAGCCGGCCCGCGAACACCAGCAGGCTCGCCACCGCGACGAGATACGCCGTGCTGGTCCACTGCACCTGCGCCAGCGACGCGCCCAGTTCCCTCTGCAGACGGGGCTGCGCGACCGTGAGGACCGTACCGTCCAGCGCGACGACCACCGCGCCCGCCACGCTGCTCGCCAGCGTCCACCGCCGGTTCACCGGCCGCTCTGCGCGGCGCCGAGGTGGGCCACCAGCACGGTCTCCAGGAGCGGACCGAAGTCCTCGTCGCCAAGGGCGAGTTGCAGGCTGCGCCAGCGCCACAGCTGGGCGATGCCGTGCAGATTCGCCCACAGGGCTCCCGCGACCCGCCGCGCGTCGGCCTCGGGCCGGGCCGCACCGACGAGTCCGACGAGTACCCCGAACAACGGAAGACTCCTCTCCCGCAACCCCAGATGCCCGCTCTCCAGCAGGTCGTGACGGAACATCAGCTCGTACATGCCGGGGTTGTCGAGCGCGAACTCCAGGTAGGTCCGTGCCAGCGCCGCCACCTGTGCGCGCGGTCCGGCGGGCTCGTGCGCGGGCGTCGCCCGCACCCGCCCGGCCAGGTCGTCGAAGCCACGGCGCGCGATGGCCGACAGCAGTTCCAGGTGGGTGGGGAAGTGGCGCCGCGGCGCCCCGTGCGAGACGCCGGTGCGCCGGGCGATCTCCCGTAGGGTGAGCGCCTGCAACCCGTCGGCGGCCAGCAGGGCCACGCCGGCGTCGACCAGACGCTCGCGCAACCCGTTGTCGGACTCAGTCATAGACAGTGTCTACCAGGGGTGCGTAGACACTGTCTACCGCCTTGTGGGCGTGTGGGAATGCAGGCCCCCACGGGCGAGTTGACCCTGTCATGAGCGAAGATGCGACTTCAGATCATGCACAGGACGCGCTGCTCGGACTGCTCTGCGAAGGCAACGGCGGCGTACTGGTCACCCTGAAGGGCGACGGCCGCCCGCAGCTGTCGAACGTCAGCCACGCCTACTGCCCCGACGAGCGGATCATCCGGATCTCCGTCACCGACGACCGCGCCAAGACCCGCAACCTGCGCCGTGACCCCCGCGCCTCCTACCACGTCACCAGCGCCGACCGCTGGGCGTTCACCGTCGCCGAGGGCACGGCCGAACTGTCCCCGGTCGCCCGGGACCCGCACGACGAGACCGTCGAGGAACTCGTCCGCCTGTACCGGGACGTGCTCGGCGAGCACCCGGACTGGGACGACTACCGGGCGGCGATGGTCCGCGACCGCCGCCTGGTGGTGCGGCTGCACGTCGACCGGGCGTACGGCATCCCGAAGCGCTGAGCCACGGACGGCCGTTCCCGTCTACGCCGCCTCGGCCGTCCGCGTCTCGATCGCCCGCAGCACGGCGATCATGTCCTCGCCGCCGCACCCCTGTGCCACCGTCTCCTCGAACAGCGCGTGGCACACGTCGAGGAGCGGCGAGGCGAGGCCGGCCTTGCGCGCCGCCTGCGCGATGAGCCGGTTGTTCTTCAGGACGTCCAGCGCGGCGGCCTGCACCGCGAAGTCCCGGTCGAACAGCTTCGGCGCCTTCATCCGCGAGACGCCGCTGGCCATGGGGCCCGCGTCCAGCACGTCCAGGAACAGTCGCCGGTCCAGGCCCTGGCGCTCGGCGAAGTGGAACGCCTCGGTCAGCCCTGTCACCAGAGTGATCAGGAAGAGGTTCACGGACAGCTTCATCAGCAGCGCGTTGGGCGCCGGGCCGCACACGAACGTCTCCCGGCACAGCGGCGCGAGCAGCGGCCGTACGGCGTCCACGGCGTCCTGCTCCCCGGCCAGCATCGCCACCAGCAGGCCCTCTTCCGCCGGCACCCGGGATCCGGAGACGGGCGCCTCGACGTACCGCCCGCCCGCGGCGCGGATGTCGCTCTCCAGGGCGTGCGAGTACTCGGGCGAGGTGGTGCCCATGTGGACGACGGTGCGCCCAGCGACCTTCGCGGCCAGTGCGGGCGTGCCCCGTCCGAGGACGGCGTCGACGGCGGACTCGTCGGCGAGCATCAGCAGCACGACGTCCGCCCGCGCGAACACCTCCGCGGCGTCCGCGGCGACGGCGGCCCCGGCCGCGCGCAGGGGTGCGATGCGCTCCGGCGTCCGGTTCCAGACCACCAGGGGAGTCCCGGCGGACACCAGGCGCCGGGCCATGGGCCGGCCCATCACTCCGAGACCGATGAAGCCGAGGTTCACGGGACCGTCCTTCACTCGGGGCCGTGGCTATGACCGCTGTCATAGTAGCGGGCATTATGACATCGGTCATAGAGTGCGGGGGAGCAGTGGGGAACGGAGGCCGGGGATGACCGAGGGGCGACACGGGCCGCGAGAGCGCATGGTCTTCGCCGCGGCCCAGCTCATCCGGCGCGACGGCGTCGCCGCGACCGGCATGCGGGAGGTCGCCGCGCACGCCGGCGCACCGCGCGGCTCGCTCCAGCACTACTTCCCGGGCGGGAAGGAACAACTGGTGAACGAGGCGGTCGGCTGGGCCGGACGCTACGCGGGCAAGCGGATCGCGCGCTTTCTCGCAGGGCTCGAGGAGCCGACGCCCAGCGGACTGTTCGCGGCGATGGCCGCACAGTGGACCGACGAGTACGCGGCGGACGGGTTCGCGGCGGGCTGCCCGGTCGCCGCGGCCACCGTCGAGTGCGCCTCCGCAGGCGGGGCCACCCGTGCGGCCGTGGCCGCCGCGTTCACGACCTGGCGAACCCCGCTCGCCGAGGCCCTGACCGGCATGGGCGTCCCCGGGGCCCGCGCCGAATCGCTGGCCACGCTGATGATCAGCGCCCTGGAGGGCGCGATCCTGATGGCCCGGGCCGAACAGGACGTACGGCCCCTGACCACGGCGGTACGAGAGCTCGGCCCCCTGCTCGACTCGGCGGCCGACCGGGCAGGCTGAGCACAGCCGCGCGGCGGGTCGCCGGCAGCCGGTGCTTGTCCGGCACCGCCCGCTGAACTAGCCTCCGCGCGTGATCAACGGTGCACATGTGGTCCTCTACAGCCGGGACGCCGAGGCCGACCGGGCCTTCCTGCGCGACACCCTCGGATGGGCGCACGTCGACGCGGGGCATGGATGGCTGATCTTCCAGGCGCCGCCCGCCGAGGTGGCCTGTCATCCGACCGACGGCGAGCCCACGCACGAGCTGATGCTGATGTGCGACGACCTCGACGCGACGCAGCGTCACCTCACCGACCGGGGAGTGGAGTTCACCCGCCTCGTCGAGGAGGCCCGCTGGGGCCGGGTGACCGCCCTGCGCCTGCCGGGCGGCGGCGAACTCGCCCTCTACGAGCCCCGCCACCCGCGGCCGTAGCCCCCGGGCCGCACGCGGCGGACGGCGGGACACCGCGGGCCCTGGAGGGCTCAGCCGCCGGTGCGCCCGGCCGTCAGATAGGCGATCACCATGTCGCCGAGCATGGTCCGGTAGTGCTCCCGCCGGGCGGGGTCCGCCAGGTCCCGGCCGAACAGGGCGCCGAAAGTGTGCCGGTTGGCGACCCGGAAGAAGCAGAACGAGGTGATCATGGCGTGCAGGTCGACCGCGTCCGCGTCGACCGTGAACAGCCCCGACTCCCGTCCCGCGGCGAGGATCCGGCGGATCACCCCGAGGGCCGGGGAGCCGATGCTCCCGAGCTTTTCCGAGGCGGCGATGTGCTCGGCGCCGTGGACGTTCTCGATGCCGACCAGGCGGATGAAGTCCGGGTGCCGCTCGTGGTGGTCGAAGGTCAGCTCGGCCAGGCGCCGGATCGCGGCGACCGGGTCCAGGTGCTCGACGTCCAGCTGCTGCTCGGCGTCGCGGATCACCCCGTAGGCCCGCTCGAGCACGGCCGTGAACAGCTGCTCCTTGCCGCCGAAGTAGTAGTAGATCATCCGCTTGGTGGTGCGGGTGCGGGCCGCTATTTCGTCGACCCGGGCGCCGTCGTAACCGGCCCGCGCGAACTCCTGCGTGGCCACGTCGAGAATCTCGCCCCTGGTGCGGGCGGCGTCGCGCACCCGTCCCCCGGGTCGTGCCGGTTCTTCGACGACGGTCATCGGTTTCCTTCGGGCCGGCGGACGCCTGGGGGCGCGCTCGTGGTGCGTGCCGGTGATTGTAGAAGCAGGACCCCGGGGCGTCTGCGAGGTCTTCCTCACGGTCCGGCTCGCGGCCCAGCACGCCGGGCGGCGGTGAGAAGGCGGCGGAAAAGGCGGTGAAAGAAGCGGTGAAGGAGCCGGTGAGACCTCGGTGAGACCCGGCCCCGTCACGCGCCGCCCCCTGGTGCGGCGGCCGATACTCGCACGGTCCGCGGCATTCCCGGTGTCCCGGACCCGAGAGTCCCGGACCGGGCCCCTGGAAGTCCCATGCCGATCCCCGCCGGCCGGCCGCTGCTGCGCCCCGGCCCGCCACCGACCGCACCCGTCCCGCCCATACCGGCCCGCGCGGACCGCTACGAGCGGCCGGTGCTCGCCGGCATAGCCGTGCTCGCCGCCGTGCTGTGCCTGTGGGGGCTCGGCCACAGCAGCTACCACGCCTTCTACGCCAGCGCGGTGCGCAGCATGACCGACGGCCCGGCCGACTTCTTCTACGGCTCCTTCGACCCTGCGGGCTCCATCACGCTGGACAAGCTGCCCGGTTTCCTGTGGCCGCAGGCCCTCGCCGCGCTGGTCCTCGGCTTCCACCCGTGGGTGCTGGTACTGCCCCAGGCCCTGGAGATGGTGGGCTGCGTCCTGCTGCTGCACCTGCTGGTGCGCCGCTGGGCCGGGGTGCCCGCCGGGCTGCTGGCCGCCGCGTTCCTGACGCTGACCCCGGTGACCGTGGGCCTCGGCCGCTCCGTCACCGAGGACGCCCCGTTCGTGCTGCTTCTGCTGCTGGCCGCCGAGGCCACCTGGCGGGCCACCGAGAAGGGCCGCCCGCGCACCCTGCTGCTCGCGGCCGTCTGGGTGGGCCTCGCCTTCCAGTGCAAGATGCTGGAGGCATGGGCGGTGCTGCCCGCACTCGCCGCGACCTACCTGGTCGCCGCACCCGGCGCCCGGCGCCGCCGCGTCGGCCATGTCGCGCTGGCCGGCGTGGTGACGGTGGCGGTGTCGGCGTCGTGGATGCTGGTGGCCGCCCTCACCCCGGCGGGCGCCCGCCCGTACCTCGACGGCACCACCGACGACTCGCCGTTCGGCCTGGTCGTCGGCTACAACTTCCTCACCCGCTTCCACGCCGTCGGCGTCAGCGCGGCCGGCACGGGCAGCATCGTGGTGAGCCGGGCGGCCCGCGCGGGCGGACACCTGGGACCGGGCATGGGCGACGGCGTGGGCAAGATGTTCAGCCCGGGCCTGGCCACCCAGACCGGCTGGCTGTACCCGCTGGCTGCGTTCGGTCTCGTCGGCGGGCTGCTGGCGCTGCGCCGGGTGCCGCGCACCGACCGGCTGCTGGCCGGACATGTGCTGTGGGGCGTGTGGTTCGTGACCTTCTTCGCGGCCTTCAGCTTCGGCAGCGTCACCGGCCACACCTACTACATGGGTGTCGTCGCGGTGGCCGTGGCCGCGCTCGCCGCGGCCGGGATCGTGCAGGCCTGCCGTCTCGGTGCGGGTCCCGCAGCCTCCCTCGCCCCGGCCCGCCGCTCCCGCGCGCTCCCCGCCGTCCTCGCCGTCAACCTCGTCTGGTGCCTGGCCCTCACCCTCTGGTACCCGCGCTTCCAGCCCTGGTCGGCTCCCTGTGCGGTCGCCCTGGGCCTGCTCGCCGTCCTGCTCGCGGGACTGCGCCGGCCGGCCGCGCTCGCCACCGCCCTCGCCACCGCCCTCGCCGCCGTGCTGCTGGTCCCCGCCGTCTGGACGGCGTCCGCGCTCTCCCTGCGCTACAACCAGCCCGGCGGCTTCGGCCGGGTCGGCCCCACCAGCACCCGCGCCTCCACAGCGTCGGCCACGCTCGGCCCCCGGCACCGGCGGCTGCTCGCCTACCTGACCGCGCACCGCGACGGCGCCCGCTACCTGGCCGCCGTGCCCGGCTGGGAGAGCGCGGCACCGTACGTCATCGCCGCCGACGCGCCCGTGCTGCCGATGGGCGGCTTCACCGGCCGCGTCCCCTATCCCGCGCCGGTCGCCTTCCGCCGGCTGGTGGACACCGGGCGGCTGCACTACGTCCTCGTGCCGCGCACCGCCCTGCGTCCGGGCGCCGCTTGGGGCGCCCGTCCCGCCGGTGCGCTGCTGCGCTGGACCGCGGCTCACTGCGCGCTCGTCCCGCCGGCTGCCTACGATCCCGGTGACCGGACCCGGCTGCTGTACCACTGCGGCCCGGCCACCAGAGGTGAACCGGGCCGCGGAGCACGGTAGTTGTGGTCCAGGGGCTGTTACGGCTGTCTGTTCCACTCGGCGATCACGGGCCGCCCGTGCTCGGTGGACAGCCGGCTGACCGTGCCCGTGGCCAGCTGGAACAGCCGGCCCCCGGCGGGCGGCAGACCCAGCCGGCGGGCGGTGAGGACGCGCAGGAAGTGGGCGTGGGCGACGAGGACCACGTCCCCGGCGTCCTCGGCGAGCGCGGGGCCGACGCGGGCCAGCACCCGGTCGGCGCGGGCCCCGATGTCCTGCGGTGACTCGCCCGGGTGACCGTCGCGGCCGGGCGGCACGCCGTCGGTCCACAGGTCCCAGCCGGGTCGGGAGCGGTGGATGTCGGCCGTGGTGACGCCCTCGTAGCCGCCGTAGTCCCACTCGTGCAGGTCGGGGTCGGGCACGACCCCGCTCAGGCCCGCCAGTTCGGCGGTGCGTATCGCGCGGCCCAGCGGACTGGCCAGCGCCAGGGCGTAGGTCCGGCCGGTGAGGAGCGGGACGAGGGACTTGGCCTGTTCCTCGCCGTGCCCGGTCAGGGGCAGGTCGGTCCAGCTGGTGTGCTGTCCCGACCGGCTCCACTCCGTCTCACCGTGGCGGACCAGCAGCAGGTCCCCCACGGCGGCTCAGTCCTTCTTCTCGACCGCGTGGCCGCCGAACTGGTTGCGCAGCGCCGCGATCATCTTCATCTGCGGCGAGTCGTCCTGCCGGGAGGCGAACCGGGCGAAGAGGGAGGCCGTGATCGCGGGCAGGGGGACCGCGTTGTCGATGGCCGCCTCCACCGTCCAGCGGCCCTCGCCGGAGTCCTCCGCGTAGCCGCGCAGCTTCTGCAGGTGCTCGTCCTCGTCCAGGGCGTTGACCGCCAGGTCGAGGAGCCAGGAGCGAATGACCGTCCCCTCCTGCCAGGAGCGGAACACCTCACGGACGTTCTCCACCGAGTGGACCTTCTCCAGCAGCTCCCAGCCCTCGGCGTACGCCTGCATCATCGCGTACTCGATGCCGTTGTGGACCATCTTGGAGAAGTGCCCGGCGCCGACCCGGCCCGCGTGGACATAGCCGTAGGGGCCCTCCGGCTTGAGCGCGTCGAAGATCGGCTTCAGCGGCTCGACGTACTCCTTGTCGCCGCCGACCATGAGCGCGTAGCCGTTCTGCAGGCCCCACACACCGCCGGAGACACCGGCGTCGACGAAGCCGATGCCCTTGATGCCGAGCGCGGCGGCGTGCTTCTCGTCGTCCGTCCAGCGGGAGTTGCCGCCGTCGATCACCGTGTCGCCGGGCTCCAGCAGGTCACCGAGCTCGTCGACGACGGTCTGGGTGGCGGTGCCGGCCGGGACCATCACCCACACGTGCCGGGGCGCGTCCAGCTTCTCGACCAGTTCGGCCAGGGACTTGACGTCGGACACCTCGGGGTTGCGGTCGTAGCCGATGACGGTGTGGCCGGCGCGGCGGATCCGCTCGCGCATGTTGCCGCCCATCTTGCCGAGACCGATCAGGCCCAACTGCATGGCTGTCATGACAGATTCACTTCCTAAGCGTGCGGTAGGCGGCGACCAGGGCCGTGGTGGACGGGTCGAGGCCGGGTACGTCGGCGCCCTGGGTGAGGGCCGGTTCGACCCGCTTGGCCAGCACCTTGCCCAGCTCCACGCCCCACTGGTCGAAGGAGTCGATGTTCCACACCGCGCCCTGCACGAACACCTTGTGCTCGTAGAGGGCGACCAGCTGACCGAGCACGGACGGGGTCAGCTCGCCGGCGAGGACCGTGGTGGTGGGGTGGTCGCCGCGGAAGGTGCGGTGCGTCACCTGCTCCTCGGGCACGCCCTCCGCACGGACCTCCTCGGCAGTCTTGCCGAAGGCGAGCGCCTGGGTCTGGGCGAAGAAGTTGGCCATCAGCAGGTCGTGCTGCGCCTTGAGTTCAGCGCTCAGCTCGCCGACGGGCCGGGCGAAGCCGATAAAGTCCGCCGGGATCAGCTTGGTGCCCTGGTGGATCAACTGGTAATAGGCGTGCTGGCCGTTGGTGCCGGGCGTGCCCCACACCACCGGGCCGGTCTGCCAGTCCACCGGCTTCCCGTCGCGCTGCACCGACTTGCCGTTGGACTCCATGTCCAGCTGCTGGAGGTAGGCGGTGAACTTCGACAGGTAGTGGCTGTACGGCAGCACCGCGTGCGACTGGGCGTCGTGGAAGTTGCCGTACCAGATGCCCAGCAGGCCCAGCAGCAAAGGCGCGTTGGCCTCGGCGGGCGCGGTGCGGAAGTGCTCGTCCATCAGCCGGAAGCCGTCGAGCATCTCCCGGAACCGGTCGGGGCCGATGGCGATCATCAGGGACAGGCCGATCGCCGAATCGTACGAGTACCGGCCGCCGACCCAGTCCCAGAACTCGAACATGTTGTCCGGGTCGATGCCGAACTCGGTGACCTTCTCGGCGTTGGTCGACAGGGCCACGAAGTGCCGGGCGACGGCCTTCTCGTCGCCCTCGAAGGCCTTCAGCAGCCAGGAGCGCGCCGAGGTGGCGTTGGTGATCGTCTCGATCGTGGTGAACGTCTTGGACGCGACGATGAACAGCGTCTCGGCCGGGTCCAGGTCCCGGGTGGCCTCGTGCAGGTCGGCGCCGTCCACGTTCGACACGAAACGGAACGTCAACTCCCGTGCCGTGTAGGGGCGCAGGACCTCGTAGGCCATGGCGGGACCGAGGTCGGAGCCACCGATGCCGATGTTGACGACGTTCCTGATCCGCCTGCCGGTGTGGCCGGTCCACTCGCCGGAGCGGACCCGGTCGGCGAAGCCGGCCATCTTGTCGAGTACGGCGTGCACCTTGGGCACGACGTTCTCGCCGTCGACCTCGACCACCGCGTCCCGGGCGGCGCGCAGCGCGGTGTGCAGCACCGCGCGGTTCTCGGTGACATTGATCTTCTCGCCGCGGAACATGGCGTCGCGCAGCGCGAACACGCCGGTGGCGGCGGCGAGTTCCTGGAGCAGGGCGAGGGTCTCGTCGGTGATCAGGTGCTTGCTGTAGTCGATGTACAGGTCGCCGACCCGTACGACATACCGCTCGGCGCGGCCGGGGTCCGCCGCGAACAGCTCGCGCAGGTGCGGCTGCCCCTCGGCGCGGTGGTCGGCGAGGGCCGTGCACTCGGGCCGGTTGGTGAGCTTCGGGAACTCGGACTCTGCCATCTCAGGCGTTCTCCTTGGCGGCCTCGCCCTTGAGGGCGATGGCGTACATCTCGTCGGCGTCGAGGCGGCGCAGCTCCTCGGCGATGAGTTCGGAGGTGGGGCGGACCTTCAGCGCCAGGGTGCGCGGCGGCTGGCCCGGCAGGGTCAGCGTCGCGAGCGGGCCCTCGGGGCGGTCGATGACGACGTCGCCGTTGGCAGTGCCGAGGCGTACGGCCGTGACCACCGGACCCGCGGTGACCACCCGGTCCACGTGCACGTGCAGCCGGGCCTCCAGCCAGCGGGCCAGCAGTTCGGCGCTCGGGTTGTCCGCCTCGGCCTCGACGGCCGCCGAGATCACCTTCGCCCGGGCCTGGTCCAGGGCGGCGGCCAGCATCGACCGCCACAGCGTGAGCCGGGTCCAGGCGAGGTCGGTGTCGCCCGGGGCGTAGTTGCGGGCGCGGGTCTGCAGGACCTCCATCGGCCGCTCGACCGCGTACAGGTCGGTGATACGCCGCTGGGCCAGCGCGCCGAGCGGGTCCTGCGACGGGGTGTCGGGCGCCTCCACCGGCCACCACACGACGACGGGCGCGTCCGGCAGCAGCAGCGGCAGGACGACCGAGTCGGCGTGGTCGGACACCTCGCCGTAGGTGCGCAGCACGACCGTCTCGCCGGTGCCGGCCTCGGAGCCGACCCGGACCTCGGCGTCGAGCCGGGAGTGGGTGCGGTCGCGCAGGGTGCGGGCGTGCCGCTTGATGACGACCAGGGTCCGCGAGGGGTGCTCGTGCGAGGCCTCCTCGGCGGCCTTGAGCGAGTCGTAGGCGTTCTCCTCGTCCGTGACGATGACCATCGTCAGGACCATGCCCACGGCCGGGGTGCCGATGGCGCGGCGGCCCTGCACCAACGCCTTGTTGATCTTGCTTGCCGTGGTGTCGGTCAGGTCGATCTTCATGGCCTGCGCCAGCTCCGTCCGTCTCGTGCGAGCATCTCGTCCGCTTCCCTCGGTCCCCAGCCGCCCGACGCGTACTGCGCCGGCCTGCCGTGCGCCGCCCAGTACTCCTCGATCGGGTCGAGGATCTTCCAGGACTCTTCCACTTCCTGGTGACGGGGGAACAAATTCGCGTCCCCGAGCAGCACGTCCAGGATGAGCCGCTCGTACGCCTCCGGGCTGGACTCGGTGAACGACTCGCCGTAGGCGAAGTCCATCGACACGTCCCGGATCTCCATCGACGTGCCCGGCACCTTGGACCCGAACCGCACGGTCATGCCCTCGTCCGGCTGGACACGGATCACGATCGCGTTCTGGCCCAGCTCCTCCGTGGCGGTGGAGTCGAAGGGGGAGTGCGGGGCCCGCTTGAAGACCACGGCGATCTCGGTGACCCTGCGGCCGAGGCGCTTGCCGGTGCGCAGGTAGAAGGGGACGCCCGCCCAGCGGCGGTTGTCGACCTCCAGCTTGATCGCCGCGTAGGTGTCGGTCTTCGACTGCCGGTCGATGCCGTCCTCTTCGAGGTAACCGACGACCTTCTCACCGCCCTGCCAGCCGGCCGCGTACTGCCCGCGCACGGTGTGCCTGCCGAGGTCCGCCGGCAGCCGCACCGACTTCAGCACCTTCAGCTTCTCGGTGAGCAGCGCCTCCGCGTCGAACGCGATCGGCTCCTCCATGGCGGTCAGCGCCATGAGCTGCAGCAGGTGGTTCTGGATGACGTCACGGGCGGCGCCGATGCCGTCGTAGTAGCCGGCGCGCCCGCCGATGCCGATGTCCTCGGCCATGGTGATCTGGATGTGGTCGACGTACGACCGGTTCCAGATCGGCTCGTACATCTGGTTGGCGAAGCGCAGCGCCAGGATGTTCTGGACGGTCTCCTTGCCGAGGTAGTGGTCGATGCGGAACACCTGGTCCGGCTCGAACACCTCGTGCACGATCGCGTTCAGCTCGCGGGCGCTGGCCAGGTCGTGGCCGAACGGCTTCTCGATGACCGCGCGCCGCCAGGAGCCCTCCGGCGGGTTCGCCAGGCCGTGTTTCTTCAGCTGCTGCACGACCTTCGGGAAGAACTTCGGCGGCACCGAGAGGTAGAAGGCGAAGTTGCCACCGGTGCCGCGGGAGGCGTCCAGCTCGTCGACGGCGTCCTTGAGCTGCTTGAACGCGGTGTCGTCGTCGAAGTCGCCGGGGATGAACCGCATGCCCTCGGCGAGTTGCTGCCACACCTCCTCACGGAAGGGGGTGCGGGAGTGCTCGCGCACCGCGTCGTGGACGACCTGGGCGAAGTCCTGGTCCTCCCAGTCCCGGCGCGCGAAGCCCACCAGGGAGAAGCCCGGTGGCAGCAGACCGCGGTTGGCCAGGTCGTACACCGCCGGCATCAGCTTCTTGCGGGACAGGTCACCGGTCACCCCGAAGATGACCAGGCCGGACGGACCGGCGATCCGGGGGAGCCGGCGGTCGCGGGTGTCCCGGAGCGGGTTCTCCCAGCCGGCGGCCGGGGCCACCGGGACCCGCACCGCCTCGGGTGCGGGTGCCTGGGCGGGTGCGTGCTCGGTCATCGGGCGTCAACTCCCTTGCTCGTCAGGGACTTCGCTACGGCGTCCAGCAGCTCCTGCCAGGCCGCCTCGAACTTGGCGACGCCCTCGTCCTCCAGCTGCTGGACGACCTCGTCGTAGGAGACACCCAGGCGCTCGAGGGCGTCCAGGTCGGCGCGGGCCTGCGCATAGCCGCCGGTCACCGTGTCGCCGGTGATCTCGCCGTGGTCGGCGACGGCGTTCAGCGTGGCCTCCGGCATCGTGTTGACGGTGCCCGGCGCGACCAGCTCGTCCACGTACAGGGTGTCCTTGTACGTGGGGTCCTTCACACCGGTGGACGCCCACAGCGGACGCTGCTTGTTCGCCTTCTCCTCGGCGAGCGCCGACCACCGGCCGGAGGCGAAGACCTCCTCGTACGCCTCGTAGGCGAGCCGGGCGTTGGCGAGGGCCGCGCGGCCCTTGAGGGCCAGGGCCTCGTCGGTGCCGAGGGCGGTCAGCCGCTTGTCGATCTCAAAGTCCACGCGGGAGACGAAGAACGACGCCACCGAGTGGATCGTCGAGAGGTCGATGCCACGCGCGCGGGCCTTCTCCAGGCCGGCCAGGTAGGCGGCCATGACCTCGCGGTAGCGCTCCAGGGAGAAGATCAGGGTCACGTTGACGCTGATGCCGAGCCCGATGACCTCGGTGATCGCCGGCAGACCCGCCTCGGTCGCCGGGATCTTGATCATCGCATTGGGACGGTCGACCAGCCAGGCCAGCTGCTTGGCCTCGGCGACGGTCGCCTCGGTGCGGTGGGCCAGGCGCGGGTCGACCTCGATGGAGACCCGGCCGTCACGGCCGTCCGTGCCGTCGTACACCGGGCGCAGGATGTCGGCGGCGTCGCGCACGTCGGCGGTCGTCATCATGCGCACCGCCTCGTCCACCGTCACCCCGCGCGCGGCGAGGTCGGCGAGCTGCTCCTCGTAGCCCTCTCCGGAGCCGATGGCG
Organism: Streptomyces sp. NPDC046759; assembly: GCF_040645475.1. Classification (NCBI taxonomy): domain Bacteria; kingdom Bacillati; phylum Actinomycetota; class Actinomycetes; order Kitasatosporales; family Streptomycetaceae; genus Streptomyces; species Streptomyces sp. NPDC046759. Next base: position 478,730 of record NZ_JBEYYJ010000001.1, on the reverse strand, counting down.
GCCTGGAAGATCGACGGGTTCGTCGTGACGCCGACGGCGCTGCCGCTCGCCACCAGCTCGGCGAGGCTGCCCGAGGTGATCCGCCTCCGCGACAGGTCGTCCAGCCAGATGGACACGCCCTCGTCGGCGAGGAGCTTGAGGGCTCCCGGGGTCGCGATTGCTTCGGTCACAGTGATCATTCTTCTTTCGGATCGTTGTCGGGCGTCGGTGTCAGGCGCGCGCGGCGGCGAGCGAGGCGCGGGCCGCCGCGGCGACGTTGTCGGGGGTGAAGCCGAACTCGGCGAACAGGGTCGTGGCGTCCGCGGAGGCACCGAAGTGCTCGAGGGAGACGATGCGTCCCGCGTCGCCCAGGTAGCGGTACCAGGTCAGACCGATGCCGGCCTCCACGGCGACCCGAGCCTTCACGGCCGGCGGCAGCACGCGGTCCCGGTACTCGCGTGGCTGCTCCTCGAACCACTCCACGGACGGCATGGACACCACCCGGGTGCCGATCCCCTCGGCCTCCAGCTGCTCCCGCGCGGCCACGGCCAGCTGCACCTCGGAGCCCGTCGCGATGATGACCACCTCCGGGACCTCGGTCGAGGACTCGCGCAGCACATAGCCGCCCTTGGCCGCGTCCTCGTTCGGCGCGTACACCGGCACGCCCTGGCGGGTGAGCGCGAGCCCGTGCGGTGCCGGGTCGGTGGCGTGCCTCTTCAGGATCTCGGCCCAGGCCACCGCGGTCTCGTTGGCGTCGGCCGGGCGGACGACGTTCAGGCCCGGGATGGCGCGCAGCGAGGCCAGGTGCTCGACCGGCTGGTGGGTGGGGCCGTCCTCGCCGAGGCCGACGGAGTCGTGGGTCCAGACGTACGTCACCGGCAGCTGCATCAGCGCCGACATCCGCACGGCGTTGCGCATGTAGTCGGAGAACACCAGGAAGGTGCCGCCGTAGATACGGGTGTTGCCGTGCAGGGCGATGCCGTTCATCTCCGCGGCCATGGAGAACTCGCGGATGCCGAAGTGCACGGTACGGCCGTACGGGTCGGCCTCGGGCAGCGGGTTGCCCCGCGGCAGGAAGGAGCTGGTCCTGTCGATGGTGGTGTTGTTGGAGCCGGCGAGGTCGGCGGAGCCGCCCCACAGCTCGGGGATCACCGGGCCGAGAGCCTGCAGCACCTTGCCCGAGGCGGCACGCGTCGCGACCGACTTGCCCTCCTCGAACACCGGGAGGCTGTCCTCCCAGCCCTCGGGCAGCTCGCCCTTGCTCACGCGCTCGAACAGCTCGGCGCGCTCCGGCTGCGCGGCGCGCCACTCGGCGATCCGCTTGTCCCAGGCGGCGTGCGCCTCGGCGCCCCGGTCCAGCGCCCCGCGGGTGTGCCGGAGCACCTCGTCGTCCACCTGGAAGGTCCGCTCCGCATCGAAGCCGAGGGCGCGCTTGGTGGCGGCGATCTCCTCCTCGCCGAGCGCGGAGCCGTGCGAGGCCTCGGTGTTCCGCGCGTTCGGCGCGGGCCAGGCGATGATCGTGCGCATCGCGATGATCGAGGGCCGCTCGGTCTCGGCCTGCGCGGCCTTCAGCGCCGCATACAGGGCGGGTACGTCGATGTCGCCGTCGGCGGTGGGCTCGACGCGCTGGGTGTGCCAGCCGTAGGCCTCGTACCGCTGCAGCACGTCCTCGGAGAACGCGGTGGCGGTGTCGCCCTCGATGGAGATGTGGTTGTCGTCGTAGAGGAAGACGAGGTTGCCGAGCTTCTGGTGACCGGCGAGTGAGGAGGCCTCCGCGGAGACGCCCTCCTCCAGGTCGCCGTCGGAGACGATCGCCCAGACGGTGTGGTCGAACGGGGAGGCGCCCGCGGGGGCCTCCGGGTCGAACAGGCCGCGCTCGTAGCGGGCGGCCATCGCCATGCCGACCGCGTTGGCGACGCCCTGGCCGAGCGGGCCGGTGGTGGTCTCGACGCCGGCGGTGTGGCCGTACTCGGGATGGCCGGGCGTCTTCGAGCCGTGCGTGCGGAAGGCCTTCAGGTCCTCCAGCTCCAGCTCGTAGCCCGAGAGGAACAGCTGGGTGTACAGGGTCAGCGAGGTGTGCCCGGGGGAGAGAACGAAACGATCCCGGCCGGTCCACTCTGGGTCGGCGGGATCGTGACGCATCACCTTCTGAAAGATCGTGTATGCGGCGGGTGCCAGGCTCATCGCCGTACCGGGGTGTCCGTTGCCCACCTTCTGCACCGCGTCGGCCGCCAGGAGACGGGCGGTGTCCACGGCACGCCGGTCGAGGTCCGTCCACTCGAAGCCATCGGAGGTCTGCGTGGTCATCTTCAAGAAGTCCTCGTTCAGTGCGAGATTTCTGGCCTGGCGCGTTCAAACTTAAAAGTCTGACTTTTTCGACGGAAGGTGGGGGTGTGTCAGCCTGTGGTGAATCTGGGACAGTGATCGCGCGACAGGGACGGCACGAAGAGGACATGGCTGACGCAACGCCGCAAACCGGCGAAGGTCCTACGGGCCACGACGGAATCAGAACCTTCCCCTTCCCGGCCGAGCTGGCCGTCGGCGGCGTCGGCATGCAGATCGGTCCCATGGGCACGGACCACACCTGGCACGCCGACGCCCCTCTGCACCGTGTCCACCGCATCGACTTCCATGTCGTCATGCTGTTCACCGACGGCCCCGTACGGCACATGATCGACTTCGCCGAGTACGAGGCCACGGCCGGCGACCTGCTGTGGATCCGCCCCGGACAGGTCCACCGCTTCTCCCGTGAGTCCGTGTACCGCGGAACCGTTCTGACCATGCAGCCCGGCTTCCTGCCCCGTGTCACCGTCGAGGCCACCGGCCTGTACCGCTACGACCTCCCGCCCCTGCTGCGCCCCGACCGGGCCCGCCGTGCCGCCCTGCAGGCCTCGCTCGACCAGCTGCGCCGCGAGTACGAGGACACGGCGACGCTCCCCCTCAGCCTGCACACCGCTGTCCTCAGGCACACCCTCACCGCGTGCCTGCTGCGCCTCGCCCACCTCGCGGCCAGCTCCGCGCCGACCGGCCGGCAGCAGACGGACAGCACCTTCACCCGCTTCCGCGACGCCGTCGAGCACGGCTTCGCCACCAACCACAGCGTCAGCGCCTACGCCGACGCCCTCGGCTACTCCCGTCGCACCCTGGTCCGCGCCGTCCGCGCCGCCACCGGCGAGACCCCCAAGGGCTTCATCGACAAACGCGTCGTCCTGGAGGCCAAACGCCTCCTCGCCCACACGGACATGCCGATCGGCCGCGTCGGGGCTGCCGTGGGCTTCCCCGACGCGGCCAACTTCACCAAGTTCTTCCAGCTGCACACCGGGCAGACACCGGCCGTGTTCCGGGCCGAACTGCGCTGAGCGGTTCAGCGCTCGGTCCCGGGAACGCCGAAGGTCCGCGGGCGCTGTGGCGCCCGCGGACCCGGGTGGTCGAGCTGCGTGCCCGATCAGTAGGTGAACTGCTGGATCTGGCTGCCGTCGGCTGCGTACGTCCAGCCGGTCCGGGTCGCCGGGTCGAGCTGGACGACGCGCTCGCGATGGTTCTGCAGCCTGCCGTTCCAGGAGCCGAACAGCGGGTACTCGACGCCGGTGACCGCGCCCACCGTCCGGCCCGTCCTCAGGTCGACCACGGCGATGCGGCCGGTGGCGTTGTTGTCACCGAAGCCGTACTGCTGGTAGCCGCCCGTCGGCTTCAGGTCCGGGAACCGGAAGGCGAACAGGGCGAGTTGGTGCTCGCCGTCGACGGCGAGCGCGAGGGGTGTCTGCGCCGTTCCGATGTTCACCGGGTCCCCGCCGGGCAACTGTGCGAAGTATGCCGTGCCGGCGAAGTTGACGCTGTAGGAGTGGTACCACGTCTCGTAGAGGTTGCCCTTCTGGTCGGAGGCGAGGTCCCCGGCGCACGGGGTTCCCCCCTGGCTGTGGGTGACCGTTCCGCTGTCGAGGTCGACGGTGGCCACGGTGCCGCCTCCCACGGAGGCCAGGCAGTTGACGGTGCTCCCGGTCAGCTGCGCGGAGAAGACGCCGGTCGACTCGTCCACGTCCAGAAGCCCGTACGAGGTCCTCCCGTCCGGGGTGGGGTCGAGCTGGAGGGGGGTGCCCATGGCGCCGGTCGCCGTGTCCACGGGCAGGACGAAGCCCGCCCGGTCGCCCGACCGGTAGGCGAGCACCGCTGCGCGGTGGCGCTCGGTGTCCACCCGTCCGCCCGTCACGACGTACTGGTCGTCGACCCGGACGGGGCTGCCGACCGTTTGGCCGGTGCTCGTGTCGTAGGTCTCGAGCCACTGCTCGCCGGTGGTGGTCTGCTTGTGCAGGACCAGCGTGCGGTGCCCGGAGTCGACGCCGAACACCTCGTAGACGGATCCGTACGCCGGATCGCTCGTCAGCTTGCGTCCGTAGGTTCCGGTGGCCGTGTCGTAGTCGTACACCGAGCCCTCACCCGTGGGGCTTTCGACCGCCGCGACCGACGTACCGCCGGGGACGATCGCGAAGTCGGTCAGGTTCGTGCCGTCGGGGGCCACCCCGTCGTCGTAGGCCAGCAGGGACGTCGGCGAAGCCTGCCCGACGGTTCTGCCTTGCCGGTCGACGGCGAACACCCGCAGGTCGTAGGCGACCGAGGAGGGGAGTTCGAGCGCGCGGGCGTCGAGGTCCGCGGTACCTCGCGTGCCCTGGAAGGAACGGTCGAGCGTGGCCGGGCTGTCCACCCCGTCGTGGTCGCGGGTGGTGCCGTTCTGGTTGCTGACCATGTTGTACGAGTTGTACATGTTCGGTCCGGGCGCGGAGAACTCCAGCAGCGTGCCGGTGGCGCCCTCGACCCGCGACACGTCGTAGTGCACCGAGAACTTCGGTGCGGCCCGGTCGATCTCCAGCAGGTGGCCGAACTCCCCGGATGCCTTCGCGGCCAGTGTCGGCGCCGCCGGGCGTTGCGAGGGGGAGCCGCCGTCGACCCGGATCGAGGCGAACTCGCCGTACACCGGGCCGCGCTTGGAGCTGCCTGTGGGGTTCTGGAGGATACCGATCCCGTAGATGCCGCCGCCGGCGGAGAACGCGTCGGCCGGGACGGTGACCGTGCCGCGAAGTCCCGTCAGCGGGGCGGTGTAGGCGGGGGAGAAGATGGGCGCCGATGCGGGGTTCCAGTGGCCGACTCCGGACACGACCAACTGGGGCGAGCTGACCTTCCGCACTCCGGTGAGGTCGTAGCTCACCCGCACGGAGCGCCCCGCCTCGACCACCGGCCGGACCACCGGGGCGAGTGCCTCGGCGTAGCCCCCGTCGGTGGGCCCGAAGGTCAGCTCGTGGGCGGCGGAGGCCAGCACCTGGTGACCGTGGCGCACCTCGAAGGTGAGCGAGAGCTGACGGTCCGTCGTGGAGAGGACCGGCAGTCCCGCCGCCGTCAGCATCTGCGTGGGGGTCAGCCGGATCGCCGGCGCGTCGGAGGTGAACTCGTGGTTCCCGATGCGCAGGGCGTAGCTGACGCCCCGCCGGTCGGGCAGGCCGGTCACGTCGGCACCGATGGTCACGGGCCCCACCAGGCCCTCCCCGGTGGCGCCGGCGCCCGTGCCCGGTCCCGCCAGGTCGATGCGTCCGGGATCGGTGGCTTCCAGATAGGAGCCGCCGAGCCCGCCCGTGGTCTGGCGATGCGCCACCGAGAGCCGGACGATCCGGGGCGTGCCCGCGCCGGCCCCGCCGCCGTGTGCCTGGTCCAGGACCGCCTGCACCGCGGCGGTGACGTCGAGCTGCGGACCGACGTGCAGCGGCCGGTCGATCTGCGGCGGCGTGGGTACGGCCCGGCCGGTGCGCTCCAGCAGCGAACGGACGTCCTGCGGCGACGGGTGCTGCCCGGTCAGCCGCGAGGCCTGCAGCACGACCGCGGCGGCGGCCGCGATCTCGGGCGCGGACGCCGAAGTGCCTCCGTTGAGGACCTCCGCGACCGACTGCGCGGTCTGCCCCTGGTGTTCGAAGGCGGGGATCGCGTCACTGGGCGCCGAGACGTCCACGCGCGTGCCGAATCCCGAGGAGAAGCCCCCGGAGCCGTTGAGCCTGGTGGTCGCCCAGGTCCCGTTGCCCGAGGCGGCCGAGCCGTTCTGCGGCGGAACGGACAGCGTGTCGTCGGTCGTGGTGCCGCCCGCGGCGATCGAGCCGGAGTCCAGGACCCTGCTGGGCGTGGTCGACAGCTGGTCGTCGTCGATCCTGGTGGCGTCGGCGGCCCGGCGCGCCACGTCGGTCGGGGTGCTGCCGCCGTCGGGCCCGACTGCGGCGTTGGTGTACAGCCTGGTCCCGTCGTTCGACGAGACCACCATGGTGATGCCGTACTGCTGCACGATCGACGCGATCACGGACTGCTGGACCGGGTCGTCCTCCAGGTAGCGGCCGGCGACACCGTAGGCGTCGGTGCCGTAGCCCAGGCTGGCGGTGATCACGTCGGGCCGCGGCGTCTGCCGGGCCGCGGCCAGCAGGGCCACCGCGATCTGACTGAACGTCGGCTGCTGCGGGACGACGAGCCGGTAGTCGGCCCCCGGGGCGATGCCCAGCAGGTCGGAGGGCCCACTGCCCTGCATGCCCGGGCGCTGCAGGTCGTGCGGCAGCGGCGCCATCACGGAGAAGTCCAGCAGCACCTCACCCAGCGCGGCGTCCTGCCCCTGGGTCGAGCCGGTCGGGTCGAGTGCGCCGGTTCCGTCCGCGGTGTAGGTGGGGATCAAGGGCATCGTGGGGATGTCCAGGTACCGCCGGCCGTTCTGGACGACGGTCGTCGGCCCCGCAGGGCCCAGGTGCGGCGTCGACGCGTCCGTCAGGTCGCCGACCGAGACGTTGGTGATGGTCTCCCCGGCGCCCGGCAGTTGGTCGAACTTCCGCTTCAGCAGGCTGTAGGCGCCCGTCGCGTCGACGCCACCGGCGTTGAGGAAGCTCTGCAGCGAGGTGCCGAGAGCCGCGTTGCCGGGCACACCGTCGGCGCCGGTGGCGCCGCCGTCCTGGTCCTTCGCCGGCGAGCCGGCCCTGCCGGCCGCGGCGCGCACCGATGGGGGCAGCGGTACGGCGCCGGTGTTCATGGGAGAGACGGTCCGGTCGGGCTCGGCGTAGACGACACCGGGAGCGGCGGCCAGTGTCCGGGCAGCCGCCGAGGGGTCGCCGCCGGCCAGTTGGACGACCTGGACCTTGGACAGATCGATCGCCGTGGGGCCCAGCTTCGCCCGGGCGGCCGAGTGCAACTGCCGGGCCTGGGCGTCCGTGAGACCCGGCAGCAGGGGCCGCAAGGAGACGGCGTGGGCCCGGTGGAGGGCGGTGTTGACCGTGTCGTCCGAGGTCAACGGGGTGTGCACGTGCAGATTGCGCTGTGTGCCCAGGGACTCGCCGGTCACGTGGGTGTCGTTGCCGAGCACCACAAGGACCTGATGGGAGCCGGGCTTCGCCGACTGCGCGGGCGTGGGCTTGAGGAACGAGCGCCACGGACCGAGCGCCGAGGATCCGGGCGGGGAGGGCAGAGCGGTCCCGGCGGACGGACCTCTCGCGCCGGTGCCGGCCGCCGGGGTCCGCCCGCCGGTGGCCGACGCGTACTCCACGGGTGTGCCGAGCAGTACGGCCGCCCCGGCTATGGTGGCGAGGCCGCGAGCGATCGCTCGTCTCCGCCGTTTCATGGGCACTCCACTTCTTGCAGAAGAACTCGGGGAACCAAGGAGGGGGCGCCGATCCCCCAGCGGCGCCCGGACCGTGGGGAATCTGTCAACCTGCACCTGCAGGCACAAGACGACGAGGGCGGCGGGCTTCGGCCAGCCGGCAGAAAGTCGCCACCCGACCGGCGAGACGTGGCGACGTCCGACGTGCTGTCGGCGCAGGCACCGGGCCGTCGCCGTCCCTGCGATGTGCCCGCGACCCGCGGCGGACAGCAGCCCGAACCGGGGGCGGACGTCACCTCGAGCGGAGGGCGCGCAAGGACGGCCCCGTGGCCGAATTCCGGCAGGTGGCGGCTGGTGACCAGGGAGGACCGGATCTGCAGAGGGAACTTGACGCCGTCGCACCCGGCGAGGCGAGCCGTCGATGCCACGACCGCCGGTGGCGGTGTAAGCGGCTCCGGGGGCTGACCCGTACGCGCAGGTCAGCCCCCGGCACCGGGCGCTCAGTGGCCGAAGTCGAACCAGTTGACGTTCACGAAGTCGGCCGGCTGGCCGCTGCTGAAGGTCAGGTAGACGTCGTGCGTTCCGGTCACGGCGGCGATGTTGGCCGGGACCGTTCTCCAGCTCTGCCAGCCTCCGGTGTTGCCGACCGCGAAGCTGCCGATGGGCGCGTTGCTCCGGCTGTCCAGGCGTACTTCGACCAGGCCGCTCACCCCGGACGCGGCACCGCTCGCCACGCGTGCGTAGAACTGTGTGGCCGGTGTGGAGCCGAAGTTCACGCCCTTGTACAGCGCCCAGTCGCCGTTCGCGATGTATCCGACGTCCTGACCGCCGCCGGTGTCCGTGGTGGGCTCGGTGGCGATGCCGGACTGGCCGTCGTAGGACTCGGCCTGGACGGCGCTGTAGGCGTCGCGGTTGCCGGGGGGCGGGGGAGTGGTGCCGCCGCCGCTGCCCGAGGACTGCAGGACCTGCACGTAGTCGACGACCATCGGGTGGCCGGACTCGGTGGCACCGGTCGGGCCGCCGCCGAACGCACCGGGGAAGCCGCCGCCCATCGCCACGTTCAGGATGACGAAGAAGCCGTGGTTCGTGGCGTTGGCCCAGGTCGTCGCGTCCATCTGGTTCGCCGTGACCGTCTGGTAGTTCACGCCGTCGACGGAGAAGCGGATCGCCTCCGGGCTCACCGAGCGGTCCCACTCCATCGTGTACGTGTGGAAGCCCGACTGGCAGGTGGAGTTGGGGCAGGCCGTCGAGTTCCCGAGGCCCGTCGTCTCGTTGCAGGGGCCGCCGGGGTTGGTGCCGCAGTGCATGGTGGCCCAGGTCTTGTTCAGGCCCTGGACGTTCTCCATGACGTCCAGCTCACCGACGCTCGGCCAGTTCTGGTAGTTGCCGCGGTACGGCGCGCCCAGCATCCAGAACGCCGGCCAGTAGCCGGCGGCCGCGTTCCCGGTCACGTCAGGCATCTGGATACGGGCCTCCACGCGCAGCTTGCCACCGGCCGGGGGCTGGAAGTCGGTGCGAGTGGTCTCGATGCGGCCGGAGGTCCAGTTGCCGGCGGCGTCGCGACGCGGGGTGATGAGCAGGTCGCCGTTGCCGTCGAGCGAGACGTTGTTCGTGCTCGACGTCATCGTCTCGACCTCGCCCGTGCCCCAGTTCGCGGCCCCGCCCGGGTACGAAGTCCCGGTGTCGTACTGCCAGTTCGACGTGCTGACGCCCGAGCCGGCCGCACCGTTGAAGTCGTCCAGGAAGACCTGGTTCCAGCCCGAGGGAGGTGCGGGGGCGGTGGCGCCCGCGGGCGAGGTGGCCGCCGTGGCGACCGCGGCGGCCAGGCCGAGCGTGGCGACGACGGCGACGAGCGCGCGCCGCAGGGGGCGGGGTCTTGCTGTGCCGGAGGATGCGGTCATGGGGGAGGCCTCTCGGATACGGGTGGGGTGTGCGGGGAGCCTCGCAGGGCGCCCTCACGCTCTCTGAGAGCGCTCTCACGGTGCCGCCAATGTGCTCCCCGCCCCCACGGCCGTCAAGGCTTGAAACAAATAAAGTCCTGTGCTTCGCAAGGGAGTTCAGGGGGTGAAGCCTCCCTTACCGGCTCAGATCGCTTTGCCGCCTCGGGTGAACGGATCATCGGCGAGCGTCGACGGTCACCGCTCGCGTCGTTCCGGCCGCCGGCCCGGCGCCCGTGAGATGCCCCGCGCGCATTAGGGTTACCTGCTGATGGACACGGGCGTAGGAAGCGAAATGATCGCCGTTCCGCCGGGGCAGGTGATGCTGTCGGACCGGCGGACAGAACGCAGTTGGTCGCTCGAGCTTGCGCCATACCGGTTGGCGGCGTTCCAGGTGACTCAGGCGCTGTACGCACACATCACCGGGAAGCGGCCGGGGACCTCTCCGGAGGACCAGTCACCCGTGGAGGGAGTTTCCTGGTGGGACGCGGTCCGGTTCTGCAACGCCCTGTCGCGGCGTGACGGGTTCACACCCGCCTACCGCTTCCCCGCCGAGGGTGAAGGCATCGCGTGGGATCCGTCGGCCGATGGGTACCGGCTGCCGACCGAGGCCGAGTGGGAACACGCCTGCCGTGCCGGGACGACCGGACCGCGTTACGGGCCGCTCGACGAGGTCGCCTGGTATCGCGGCAACTCGCAGGAACGAGTGCATGACGTGGGCGGCAAGCGGCCGAACCCGTGGGGCCTGTACGACATGCTCGGCAACGTCTGGGAGTGGTGCTGGGACGTCTACGACGCCGAGGTCTACGGCACCTACCGGGTGCTGCGCGGCGGCGGCTGGTTCGACGAGCACTGGAGCTGCCGGGCCTCCGTGCGCCGCCGCAGCCACCCGACTTTCCAGGTCGACGACGTGGGCTTTCGCATCGCACGGTCTGTCAGGGGCTGACCCTCACCGTGCGTGCTCCCCAGGGAGCGTATCGGCTCCGGGCTCCGCTGGCTTCCGTGACGAGACGGGTGGCGGTCCGGTCGGGGTAGCCGAGGGCCTTCGTGATGGGGGAGGAGGTGCGCGCCTGAGTCGGTGCCCCGCACCGCTGCGAGGCACTGGTGGTAGAGGTCGGCCAGGACGAGCCGTCCTTCGTGTTCGGCCCAGAGCTCGGTTGCCGTGTCCACGCAGGCGAAGGCCGTCGCGGCGATCGCCTTGGATCGCAGGTCGCAGCAGAAGAACTGGCCGCCGAGCTGCGCGCACTCCATCCGATCCGGGTCGACGTGGTGGCGATGGACCTGGCCACGGACAACCCCGGCCAGACCCTGGCCACGCTGGTGGATCTGCTCGGCCTGCAGGTCACCAGCTTGGTCGACAACGCTGGGTTCGCCAGTCTCGCTCTACGGGGCGGCCAAAGCATTCGTGCTGAGCCTCACCGAGGCGCTGTGGGAGGAGTCGCGCGGCGCCGGTCTGCGGGTGCTGGCCCTGTCTCCTGGCGCCACCCGGACGGGTGATGGCCGCCCTCGCCCGTAGGTTGGCCAGCCGCCGGCAGGTCATCCGAGCGGTCGGTCGGCTCACCGCCGAGGGGGCATGACGGGGGGCGCCAGAGCTGTCCTGCCGACCAGGTGGCCGAGGCATCCGCTGGGGGGAGCTGTGGGTCATATGCCGGGACGCGTGCCCCATGCGGTCTGGAGAGCTGACGGCACGTCTTTTCCGAGAAGGATGTGCGTGTTCCCGCCTGGCAGGGTGGGCAGCTCGGCCCAGTGGGTCACGGTTTCCGCACCGGCACGGCCGTAGGGCAGACGGACGACCCCGTCGGAGTCGACGAAGCAGTCTCGGTGTTCAGCCCCGTCCTCGCTCCAGTGCAGGGTCGTGAAGTACATCGGCCTCACCAGCCAGAACTCCTCACCCAACGCGTCACCGGACTCGCCGGCGTCGTCGGCCGGGTAGCGGCCCGTGATCGCCGCTGCCACCGGTGTACCGCTCCGGGGGAGACTCTCGCGTGCGTCCACCCACGTCACGACGGTGCTCGGATTCGTCATCTCCACCCTCACTCAGGCACTCGGCATGTCGTCTTCCGCCCGTACGACGGTGCGTCGGCATGGCGCTGCCTCGGCATCCGGCAAGACCGCCCGGCGCTCGCGAAGGTTGCTCGAGCCGCAACGAGCACGGCTTCAGACATCTCGACACATGCCTTCGCCACGCCAGGTTGCCCTGCCCGGGAGGCACTCACCCCGAGACGAACGGCCTCCGGGAGGAGCGTGACGCACGCTCGTCAAGGGCAGGGGCGGTCCGTCCGGAGGGCCGGTTGGGCCTGGGCTGACGGCCTTGTCCCACCGCGAGGCCGGCGGGGATCATGACCGCGTGCAGCACCCAGAGGAACTTCACCAGCTACTCGCACGCGCCGGACTCACGGTCGTCGGGGACGTCCCCGCGGGCGGCCTGTTGCCGCCTGAAGCCGGCTGGCGGATCGCGCGCGGAATCGCGGCGCCGGACGGCGCGGCCCGGGAAGCGCTCGAAGCCGCGTGGTGGCGCCGTCTTCGCGATGCCGGCGGCGAGTTCCTCGTGGCCGTCCTCGGGCACCGGATCGGCGGCAACGACTCCTGGTGGACCCGGGTCCGGCACGCCGGGAGCGGCGTGCCGGAGCTGACCGGAGCCCCCGGGTTCGTGGCGCTCTCCCCCGACGGGCAGGTGCTGCTGGCGGAGGTGCCCGGCGCGGGCGGACCCCGGGTGACGGCCCTCGACCGACTGCCGGAGCGGCTGGAGGAGGCCGCCGAGGCCGCCGGGCGTGAGACGGAGGTCGAGCGTGCCGAGGTGTGGGCGGCGGTGCCCGGCCGACGCGCGTGGCCTCTGCACTGGGCGGAGGGGATCGGGTCCAACCCGGCCGCGACGGACGAACTGCTGATCCGGCTGCTGGATGTGGAGGAGGGCTTCCTGCACGGATGCGACCGGCCCGCCGTCCTCGACGCCGCCGTGGCGCACCCCGATCCGCGGGTGCGGTCCAGGGCCGCCGACACCTTCCGGCCCAAGCTCACGTCCGATCAGTGGGTACACCTGGTCCGCGCCGAGCCGTCGCCGCATCGACGCGTGCTCTGGGCGGAGCTCGCCTGCATCTGGGGCGCCGAACTCCCCGGGGACCTGTACGACGACCTCCTCGCCGGTCCGTCCCGTGCGCGAGCCGCCGAACTCCCGGGGCTCCCCGCGCAGCACCTCCCTGACCTCGCGGCCGACGCCGATCCCCGGGTGCGGGCGGCTGCCTGTGCCCGGTGGGAGGACCTCGCCGCGCCGCTGCGGGAGCGGCTGCTGGCCGACACCGACTACGTGGTGCGCACGGCTGCGTTGCTCGCCCACCACACCGGCGTACCCATGCCTCGCGAGGTCTTCGCCGACCTGCCCGACCCGCGGCGGGCGCTCGAACGGTGCCGCCTCGCGCCCGAGCTGGAGGAGGAGCTGGTCCGGAACGGGGACGCGGAGGTACGTCGGGCGCTGGCCGCCAACCCGGGCCTGGGCGCGCACGGCGTCGCCGTGCTGGCGGAGGACCCGCAGGACGACGTCCGCTCCGCGGTGGCGCTGCGCCCCGACCTCACCGAGGAGCAACGTGCCGGGGTGCGCCACGACTTCGACCCGACGTCGATGTCGCACACCCTGCCCTGGGTCGAGGACCTGCACGGCGACGCCGACGCGATGCGCCGTCTCGCCGCGTCGTCCCACCCGCTGGTCCGCCGCAGTGTGGCCCGGGCCCGGCACCTCCCGCCGGATGTCGTGGCGCGCCTGGCACGGGACGGGGACCGGGTGGTCCGCCTGTTCCTCGCCGAATCGTGCGAGGACGCGCCGGCCGACATGCTGCTGGAGGTCTGGCGCTGGTGGGGCGGCAGCTTCAGCCACCCCGACCGGCCCCGCAGCCACCCCAACTTCCCCCGTGCGGGCCTGCTGCGCTATACCGCCGACCCCAGCGGGCGGATGCGTCGCCTGGCCCTGGACGATCCGGAGTCGACACCGGCCGACGTCGCACGCCTGGCACGGGATCCCGAAGCCGAGGTGCGCCGCCGCGCGGCAGAGGACCCGCGGCTGTCACCGGCCGACGCGGTGCGGCTGCTGAACGACCCGGAGGCTTGCGTCCGCGGCACCGCGGTGCGCAATCCGCGGCTGCCGGCCCGCGTCCTGGCCGGGCTGTTGCACGACCGCGACACGGCATGCGCAGCCGTCACCAACCCGGCGATCCCGGTCTCCGTCCTGCACCGCATCCTGGCCGCGGCCGTGGAAGCCCGGCGCTGAACCCCGACACCCCGGACGGAGGCCGTGGCGGTCCGCTGAACTCCGGCACGCCTGGCCGGCCACCCTGCTGCGACTCCGCGAGGACCCGCCGTACCCGGTCGTACGTGCGCCGGTGGTGAGGCTGAGCCGGACCCGGCGCCCGCTGTCCGTCAGGCACCGGACGGGGCGGATCGTGACCGACGGTCGGGGAGCACCCGGGAGCACCGGGCGTACCGGGGGCGCCGGGCGTACCGGGGGTCAGTGGGTCATGAAGGACGTGACGGGCAGCGCCCTGGAGACGATGCGGACGTCGCCGAGGCGGCCGTACAGGATCTGGTCGATCTTCCCCGCGTACTCGTAGCCGCCGAGCAGCCACGGCAGTCCGACCGACGTGATGCCGACCGCGTCCGCCACCGGGTTGCGGACGACGGGGCAGCCCTCGACGTACAGGGTCGTGTGCCTGCCGTCGTTCACCACCGCGAGGTGCCGCCAGGTCTCCAGCGGCGTCTCCTGGCCCCAGTTGGTGGCGATGCCCTCCTGGTCGAGCGGACGCATCGCCCACTGCGGCTCGCGGTCGTCGGACAACGAGAGGGTGGCCAGCGGCTCGTCCGGGTCGTCGGCGGTCTTCCCGGCCGCGCCACCCGTGCCCGTACGGTTGACGACGCCGGACCAGGCGTTGTGGTCCGGGTCCCAGTCGGCGGGCAGGCGGCAGAACGCCTCGATGGTGTAGCCCGCCCTGAAGGTGGCCGAGTTGAGCGGTGCGCCGTCGACCGTCCTCAGGTACGCCCCCCGCAGCGGCGACTTGTGGCCCTGGAACTCCAGGCTGCCGTGGCCGGGCTGGTCGGGGTGGTGGTCGCCGGACCAGCCGAGCGTGCCGCCGCCCACGCTGACGAGGGTGAGGTCGTTGCCCTGGCCGGACAGGTCGCGGACGCCGCCGGAGACGGGCGACTCGAAGCGCCAGTACGCGACCGTGCCCCGGACGAGCATCTTCGAGGCAGGCCGGCCCGGGCGGGCCGGCACCGGGTCGAAGCCGGAGAACCGGGCGGCGAAGTCGATCCCCACCGAGAAGCGGTCCGCGTCGCCGCTGAGCTCGATCTCCTGCCGCTCCAGTTCGTTGAGGCCCTGGCCCGCCCGGCCGAGGATCCAGGGCGAGACCGTCTCCACGTCGATGACGTTCCGGTCCAGATCGAAGTGGTAGAGGCGGATCATGGCCGCGCCGCCGAAGTAGCGGTTCTGGTAGTTGGTGAGGTGCAGGTGCACGTCGTTGCCGGCCGCGTTCTTGCGGGTTGCGCGCCCCGCCGGCCAGAAGTGGCCGTTCAGCGTGAGGAAGATCTGGTCGTGGTCCGCGATGAGCTGGTCCCACAACTGCTGCCCGTACGCCGACAACTCGTCGTCGCCCGCGACGAGTTCGTGCGTGGTGAGCACGACCGGCGTCGTCGGGTGCTGGCTGAGCACGTCCTTGGCCCAGGCGTACCCCTCCGCCGACAGCCGCCAGTCCAGGGCGAGCACCATCCACTCGCGGCCGGCGGCCCGGAACAGGTGACAGGTGTTGTAGCCGTCCGCGGAGGCGCCGCCGAACGTCGGGCTGTTCCTGAACCGTCGCGGCCCGAAGGTGTCCAGATACGGCGTCGAGCCGCGCTGGTCGTCCGTCGACGACCTGATGTCGTGGTTGCCGGCCAGCACGCTGTAGCCGGCACCGCACCGGTCGAGGACCGCGAACGCCTCGCCGATCGCGGCGAATTCCTCCTCGGAGCCGTTCTGGGTGAGGTCGCCGAGGTGGGCCAGGAAGACGATGTCGTCCTCCTCGCCGTGCTCCAGGAGATAGTGCAACGAGGCCTCGAGCGGCGCCGGGTGGATGCTGGGACCGTCGAACAGGTACTGGGTGTCGGGCATCACCGCGAGCGTGAACCGGCGGCTGTCCGTGTCGGGCCGCCGGCCGGCCCGTTCGGCCGCCCGGGCCGGCTGCGCGGCGGCCGGCAGGGCGACACCGGCCGTGGCGGCGGCACCCAGGAGTGCGGTGGCCCTGAGGAAACCGCGTCTTCCGGCACCGGCCTGCGGCCTCGCCCTGGGGGTCATGCGACGTACACACGTGCGCTCCGTGAGGGAGGTGGGGTCAGGTGACGGGGAGGGCGGGGGAGTGCTGAGGGTGAGGACCGAGGGCGGGGGCGTACGGCACCGGGTCCGGTCCCCGGTGCGGCGCGTCCACGCGCACCGCGCAGCCGGTCGGCACGGGTGCGTCGTGCCGTGCCGTGGCCGTCCGTCCCTCGGCGCGGCGCCGGGCCACCGGGGCCTGCCGGGGCTCGTCCAGCAGGACCGCGCGGCCGGTGGCGTCCGGCACGGACAGTACGGACGTCTCGGACAGCTCGAACAGCACGGACGGCCCGGACAGCTCAGACAGCTCAGACAGCTCGGACAACGTGGACGAGGTGGACGGCCCGGACGGGGTGGAATGCGGTCCGTCGTGCCGGCCGCCGGGCCTCGGCGGCGGTTGTGCAAGACGCGTCCCGAGCGGGGCGGCCCCGCGCAGCCGTACCCGGCTCACACCCACCTCGGTCCCGCGCGGCGCCCCCGGCTGTTCCCGCGCCACGGTCACCCGCAGCGTCAGCCAGGCCTCGCCGCCGTCGCGCGGCACTCCGAAGGGCAGCGGTACCGCCGCCGTCTCGCCGGGCCGCAGATCGGGCAGCCGGGCGGCACCGGTGAGCCTGCGGCCGTCGGCGAGGGCCAGCTCCCACTCGCCGGCCAGCCAGGCCAGGCCCCGGACGCGCTGCTGGTTGCCGAGGACGATGCCCTCGTGCTGGTAGCAGTCGATGCGCACCGGCGCGGCGATGTCCCGGCCCTCGTACGGGGCCGGCCCGGGGGAGCGACTGCCGAGGGCGGCTCCGGCCACGTCGAACCGGCCGTCGCGCACCGCACCGCCGCCGTCGCGCACCGCACCACCGCCGTCGTCGCCGTGCGCCCGGGGGCGTCGGGGCGCGGCGACACCGCTGTCGTGTGGGGCGCCCAAGCGCCCGGCCGGTCTTCCCTCGCTCACGCGTTGCACGATTCCGTGGGCCAGGAACTCCCGGATGAAGCCGCCCTGAAGGCCCGGCGTTGACTCGATGGCCGCGCAGTGGTCCGCGAGCGTGTCCGGACCGGCACCGGTCAGCGGCAGGCGATCCCGTGCCCGCCGGGCCGCCCCGACGGCGCGCGCGTCCGGTGACGGTGCAGGATGGTGGGACGCCGAAGCCGCCCATGTCCGGTGGACGGGACGCTCGTGTCGTGACCGGGTCGCCGGTGGATGCGGCCACCCGGTCCGCCCCGCGCGAGGCCGGTGCCGAGGTGGTCGTGGCGCGAGTCCGGGGAAGGGTGCAGACGTGAAGCTGACGATTCTGGGCGGTGGCGGGTTCCGGGTGCCGCTCGTGTACGGTGCCCTGCTGAGCGACCACGCCGAGGGGCGGGTCACCGAGGTCGTCCTGCACGACCTGGACGACCGTCGCCTGCACGCGGTGACCAGGGTGCTGGACGAACAGGCCGCCGGTATCCCCGACGCGCCCCGCGTGACCGCCACCACCGACCTCGACGAGGCGCTCGTGGGCGCCGACTTCGTCTTCTCCGCGATCCGCGTCGGCGGCCTGGAGGGCCGGGCGCACGACGAGCGGGTGGCGCTCGCCGAGGGGGTGCTCGGCCAGGAGACCGTCGGTGCGGGCGGGATCGCCTACGGACTGCGGACCGTCCCCGTCGCCGTCGGCATCGCCGAGCGGGTGGCCCGCCTCGCCCCGGACGCCTGGGTCATCAACTTCACCAACCCGGCCGGCCTGGTCACCGAGGCCATGTCCCGGCACCTGGGCGACCGGGTCATCGGCATCTGCGACTCGCCCGTCGGCCTGGGCCGGCGCATCGCCCGTGTCCTCGGCGCCGATCCCGAGGAGGCCTTCGTCGACTACGTCGGCCTCAACCACCTCGGCTGGGTGCGCGGCCTGCGCGTGGCCGGACGCGACGAACTCCCGCGTCTGCTGGCCGACCCCGCCCTGCTCGGCTCCTTCGAGGAGGGAAGGCTGTTCGGCGCCGGCTGGCTGCAGTCGCTCGGCGCCATCCCCAACGAGTACCTGCACTACTACTACTTCAACCGGGAGGCCGTGCGCGCCTACCGGCAGGCCGAGCAGACCCGGGGTGCCTTCCTGCGCGACCAGCAGGCCCGGTTCTACGCGGACGCCCTGCGCACGGACCGCTCCGCACTGCGGGCCTGGCACCGGACCCGTGCCGAACGCGAGGCCACCTACATGGCCGAGAACCGGGAGAGTGCCGGCGCGGGCGAGCGCGAGGACGACGACCTGTCCGGCGGCTACGAGAAGGTGGCGCTCGCCCTGATGCGGGCCATCGCCCGCGACGAGCGGACCACGCTGATCCTCAACGTGCGCAACGCGAGCACGCTTCCGGCGCTCGACGCCGACGCGGTGATCGAGGTCCCGTGCCTGGTCGACGCCGGCGGCGCCCACCCGGTCGCCGTCACCCCGCTCCCCGGGCACGCCACCGGGCTGGTCTGCTCGGTCAAGGCCGTCGAGCGCGAGGTGCTCGCCGCCGCCGACTCCGGTTCCCGGCAGACGGCCGTGAAGGCGTTCGCGCTGCATCCCCTCGTCGACTCGGTCAACGTGGCCCGCAGACTGCTCGAGGGCTACCTCGAGGTCCATCCCGGCCTCGCGTACCTCAAGTGAGCGCCGGTCCCGCGCCCGAGGGGCGCGGGAAGCCGCGCGACCGGCCACGGCGGACCCGCAGCCGGCGAACGACCTACAGCGGGAGGGCCTCCACCGCCGAAGCCGCCTGCGCGGGCAGCGCCGGCAGGGCCATCTCCGCGTCCCGCTGCCGGGGCAGTGCCACGGGCAGCAGGGACCGCGGCCCCGACACCACCGTGTAGTCCTGCCCCAGGAACGGCGGCTCGATCACCCCGGGATCCTCGCCCAGCGCCAACCGCACGGCGGCCCACGGGGCGTTCACCCCGCACAGCGACAGCTGGTGCAGCCCCCCGGCGGGCCGTGTGTTGACGTCCAGCAGCACCGGGCGGTCGCCGAGCATGCGGAACTGGATGTTGGACAGGTGGTGCAGGCCGAAGCCCTCCGCGATCAGCCGGGCCGGCTCCAGCCACCGCTCGTCCAGGGTGAAGCCCCGCCGGCGGCCGTTCTTGGTGCGGCCCACCGCGAGCCGCAGCCGGTTGTCCCGCCCGGTGAGGCAGTCGACGGACACCTCGGGCTGCTCCAGGCGCGGCATCACCAGCCAGTCCACCGGCTCCCCGGCCCGTCGCAGCGCCTCGACGACCGGGTCGAGCTGGACGTACGGACCCGGGTACCCCGCGAGGTGGGCCAGCGAGAACGGGGCACGGGTGATCACCCGGAAGCCGACCCCGCCGGCACCCGAGGCCGGTTTGAAGCAGGCCTTGTATCCGGCTGCCTCCAACTCCTCGACAGCACAGAGGAGTTGGTCGGCCGTACGCACCCGCCACCACGGCGGCACCGGGACCCCCACCGAGCGGACCGCCTCGTACGCCGTGGCCTTGTCCTCGAACACCGCCACGGCCTCGGGCGTCGGGGCCAGCAGTGCCGTACCGGCCGCCGCGAACTCCGCGCGGTGCGCCACGATCGCGGCCTGGTGCAGCCGGGGCACGAAGACATCGATGCCGCGCCGGGCGCACTGGTCGAGGGCGTACTCGACGTATGCGGCCGGGGACAGGCCCTCCGGCTCCAGATCGGCGGTGTCGGCGGCGGCCAGCACCGGGGAGTCGGGGTCCCCGTGGGTGGCGTGGATCTCCACCGCGCGGTCGCTGGGATTCCTGCGGAGCTGATCCATGAAGAACACGTTCTCCGCGTACGTGCGGTTGAGCCAGACGCGTACGCGAGAGAGCATGCAGGCCGCCTTTCACGGTTTTCGGGCAGGACTCGGTGGCCCGTGCCCGGGCAGGAGGGAGGAAGGGACGCCGAACAACCCCTGCCGAGAGGGGGAGGTTGGGGTGCCGGTGTCGGGGCGATCATACGGCTTTCAAGAGCCCGCGCGTGCAACGCGGATGTTACGGATTCCGTCGCCCTCGGGACGGTTCCGCGGACGTCCGTCTCCGCGCCGTCCGCCCGACCGTGACGTACGCCCCGGCGCCTCTTGTCCGGTGTCGGGGAAATGTGTTCTCGTGGTCCCGGCGGAAGATGATCGGAAGGGGTGCGGGGTGGAGTCTGCGGCCGGGGCCGGACAGCTGCTGGCCATCAGCGACCTGCACATCACCTATGCGGAGAACCGCGCCCTCGTCGAGGACATGCGGCCCACGAGCGACGAGGACTGGCTGATCGTCGCCGGTGACATCGCCGAGACGGTCGCCGACATCCGCTGGACCCTGGAAAGACTCGCGGGCCGTTTCCGCAAGGTGCTG
Source organism: Streptomyces sp. NPDC046759 (assembly GCF_040645475.1). Taxonomy (NCBI): domain Bacteria; kingdom Bacillati; phylum Actinomycetota; class Actinomycetes; order Kitasatosporales; family Streptomycetaceae; genus Streptomyces; species Streptomyces sp. NPDC046759. Next base: position 458,586 of record NZ_JBEYYJ010000001.1, on the reverse strand, counting down.
TGGGCTCCCGGCAACCACGAGCTGTGGACCCACCCGAAGGATCCGGTCACCCTGCGCGGCGTCGCCCGCTACGAGCACCTGGTCGAGCTGTGCCGTGAGCTGGGCGTCACCACGCCCGAGGACCCCTACCCGGTGTGGCGGGGATCCGGCGGCCCGGTCGTCGTCGCCCCGCTGTTCCTGCTGTACGACTACTCGTTCCTGCCGCCCGGCTGCGCCACCAAGGCCGAGGGCCTGGCCTACGCGCACGACACCGGCGTCGTCTGCAACGACGAGTACCTGCTCCACCCGGACCCCTATCCGACCCGGGACGCCTGGTGCCGGGCGCGGGTCGCCGAGACCGAGCGCAGACTGGCCGCGCTTCCCGCCGGCCTTCCGGTCGTACCGGTCAACCACTACCCGCTGCACCGGCACCCCACCGAGGTGCTGTGGTACCCCGAGTTCGCCATGTGGTGCGGCACCACGCTCACGGCCGACTGGCACCGCCGGTTCCCCGTCGCGACCATGGTCTACGGCCATCTGCACATCCCGCGCACCACCTGGCACGACGGAGTCCGCTTCGAAGAGGTTTCCGTAGGCTATCCCCGTGAATGGCGCAAGCGGCCGCAGCCGCCGGGACAGCTGCGCCGCATCCTGCCGATGGAGGTCGAAGCCGGTGATCGAGGATCTGCTTCCGGAGTCGGTCGTGGCCGTGGAGGCACACCGTGACGACCCGCTGTGGGACTCCCCGCTGTACCCCGGGGAGGCGGCGCTCGTCGAGCGTGCGGTGCCCAAGCGCCGCCGGGAGTTCGCCGCCGTGCGCGGCTGTGCCCGGCGGGCCATGGAGAAGCTCGGCGTGCCGGCGCAGTCCGTCCTCAGCGGCGAGCGGGGCGCGCCGCGCTGGCCGGCCGGTCTGATCGGCAGCATGACCCACTGCGACGGCTACTGCGCCGCCGCCCTGGCCCACGCGGGCGACCTGGCCTCCCTCGGTATCGACGCCGAACCGCACGGGCCGCTCCCGCCGGACGTCCTCCCGGCCGTGTGCCTGCCCGCCGAGGCCGAGCGGATCGCCCGGCTCGCCGGGCAGCGGCCCGCCGTGCACTGGGACCGGATCCTGTTCAGCGCCAAGGAGTCCGTCTACAAGGCGTGGTTCCCGCTGACGCGCAGCTGGCTGGACTTCAGCGAGGCCGACATCAGCATGTCCCCGAGCCCGGGCGACGACTCGCGCGGCACCCTGCGGGCCGAACTCCTCGTCCCGGGGCCCCGGGTCGGTGACCGCCGGCTCCAGGTGTTCGACGGCCGGTGGCTGGTGCGCGACGGAGTGGTCGCCACGTCCGTCGTCGTCCCGCACCCCTGATCCAAGGCCCCGCGGCCCCGCGGCCGGCAGCGACCTGCGGCGTCCGCTCAGACGGGAGGGCACCAGTCGCGCAGCAGCCGGAAGAACCCCTCCTCGTTGCCCACGAGCCCGGCCCGGGCCAGGGCCTGTTCCGCCTCGGCCAGCACGGCGGGCGGCACCACGGTGGGCCGGTGGCCGTCCGGCGGCCCGTCGAAGGCGGCGCGTACGGTATGCAGCAGCCGCAGGTACGCCTGTACGGCGGTACGCTCACGGTCGGTCAGTACGGCGGTGGGCATCGGTCGGCTCTCCCCGAGTAGGCGTCACGGTCGCGCGCCGTGAGGCGCACTCCTCCAGCTTGCCGCCCACCACTGACAACGCCGTTCGGCCGCGTTCCGGTTCGCCCGCTCAGCGGAGGGCGAAACCTTCCGGTGGCACCTGCAGGGGTGACCGGCGTACCGCCGACAGCGCATTCCGCTCCCGCGGCGGGGCCGGCGGGCCGCGCCCGGCCGGCGCAGGAAGACGAGCTCCGCCGCGTCGCGCCCGACGGCCCCGGCACACCGCTGCGCCGCGCCCGAACGGTCCGGGATCAGTTCCGTGCCGCTCCGAACGGCCCCGGCTCACCCCTCTGCCGCGCCCGATCAGTCCCGATTCATCCGCGTGCCGCGCCGGGCCATCCGGGTTCATCCGCGTGCCGCGCCGGACCGTCCGGGTTCATCCGCGTGCCGCGCCGGGCCATCCGGGTTCATCCGCGTGCCGCGCCGGGCCATCCGGGTTCATCCGCGTGCCGCGCCGGGCCATCCGGGTTCATCCGCGTGCCGCGCCGGACGGTGCCGGTTCAGCCCTGTGCCCCGGGATATCCGAGGGACGCCTCGATGCGCCCGGCCACGTCGTCGCGCTGCACCGGACCGCGCAGGAGGGAACCGGCGAGCCAGGTACGGCACTTGCTGGCCAGCAGCAGACCGAAGGTCTCGGCGTCCCGCTCCTCGGCGAGGTCGAAGCGGGTCCGGGCCGCGACCCGCTGCACCGTGGCCTCGAGCGCGGCCTGGTCGGTGTCGTCGTGCAGCAGCCGCGTGGCGACCCCCACGCCGTCCACGTGGTGCCCACGGTGGTCGGCCTGCATGTGCCACAGCTCATGGCCGAGGATCACCAACTGGTGGTCGGGCGCCGTGCGTTCCTCCACGACGACGAGGTCGCGGTCGGTCAGGTCCAGCCACAGCCCGCTCGCCGTGCCCGGCGGGAACGCGGCCGCACGGAAGTGCACCGGGCGGCCCCGGCGGCGGCTCATCGCCGTACACAGGGCGCCGTACAGCTCCCGCGGCGGCGCCGGCGCGGCCAGCGCCAGTCCGCCCACCAGCTCGTTGCACAGCCGGCGCATGTCCCTGCCGATGCCCACAGTCCTCCCCCGGCTCACGACTCGGGCCGTTTGACGCTCTCCAGGAGCATGTCGAGCCACTCCGCGACCTTGTCCCGGTGCTGGTCGGTGGGCAACTGCGCGGCCCGCCAGGCGATTCCCCGCACCCCGTGGTCCTGCAGCAGCCGTTCCAGCGGATCCTGGTCGGCCCCGGCTGCGGCCCGCTCCCGGTCGGCGAGCTTCTGCAGCAGTTCCTGCTCGGTGCGTTGCAGCGCGCCCGCCAGCGCCTCGGGGTCCTCGGCAGTGAGGAAGCCGGCGTGCACCCGGAAGAAACGCTGCAGCGCGTCGCAGTGCTCCATGGTGGGGCGCCGGTCGCCGTTGATGAGGGCGCCGGCCTGCTGACGGGACATGCCCGCGCCGTCGGCGATCTCCTGCTGGGTGTACTTGCGGCCGTTGGGTTTCAGCCGGGTGCGGCGCAGCAGGCCCAGGCGCTGCAGAAAACGCGCCTGCACGTCCGGCTCGCCGGCGGGCCGGCCGGCGAGCAGCGCCTTGACCACCGGCTCCGGGACACCGCAGGCCACGGAGAGCCGCCCGACGTCGTAGACCTCGGTGTGCGGCACGCCGAGCCGGTCGGCGAGCGCGGTGACGCGGGCGACGACGGCCGGCAGCTGGGCGGTCGCCGTGGCGCCCGGATCCTCGTAGCCATCCGTCACCGACAGAACTCCTACGTCTCTCGAGGGTTTCAGATGCGTCCGTGCTTCTCACGAGCGATCGCCGTGAACTTCCCGGAGAGTAGCGGGTGCCTCGAACTCACATCCAGGTGTCGCCACAACTGTGGCGAATTTCAGCCGTACATGGGCGCGGAATGCCACGATAGTTGACACGGTCTCGTCGCGGGCCGCAGGATCGCAGAGCCGCGTGAAGGCCGCAGAGGCAAGAGGGGTGACCTCCCGATGGCACATCAGGCAGGAGGGCAGCGGCCGGCACCGCTGCCCGTCCCCGAGACCTGCGAGACCCAGGCGTATCTCCAGGACTACGCCGTACTGCTGGAGTCCCTCGCCTGCCCGTCCCTGGTCGTCGACCACCGCTGGGACGTCGTCATGGCCAACGGCGCGTTCGGGACACTCTTCCGCGGGGTCCGCCGGCAGGCGACGGCCATGCCCGGGGACAACTTCCTGCGGTTCGTTCTGTTCCACGCGGACGCGGCCGACGTCCTCGCCGAGCACGAGCAGGGCTGGTGCCTGCCGATGCTGGCCCACCTCAGGTCGGCCCTGGAGGTGTACGGACACGACCACGAACTCCAGGCGATCCGCCGGGACATCGCCCAGGACCCGCTCATGGAGGCCGCCTTCCGGCAGGGGCTGCCGCACTGGATCCGTGCCGTCGGCGAGAGTGCGACCCGGCTCGACGGGGCCGTGCGGCTGCTGCACCACCCCGACCCGCGGCGTGGCCCCACGGAGTGCCGCATCGTCGAGGAGGCGCCCGAGGTCCTGCGGGAACTCGGCTACCGGCGCCTGACCATGGTGCTGCGCGAGAACCGCCGCCCCGCCGCGCCCGTACGCCGGCCGCGCCGGCCGCGGGGGACGGCGGCCCACCTCACGGTCGTCCCGGCGCCCGAGAGCTGACCCGGCACCGCCGGCGTTCAGGTCGCCGGCGGCGCCGGGTCGAACGGGCCGCGTCCGTCCGCCTCGCGGTCCCGTGCCCCCGTGCGCGTTGCCGCACGTTCTTTCCGTGCACGCATCCGACGCAAGCCATTTGCGCGACTTGCGCTACGCTTGCGTACATGACGCGACGACTGGCCGAAGTGGCGAAGAAGGTCGGGGTCAGCGAGGCCACGGTCAGCCGGGTGCTCAACGGCAAACCCGGGGTCTCCGGGGCCACCCGGCAGGCGGTGCTGACGGCTCTCGACGTCCTCGGTTACGAGCGCCCCACCCAGCTGCGCGGTGAACGCGCCCGGCTCGTCGGCCTGGTCCTGCCGGAGCTGCAGAACCCCATCTTCCCGGCGTTCGCCGAGGTCATCGGCGGTGCCCTGGCCCAGCTGGGGCTCACCCCGGTGCTGTGCACACAGACGAAGGGCGGCGTCTCCGAGGCCGACTACGTCGACCTGCTGCTGCACCAGCAGGTCTCCGGGGTCGTCTTCGCCGGCGGCCTCTACGCCCAGGCGGACGCCCCGCACGACCACTACCGGCTGCTCGCCGACCGCAACATCCCCGTCGTACTGGTCAACGCGGCCATCGAACACCTCGCCTTCCCCGGCGTGTCCTGCGACGACGCCGTCGCCGTGGAGCAGGCCTGGCGCCATCTGGTCTCCCTCGGCCACGAACGCATCGGACTGGTCCTCGGCCCCGGCGACCACGTGCCCTCGGCGCGCAAGCTGGCCGCCGCGCGTGCCTTCGCCGGCGACCTGCCGGAGGAGTTCGTGGCCCGGGCCATCTTCTCCCTGGAGGGCGGTCACGCCGCCGCGTCCCGGCTGATCGACCGCGGTGTCACCGGCATCATCTGCGCCAGCGACCCCCTGGCGCTCGGTGCGGTCCGGGCCGCGCGCCGCAAGGGGTACGACGTGCCCCGGCAGATCTCCGTCGTCGGCTACGACGACTCGGCCTTCATGAACTGCACCGAACCCCCGCTCACCACCGTCCGCCAGCCCATCGAGGCGATGGGGCGCGCCGCCGTCGAGCTGCTGAACGCGCAGATCGGCGGCGCCGCCGTCCCCGCGGAGGAGCTGCTGTTCGAGCCCGAGCTGGTGGTGCGGGGGTCGACCGCGCAAGCTCCACGAGGCTGAGATCGAGAAGCTCCAGCAAGCTGTCGAATAATTGCAGATCTTGTACCGACATATTGCATTGCGATGTCGGTGGTGCTTGAGTGTGCCCGCCCCCCGTGCCCGCACCCGCTGTCCCAGACACCCCCACCATGAAGGGATCAGCACATGCACTCCAGCACCGCCAGGAATGTCAGGCGCATGCCAGCCGTCGGGGCGGTCGTCGCCCTCGCCGCCGGCATGCTCGTCACCGTGGCCCCCGCCGCACACGCGGCCGCGGGCGCCACCCTGCCCTTCACCTCCGTGGAGGCCGAGTCGGCGACGACCACCGGCACCAGGATCGGCCCCGACTACACGCAGGGCACCCTCGCCTCGGAGGCCTCCGGACGGCAGGCCGTCCGGCTGTCGGCCGGGCAGCGGGTGGAGTTCACCGTGCCGCGCGCGTCCAACGCGGTGAACCTCGCCTACAGCGTCCCGGACGGGCAGTCCGGTTCGCTGAACGTGTACGTCAACGGAACGAAGCTGGCCAAGACGCTGCCGGTGACGTCCAAGTACTCGTACATCGACACCGGCTGGATCGCCGGCGCCAGGACGCACCACTTCTTCGACGACACCCGGATGCTGCTGGGCCAGGACGTCCAGCCGGGCGACAAGGTCGCCGTCGAGGCCGCCGGCACCCAGGTCACGGTCGACGTCGCCGACTTCGAGCAGGTCGCGGCGCCCGCGGCCCAGCCCGCCGGCTCGGTGTCCGTCGTCTCCAGGGGCGCCGATCCCAGCGGCAACGGCGATTCCACCCAAGCCTTCCGGGACGCCATCGCCGCCGCCCAGGGCGGCACCGTCTGGATCCCGCCCGGCGACTACCGCATCACCTCCTCCCTCAACGGCGTGCAGAACGTGACGCTCCAGGGCGCCGGCAGCTGGTACTCGGTGGTGCACACCTCCCGGTTCATCGACCAGTCCTCCTCCTCCGGCGGCGTCCACATCAAGGACTTCGCGGTCATCGGCGAGGTCACCGAACGCGTCGACTCCAGCCCCGACAACTTCGTCAACGGCTCGCTCGGCCCGAACTCGTCCGTCTCTGGCATGTGGATCCAGCACATGAAGTGCGGCATGTGGCTGATGGGCACCAACGACGACCTGGTCGTGGAGAACAACCGTTTCCTCGACACCACCGCCGACGGCATCAACCTCAACGGCACCGCGAGGGGCGTCGTCGTCCGCAACAACTTCCTGCGCAACCAGGGCGACGACTCCCTCGCCATGTGGTCGCTGTACTCCCCGGACACGAACTCCAGCTTCGAGAACAACACGATCTCGCAGCCCAACCTGGCCAACGGCATCGCGATCTACGGCGGCACCGACATCTCCGTGCGGAACAACCTGGTCTCCGACACCAACGCCCTCGGCAGCGGTATCGCGATCTCCAACCAGAAGTTCATGGACCCGTTCTCCCCGCTGTCCGGCACCATCACAGTCGACGGCAACACCCTGGTGCGCACCGGAGCGATGAACCCCAACTGGAACCACCCGATGGGCGCGCTGCGCGTCGACTCCTACGACAGCGCGATCACCGCCACCGTCGACATCACCAACACCACCATCACCGACAGCCCCTACAGCGCCTTCGAGTTCGTCTCCGGCGGCGGGCAGGGCCACCCGGTGCGGAACGTCAACGTGACCGGCGCGACCGTGCGGAACACCGGCACCGTCGTCGTCCAGGCCGAGGCGCAGGGCGCGGCCACCTTCAAGAACGTCACCGCCACCCAGGTCGGCGCAGCCGGCATCTACAACTGCCCCTACCCGGCGAACTCCGGCTCGTTCACCCTCACCGACGGCGGCGGCGACTCGGGGTGGAACAGCACCTGGTCGGACTGCTCCACCTGGCCCCAGCCCGGCCAGGGCAACCCCGATCCGGACCCCAACCGCGACCTCGCCAAGGGCCGGCCGGCGAGTGCGACCGGCTCCCAGGACGTCTACACACCCGGCAAGGCGGTCGACGGTGACGCGAACTCCTACTGGGAGTCCACCAACAACGCCTTCCCGCAGTCCTGGACGGTCGACCTCGGCTCGTCCTACGCCGTACGCCGCCTGGTGCTCAAGCTGCCGCCGTCCTCGGCGTGGGGCGCCCGCACCCAGACCATCACCGTGCTCGGCAGCACCGACGGTTCGAACTACTCGACCGTCGTGGGCTCCCAGGGCCACCGCTTCGACCCCGCCACCGGCAATACGGCCACCGTCCCCCTGCCGAGCGGCACGAACCTGAGGTACCTCCGCCTCACCGTCAGCGCCAACACCGGCTGGCCCGCCGGGCAGTTCAGCGAGGTGGAGGCGTACCTGACGTCCTGATCCGGGAGCGGGGTCACAGATCCAGCACCAGACGGGCGCCCCGGCACCGGGACACGCAGATCATCGTCGTCTCGCCCGCGGTCCGCACCTCCCATGTGAGGACCGAGTGCCGGTGGTCCGGGGCGCCCGCAGCACGTCCGTCTCGCAGGTGCCGCGCTACTGGTTGTGGACGGTCACCATGCCGTCCGGTGCGGACGTCGACTGCGCGTCCGGCCTGCGCCCGGTGAACCGCATGATGATGCACGCTCCCAGGTACAGCAGGGCAACGACCAGCAGCAGGGCCTGGTAGCCCGTCACCAGGGCGAGGTACTCGAGCACACCGCCGGTCAGGGCGCCCAGCAGATTCGCGCCGAACGCGGATACCGGATCAGGGGCGAGCGCGAGGCGGTCCGAGAAGATCAGGTTGGCACAGAAGATGGGGGCGAAGGCCAGGGCGATGGCGGCGGCGAGCCGTCCGGGGAAGGGCAGCGCGAGCACGACGTGCGCCGGAACGAGCCACGCTGTCGCGAGGGTGCCGAACAGCAGTAGCTGCAGCGCCGGCAGGTTGACCCGCCGCAGCCGGCGCCGGACCTCGACCGCCCCGAGGACGGCGAGCAGGACGCCGATGAAGACCAGGGCGTTGACCAGCCAGGTCGTACCGAAGTAGAGCGCGAAGCCGATCACGTTCTTCGTCTCGAGCAACATGAAGGCAGCGCCCATCAGGAACATGTCGGTGTAGCGGAGCGTGCTGCGGATCTGGACCCCGGTCAGACGCACCGCCACGAGCGTCACCAGCAGGATCCCGCCCAGCACGCCCAGATAGAGCGTGGGGATGTCACGGTGCAGCAGGTACGGGAAAGGGTGGTCGTCGCCGGCGGCCGCCGGGACCGCGCCGCTGGGCCGCCAGATCTGCTTGCACGACTGGTCGGCGGGCGTCATTCCGGCCACCAGGACGGCCGCGTTCGTGGCGAACGTCGTCGCGCACGGCGCATGGCGGTAGATGGCGTTGAGGGAACCGGCGAAGCGGTCGACCAGCCAGCTCGTCCGGTAGTAGTTGTACATGGCGAAGGCACCGTGCGGCGTCAGGTGATCGCGCGCGGCCTCGAACGCCTGGTGCGTGAACAGGTAGCTCTCCAGGCGCAGATTGCTCGCCCCGGCCACCAGCGTCAGCGAGTCGGGCAGCGCGAGGACGACGAGGTCGTACTTGGCGTGCGTACGCTCCAGGAAAGCCCGTCCGTCGTTGATGTGGACGTGCACCCTGGGGTCGCCGTACGGCTTGGCGGGGTGCAGCTGTGCGCCGATCTGCTGCAGTCGGGGATCGATCTCGACCGCGTCCACGCGCTGTGCTCCGTGCGCCAGCGCGACGGCGACGTCATTGCCGTTACCCGCTCCGATGACGAGCACGCGCTTGTGCGGATTGGCGGGGGTCTCGTCGTATGCCTGCCGATAGGGCGACCCCGCTTGCATCAGCACCGACAGCGGCACGATCGCCTGGTGCGGGACGCCGTTGGCGGAGATGGTGTACTCCGGGACGGTGGGTGACAACGGTGTGACCTGGATCTTGTAGTAGGGCGACCAGGAGATGCCGACGGTCGTCGTCTCCACGAACAGCGCGGCGACCATCGCCGTGAGCGGGACGGAGTACCGCAGGATGTTGCGTCGTCCGCCGAGGACCAGCAGGGCCGCGGCGGCGAGCACGCCCCACACGACCGATGGAGCCCGTAGCCAGGAGAGCAGGGCGAAGGACGCCGAGCCGGTGAGGCTGCCGAGCAGGTCGTAGCGGTAGGCATCGAGTGAGGGAAGCCGGCGGAAGAGGTCTGCGGTGATCTTGCCGATCGCGGTCATGATCACCGCGGTGAGCAGGAAGATGACGGGCAGCGTCACCCATTCGGGAAAGCCGGTGGTCTTCACGGACGTGAAGTAGATGATCTGCTGGCTGCTCTGACGCACCTGCACCGGAAACGCGCGCACCAGTACGACGAGAACCGCGAGCGGGACCGGTGCCCATCGTACGATCCACTGCCCGCGCGTGGCGGGTATGAGGAAACCGATCCCGACACCGAGAAACGACCCCAGAAGGACGAAGTTCGAAAAGTAGCTGAGATGGACGACGTTGGCGCCCGCCCACCTGATCAGGGCCAACTCGACGAAGAGCATGGTGGCGCTGGCCAGCAGCAGCCTCCAGCGTACCGGGTGGAACTTTTGTCCGGTTCCAGTCAGCTTCATGTGTATTTACGGTGCCGTCTTCGTTGCCATTTCGCATCCCGGGAGTCTGATTCGAAAATGAACAATTTATGCCGGTAATGCGCCCTCTTCGCCACCGCCGCCGCCCGCGGGAAGAACACCTGCCCGGCCGATCCGCCGCGATGCACCCCCCGGCGGCTTAGGGGACCGTGGCACCGGCCTCGCACCGGAATGCGAAGACGGCGCGAGCTCCGTGCAGGTGGGGCGGGGCCTGATGCATGCCGCCGCGGCCACAGATCAGGGGTCGGCCCTCGGCGGGGGTGGAGCGTGGCGGGGGTTCAGGGGGCGGAGTCTTCTTCGCCGTGGGCTTCGGTACGGGCAGCGGCCGACTCGCCGTAACCGCGCCGCCCGGCGGGGCCGAAGCCCGGACTCCGCCCGCCGCGACGGGAACTTCCCTCCCGCGCAAGCCTTTACCGGCCCCGGGGCGGGCATTGCGTCGGCCAGGGCGGCGCTTGACGCACTGGCTTGGTCCAGGAGCCGTCGGCCGGCTCGAGCCGGGGTGGCGGCCTTCGTGCGCCGTCGGCCCGCTAGACGGCCGACGCAATCCCTCGCGCCCGGACCCCGTTTGGTGCGCGCCGGCACCGCGGCCGGTGGAAGGCACCGCACGGACCGCCGAGTTTCACGCGGGCGCCACCGGACCCTTCCCTGACGTTTGGTGCTCTTGGAACACTCGCTCCGCGCAGATTCTGTCATTTGTACGGCATCACGTACGTCAGGACGAGAGGACCCTCCCACCCATGGCCGAAGTCAACCGGCGCCGTTTCCTTCAACTCGCGGGCGCCACAACGGCGTTCACCGCGCTGTCCAGCAGCATCCAGCGCGCCGCCGCCCTGCCCGCGCACCATCGCACCGGGACGGTCGAGGACGTCGAGCACATCGTCGTCCTCATGCAGGAGAACCGATCCTTCGACCACTACTTCGGCACGCTCCGCGGCGTCCGCGGCTTCGGCGACCCCCGTTCCGTCTCCCAGAACGGCAAGTCCGTCTGGAAGCAGTCCGACGGCACCAAGGACATCCTGCCCTTCCACCCGGACGCCGACGACCTGGGGCTGGCCTTCATCCAGGACCTGCCGCACGGCTGGCAGGACACGCACGCCGCCTTCAACGGGGGCAAGTACGACAAGTGGGTCCCGGCCAAGGGCACCACGACCATGGCGCACCTGACGCGCGAGGACATACCGTTCCACTACGCGCTCGCCGACGCCTTCACCATCTGCGACGCCTACCACTGCTCGTTCATGGGCTCGACCGACCCGAACCGCTACTACATGTGGACCGGATACGTCGGCAACGACGGCCAGGGCGGCGGCCCGGTGCTCGGCAACGACGAGAAGGGTTACGGCTGGACGACGTACCCCGAGCGCCTGGAGAAGGCCGGGGTCTCCTGGAAGATCTACCAGGACGTCGGCGACGGCCTCGACGCGAACGGCGGCTGGGGCTGGATCCAGGACGCCTACCGCGGCAACTACGGCGACAACGCCCTGCTCTACTTCAACCAGTACCGCAACGCCCAGCCCGGCGACCCGCTGTACGACAAGGCCCGTACCGGCACCGACGCCCGCAAGGGCGAGGGCTTCTTCGACCAGCTGAAGGCCGACGTCAAGGCCGGCAAGCTGCCGCAGGTCTCCTATGTCGTGGCCCCCGAGGCCTTCACCGAGCACCCCAACTGGCCCGCCAACTACGGCGCCTGGTACGTCTCCCGGGTCCTCGACGCCCTCACCTCCAACCCCGAGGTCTGGGGCAGGACCGCGCTGTTCATCACCTACGACGAGAACGACGGCTTCTTCGACCACGTCATACCGCCCTTCCCGCCGGCCTCCGGGGCCCAGGGCAAGTCGACGGTGGACGCCTCCCTCGACCTGTACAAGGGCGACGCGAGCCACGTCGCCGGCCCCTACGGGCTCGGCCAGCGCGTGCCGATGCTCGTCGTCTCCCCGTGGAGCAAGGGCGGTTACGTCTGCTCCGAGACCTTCGACCACACCTCGATCGTCCGGTTCATCGAGCGTCGCTTCGGTGTACAGGAGCCGAACATCTCCCCCTGGCGCCGTGCCGTCGTCGGCGACCTGACCAGCGCCTTCGACTTCTCCCGCAAGGACACCAAGCCGGTCGCGCTGCCGTCCACGGCCGCCTATGAGCCGCCGGACCACAACCGTCACCCGGACTACGTGCCCAAGCCGCCCGCCAACCCGTCCCTGCCCAAGCAGGAACGCGGCCACCGGCCCACCCGCCCGCTGAAGTACGCCCCGGCGGTGGACGGTTGCGCGGACACCGCGGCAGGCACCTTCACGCTCACGTTCGCCTCCGGAAGGCACGCGGGCGCCGCCTTCCTGGTGACCTCCGGCAACCGCACCGACGGCCCCTGGACCTACACCACCGAGGCCGGCAAGTCGCTCTCCGACACCTGGAACGCGGCCTACTCCGGTGGTGTGCACGACCTCGCCGTGCACGGCCCCAACGGCTTCCTGCGCGTCTTCAAGGGCAAGGCCAAGTCGGCCGGACCCGAGGCCACCGCCCGGCAGGCGGGCGACGACCTGGAACTCACCTTCACCAACAAGGGTTCGGGCACCGTGAAACTGAAGGTGGTGAACGGTTACGGCGGTCACCCCGCCTCCGTGACCGTGCGGCCCGGGTCGACCGTCCGGCACACCGTCGACCTCACGGCGAGCAGGCGCTGGTACGACGTGACGGTCACCTGCGACGCCGACCCGGCCTTCCTGCGCGGCTTCGCCGGCCATGTCGAGAACGGGCACCCCGGCGTCAGCGATCCGGCGATCGCCGCGGAGTGACCGGGCGATGAACAGCGCTCCGTGCGGACTGGTCAGGTACCGGTCACATCAGGGTAGTGTGCCCCGGTGACCACGCATTCGAACACTCCTGCAGGCTGGTACCCGGATCCGCACGGAGCGGCGCAGACGCTCCGCTACTGGGACGGCGCGCAGTGGACCGAGCACACCAACCCGGCCCAGCAGCCCGCCGGTCAGGTGCCCCATCAGCAGGCCGCGCCCCAGCAGCACGGCGCGCCCCAGCAGCACGGCGCCGCCCAGCAGTTCGGCGCCCCGCAGGCACCGGCCGCCGACCCCAAGGTGCAGCGCCAGGTGCAGCAGCAGGCCGGAGTCGTGGCCGGTGGCCCCGGTGGTGGCACCCTCTTCACCGAGCCCGTCCTGGTGGTGAACCAGAAGGCCAAGCTGATCGAGGTGACCAACGAGTACAAGGTCATGGATCAGAACGGCCGGGAGATCGGCTCGGTCACCGAGGTCGGCCAGGGTGTGCTGCGGAAGATCTTCCGCTTCATCTCCAACTGGGACCAGTTCCTGACCCACAAGCTGGAGATCCGCGACGCCTACGGCCAGCCGCAGCTGCTGCTGACCCGGCCCGCGAAGATCTTCAAGTCCCGGGTCGTCGTGACGCGTCCGGACGGCTCGCCGGTCGGTGAGATCGTCCAGCAGAACATGATCGGCAAGATCAACTTCGCGATGAACGCGAACGGCCAGCAGGTCGGCGCGATCAAGGCGGAGAACTGGCGGGCGTGGAACTTCGCGATCGTCGACCACGCGGACAACGAGGTCGCCCGGATCACCAAGACCTGGGAGGGCCTCGCCAAGACGCTCTTCACGACCGCGGACAACTACGTCCTGCAGATCCACTACCAGCTGCCCGAGCCGCTGCTGAGCCTCGTGGTGGCGACGGCCCTGACCGTCGACACCGCCCTCAAGCAGGACTCGCGGGGCTGGAACTGAGCCGGACCCCACGGGGAGAGCGGGGCCGGGGGAACACCCGGACACGGCGAGTACGGCGACGGCGGCCGGTGCGCGGGACGCGCGCGTGCCGGCCCCGGTCACAGCACTAGGCGGCGAACGCGTCGACGTCGGTCAGCTCCGCCGACAGCTCCCACAGCCGGGCGGCCTGCTCCGGGTCGACGGCCCAGTCCTTGACGCCGGACCGCTCGTCGTCCCCGGAGGCCGCCTCGGCGACGTCGCAGTCCTCGAGATAGACGCCACCGAGCCCGTCCAGCTGCGCCGAGGTCGCCGCCCACACCTGGGTGGCCGCACCCTGTTGCGGCGTCTTGAAGCCCTCCGGATTGAGGACGTTGCCGTCCTCGTCGATCCAGCCGCGCTCGATCATCTCCTCCTTGGGCAGGTGCCGCTGGAGCGGGGTGATGATGCCGCCGGGGTGCAGGGCGAAGGCGCGGACCCCGGCGTCGCGGCCGAGCTTGTCGAGCTGGACGGCGAACAGGACGTTGGCGGTCTTGGCCTGGCCGTAGGCCTCCCACTTGTCGTAGCGCTGCTGCCAGTGGATGTCGTCCCAGCGGATGCCGGAGAAGTGATGTCCGCGGGAGGAGACGGAGACGACTCGGGCCCCATCCGGTGCGATCGCGGGCCACAGGCGGTTGACGAGGGCGAAGTGGCCGAGGTGGTTGGTGGCGAACTGGGCCTCCCAGCCGGGCCCCACCCGTGATTCCGGGCACGCCATGATCCCGGCGCTGTCGATCACGATGTCGATGTGGCGTCCCGTGGCGAGGAACCGCTCGGCGAAGGCGCGCACGCTCTCCAGGTCGCCGAGGTCCAGCTCGTCCAGCTCGACACCGGGGACGCCGGCCAGCGCCTGCTCGGCGGTGGCCCGGCGGCGGGCGGGCACGACCACGTGGGCGCCGGCTCCGACGAGCGAGCGGGTGGTCTCGAGGCCGATGCCCGAGTAACCCCCGGTGACGAGGGCGAGCTTGCCCGTCAGGTCGATGCCCTGCAGGACGTCGTCGGCGGTGCTGGTGGCGCCGAAACCCGATCCGATCTTGTGCTGTGCGGTGCTCATGTCCGGAACGCTACGAGTTCGAGTGCTCTCGAGGTCAAGCGTGCGCCGTCGTGCCTCTGAAAAGGCTCAAGTGCGGTGCCGGGCGGGGGTGCGGCGGGCACGATGATCCACATGGCAACTCTTGCGGGATTCAGAAGCAAACACGACGTCGTGCCCGTCATCCGGGACGCGGACATGGTGGCAGCCGCCCTGCGCCAGGCACTGGCCGGGGCATCGCCGGAGGAACGGCCGGGCCTTGAACGCGCCGCCGCACTCGTCGAGTCCACCGCGGCCGCCACCGAGAGCCAGGTGCGCGCCCGCTGGGTCCGCCACCGGCTGGCCGCGGTCGGCTTCGACGGGGACGTCGCCTCGATCGCGGCGTTGAAGGCACTGCGTCAGGCGGAGCCGAGGCTGAGTCTGCTGGCCGCGGTGCAACTGCAGAAGGACGCAGTGGCCCACCCGGAGTGATCCGGGTTCAGAGCGCCGTGAGATGTCCGGGGTGTTCCGCCTGGCGGGGCACGAACGCGGGTTCGGTGGCCGCCGTGCCCGGTTCCAGGGCCAGTACCGCGGCCACGGGATGGTTCTCGTCCGTGTGCTCCGGCTCCGGCGTGACGCCGGGCGCGACCCGGGTGAGCAGGACTACGCCCCAGGTGGCCAGGACCGCTCCGGCGAGGGCCAGCAGCACGCCGACCGGGCCGCCGTGAAGGCCTTGGCCGAGCAGAGTGAGGCCGATGACCGCGGCGGCCACCGGGTTGGCGAGGGTGACCACGGCCAGCGGGGCCCCTAGACCGCCGCGGTAGGCGGTCTGCGACAGCAGCAGGCCGCCGACGGCGAAGGCGGCGACCAGCACGGCGACCACGATCACCTCGGTGCTCAGAGCGGGGCCGGTGCGGTCCGTGGCCGCCACGGTCACCGTCTGGGTCAGTGCCGAGGCGACACCGGAGGCGAAGCCGGACGCCGTGGCGTGCCTGAGGCCCGGCCGGGCGCCGGGCCAGGAGAGCAGTCCGATCGCGGCGGCGGTCGTACCGGCGACCGCCAGCGCCTCGGTCAGCGACAGCACGCGCGCGGGCGCCGGGCCGGAGGCGGTGACGAGCAGTGCGGCGAGCCCGAGCAACGTCAGCGCCGTGCCGCGCCACTCCACCACGCTCACCCGGCGCCCGGCCGCCCGGGCCCCGAGCGGCACCGCCGCGACCAGGGTGAGCGCGCCGAGCGGCTGGACGAGGGTGAGGGGGCCGTACTTGAGGGCGACGACGTGCAGCAGGGCGGCGGCCGCGTTCAGCCCCACCGCCGACCACCAGGCACCGGTGCCGAGCAGCCGCAGCAGGCCGGTGCCGGTGGTGCGGGAGGCGAGGCGTTCCTGGGCGACGGCGGCCAGGGCGTAGGCGACGGCCGAGAGCAGGCAGAGGGCGACGGCGATCAGGGCGGCGGCGCTCATCGGGCCGCTCCCGCCAGGGCGGTCTCGCGCGGCGCGAGCCGGCCGCGGCCGCCGCGTGCCGTGACGGTGGCCGCCGGGTGCGGCGGACGGATCACGGCGAGTGCGGTGCCGAGCATGGCCGTCGCGACGATCGCGTCGAGCCAGTAGTGGTTCGCCGTGCCCACGATCACCAGCAGGGTGATCAGCGGATGCAGCAGCCACAGCAGGCGCCACCGGGACCGGGTGGCCACGATCAGCCCGATCGCGACCATCAGCGCCCAGCCGAAGTGCAGCGACGGCATCGCCGCGAACTGGTTGGACAGATGGTCGCTGGACGGCGGCCCGTACACCGACGGGCCGTACAGGCGGGCGGTGTCCACCAGGCCGGTGCCGGTCAGCATGCGCGGCGGCGCCAGCGGGAACGTGAACGGCAGCACCAGGGCGGCCGTGGTGACCACCGCGAGGACCCGGCGCGCCCATATGTAGTGCGCGGGCCGCCGGAGGTACATCCAGACCAGGAAGGCCAGCGTCGCCGGGAAGTGGACAGTGGCGTAGTAGGCGTTCGCGAGGTGGGCGAGGGTGTCGCCGTGCAGCAGTGCGGACTGCACGGCGTTCTCGCGGGGGAGGTGCAGTGCCCGCTCCAGGTCCCACACGCGGCGGGCGTTGTGAAGGGCGTTCGCGGTGTGGCCGGTGGCCAGCTGCCGGCCGAGCTTGTAGACCAGGAACAGCCCCGCGACGAGCAGGAATTCGCGCAGCAGCGGCGGACGCGCTGCCGCGTCGGGCTCCGCTTCCGCTTCTGCCTCTGCAGGCTCGGTTCGGGCAGTCATCCCCCGGCCCCTTCGCTGACGGTGGTGCGTGTGGTGGTGCATGTGGTGGTGCTGACGAGCGCCGGTCTTCGGGCCCCGCTCATCGATACGTCCCCGTACCGATACGCCAGTGTACCGATACGGCTGAGTACCGGTACACTGGCGTATCGATTGATGTGCGACACACTGGAGACAGCGTCGGGCGCCCGGCTTCGGCCATGCTTCAGCGCGCCGTGCAGTAATGACCGGACACGAGTGAGGGGAAGCACCGTATGACGTCGCAGGCCGCGGACGGACCGGAGACGGTCGTCGCCTCGCGCCGCTCCAAGATCACGCCGGAGCGTGAGCGGGAGTTCTTCGACGCCGTGCTGGACCGGATCCGCGAGTGCGGCTACGAGTCCGTCACCATGGAGGGCGTCGCCGCCAGCACCCGGTGCAGCAAGTCCACGCTCTACCGGCAGTGGAAGACCAAGCCCCAGTTCGTCGCGGCCGCGCTGCGTGCCAGCCGCCGGGTGCGGTTCGCCGGGATCGACACCGGATCGCTCGCCGAGGACCTGCGCCAGGCGGCGCGGGCCGCGGGCGACTGGTCCGGCAAGGACACCAAGCTGCTGCAGGCCCTGGGGCCCGCGGTGACCGCCGACCACGAACTGGCGCAGGCGCTGCGCGAGGCGCTGGTCCATCCGGAGATCGCCGCCCTGCAGGAGATGCTCGCGCGGGGCGTCGCGCGGGGCGAGATCCGGGCGGACAACCCGGCACTGGAGTACATCCCCGCCATGATGTTCGGCGTGCTGCGCGTCCGGCCCGTGCTCAGCGGCCAGTACGCCGACGCCGACTACCTCGTCCGTTTCGTGGAGGCCGCCGTGCTGCCCACGCTCGGACTGACCTGAGACCCAGGCCGCCGTTCACGGGATGACTGAACGGCGGCCTGACGCGCCGCACCGTGGGGACGGGGGCGGCGCGCACCCCCGGCCGGGTGGGGCTCCTCTTGAGCGGAGGGGTGCCCCACCCGGCCGCATCATGTCCCGGCGGCCACGGATCAGACGTCCTGGCCGCTCCCGTCACCGGACGACACCTTGATCCCCTTGAGGATCTGGTCGATGACCGCCGTCTGCTGCCCGACGTCGACGCCGAAGCGCACCACCACGATCCGCCCCGCGGTGTCGGGCGAGGGGAAGGCGACCGACTCGACGTAACCGTCGGCGCCCTTGCTGGTGACCGCCTTCCAGCGCACCATGTACCCCTTCTGTCCGGCCACCGTCACCGTGCCCGAGTCCAGCACCTGGTGCGAGGTGATGCTGCCGTAGGTGCTGCCGCCGTAGGACTGCTTGGCGTTGGCCGCGATGTCCGCCTTGGCGACCTGCTCGGCCGTGTCGCCCGAGATGCCCAGCGCCTCGGCGGGAGCCGTGTAGGCGCCGCCCGAGGTGCAGGTCTGGGCGGAGTTGCCCGGACACTTGTAGGAGTCGTCGGAGGTCACCTGCGCGCCGACGCTGATCGTCTGCCCGGTCCAGCCCTTCGGCACCGGCAGGCTGATGCCGTTCACCGGGTCCGCCACCGTGCCGCCGCCCTTGATCCTGGGTGCCTCCGACTGGCCCGGCGAGGGCGAGGCCCCACCGGAGCCGCCCGGACCGCCGAAACCTCCGGAGCCTCCGGAGCCGTCCGAGCCCCCCGGGCCTCCGCCGGGGCCGCCGAACCCGCCGCCGTCCTGACCGCGCGCCGCCCCCTGCCGGGACCCGGCCCGGTCGGCGTCGCCGGCGCCGTGCTGGTTGGTGAGGGCGTACACGCCGACCCCGATGCACGCCAGGACCACGGTCGCCACCGCGACGGCCGCGCCCGTGCGAGCGCGCCGGGACCCGGTCCGAGGCGGGGCCGGGTAGCCCGGATACGCCGGATACCCGGGCTGCGCGCCGTACGCGGGCGGAGCGGAGGGCGCCGTCGGATACGCCGGCTGCGGGCCGCCGGCCGCCGGATGCTGCGGCGGGGGACCCCACATGGCGGCCGTCCCGGCGGGGCGGGTCTGGTCCGTCCAGGCCTTGCCGTCCCACCAGCGCTCGGTGGGCGGACCGTCATTCGTCTGCCCGGGGTCGGGGTACCACCCGGGAGGAGTCACCTGCGTCATGCCCCCACCGTATGAGGCGACGGTGAAAGTGTGATGAGAGGATCGGGTGTCAATCGACCGTACCGGACATTTCGGCGCCGGGAATTTTCCGCCACCGCCGGCCGACTCCTCCTCCGCCACCGGCCGCGCAGACCCGTGCCGGCGCCCCGTGAGGTCAGCCGCGCTGCAGTGATCACGGTGGCATCCCGGCGTCCGCGAACCGCGGTTCCCGTGTCGCGGCGGCGGGTGGCCGCTCCGGGTCCGGCCGAACGACGAGGCCGGGCTTGGCCGAACTCCCGCACAGCGAGCGGGGGTCGAGTGACCACTCGGGGATGATGAAGAGGTGAGTACAGAACAAACCGTTAACTGGTCGGAGAGTTCGGGAGAGGAGCGTTGTGCCCCGTGGCGATCGGCGACCGGAGCCCTGCCGCCGAAGCGGGTCGTGGTGGCCGATGACCGCATGAACGCGGACACCGCCTTCCGCTTGGCGTGCGAAGGCACCTCGCTGTTATGGCGCGGCGACTTCCACAACGCGCGTCAGCTGCTGCAGGCGATGGCCCGCCGTGCGGACCGGAAGCAGCAGAAACCAGGCACGTCGGCAGCGCACAGCTTCCACCTGTACCGTCAGGCGCAGTCGCGTCGCGCACGGATCCTCGGCATGCTGCTGCTGCCGGTCGCGGCGGGGCATGTCATCCCGTTGCGCCGGGCTCCGGACGTCCGACTGGCCTGCGAACACGCGTACGGGCAGTCCGATGAGGCCTATGTGGTGTCTCTGCGCGAGCTGCAGGGGGTGATGGGAGCTGCCGAATGGCGCAGGAAGGGTGTGCACGTCCCGGCGCTCAACGAGTCGATCACGCCCCACTACGGCGTGTTCTCCCCGGTGCGGGGCGAGTACGTCGACCTGGTGGCCGAAGCGCCGCTGCCGTCGCTGTCCACGGCCTTCGACATCGGCACGGGTACCGGCGTGCTCGCCGCCGTTCTGGCCCGGCGCGGGGTCCGGCGGGTGGTGGCAACGGACTGTGACGCGCGGGCACTTGCCTGCGCGCGAGAGAACATCAGCCGCCTGGGCCTGTCCTCGGCCGTGGACGTCCGGCAGGCGGACCTGTTCCCCGCCGGCCGGGCCTCCCTCGTCGTCTGCAACCCTCCGTGGCTTCCCGGCCGGGCCCGGACCACGCTCGAACACGCCGTCTACGACCCGGGCAGCCGTATGCTCCGCGGCTTCGTGGAGGGGCTTTCGGCGCACCTGGCTCCAGGGGGCGAGGGCTGGCTCATCATCTCCGACCTGGCCGAACGCCTCGGCCTGCGCTCTCGCACGGAGTTGCCCGAGCTCTTCGCCGAGGCGGGCCTGAGCGTGGTGGGGCGCCTCGACACACGGCCCCGTCATCCCCGCGCCCACAACCCCGACGATCCGCTGCATGCCGCGCGGACGGCAGAGGTGACGTCGCTGTGGCGTCTCGCAGCGGTCCGGACGCCCGCTGAAGCCCACTGAACAGCCGGCGCCGGGAGCCTGACCGGCCTGTCTGAGGGCCGGTCAGGCTTCCGGGCGCTTCCAGTCGCCGAACAACTCCGGTCCCAGCGAGTCCAGGGCGGACTCGAACGCCAGTGAGAGTGCCTGCAGGTCGGCGTCGGCTCGCAGGTACCAGACGCGACTGACGACGCGGCCGACCGCTTTGAACACCGCCACGATGAACTGAGGCCGGAAGTCGTCGGCGAGATCCACGCCTTCACGGCAGGCGATGATCTGCGCCAGCCGTCCCTCCATCTCCTCGCTGCGGCGCAGATGCTCCGCAAGGAGCCCGGGGGTGCGCTCGACCAGCCGCATCATGTCCATGTGCAGCGCGCCGTCCACGCCGTCCAGTTCGCCGTCGCGTACGCGCTCGAGGACGGCCCGGAAGGCGCCGCTCATGGCCTGCAACGGGTTCTCGTGGGCCGGCCGGGCTTCCAGCGCGGCGAGGAAGGCCTCGTCGATGCTGCTGATGGGGGTGAGGGCCACCTCTTCCTTGCTGGCGAAGTGCCGGAAGAAGGTGCGCGGGTGCACCTCGACCGCATCGGTGATCTGTTCCACGGTCGTGTGCTCGTAGCCCTGCGCCAGGAACAACCGCAGAGCCGTGCGGATCAGTTGCTCGCGGGTACGGCGGAGCTTCCGCTGCCGCAGACCGGGGCTGGTGGCTGAGTTCGGTGTGCCGGAGTTCACCCGGAAACCCTACCTCGCGCCACTCCCTGACTTATGCGTGAGGTTGTCAAATGTCACTCACTGCTGTTAGCTTCGCCGCATGTTCTCCTCGTCACGCATGTGTCCGTCATGCCGGAAATCCTTAGGGGGACGCTGAATGAGCACGGCAACGCACGATGAGCCGTCACGCGTCGCACCCGCCCCCGCTTCCGGTCTGCGCGGACGTCCCTGGCCGACTCTTCTCGCAGTCGCTGTCGGCGTGATGATGGTGGCCTTGGACAGCACCATCGTCGCGATCGCGAACCCCGCCATCCAGCGCGACCTCCATGCCTCCCTGGCAGACGTGCAATGGATCACCAACGGCTATCTGTTGGCCCTCGCCGTCTCGCTGATCACCGCGGGCAAACTGGGCGACAGGTTCGGGCATCGCCAGACATTCCTGATCGGGGTGGCCGGCTTCGCCGTCACCTCCGCGGCCATCGGCCTGTCCGAGAGCGTCACCGCCATCGTCGTCTTCCGCGTCCTGCAGGGACTGTTCGGCGCTCTGATGCAGCCGTCGGCGCTCGGCCTGCTGCGGGTGACGTTCCCGCCCGAAAAGCTCAACATGGCCATCGGCATCTGGAGTGGCGTGGTGGGCGCGTCGACCGCCGCCGGCCCGATCATCGGTGGGCTCCTCGTCCAGCACGTCAGCTGGGAAGCGGTCTTCTTCATCAACGTGCCTGTCGGCCTGGCGGCGCTCGTGTGCGGCGTGCTCATCCTGAAGGACGCGCGCGCAGAGCGCGCACCGAAGTCCTTCGACGCACTTGGCGTCGTGCTCCTGTCCGGAGCCATGTTCTGCCTGGTCTGGGGCCTTATCAAGGCTCCGGCATGGGGGTGGGGCGACGCGCGGACACTGGGGTTCCTGGCCGCCGCCGTACTCGCGTTCGCCGGTTTCGCGCTGCGTGAGAACCGAGCGGCCGAACCGCTGGTGCCCCTGAGCATGTTCCGTTCCGTGCCGCTTTCCGCCGGCACCGTGCTCATGGTACTGATGGCCTTCTCGTTCATCGGCGGATTGTTCTTCGTCACCTTCTACCTGCAGAACGTCCATGGCATGAGCCCGGTGCAGAGCGGCCTGCACCTCTTGCCGCTCACCGGCATGATGATCGTCGGTGCTCCGGTTTCCGGTGCCGTGATCGGCCGGTTCGGACCACGCCTTCCGCTGGTGGTGGGCATGCTCCTGACCGCCGCGTCCCTGTGGGGCATGGCGACGCTGAAGGCCGACAGCGGTATGGGCGTCACCTCGGTCTGGTTCGTGCTGCTGGGCCTCGGCCTCGCCCCGGTGATGGTGGGAACGACGGATGTGATCGTGAGCAACGCTCCGGCCGAACTGGCCGGTGTGGCAGGCGGTCTGCAGCAGTCGGCGATGCAAGTCGGCGGCAGTCTCGGCACCGCGGTCCTCGGCGTCCTCATGGCGTCACGGGTCAGCGACGTCTTCCCCGGCCGGTGGGCGGAGGCGAAGCTGCCGCGGCTCGGCCGGGAAGAGACCGCGGTCTGGGAGGACGCGGCCAAGGTCGGCGTCGTTCCCTCACCCGCGGCCCTGCCCGGCCGGAACGCCGGGACGGCGTCGGACGTCGTGCACTCCTCGTTCATCTCGGGAATGGGACTTGCCTTCACCGTGGCCGGCATCGTCGCGTTCGTAGCGGCCATGGTCGCCGTGCTGACCAAGAAGGGTAAGCCGGCGGAAGCACCCGGCCCCGCCGCCTCCACGGACTCCGTCCAAGGAGGCGAACCGCACCGCGCATCGGCCGCCCGGAACACCTAGGAGCCGTCGGCGCGGGCAACACCAGCCCATGGTGGTGCCGCCGGGCCCCCGTCGGCGGCACCACCATGTCAGCACACCGGCTGCGCCGGCGTTTTGGATTCAGAAGGCGTAGCGCAGAAGCCGGTGTGCGTATCGCAGTTGCGGAATGCTTCGCATAGCGGCTCCCAAAGCCCTTTCGGTGGGGCGGGAACTGGCCAGGTGCGGCGAGTCAAGCAGAGACCACTGTGCTACGAACCGCATACCCGGGACCCGGTGCTCCAGTGTTCGTGGATCTCCTATTCCCCAGCCGAATGTGGCACCTGTGGCTCGCAGAAGTTGCAAGTACTTGGCGAATCGGAGGGTCCACGGGAGCACGGCATCGAACATGACTGCTCCCGTCGGGAGGTGCCGGGTGAGCCTCCGGAGCATTGCCTCTCCGTCGGATTCCCGGAGATAAGGCGTCAGCCCTTCGGCGACGACGAGCGTCGGGCGATCGTCTGCCACCGCGCTGAGCCACTCGTCCGTGGTGACCGATGCCCCGATCATCCGGTATCGGTCGCGGTTCGGGTACAGCCGGTTTCTCAACTCGATGACGTCCGGCACGTCGACGTCGATCCATTGGACACGGGGTGGCACTTTCAGGCGGAATGCGCGGCTGTCCAGACCGCACGCAAGGTGGAGCACCATGGCGTCCGGATGCGCTGACAGGAATTCCGAAGTCCACTCGTCCAGTTTCTTCGCGCGGTACGTCACGATCCGCACGTCCTTGGTGGCGGTCCTGATGCGGCTGAAGTCGTAGTCGATACGACGCAGCAGGTCAGCCGCCGTTGCATCGCCCAGTACGGGCTCCGGTTGTCGATAGTCCATGGCTCGGGCCTGAAGTGTGGCCAGAAGCGTCTCGTGCACGCCGGCCAGCCGGATCTTTTCACCCATGGGACAGCACTTTCCGAGTTCGCTCCGTGCAGCGTCAAGCGCATACCGACTGTGCCGCAGACGACATTTCTGGACACATTCAGTCGATCGAGATATTAGGACACTTCTCGATATTGCCAGTCAAACAGGCTGTGCTATCACCACCTGGCTTGGCGCGATTTTGACCGCAGGACCATAGGTGCCTTGCACCCGAAGCGGCCGGATCTTTTCGGTACATAACAATGCGGCCACCCTCCTTTCCGGCAGGGATTTCGCTTTCTTTCGGGAGGGAATCCGGAAGCCCGGAGGGGCGGTGTTTGCAGAACGGATTTCCCGGGTATACATGCCGGGCCAATTTGGGGGACACGCGGCTGACAGATTGTCAGGTGTGATTTTCCGGACCAATGTTGAAGGATTTATCTCAGTTGACTCGGCAAGTGCTGCAATGTTCGCCTGTATGGGCCATGCACCGCCGCACCCGTCGTCTGGTGAGCGTTCGATTTCAGCTGCCGGGCCATTTGTGCGCGCGGCTCCGGTTCCCGTGGAAGGATGAACCTTGCCCGCTGAAGAAGTTCCCGTACTCATCGTTGGCGGAGGTCTGACAGGACTTTCCGCGGCACTGTTTCTCAGCCAGCACGGAGTCGATTGCCGCCTGGTCGAGAAGCACCGCGGAACCACGGTGCTCACCAGGGCGTCCGGAATCAGCTCCCGCACGATGGAGCTGCTGCGCGACGCCGGCCTGGAGCAGACCGTGGTGGAGCGCGGGCCGAAGCTCATCGAAGGGGCCCGCTGGCGCGAACTCGGGCAGCCGGCGAACCAGATCCCCTGGGTCGTGATCCGGGCGAACGGGCTGCACGACCTGGAGAACGCGGTGACCGTCGAGGAACCGTCTCTCGACGTCGGACACCTCAGCCCGACCAGGCCCTATTGGTGCGGACAGGACAGGCTCGAACCCATCCTCCGCGACGAGGCGGTCCGCCGTGGAGCCCGCATCGACTTCAACACCCGTATGGACGCGTTCACGGCGGACACGGACGGCGTGACGGCCACGATCGTCGACCGGACCACCGGAGAGGAGACCACGGTCCGCGCCCGGTACCTCATCGCAGCCGACGGGGTGCGCAGCCCGGTGCGAGAGGAGCTCGGGATCACCCGCACCGGGCACGGCACGATCGGCAACGCCATGAGCGTCCTGTTCAAGGCGGACCTGAAGGAGACGGTCAAGGGCCGGCGCTTCGTCATCTGTTACCTGCCCAACCCCGCCGAACCCGGAGTGCTCCAGATGCCGGAGGTACCGGCCGTGCTCCAGTTGTTCGACGAGGAGCGCTGGATCTTCGGCTTCTTCTACGACCCCCGGGAAGCCGCGGCCGAGGAGTTCACCGACGAGCGCTGCGCGCAGATCATCCGCACCGCGACCGGCATGCCGGACCTCGCGGTCGAGGTGCAGATGGCCAGGCCCTGGGAGATGTCCCACAACAGCGCCCGGTCCTACCGGCACGGAAGGGTCTTCCTCGCCGGGGACGCCGCTCATGTGCACCCGCCTGCCGGTGCCTTCGGCGCGAACGGTGGCATCCAGGACGCGCACAACCTCTCCTGGAAGCTGGCGGCCGTCCTGAACGGAACAGCCGGCGACGCTCTGCTGGACACCTACGAGCAGGAGCGGCTGCCGATCGGTGCCGCCGTCGCCGAGCAGGCCTGGATCCGCCACACCTGGAGGCTGAACGACTCCGAGGAGCTTCGCCGCGCGCTGCGTGAGTCGACACTGGTCGCCACGGGCTATCGCTACACCTCCGATGCGATCGCCGGTCCCGCCCACCCCGAACCCATCCCCACGGAGCACGACCTCACCGGCACGCCAGGACACCGTGTCCCCCACCTCTGGCTGGGACGTGGCAGCGACCGCGTGTCGACGGTCGATCTCAGCACGGACCAGTTCGTCCTGCTCACCGGGCCGGCCGGGGCCGAGTGGCAGACGGCGGCCGACAAGGTCGCCCAGGAGACGGGCATACCCCTGCAGTGCTGCACGGTCGGACCTGAGGGCCAGTTGACCGATCCGGACGGTGCCTTCCTGAGCACCACCGGACTCACCGACAGCGGCGCGCTGCTGATCCGCCCGGACGACTTCGTGGCGTGGCGGGCGGAGAGCCTGCCGGAGGACGCTCCCGGCACGCTGCGCACGGTGCTCGATCGGATCCTGGCCCGCCCGACGCGGACGGCTCCCGCCACGGCGCCGGCGACGGAGGGCTGACCGGATGGCGACCATCTCACCGGCCTCGCAACTGTTCACTCTCGTCAACGTTTTCACCGTCGCACCCGGCCACCAGAAGGAGCTCTGCGACCACTTGACCGAGGTGACCGAGGAACTCATCCGGCACATGCCGGGGTTCGTCTCCGCCGCCTTCCATCTCAGTCACGACGGCGAGCATGTCGTCAACTACGCCCAGTGGAGGTCGCAAGCCGACTTCCGCGCCATGCACGCCGACCCGCGGCTGCGCGAGCACTTCGACTACTGCCGGTCCGTCTCCCGGCCCAAGCCGATCTTCTGCGACGTCGCGTACGTCTACGACGCCGAACCCGATGGAGAGTGAACATGGCCTACCGGGCACTCATGGTGCTGCGCATGGACCCCGCGGACGCGGACCACGTGGCGGCCGCTTTCGCCGAGCACGACAAGACGGAACTGCCGGTGGAGATCGGGGTCAGGCGACGGGTCCTCTTCAGGTTCCACGACCTGTACATGCACCTGATCGAAGCCGACGACGACATCATGGACCGGCTCTACGAGGCACGGAGCAACCCGCTCTTCCAGCAGGTCAACGAGCGTGTGGGGCAGTTCCTCACCCCGTACGCCCAGGACTGGAGGGAGATCAGGGACTCCAAGGCGGAGGTGTTCTACACCTGGACCGCCCCTGACTCCTGAACGCCGGCCATCAGTGAGCACCCCGTACGAAGGAGAAGAGGCCGTGGCAGCCGCCACCAAGATCGCCATGTCCAGTGTGGCACCCAGTCACCGGCAGGGGGGAAGCACCCGAGCCCTGCTGACTCCGTCATCGGTGGGTACGACGTCCGGTTTCCTGGGCCACATCGAGTTGGCGCCCGAGGAGATCATCACAGAGCACTACCACCCTTTCTCGGACAAGTACCTGTACCTGGTCGAGGGGACCGTCATCGTCCGGGTGAACGGCGAGGAGGTGAGCCTCGAGCAGGACGAGGCGCTGTTCGTCACACGTGGCCAGCGGCACCGCATCGAGAACAAAGGAAACGTCCCCGCACGGCTGGTGTTCCAGATCGCGCCGCTCGCGCCCCGGCCCGAACTCGGCCACGTCGACACCGAGCCCGTGCCCCACCCGCAGTCCGCACCACCGAAGGTAGGAGGCTGACATGACGGAACACGTGGAGAAGAGGGTGGTGATCACCGGTATCGGCGTACGGGCCCCAGGAGGCGTCGGAACCGCGGCCTTCTGGGATCTGCTGACTGCCGGACGCACCGCCACCAGGAAGATCTCCCTGTTCGACCCGTCTCCCTTCCGGTCCCGGATAGCCGCCGAGATCGACCTCGACCCGCTCGGTGAAGGCCTGTCACCCCAGCAGGTGTCCACGTACGACCGTGCCACGCAGCTGGCCGTCCTCTGTACCCGCGAGGCGCTGGCGGACAGTGGACTCGTCCCGGCGGAGCTGAATCCGGAACGGGTGGGAGTCAGTATCGGCACCGCCGTCGGCTGCACCACCAGCCTCGATCGCGAGTACGAGCGGGTCAGCGGTGGCGGCGCGCAATGGCTGGTGGACCACACCGTCGCCGTGGAGCAGCTCTTCGACTACTTCGTGCCCACTTCCATCTCCCGGGAGGTCGCCTGGGAGGCCGGCGCCGAGGGCCCGGTGACGGTGGTGTCGACAGGGTGCACCTCCGGCCTCGACGCCGTGGGACACGGCGCGGAGCTCATCCGGGACGGACGTGCCGACGTGGTCGTCTGCGGCGCCACCGACGCTCCCATCTCCCCCATCACCGTGGCCTGCTTCGACGCCATCAAGGCCACGTCGGCGAACAACGACGACCCGGCCCACGCGTCGCGCCCGTTCGACCGCAACCGCGACGGATTCGTGCTCGGGGAAGGCGCGGCGGTCTTCGTCCTGGAGGAGCTGTCGGCCGCGCGACGGCGAGGAGGGCACGCGTACGCGGAGATCCGCGGCTTCGCGACCCGGTCGAACGCCCATCACATGACCGGCTTGAAGCCGGACGGCCGGGAGATGGCGGAGGCCATCACGGCGGCCCTGCGTCAGGCCCACTGCACGGGCGACGATGTGCACTACATCAACGCGCACGGCTCCGGCACCCGGCAGAACGACCGGCACGAGACGGCCGCCTTCAAGCGAAGCCTTGGCCGGCAGGCGTACGACGTGCCCGTGAGCTCCATCAAGTCCATGATCGGACACTCGCTCGGCGCCATCGGATCCCTTGAACTGGCCGCCTCGGCGCTGGCCATCGAACACGGCGTGATCCCGCCCACGGCGAACTACGAGGAGCCCGACCCCGAGTGCGACCTCGACTACGTGCCGAACGTGGCGAGGCAGCAGCAGGTGGACACCGTGCTCAGCGTCGGCAGCGGATTCGGCGGCTTCCAGAGCGCCGCGGTGCTGGGCCGGCCAGGGAGGGCCACCTCGTGAGCACACCACATGCCGCCGTGGTCACCGGCATGGGAATCGTGGCACCCAACGGCATCGGAACCGAGGAGTACTGGGCGGCCACGCTCGCGGGGAAGAGCGGCATCGACGTCATCCGGCGCTTCGATCCCCGGAGGTACCCCGTGCGGGTGGGCGGTGAGGTGCTCGCCTTCGACGCCGCCGCACACCTCCCCAAGCGCCTGCTGCCGCAGACCGACCGCATGACCCAGCATGCCCTGGTGGCCGCCGAACGGGCGCTGGCCGACGCCGGGCTGGAACCCGGGAAACACGACGAGTACGGGCTCGGAGTCCTCACGGCCGCCGGATCCGGAGGGTTCGAGTTCGGCCAGCGCGAGATGCAGAAACTCTGGGGAACCGGCCCCGAGCGCGTCAGCGCCTATCAGTCGTTCGCCTGGTTCTACGCGGTGAACACCGGCCAGATCTCCATCCGCCACGGTATGCGGGGTCACAGTTCCGTGTTCGTCACGGAACAGGCCGGCGGACTCGACGCAGCCGCCCAGGCGGCACGCCTGCTGCGGAAGGGCACGCTGGAAAGCGCCCTGACCGGAGGATTCGAGGCTTCGCTCTGCCCCTGGGGCCTGGTCGCCCAGATTCCGGGCGGCTTGCTGAGCCGGGCCACCGACCCCCACCGCGCCTATCTGCCGTTCGACGCGGAGGCCTGCGGATATGTGCCCGGTGAGGGTGGGGCCATCATGGCCGTCGAGCGGGCGGACACCGCGCGGGAACGGGCCGCCGCCTCGATCTACGGGGAGATCGCGGGGCACGCCTCCACCTTCGACGCGCGCCCCGGCACCGGCAGGCCCGCCGGACTGGCCCGGGCCATCCGCCTGGCCCTCGACGAAGCCCGGGTCAACCCGGACGACGTCGACGTGGTCTTCGCGGACGCCTTCGGGGTACCGGCCCTCGACCGGGCGGAGGCAGAAGCCCTGACCGACGTCTTCGGCTCCGCGAACGTGCCGGTCACCGCACCGAAGACGATGACCGGACGACTCTACGCAGGCGGAGCGGCGCTGGACACCGCGACCGCGCTGCTGTCCATCAGGGACTCGGTCATACCCCCGACGATCGGCACCGGTGCGGTCGCGCCGGCGCTCGGCCTCGACCTGGTACTCCATCAGCCCCGCGAGACGCGGATAGACACCGCCCTGGTCGTCGCGCGGGGAGCGGGCGGGTTCAATTCCGCCCTGGTCGTTCAGCGGCACCACTGACCGAGCCGCTTCGTTCCGGTCGCGCTCGAGCGCACCTCAGCACATGACGTCACTCACCCGGAGGATCATGGTGTCCCACATCAACCTGTCCGAACTCGTCCGAATCATCCGGGAATGCGCCGGAGACTCCGACGAACGGGATCTGGACGGCGACATTCTCGACGTCACCTTCCAGGACCTGGGTTACGACTCGCTCGCCCTTCTGGAGATCTCCGCGAAGATCGAACAGGACTACGGAGTGGCGATACCGGAGGACGAGATACGGACCCCCCGGAACACTCTGCAGCTCATCAACGCCAAGATGGCCGGGGAGGCCGCCTGACATGGCAGCGCGCACGGACAACTCCATCGTGGTCAACGCCCCGTTCGAGCTCGTGTGGGACATCACCAACGACGTCGAGTCGTGGCCCGAACTGTTCTCCGAGTACGCCGAGGCGGAGATACTCCGACGGGACGACGACGGAATCGACTTCCGGCTCAAGACCCGCCCCGACGCGAACGGGAACGTCTGGGAGTGGGTCTCGCACCGGTCGCCCGACAAGGAGTCCCGCACCGTCCGGGCCCACCGCATCGAGACCGGGCCCTTCGCCTACATGAACCTGCACTGGACCTACCGGGCCGTCGCCGGAGGAACCGAGATGCGGTGGGTCCAGCAGTTCGACATGAAGGCCGGGGCCCCGTTCGACAACGAGCACATGACGGCACACATCAACTCCACGACGCGGGCCAACATGGAACGCATCAAGAAAGTCATCGAAGACAGGCACCGCGCGCGCCAGGAGACCGCGGAGTCCGCTCTTCCCGCAGAACTCCACGCCCAGCAGCTGCTCCTGCTGGCGGCCCCCGGCCGCCTGGCCCGGGTCGTCCACGTGCTGGTCGAGCTGGGGATCGCCGACCTGCTGGCCGGCGGCCCCCGCAGTGTCGAGGAACTGGCCAAGGAGGCGGGCGCCCACGAGCTGTCCCTCTACCGCATCCTGCGAAGCGCCGCCGCAGTCGGCATCTTCGCCGAGGGGCCCGTCGGGACCTTCTCCGGGACGCCTCTGTCGGACGGGCTTCGCGCCGACAACCCGGACGGCGTGCTGCCGCTGGTGAGGTACAACAACATGGAACTCACCAGGCGGCCGTTCGACGAGATCATGCACAGTGTGCGCACCGGAGAACCGGCGTTCCGGCAGGTGTACGGCAGGTCGTTCTTCGAGCACCTGGAACAGAACCCGGAGGAAGGCGAGTTCTTCGAGCGTTTCATGGCGCACTGGAGCCGCCGGCTCGTCCTCGACGGGCTGGCCGACACGGGCATGGAGCGCTTCTCGCGCATCGCCGACCTCGGCGGTGGAGACGGTTGGTTCCTCGCCCAGGTCCTCAGCCGCAATCCAAAAGCCACGGGCATCCTCATGGACCTCCCGCGGGTGGCCGCGTCGGCCCGGCCGGTACTGGAGGAGGCCGGTGTCGCCGACCGCGTCACCGTGCTGCCCGGTGACTTCTTCACCGATCCCGTCCCCACCGGCTGCGACGCCTACTTCTTCAAGGGTGTTCTGCACAACTGGTCGGACGACCGGGCCGTGACCGTGCTGCGCCGGGTCCGGGACGCCGTCGGTGACGACGACGCACGCCTCCTGATCTTCGACCAGGTCATGGCCCCGGAGAACGAATGGGACCACTCCAAGCTGCTGGACGTCGACATGCTGGTCCTCTTCGGAGGCCGTGAACGGACGCCGGCCGAGTGGCGGCAGCTTCTCCACCAGGCCGGCTTCGAACTCGTCAACACCCCGTCCCACACGTGGACGACGCTGGAGTGCCGCCCCGTCTAGTGCCAGGGACCCTTCTCGGACGCTTCGGAGTGCGGGGCCCGGCCGTACCGGACCCCGCGCGCCTGCTCTGCCATCCTCACGTCAAGGAGAGCCGTCACACATGACACCGCACACAGAAGTCAGCGGACCGCGCGAGATCCTGCAGCTGACCATGGCCTTCTACGGATCGCGGGCCCTCATCAGCGCCGTCGAGCTGGACCTCTTCACCCTCCTCGCCGAAAAGCCCATGACCGCCGGGGAGTTGTGCGACCGGGCGGGTATGCATCCCCGCGGCGCGCGGGACTTCCTCGACGCTCTGGTGGCACTCGGGCTCCTGGAGCGGGAGGACGACGAGACCTACGCCAACAGTCCGGCCGCCGACCGCTGTCTGGACCGGTGCAAGCCCGGATACGTCGGCGGCTACACCCGCCTCGCGGACACCAAGTTGTTCCCCGTCTGGGCGCATCTGACCGACGCCCTGCGAACGGGCGAGAAGCAGGTACCGAGCCAGGGGGGCTTCTTCGGCGGCTATGCGGACCCCGAAGCGGCCCGCAGTTTCCTCGGCGCCATGGACGCCGTCAACAGCGGCGTCGGTCACGCTCTGGCCGGGGCGTTGGACTGGAAGGAGCACTCCTCCTTCGTCGATCTCGGCGGTGCGCGCGGGAACCTCGCCTCCCACCTGTACAGGGCTCATCCCCACCTGCACGCCACCTGTTTCGATCTGCCGGAGATGGAGCAGTTCTTCCAGGAGCACATGAAGTCCCTGGACATGACGGGCCAGGTGCATTTCGTCGCGGGCGACTTCTTCCAGGACGCCCTGCCCGAAGCCGATGTCTTCGTCGTCGGGCACATCCTCCACTACTTCGGTCTCCGGCAGCGGGAGGATCTGCTCGCCCGCATCCACCAGGCGCTCACCCCGGGCGGCGTCGTGCTCGTCTACGACCGCATGATCGACGACGACCGGCGAAGCGCCGCACTGAGCCTTCTCGGCAGCCTCAACATGCTGCTGACCTCCGACGAAGGACGTGAGTACACCCCCGCCGAGTGCACGCGGTGGCTGTCCGCCTCCGGTTTCACGGACATCCGCACCACCGCGGTGAGCGGGCCCGACACCCTCGCGATCGGCCGCAAGCACCGGTGAGGTGGCTCGGGAGGACGATCTGGCTGGGTTTCATCAGCCTCGGCTCGTTCCATACCGGGCAGCCACCCGTGGGCCTGCAAGGGTACGGCCGGACTGCTCGCCTACCGCCGACCGGGCATCCCGAAAGGCTCGTCCCCGGGGCGCTGACGCGCCAGGAGCGGATCCTGGCGCGCGAGCTCGGGTGGATCCGCGACCTGTGAGGAACAGGGGCTCGCCAGGAGGTGACGACGACCCACCCCACCGCCACCCACCCCACCGCCACCGCGCGCACCGCCGGTCCGCGCGAGGAAGCGGGTGTGCCGAAATCGCTCTCGATCAGGGGAAGTTGACGCCCGGTCTGCTGCCGGCAGGCCGCTCGGCCCGGTTGCGCGTCGCCCGACCGCCCCCGCTTTCACCCGCCGGGGCAACGGCTGCCCCGACCGGACACCACACATCCCGGCGGACGGCTAGGCTCATGTCTGTACGTCACTCGGGCGACCTGGGGAGGGAACGGGATGACGGAGGGACGGCCCCCGGCGGCCGCCTCGGCTCCCCTGTGGGAGCGGGACGCGGAGATCGCCGCCGTCGCACACACACTCGACCTCTTGTGCGCCGACCAGTCGTCCGCGGGCAGTCTGCTGGTCCTTTGCGGCGAGGCGGGCCTCGGCAAGACCGCGCTGCTGGCCGAGACGCGCCGCATCGCCGAACGCCGGGGCTGCGCCGTGTGGTCCGCGCGCGGCGCGGAGACCCTGCGGTCCGTCCCCTTCAACGTGGTGAGGCAGCTGCTCCAGCCGGCCCTGCTGTCCTTACTGCCCGAGGAGGCACGCGAGTACCTCGGCGACTGGTACGACATCGCCGGTCCCGCCCTCGGCATAGCGGACCCGCAGGAGGGCAGCGCCGATCCGCAGTACGTGTGCGACGGCCTCGTCGCCGCCGTACGCCGGCTCGCCCGTCGCGAGTGGCCGCTCGTGCTCCTCATCGACGACGCGCACTGGGCCGACCAGGAGAGCCTGCGCTGGCTCGCCGCCTTCGCCGAGCGCCTGGACGACCTCTCCGTCCTCGTCGTGGTCGCGCGCCGCCCCGGCGAAGTCGGCGGCGAAGGCGCGCGCCACCTGGACGCGGTGGCCGCCGCCGCGGGCCGTCCCGTCACCAGCCTCAGGGCCCTCAGCCCCGACGCCGCCGCGGGACTCACCCGCGCCACCCTCGGCCGGCACGCGGACGACGCGTTCTGCCGCGAGGTCTGGG
Organism: Streptomyces sp. NPDC046759; assembly: GCF_040645475.1. NCBI lineage: Bacteria > Bacillati > Actinomycetota > Actinomycetes > Kitasatosporales > Streptomycetaceae > Streptomyces > Streptomyces sp. NPDC046759. The sequence continues at coordinate 424,591 of NZ_JBEYYJ010000001.1, read as the reverse complement.
CCGTCACCGCGGGCAACCCCTACGAGACCGTCGAACTCCTCGCCAAGGTGCAGGACAGCGAAGTGACACCGGTCGAGGCCCGGGCCGGCGAACTGCGCGCCCTCAACCGCGCCGCCCGCGGCGGCGGACTCGTCGACCGGCTCAAGGGGCTCGGCCTGGAGGCCACCCAGTTCGCCTGGGCCGCCGCCATCCTCGGCACCGACATCAGCGTCGACATGGTCGCCCGCCTCGCCACCATGGACGTGGCCGTCGCAGGGCACTGCGCCGAACTGCTGCGCACCGCCCGCATCCTCACCGAGCCGGCGCCCGGCGGCGAACGCCAGGAGGGCGAGCTGGAGTTCGTCCACCCGGTCATCGCCACCACCGTCTACAACTCCATCCCCTCCGGGGTGTGCACCGCCATGCACGGCGTCGCCGCCCAGCTCATCACCGAACTGGGACGCGGCGCCGCCCAGGCCGCCCGGCACCTGCTGAAGGTGCACCCGGACGGCGACGAGGAACTCGTCGAGCAGCTGCGCGAGGCCGCCCGCGAACATCTCGCCGTCGGCGCACCCGACGCGGCCCGTACCTGTCTCGAGCGCGCGCTGCTGGAGCCGCCGTTGCCCGCGGTGCACGCGGACCTCCTGTACGAACTGGGCTGTGCCACCCTGCTCACCGCGCCCGCCGTCACCATCGAGCACCTCCAGCACGCCCTCGGCACGCCCGGCCTCGCCCCCGAGCGGCGGGTCGACGCGGTGGTCCGGCTCTCCCAGGCGCTGCTCCACAACGACCAGCTGGAGGAGGCCGTCCGCACGGTCGAGGCCGAGGCCGCCCGGCACGAACCGGGCCCCGAGAGGATGCGGCTGCAGGCCGTGCAGTTCATGTGGGAGGGCATCCACGGCGAGACCGTCTCCCCGGCCCGCTCCCGGCGCCTGTCCGAGCTCGCGAGCACCTGCACCGGGCGCGACAACTCCGAGCGCGCCCTGCTCATCCTGCGCGGCTTCGACGCCATGACCCACGGCGAGAGCGCCGACGAGGTCCTCCGACTGTGCGACCGGGCCCTCGTCAACGGCCGTCTCGCGCCCGGCCTCGGCTGGACCGACCCCGAGTGGGGCATAGAGCTGCTGATGATGCTCGGCAGCGCGTACGCCTACGCCGACCGGCTCGACCGCGCCGAGAGCCTCTTCGCCGAGGCGCTGCGCGTCTACACCGGTGCCGGCTGGCGCGGCGGCCACCTGTCCCTCGCCAACGCCTTCCTCGGGCTCGCCTACCGCAGGCAGGGCCGGCTGCGCGACGCCGAGTCCATCCTGCGCGAGGCCCTGGTCCTCGCCGAACGCGTCGGCCGCCGGCTGCCGCTGTACTGGTCGGCGACCTGCGGACTGGTCGACACCCTGCTGGCCCGCGGCCGCGTCGACGAGGCCTGGTCGATCGCCGAGCAGTACGGCTTCGCACCTCCCTACCCGTCGACGATCGTGCTGCCCGACATCCGCTCCGTACGCGGCCGCCTGCTGCTCGCCGTGGGCCGCACCGAGGACGGGATCCACGAACTGGAGGCCGCGGAGAAGACGGCCGCCTCGCGCGGCGGCCACAACCCGGTCCTGTCGCCCTGGTCCACCGAACTCGCCAGGGCCCTCGCCGGCCAGGACCCGGTCCGTGCCGCACAGCTCGCCGCCGACGCCCGCCGGCAGGCCGAGCGTTTCGGCACGGACACCGCCATCGGCGAGGCCCTGCGCTGCTCCGCCGCCCTGGCGACCGGCGGCCGCGCGGTCCAGCTCGCCGCCCAGGCGGTCACCTACCTGGAAGCCTCGCCCTGCCAGTACGAACACGCGGCGGCCCGGGTGGAGTACGGCATCGCCGCCCGCTCCGTGGCGGAGCTTCGCCGGGGCCTGGACCTCGCCCGGGCCTGCGGCGCGGACGGGCTGGTGGCCCAGGCCCGGGAGGTGCTGGAGACGGGGCGAGGGCTGCGGTGAGCCGGCTCACACCGTGAGCAGCTGCTCCGTGACCGCCGCCAGTCGCCTGCGCATCCGGGGGTTGTACGCCTCCTCGTGCGCCCGTGCCGGTCGCGTGCCGTCGAGGTAGCCGCCGCTGCCCCTCTCCTGCGTGGCCGGCGCCAGGACGCCCGGAGCGCCGTCGGCGACCGAGTTCCCAGGTCGGCGACGAACCCCTCGGCCTCGCCCTCGGTGCGGAGCTCCGCGACCAGCCGCTCGGTACGGTCCCGGTCGCGGCCGTGGGCCAGGACGACATGGCCCGAGCGGACCAGTTCGAAGGCGGCGTACCGGCCGAGTCCGGAGGTGGCGCCGGTGATCAGGAGGGTGGACATGCTCCCAGCGCAGGCATGCCCCGCTGCCGTGAGAGGGGTGCTGTCGAAGCTACGACCGGCAGGGTCACCGCGGTCCCTCGCTCTCATCCGCCTCCTCGGCGAGGACACGCTGAGCCGTCGCGAAGGCGGAGTTGGCGGCCGGCACCCCGCAGTAGACCGCGGTCTGCAGCAGCACCGCGCCGATCTCCTCCGGCGTCAGCCCGTTGCGCCGCGCCGCCCGTACGTGCATCGCCAGCTCGTCGTAGTGTCCGTGGGCGGCCAGCGCGGTCAGTGTGATCAGGCTGCGTTCGCGCCGGGACAGCGTCGGATCGGTCCAGATCTCCCCCCAGGCGTAGCGGGAGATGAAGTCCTGGAACCGGGCGGTGAAGGGGGTCTGCCCAGCCTGCGCCCGGTCCACGTGCGCGTCGCCCAGCACCTCCCGGCGCACCGCCATCCCGCGCGCCGGCGGCCCGTCGAACCGGGTGCGCAGCGCGGCCAGGACCGCCCGCGGACATTCGGCGGGCGCCAGGTGGGAGGCACCGGGCAGCTCCACCAGCGCCGCGCCGGGCACGGCGTCGGCGATCTCCCGCAGATGGGCGGGCGGCGTCGCGGGATCCTGCCGGCCCGCCACGAGCAGCGTCGGTACGGCGATGTCCGCGAGCCGGTCGCGCAGGTCGAACGCCGCGAGCGCGTCGCAGCAGGCGGCGTACGCCTCCGGATCGGCCTCCCGGTGGTCCTGGACCAGTGCGGGCACGGTGAAGCCCGGCGTGAACCAGCGCGCGTCGGCGCTCTCCACCAGCCACTCCATGCCCTCGCCGCGCACCCGCCGCGCCCGCTGGCGCCAGAGCGTGCCCTCGCCGAAGTGGGCGGAGGAGCAGAGCACCGCCAGGGAGGTCAGCCGGTCGGGGTGGTGCACGGCCAGGTGGAGGCCGACGGCGCCGCCGAGGGAGACGCCCGCATAGCCGAACCGGTCGATGCCGAGCGCATCGGCGAGGCCCAGCACCAGCGCGGCGAGGTCGCCGACGGTCGCGCCCGCCCCGATCAGGTCCGGTGCCGAACCGCCGTGCCCCGGCAGGTCCCAGCGCACCACGCGATGGGCGGCCGACAGCTCCGGCGCCACCGCGTCCCACAGGGCGTACGAGGTGCCCAGCGACGGTCCGAGCAGCAGTGCGGGAGCGGAGGAGGGGCCTTCCGCCAGGTGGTTGAGGAGTTTCGTGGTCAATGTCGCTCCAGGGCACGGTCGGTGAGGGCACCGGCGAAACCGGTGCAGCGGGCGGGGTCGGTCAGGTCGTCCAGGTCGACGTCCTGCAACTCCGCCTGTTCGGCGAGGAGTTCAATGAGGGACCGGTCCTCGGCGTGGACGCGGCGGGCCAGCTCGGTCAGCAGCTCCTTGGCGCGCGTCCGGCCGAGGACGGGGGAGAGGGCGGCCGACAGCCGTTCGGAGACGATCAGCCCCCGGGTGGCGTCCAGGTTCCGGCGCATCGCGGCGGGGTGCACGCGCAACCCCTCGGCCAGCCCGGCCGCGTGGGATGCAGCGCCGCCCACCAGCCGGAGCAGGTCGCGCAGCGGCTCCCACTCGGCGTGCCAGGCGCCGGCCGGCCGCTCGTCCTCGGCGGCGAGGGAGCCGTACAGCGTGGCGGCGAGCTGGGGAGCACGCCGGCCGGCGGCCACGAGGAGCGTGGAGCGCACGGGGTTCGCCTTGTGCGGCATGGCCGACGAACCGCCGCCGCTGCCCTCGCTCACCTCGCCGATCTCGGTGCGCGACAGCGTCAGCACATCCACGGCGAACTTGCCCAGAGCCCCCGCGGTGAGGGCCAGGCAGCCCGCCAGGTCCGCGATCGGCGTACGCAGCGTGTGCCAGGGCAACGCCGGTGCGGCCAGACCGACTTCGCGGGCGTACTCCCGTGTCAGGGCAGCCGCGTCCGGGGCTCCGTACGCCTGGAAGGCCGCCAGGGTCCCGGCGGCGCCTGCGAGTTGGGCTGGGAGCGAATCGCGAACCAGGGTGGCGCGGTCCGCCGCGTCCAGGACCAGCGAGCGCCAGCCCGCCGCCTTCAGCCCGAACGTGGTCGGTACGGCGTGCTGGGTCAGCGTCCGTCCCGGCATGGCCGTGTCCCGGTGCTCGGCGGCGAGTGCGGCCAGCGCCCGCTCGGTGCGGCCGAGGTCGGCCAGGACCAGGCCGAGGGTCCGCACGGCGACCAGCATCGTCGCCGTGTCCATGATGTCCTGGCTGGTGGCGCCCCGGTGGACGTAGGGGCCGTACTCCTCGCCGACCGCCCTGGTCAGATCGGCCACCAGCGGAATGACCGGGTTGCCGCCGTCCGGGGTACGCGCCGCCAGGGAGCCGAGGCCGAACCGGTCCGGGACGGCCGCCTCGGTCACCGCCGCCGCGGCCTCGGCCGGGGCGAGTCCCAGGGCGGCCTGCGCCCGGGTCAGCCCGGCCTCGGCGTCGAGCAGCGCCCGCAGATACGCGTGGTCACCGGTCTCGGACGCGGCTTTCGACAGCCCCCACTCGGGGGCGAGCAGGCCGGTGTCGGCGCAGGGAGGAGACGCAAATGTCACTGGAACTCCAGGAAGACCGTCTCGCCTTCGCCCTGAAGGCGGATGTCGAAACGGTAGGTGCCCGGTACCTCCTCGGCGGCGATCAGCGTGTCGCGCCGGTCGCCCACCCGGTCGAGCAGCGGGTCCACCGCGAGTGCGGCCTCGTCGCCCGGCAGGTAGATCCGGGTGAACAGGTGCACGAGCAGGCCGCGCGCGAAAACGCACACACTCAGGTACGGTGCGCTTTGCCCCCGGGCACCGGGTCGCAGCGTACGGGCGTACCAGTGCCCGTCGGCGTCCGTCTGGACGCGGCCCCAGCCGGTGAACTCCACGCCGTTGCGGCCCGCATACCCGCCGGTCGCCGGATCGCGCCGGAGGGAGCCGTCCACCCGCGGGACCGTGCCGTCGGGGCGCGGACCCCACAGCTCCACGAGCGCGTCCGGCAGCGGCCCGCCCGCGCCGTCGAGGACGTACCCGTGCACGGTGATCGTGTCCGGATGACCCAGCGGGGCGATCTCCTCGCCGCCGCGGAAGGGCAGCGCGTAGCCGTAGAAGGGGCCGACCGTGTGGGACGGAGTGGGCGGCACCTGCTCCGGGCCACTCGTTTGGTTCTTCGTCATGGCGGTCAGCGTCCGTCCTCGGCCCAGGTGGCGGCCGGGCCGTCCAGCACGATGTCCCAGTGGTAGCCCAGCGAGAACTCCGGCACCGAGAGGCTGTGGTCGTAGGCGGCGACCAGCCGCTGCCGGGCCGCGTCGTCCGTCACCGACTGCAGGATCGGGTCGTACGGGAAGAGCGGGTCGTTCGGGAAGTACATCTGCGTGACCAGGCGCTGGGTGAACGCCGTGCCGAACACCGAGAAGTGGATGTGCGCGGGACGCCAGGCATTGACGTGGTTGCGCCACGGATAGGGGCCGGGCCGGATCGTGGTGAAGCGGTAGCGGCCCTCGGCGTCGGTCAGGGTGCGGCCGAACCCGGTGAAGTTCGGGTCGAGCGGGGCGTCGTGCTGTTCTCGCTGGTGGGCGTAGCGGCCGGCCGAGTTGGCCTGCCAGATCTCGATCAGCTGGCCGCGCACCGGGCGCCCGGCACGGTCCAGCAGCCGCCCGGACACGGTGATCCGCTCGCCGACCGGCTCGCCCCGGTGGTGCCGGGTCAGGTCGTTGTCGATCTCGGTGATGTCGCGTTCCCCGAAAGCGGGGGAGTGCAGTTCCACCATTTCCGGGTCCCGCGCGGTGTCGACGGCGACCAGGGGCTGTTCGGGGTGGCGGAGCGCCGAGGAGCGGTAGGGCGGGTAGTCGCGGCGCGGATGGTGCTCGACGGGGCCGCCGGCGGCGACGCGCTTCTCGTACGCGGCGTGCTCGGCGGCGATCTCCCGGTCGATGTCCTGCTGGGTGAGTGTCATGGGGATACCTGACGTTTCCTTGGCGTTCGAGGGTGAGGTCCTCAGCGTTCCAGCACGCGGGCGAGGCCCTGGCCGACGCCGGTGCAGAGGCCGGCCACGCCGGTGCCGGAGCCGCGGCGGGCGAGCCGGCGGGCAACCGTAGCGGCGAGCCGGGCACCGGGAGGCGTCCGCACGCGCGCACCCGTCGGCCGCCGAGGAGACCGGCTCGCCCCCGCGCCGCGGGACGGCCACGGGCACCGACTCCGCGCCGGACAGGCCCTGTTCCCGAGCGGCGGCCGCCTTGCGGTGCGAGGCGGGGGAGAACCCGTCCTGCTGCTCACGGGTGATCCCGTGCTTGTCCGCGGTCAGCCCGGCGCTCTCGCCGAGCGGTACCGTCCACTGCGGATCCGTCAGGATTCACAGCACGTTCTCCCCGATCCTCATCTCCGCGTCGGTCCTGATGACGACGTCTTCGACGGACACGCCCGGCGCGGTCTCCACCAGGACGAGCCCCCCCTCGGTGACGTCCAGCACGGCCAGGTCCGTGATGATCCGGTTCACACACGCCTTGCCCGTGAGCGGCAGGGTGCACCGCTCCATGATCTTCGGTGAACCGTCCTTCGCGGTGTGTGTCATCACCACGATCACCCGCCGGGCGCCGTGTACGAGATCCATCGCGCCGCCGATGCCGGTGACCAGCTTGCCCGGCACCGCCCAGTTGGCCAGGTCGCCGCCGGCGGAGACCTGCATCGCGCCGAGCACGGCCACGTCGATGTGCCCGCCGCGGATCATCGCGAAGGACAGCGCCGAGTCGAAGAAGGAGGCGCCCGGCAGGACGGTGACGGTCTCCTTGCCGGCGTTGATCAGGTCCGGGTCGACCTGGTCGTCGGTCGGGTACGGGCCCGTGCCCAGGATCCCGTTCTCCGACTCCAGCACGACCTCGACGCCCGGCGGGAGGTGGTTCGGGATCAGCGTCGGAAGCCCGATGCCCAGGTTGACGTACTGGCCGTCGCGCAGCTCGCGTGCCGCGCGGGCGGCGATCTCCTCGCGTGTCCAGGCCATCAGCCGCTCACCGTCCGCTGCTCGATCCGCTTGTCCGCCGCCTGCTCCGGGGTCAGCGCCACGACCCGCTGGACGAAGATCCCCGGCAGGTGCACCGCGTCCGGGTCGATCCCGCCGGGCTCGACCAGCTCCTCCACCTCGGCGATGGTGACCTTCCCCGCCATGGCGGCCAGGGGGTTGAAGTTGCGGGAGGCCCTGTTGAAGACCAGGTTCCCGTGCCGGTCGCCCTTCGCGGCCCTGACCAGCGCGAAGTCGGTGCGGATGGCGCGCTCCAGCACGTGGTCCACGCCGTCGAACTCCCGTACCTCCTTCGGCGGAGAGGCCACCGCGACGCCGCCCGCGCCGTCGTAACGCCAGGGCAGCCCGCCCTCGGCCACCTGGGTGCCGACCCCGGCGGGGGTGTAGAAGGCCGGGATGCCGGCACCACCCGCGCGCAGCCGCTCGGCCAGCGTGCCCTGCGGGATCAGCTCCAATTCCAGTTCGCCGCCCAGGTACTGGCGGGCGAACTCCTTGTTGGCGCCGATGTACGAGCCGGTCACCCGGGCGATCCGCCCGGCGGCCAGCAGCACCGCCAGCCCGGTCTCCATCGCCCCGCAGTTGTTCGACACCACGCTCAGCCCGCCGACGCCGCGCTCGTACAGCGCCTCGATGAGCACGTTGGGCACACCGCTCAGCCCGAACCCGCCGACCGCGAGGGACGCGCCGTCCGGTACATCGGCCACCGCCTCCAGGGCGGTGGCGACCACCTTGTCCATCCGTGAAGCCTCATCTCTTCGCCATTAATCAGCGCACTGAGTGTTTCAACGAGGTGTTCCACACGCTGCCATTGCGTGTGGGAGCCGTCAAGACATGGGATTACCGGCGATTCTCATGAGCGACAGCTCGGTGGCCGCCAGGTATTGTTCAGTGCACCAACGAACTGACCAGGGGAGTGCACATGGACGCGGTGGACCTCACCACCCATCCCGGGCACCTGGCCCGGCGGCTGCAGCAGGCGCACTACCTGCTGTGGAACGCGATGGTCTCGGAGGAGATCACCTCTCCGCAGTTCGCCGTCATGAACGCCCTCGTCGCCGAGCCGGGCGTCGATCAGCGGACCGTCGGAGAGCGGGTGGGCCTGGACCGGTCGACCGTCGCCGAGGTCATCAGCCGGCTCGGCCGCCGCGGGCTGCTGCACAAGGTGCGCGACCCCCAGGACGGCCGGCGCTTCCTGCTCCGCCTCACCGACGAGGGCTCGCGCACCCATCGCAGGCTGACCCTGCGCACCGCGCGGATGAACCAGGTCTTCCTCGCGCCGCTGTCCGCCGAGGAGCAGACCGTGTTCCTCGATCTGATCCGCAGGGTGGCGGACGCGGCCGAGGGCCTGCGCAACCCGGCCGAGCCACTGGCGGCACAAAGCTGACCCCACGCCGCTCCGAACCGGGCGGGCCCGGCCGCACGTGTCACGGCGCCGCTGCGAACACCACCCACACCTGACCGTCGGCGAAGTTCATCCGGCTGCCGTCCGCCGCCGTGAAGGTCGTGCCGTCCGTCGCCCCCGGCCGTGACCAGGAGGCGTCGAAGGAGCGTCCGTCGCGCAGCACCCGGGCCTTCCCCGAACCGACCGTCTCGGTGTACGGCGTGTGGTTGCCGAGCACGTCGTGGTAGCGGGAGGTGCGGACCCGCACGTACTGCACGACGACCGTGGCCGGTGCCACCGGCGTGCCGTCCGCAGTCACCGTGGGCGTGCCGTCCATCGCGACCAGCCAGCGGTGCCGCTCGGCGGACCAGGTGAAGGTGAGACGGGCGGCCGGGTAGCGGACGGTGCGCGCGGCCGTCCGGGTGCCGCCGGACGGGGCCGGACCGTAGTGGAAGCCGGTGGTCAGCGCCGCCCTGCCCGGCGCGGACGGCAGCAGCTTGGCGGGGTGCAGATAGAGGTTGTGCGGGGCGGCCCTGCCGCTGCCGCGGTAGTAGGCGGCGGGGGCCTTGTCCGGGGACTCCGCCCGCAGCGGCGCCTCGCCGATCAGCGGCAGCAGTTTGCGCTGGGCGCCGGAGAAGGCGAGCGTCGGGCGGTCGAACTGACGCAGCAGCTCCAGGTCGGACTCGCGAGCGCTGCGCACCGGTCCGACGCTCTTCGGCAGCCGGGTGGCGTACACCGCCATCAGCCGGCTCAGCCCACCCTCCACCTGCTCGGCGTACACCACGTCCGCGGCGTCGAGACCGGTCTGCGGGCGGGCCGCGGACACGTTGTCGATCTTCACGGCGAGCGGTGAACCGGCCGCCGCGACCGAGCGCGTCGGAGCCGGTGGCGCGGTGGGCGCCGGGGTGTGCCCGGGGGCGCGGTGGTCGTCCCGGCCGTGGTGGGCGCAGCCGGCCGTGAGCGAGACGGTCAGCGAGGCGGCCAGCACGGCCGCCGTCAGTGCTGCACGTCGCGTGCGCTTTCCCTGCCCCATGCCCACCGTGGCCACGCCGTTCATTCATCCGATTGTGCGCTCATCAGGTCATTGCTGGCCATACCCGAACGCTTACCGCCACGGGCGCGCCATGGGCCGATCGGACCCGCGACACCCTGGCGGGCGCAAGCTGGTGGGCAGCCTGGCGGCACATGGTGGGCACCTGGCCGGCGGGTGGCGGGTGGCGGGTGGCGGGTGGCGGGCAGGTGGCGAGCGCTGCCGGCAGGTGGTGGGCGCTGTCGGCAGGTGACGGCCGGCAGGTGGCGGGCGACGGGCGGCGGCCGGCCGGTGGTTGGGTGACGCCGGTGGTGGGTGACAGGCCGGGGCAGGGCCTGACCGGTGGCGTGCCGGGCCGCGGCGAGGGGTTCGTCGCAGGTGGCACGGGTACCCGGGCGCCACCGCGAAAAGTCCACGCGACCGAGGGAGCGCGACCCCATGAAGGCAGTCACCTGGCACGGAAGGCGGGACGTCCGGGTCGAGGACGTGCCCGACCCGCGGATCGAGGAGCCCACGGACGCCGTCATCCGCGTCACATCCACCGGACTGTGCGGCTCGGACCTGCACCTGTACGAGGTGCTCACCCCGTTCATGACCCCGGGCGACATCCTCGGGCACGAACCCATGGGCATCGTCGAGGAGGTCGGCCCAGCAGTGCCCGACCTCATGGCCGGGGACCGGGTCGTGGTGCCGTTCCAGATCGCCTGCGGCAACTGCTGGATGTGTCTGACGGGGCTGCCCACGCAGTGCGAGACCACCCAGGTCACCGGCGAGGGCATGGGCGCCGCCCTGTTCGGCTACACCCGCCTGTACGGCGCGGTCCCCGGCGGCCAGGCCGAGTATCTGCGCGTACCGCAGGCGCAGTTCGGCCCGATCAAGGTCCCCGAGGGCCCGCCGGACGACCGCTTCGTCTACCTCTCCGACGTGCTGCCCACAGCCTGGCAGGCGGTCGAGTACGCCGCCGTCCCGCCGGGCGGCACCCTCGCCGTCCTCGGCCTCGGGCCGATCGGCGACATGTCCTGCCGCATCGCCAGGGCCCGCGGCGCCGAGCGGGTCTTCGGCATCGACCTGGTGCCGGAACGGCTCGCGCGGGCCGGCCGGAACGGCGTGGAGACCTACGACCTGAGGGCGTTCGACGACGAGAAGGCTCTGGTCAACGCGATCCGCGACGAGACCGGCGGCCGGGGCCCGGACGCCGTGATCGACGCCGTCGGCACCGAGGCACACGGCAGCGCGGCCGCCAAGCTCGCCCAGACGGCCACCGGGCTGCTGCCCCGCAAGCTGAGCGGACCGCTCGCGGAGCGCTTCTCGGTCGACCGGCTCGGTGCCCTGCACATGGCGATCGACCTGGTCCGGCGCGGCGGCACCCTCTCGCTCAGCGGCGTGTACGGCGGGATGGCCGACCCGATGCCGATGCTCACCCTGTTCGACAAGCAGATCCAGCTGCGCATGGGCCAGGCCAACGTCCGCCGCTGGACCGACGAGGTCCTGCCCTATCTGACCGACGAGGATCCGCTCGGCGTGGAGGACTTCGCCACCCACCGGCTGCCGCTCGCCGAGGCACCGCACGCCTATGAGATGTTCCAGCACAAGCAGGACGGCGCCATCAAGATCCTCATGCAGCCGTAGATCGCGGATGCGGCCTCAGGGCCTGGATGCGGGCCCGTGCCGCGTCCGCAAAGCGGTGTGCCCGGTTCGCGGCGTCGTCAGGTCCGGGGGCAGAGGTGCCCCTCAGGCGGTGCCGCTTCGCGGACACGATCTCGATTCCCCCATGGCCGGACGTGCCCGGGCACGCGGCACGGCGAACCCGATCAGGCGAGGTAGTCGTAAACGGCCTCGACGGGGTTGAGGGTCAGGTCCGTCACGATGTGGCTGGCGCTGACCACTTCGAGGACGGGCAGATCAGCGAGCGGAGCGATCGCGTGGGCGAAGAGCTGCAGCCGTGCGGGGCCGGTGAAAGCGCTCTTGACGGTGATATCGGTGATCTGGGTGCGGACCAGTTCGCAGATCCGGGGCGTGCCGTCGTAGTGCGGCACGGTCTTGATCATGAAATTGGGCAGGCAGACTTCCGCGCGGGCCTCGCCGAGATCCATCGCGCGGTGCTTGTAGCCCATGGTGGCCGTCGCCACGCGCACGGTGCCGTAGTCGAGAGTTCCGATCAAGGTGTCGGAGTCGACGTAGAGGGCGGGGGAACCGGATTTCTTCGGGTAGGCGCTGAATTCGCGTCCGCTGGAGATCGCGGGGACGCTGTCCACGTACATGGCCAGGTTGAACTCACCCGCCTCGCCGTCGTGTTCGACGGCAATGAGCTGACCCGCCTCGGTGTAGTCACCCAGGCCAGTGGTGTCGGGCATCCGCATGACCTCGAAGCGGACCAGCGGCTCGCTGACCGTCAGCGGCTCGGGCACGAGTCGGCGCAGCACTTCAGGATCGGTGCGGTACACGACATTGAGATACTCACGGTCGCTGAACCGGTACCGGGTGGGTGCGTAGGCAGGGGAATCCAGCGGTGTGGTGACCAGCCGTGCGACCTCTTGCTTGTCCATCTCGACCTCGCATCGAATTCTCGAACAGGGCGCCCGATTCATCGGTGAGCACCCGGCGTCCAGTGGATGCCCTTCGATGCAATTCTGTCCAATATATAATTTAATCGTGATCCATATGGGTGACGATATCAGCCTGACAAAGCGCCTGCTGGAGAAGTTCCTGGTGGTGGCCGACGAGAAGCATTTCGGCCGCGCCGCGGAACGTCTCTCCATGAGTCAGCCGCCGCTCAGTCAGTCGATCCAGCGCCTGGAGCGAGGACTGGGCGTGCAGCTGTTCCAGCGGGGCCCGGGAGGGGTGACCCTGACTCCGGCGGGCGAGGCGTTCGCCGTCGACGCACAGCGGCTCCTCGACGCCCAGGCCGCTGCCATCGAGCGGGTCAGGCGGGTCGCGAGCGGCCTGGACGGAGAAGTCCGGGTGGGATACGTGAGCGTCCTCGGCCACTACTACCTGCCCGGACTCCTCCGGGCGTCGGCCGAGGAACTGCCAGGGCTGCGCATCCATCTGCGGCAGGAGCCGACGGCAACGCTCGCTGACATGGTGCGCTCCGGCACGCTGGACCTGGGGTTCATCCGTGACCCCACGCCCCTGTCGGCCGACCTTGTCACCCAGGAATTCGCCGTCGAGCGCATCGCCGCGGCCGTACCGCACGACCACCCTCTGGCCGAAGCCGACGACATCGGCCTGGAGGACCTGCGGAACGAGGACTTCGTCCTGCCCGGCGCCGCGGCATTGCCGGCCATGGCCCAGCAAGTGCAACTCGCCTGCCACGAGGCGGGGTTCATACCTCGCAGCCGCGCGGTGGCCGACGATCTCACGGGCCTGATCGGTTACGTCGCCTCCGGGCTCTGCGTGAGCCTGCTGCCGGAACGTCTCCGCGGCTTTCCCGTGCCCGGGGTCGCCTTCGTTCCTCTGCGGGGCGAGTCGCCCTATCTGAGAACCACCGTCGTCGCCGTACGGCGACCGGAAGCGGACGTGGCCGTACTCCGTCTGCTCGAGCTGATCACCCGCCGAAACCTCGGGTGACTTCCCCACTCACGGCCGGGAACCTACGCGTTGCACATCTCACTCTCCGGCCCGCACCGGCCCATCCGTTCCCGAAACGCATACAGTATGTATCGGATTCATGCTGTACTCGTTTCGGGGCGCGCACCTCACAGGGCGTCGTTCTCCCCCTCTCCCCGCCGCGAAGGCCGCGGCGGAGACCTCACGGAAGGAGTGAGTGCCGTGAGCTCCACCCTGCCCACCGACTACGCATCCCGTCCGGTGGCTGTCATCGGCGCCGGAACTCTCGGCCGCCGCATGGCGCTCATGTTCGCCACCCGTGGTGGCCTCGTGCGGATCTACGATCTCTCCCGGTCACAGCGCGAAGCGGCGGTGAACTATGTCGGCCACAACGTCGCCGAGGTCGCCGGACGTCTCCCGGGGGGCAGGCCGGGTACCGCGGTCGCCACCGCGGATCTCGCCGCAGCGGTCCAGGACGCGTGGCTGGTGATCGAGGCGGTCCCGGAACGGCTCGAACTGAAGAAGAAGATCTTCGGCGACCTGGACGCGATCGTCCCGGCGGACGCGATCCTGGCGAGCAACTCCTCGTCCTACGCCAGCAGCAACTTCCTCGACCACGTCCGGCATCCCGAGCGCGTTCTCAACATCCACTTCTATATGCCGCCCACGCAGAACGCGGTCGACGTGATGTCGTGCGGCAAGACCGACCGCGCCGTGCTGGACTTCGTGCTGGCCACCCTCCCCGAGTTCGGTGTGTCACCCTTCGAAGCCCACAAGGAGAGCACCGGGTTCATCTTCAACCGGGTATGGGCGGCCGTGAAGCGGGAATGCCTGGAACTCGTGGCGCAAGGAGTCTCCACCCCGCAGGACATCGATGCGATTTTCCGCGTCAACACCGGCCTCGAGCGCGGACCGTTCCGGATGATGGACCAGGTCGGCCTGGACGTCGTGCTCGACATCGAGGAGCACTACGCAGCCGAACACCCCGAGTACCCGGAGGGCCCCCGTGCGGTGCTGCGTGATTACATCAGCAGGGGCCGGCTCGGCGTGAAGAGCGGCGCAGGATTCCACGACGACTACGCGAAGGGCTGACCAGGTACACGATGCCCAAGTCGCCGACGAAGACCCGGCCACGAACGGTGGCCGCCCTGATGAACAGCGCCCGCACACTGTTCATCGAGCGCGGCTACCACGCAACCTCCATAAGCGACATCTGCGGGCACGCCAACCTGACCCGCGGCGCCTTCTACTCCAACTACCGGAGCAAGGAAGACCTGTTCCTCGCGCTCTACGACACCGAGACCGACCGTATCCTCGGCAATCTCGAACGTGCCGCGCACGACGACGCCGGCGGCGAGTCCGCGGCCCGGCGAGTCCTCGAACTGCTCGCCACCCACCGCCGCGATGACGAGCAGTGGTTCCTCGCCTCCATGGAGTTCACCCTTCACGCCGGGCGCAATCCCGGCATCGCCGCCGAGCTGGCGCCCCGCGAGGACCGTCTCATCGCCGGTATGGTCCGAATCCTCTCCGGCCTCCTTCACGACACCGCACCGCAAGACAGGCGCGACATCGCCCTTCTGGTCACCGCGATGCACGAGGGGATCACCGCACGGGAAATCATTCACGGCGCGTCGGCCGTCGCGTTCCGCGAACGCATCATCCCCCGCGTGCTGAGCGCCATCACCGCAGGCTGATCACTGCCGGCGCCGTACTCCTCGTACGGCCGTACTCCTCGTACGCGCGGCGGGTCCCGCCCGGCTCAGCCGCGGTCCTTCTCGCCGAGGATCTCCGCGAGGTCGTAGCGCACCGGCTCCTCCAGCTGGGCGTAGGTGCAGCTCTGCGGTGTACGGTCCGGCCGCCAGCGGCGGAAGCGGGCGGTGTGCCGGAAGCGCCGGCCGCTCTCCATGTGGTCGTAGGCCACCTCGGCGACCCGCTCGGGCCGGAGCGGCACCCAGGACAGGTCCTTCTTGCCGGACCAGCGGCTCGGCGCACCCGGCAGCCGGGCCGTCTCGTGGGCGGCCTCGTCCGACCAGGCCGCCCAGGGGTGCCCGGCCACGTCGTCCATGCGCAACGACTCCAGCTCCTGCACCAGTTCGGCCCGCTTCTTCATCGAGAAGGCGGCCGACACGCCCACGTGCTGGAGCCGCCCGTCGCCGTCGTACAGGCCGAGCAGCAGGGAGCCCACCACCGGCCCGCTCTTGTGGAACCGGTACCCGGCCACCACGACGTCCGCCGTCCGCTCGTGCTTGATCTTGAACATGGCCCGCTCGTCCTGCAGATAGCGCAGGTCGCGCGGCTTGGCGACCACCCCGTCGAGGCCGGCGCCCTCGAACTGCTCGAACCACCGCTGCGCCACCTCGATGTCCGTCGTCGCAGGCGCCACATGGACCGGCGGTGTCGCGCCGGCGAGCGCCCGCTCCAGCAGGGCCCGCCGATCGGTCAGCGGTACGTCGAGCAGGGACTGGTCGTCCAGGGCGAGCAGGTCGAAGGCGACGAAGGAGGCGGGTGTCCTCTCGGCCAGCATCCGCACCCGTGAGTCGGCCGGGTGGATCCGCTCGGTCAGCGCGTCGAAGTCCAGATGGCCGTCCCGCGCGATGACGATCTCCCCGTCCAGCACGCACCGCGCGGGCACCCGCTCCTCGAGCGCCTCGACCAGCTCGGGGAAATATCTGGTCAAGGGCTTTCCCGTGCGGCTGCCCAGCTCGACGTCGGCGCCGTCCCGGAACACGATCGAACGGAAGCCGTCCCACTTCGCCTCGTAGTGCATGCCGGGCGGGATCCGCGCCACGGACTTGGCGAGCATGGGTTTCACGGGCGGCATCACCGGCAGATCCATGCTCCGATTCTGCTCGCATACGCGGCGTGGCGCCCGGTGTGCGAGCTGTGCGGCGTGCGCCTACCGTGGCCGCATGGGTGCTGCGGTGGAACTGGAGGTGGCCGGCCGGACCGTACGGCTGTCCAGCCCGGACAAGGTCTTCTTCCCGGAGCGGGGCTTCACCAAGCTGGACCTCGCGCGCTATTACGTCGCCGTCGGCCCCGGCATCCTGCGCGCGCTGCGCAACCGCCCCACCACCCTGGAGCGCTACCCGGACGGGGTGGGCGGCGAGTGGTTCTTCCAGAAACGCGCCCCGAAGGGCATGCCCGGCTGGATCCCGACCGCCCACATCACCTTCCCGAGCGGCCGCAGCGCCGACGAGATGTGTCCCACCGAGCAGGCCGCCGTCGTCTGGGCCGCTCAGTACGGCACGCTCACCTTTCACCCCTGGCCGGTGCGCGCCGCGGACGTCGACCACCCCGACGAACTCCGCATCGACCTCGATCCGCAGCCCGGCACCGACTATGACGACGCGGTCCGCGCCGCGCACGAACTGCGCGCCGTCCTGGACGAGTTCGGCGGACTGCGCGGCTGGCCGAAGACCTCCGGCGGCCGGGGCCTGCACGTGTTCGTCCCGATCGAACCGCGCTGGACCTTCACCCAGGTGCGCCGCGCCGCGATCGCCGTCGGCCGGGAGATGGAACGCCGGATGCCGGACCAGGTGACGATCAAGTGGTGGAAGGAGGAGCGGGGCCGCCGTATCTTCCTCGACTACAACCAGACGGCGCGCGACCGCACCATCGCCTCCGCTTACTCCGTACGCCCCCGCCCCGACGCCCCCGTCTCGGCGCCCCTGCGCTGGGAGGAGGTCGGCGTCGCCCGCCCGGCCGACTTCGACCTCGCCACCATGCCGGCCCGCTTCGCCGAGCTCGGCGACGTGCACGCCGACATGGACGACCACGCCTACTCCCTGGACGCCCTGCTGGAGCTGGCCCGCCGCGACGAGCACGACCACGGCCTGGGCGATCTGCCCTACCCGCCCGAGTACCCGAAGATGCCCGGCGAGCCCAAGCGCGTCCAGCCGAGCCGGGCCCGGCCGGGGTCCACGTCCTGAAGGCGTGGCCGCATCGGGCACGCCGCCGTCCTCGCACCCGGCCGGCCCGACCGGAGGCGACCCCGTCGGTCACTGCGGGGGCGGCCCGACTGCCCGGGCCGACCGACAGAGCGCTTCCGCGCCCTGGACGAGCGGCCCGCCCGCCCGACCGGTCCGGCCCACTGGTTTGGCCCCACGGGCCCGGCCCACTGGTTTGGCCCCGCCGGCCCGCGGTTCGGCCCACTGGTGTGGCCGGACGCAGCGCCGGGCCCCCGGGGGGAGGAGGCAGGAGGGAGGATCCGGTCGCGGCGGCCGAGCGGGGCGCCGCCGGGGCCCGTCAGCCGCTGTTCCGCCACCACTTGCACGGCCTCCCGGCCTCCCGGCCAGTCGGCATTCGGCAATCGGCGGTCGGCGAGTCGGTCGTGATCGCCGCCGTACCCGCCGAGAAACATGGCGCCACCCGCACCAGGACCGGTACCGGCACCAGGACCGGTACCCGCACCAGGACCGGCACCCGAACCACGAGGACCGGCACCCGAACCGGGACCCGGCACCAGCACCAGCACCGGCACCCCCGCCGGCCGGCGGCGCGAGCCCCTAACCAGCCTTGAGGCAAGCCCCCGTCGCGGCGCGGACGGCGCGTTCACCACGCGGTTATCCTGACCGGCAGCCGCCGATGAGGAGTCCCGAAGTGACCGAGGCAGTGTCGCGTCCCACGCTGGAGGCCGTGGCCGCGCGGGCCGGTGTGTCCCGGGCCACCGTGTCGCGGGTCGTCAACGGCGGCGACGGGGTGCGCGAACCCCTGGCCGAGCGGGTCCGGCAGGCCGTGGCGGAGCTGGGGTACGTTCCCAACCAGGCGGCGCGCAGCCTCGTCACCCGGCGGCACGACGCCGTGGCGGTCGTCATCGCCGAGCCCGAGACACGGGTCTTCGCCGACCCCTTCTTCGCGCTGCAACTGCGGGGCATCAGCAAGGAACTGACCGCCCAAGACAACCAGTTGGTGCTGCTGCTCACCGAGGGCCGTGACGATCACGCCCGCGTGGCCCGGTATCTCGCCGGAGGCCATGTCGACGGCGCGCTCGTCTTCTCGCTGCACCTCGACGACCCGCTGCCCGGTCTCATCCACGACGCCGGCGTGCCCACCGTCTTCGGCGGACGGCCCGGCTGGGGCGACGAAGGCCGGGCGGCCGCCGCCGCGCGTCCGGCACGGGCGGCGGGAATTCCGGGCGTGGCGTACGTCGACTGCGACAACCGGGGCGGGGCCCGCGCGGCCGTACGGCATCTGGTCGGCCTCGGCCGCCGCCGCATCGCGCACCTCACCGGCCCCCTGGACCAGACGTCGGCGGTGGACCGGCTCGACGGCTACCGGGATGTCATGAACGAGATACCGGGCGGGAACGATCCCCGGCTCGTGGTGGAGAGCGACTTCACCCCGGCCGGGGGCGAACGCGCCATGCGGGAACTCCTCGACCGCTGCCCGGACGCGGACGCCGTGTTCGCCGCCAACGACCTCACCGCGCTCGGTGCCCTGCGCGTGCTGCGTGCGAGCGGCCGGCGAGTGCCCGGGGACGTGGCCGTGATCGGATTCGACGACATGCTGCCCGTCGCCGAAGAGGCCGATCCACCCCTGACGACGGTCCGTCAGGACATCGAGGAGATGGGGCGTTTGATGGCCCGCCTGCTGCTGCGTGGGCTGTCCGACGGCCGCGACCGGACCGGAGCCACTGCGGAGCGGGCTGCCGCCGGCGGCGTGATCCTCCCGACCACGCTGATCCGACGGGCGTCCGCCTAGTGCTGCGGCCGGAAAGGTCACCGGCTCGCGACACCCGGCACGGGACCTCGCCGCGTTGTCGCCTCACCCGGGTACATCCCGTACGCGGGCGACGCTCCGCCTTGCGATGCTCCCCCAGTGCCTGAAGGGCGTGGGAGGTGCCCCCGGCACCGGACGCCGCGAGCCTTCCGGCACACCTTTCCGGTCACAGCACCAGCCGCCGCGCGGGCGGCCCCGGCCCGGTGGGCCGACCGGCTCAGCCTTGCTGCGGCTCGCTCCTGATCACCGCGAAGCGGGCGCCGTAGGGGTCGGTGAACTTGGCCATGCGGCCGACACCCTCCATCGTCGTCGCCGGCATGCGCACCGTCCCGCCGAGCTGCTGGACCTTGTCGACCGCGGCGTCGGTGTCCTCGACCTCGAAGTACGGCAGCCAGCACGGGCCGCCCTCGGCCTCGGACGGGGCATCGGCCAGCGGCACGATGCCGCCGAACATCGCGTCGTCCCCGCCCTCCGCCGGGTTGACGCACGTGTACGTGCCGCCCGGGAACGGCACGGCTGAGGTCTCCAGGCCCAGCACCCGGTGGTAGAAGGCGGCGGCCGCCGCGACGTCCGGGGTGTACAGCTCGACCCAGCACAGCGCACCCGGCTCGTTCGCCACGTCGACGCCCCTGGTCTGCCCGGGCTGCCAGATGCCGAACGGCACGTGTGCCTGGTCGGCGAGTACGGCCATGTGGCCCTGGCCCATCACGTCCAGCGGCTGGACCAGCACACTGCCATGGGCCTGTTCGACGGACTTGGCCGTGGCCTGGGCGTCCGCGGTCTGGAAGTACACCGTCCACGCCGGCGGGCCCTGCTCGGGGCCGGACTGCATGCCGCCCGCGACGGTCCTGCCGCCCAGCTGGAAGAATCCGTAGCCTCCGGCGTCCGGCCCCGCCGACTGGAACTGCCAGCCGAAAAGACCGCCGTAGAAGGAGATGGCGCCGTCGATGTCCGGGGTGCCGATGTCGATCCAGTTAGGGGCGCCGTCGACGAAACGGGTGGTGAGCATCTTCGCCCTCCTCGAAAGGGGTCCCGTCCTCTGCACTGCCGAGTCTGGCACCGCCCACTGACAAACGCCGCCGGAAGACCGCGACGCGCCGGACCTGATCGCACCCTCACCCTGGGTGACCGGACGCGTTCCGCGGGTTTCCGCGGCGCCCCGCGCGCCGCCGTGCGCCCGTGCGAGGCGGGGGAGGATCATCGGGGTGGCCGGAGGCCCCGCCGGCGGCGTTGACCCGGCGTTGATCGAACGTTTTTCGCCGAGCGACACGATCCTGCTCATGCACTCCGAAACGATCAACCCGGCCGACGACACCTGGAAGGCGCAGGCCCTGTGCGCGCAGACCGGGCCGGACTTCTTCTTCCCCGAGCCCGGCAGCTCGGTACGCGAGGCGAAGCGCATCTGCGCCATGTGCGAGCTGCGGCCGGCCTGCCTGGACTACGCGCTGGCCAACGACGAGCGCTTCGGCGTCTGGGGCGGCCTGTCCGAGAAGGAGCGCCTCGCCCTCCGGCGGACCTCGAATTGAACTCCTGCCGCGCACTCCGGGCGGACCTCGCGTTGAACTCCTGCCGCGCACCCCGGCGGACGCCCCGCTGAAGACCTGCCGCGTACGCCGGCGGACCCCCGCTGAACCGCTCCGGTCGGCCCATGGGCCGCGACGGGGTCTGCGGTTAAGATCCAGAGGCGCGTCCGGACGTAGCGCAGAGGCAGGCGCACCCGCATGGCATGCGGGACACACCGGTTCGAATCCGGTCGTCCGGACGCGTCTCGGGGTCCTGCGGAGCAGAGGCAGACTCGCCTCCTGCTCAGGCGGTCACGCCGGCTGGAATCCGGTCGGGACCACCGCGGTGCGACGGAATGGGGCGGGCGGGACGGATGGGCGAGGCGACCGGGAAGACGAGCACCGGGACCGCGGACCGGCCCGTCGGAACCCGGGCCGCAGACAGCACCGCACACCGGGCCGGGAACACCGCCAGAGACCCCGCCGGTGACACGGTCACCGAGGCGGAGCCGGTGGTCACCGAGGCGGAACTGGCGGCCTTCCACCAGGTGGTGGGCAAGCTCCGCGCGCTGCCCGAGGACGACCCGGTGCGGCTGCGGGCCGAACAGGTCGCCGCCTCCTTCGCCCGCGACGGCAGGCTCAGGCGCCGCAGGGCGCGCGGCGCGCAGGCGTCGGCGGCCGACGCGGCGGCCATGGCAGCGACGGCCACCGGAGCCCTCGACCGGCGCGAGGACGCCCCCCTCGGCGAGGCCGGCGCCGAAGGCGTCTTCCGCAAGCCGCGCACCTGTTACGTCTGCAAGTCGCCCTATCGACAGGTCGACTCGTTCTATCACCGGCTCTGCCCGCGCTGCGCGGCCGACAACACGGCCCGCCGCGCCCTGAGCACCGACCTGACCGGCCGCCGTGTCCTGCTCACCGGAGGCCGGGTGAAGATCGGCTTCCAACTGGCCCTGATGATGCTCCGCGACGGTGCGGAGGTGCTGGTCACCACGCGTTTCCCGCACGACACCATGCGTCGCTTCCGGGCCGCCGCGGGCAGCACGCGCCGGCTGGAGCGGCTGACCGTCATCGCCGTCGACCTGCGCGACCCGCGCCAGGTCCTCGGCCTGTGCGAGGACCTCAGGCGGCAGGGCCGGCCGCTCGACGTCCTGGTGAACAACGCGGCCCAGACGGTGCGCCGGCCACCCGAGTCGTACGCGCTGCTCGCCGCCGGGGAAGCCGACGCACTGCCCCACGGTGCCCGGCAGGCGCCCGGTTTCGCACCGATGCGGACGCTGCCCGGCTCGGCCGCCGCCCTGCCCGTGCTGCTGCGCGAGGCCGACGAGGCCGGTCTGCTGCCCGACCCGTCCCCGCAGAACTCCTGGTCGGCCCGGCTGGGCGCGCTGGACCCGGCCGAGGTGCTGGAGACCCAACTGGTCAACGCGCTCGCCCCGGCCCTGCTGTGCGACGGGCTGCTGCCGCTGTTGCTCGCCTCGCCGCACCCGCGCCGCTACGTGGTCAACGTGACCGCCGTGGAGGGCCGCTTCGCCGTCCGCAACAAGACGGCCGGTCACCCGCACACCAACATGGCCAAAGCCGCCCTGAACATGCTCACCCGCACCAGCGCCGGCGAACTCGCCGCGCAGGGTGTGCACATGTGCGCGGTGGACACCGGCTGGATAACCGACGAGAACCCGGCACCGAAGAAGACCCGCATGGCGCGCGCCGGATTCCGCACGCCCCTGGACGTGGTCGACGGGGCGGCCCGGGTGTACGACCCGATCGTGCGCGGCGAGGCCGGTGACCCGGTGTCGGGCGTGTTCCTGAAGGACTACCGGGAGGCGGCATGGTGAGCGCGGGGACGAGCGGCGAGCCAGCGACCGGGTTCGCCGGGGTTCCACAGGTCGTTCCGCGCCCGCTCGCCGACCTCGTGCCCCTGCTGGACTGGCTGCGTGCCGGACGCCCGGCCGGGCAGCGGCTGGACTTCGCGGCCGGTACGGCTCTGCCGGACGGGCGGCTCGACCTGTGCAAACAGGCCGTCGGGGCGCAGGGCGCCGCGCTGATCGCCGGTGCCCTGGCCCAAGGGCCCTCTCCGGTACGGCATCTGCTGCTCGGCACGGATGCGCTCGGTGACGACGGCGCCGCCGCCGTGGCCGGGGCGGGCACGGCCGTCGAGACCCTCTATCTGGGCTGCAACGGCATCACCGCGGCCGGTGCCTGCCGGATCGCCGATCAGCTGCGCGCCTCCCCCCAGGTCGTCACGGGCGTCTGGCTCAAGCGGAACCCGCTGGGCGGCGCAGGTGGGCAGGCGGCCGCCGAACTCATCGAGTCGGCGCGCAGCTTGCGCACCCTCGACCTGGTGCAGACCGGGCTGGACCCGGCGGGCCTTGCCGTTCTCGCCGACGCGCTGCTGGCCGCGGCCGACGGCGGACGCCGCATCGAACGGCTCTTCGTCGGCGGCAACCCGCTGGGGGAGCCGGGCGCCCAGGCGCTGGCCGAGGTGGTCGCCGCCGGCGCGGTCGACGAACTGTACGTCTCCGCCGCTCGGCTGGGGGACGCCGGCGCCCTGCGACTGGCCGCGGCGCTGGACCGCGCCCCGCACGGGCGGCTCACCCGGCTGTCCGCGGCCGGCAACGGCATCGGCCCGCGAGCCGCCGCCCGGCTGGTGGCTGCCGCCGCCACGGCCGGGGTCACCCTGCTCGACCTGGGCCGGGTCCGGGCCGCCGCGGTTCTCGCGGCCGAGGACAACCGGCTGGACCTCACCGCCACCGACGCCATCGGCCGTGCCCTCGCGGGCGCCGAGCACCGCCTGAGCCATCTCGTCCTCGCCCACACCGGCATGCGCAGCCGCGAGGCCCACCGCCTCCTCGACCACGCAGTCCACGCACCCACCGCCACCCGCTACCGCCTCGGCACCGGCATCGCCGCCAGCGTCAAGCGCCGCCTCGCCGACCTCAGTTCCCACGTCCCCGAGCCCGAGGTCCCGGCCGACGTGATGGCCGTCCGCAGCGTGCACCGCACCGCACCACCGCGCGGCGCCGGATGACCGGCAGGGCGCGGTCCGCCGCGGCCCGTGCTCGTGAACACCTGCGTCCAGAACCGCTGCCGCTTCTCCGACGCCCCCTCAGCGGTCTGCCCTCGAAGCGGTCGATCGGAGCGGTGGGCGGCGCGGGCGCGTACACGCCGTCGCCGAGGTGCACCGTGCCCCTCGCCGGCAGCAGTTCGCGCCGGGGCGCTGCGAGGACTTTCAGGCCGTTCGGGAGCGCGGCAGGCCCGTCCACCCCGGATCCGTGCCGCGGTCCGCTCGTCGACGAGCCTCACAAGGAAGCCGACGGCCTGTGCCGCCCTGGTGCGAGCCCGCATGCGGGCACGATGCCGAAGGCCGTGGACGGGCCGCACGAGGGTTGCCGCCCGCGGATGCGAGACGGGTGCGCGGGACCGCCGCCCGGCCGTGTCGGTCAGGCTTCCGCGCGCGCCGCCATCCGCGCCTTGCGTGCGGCCAGCTTCTCGTCGAACTTGGAGGCCTCCGCGTTCAGCCCGCCCATGAACAGGCCGAGTTCCTCCTGCGCCTGACGCCCCTCGGCGCCGAGCCCGTCGATCTCCATGACCTTCAGGAAGCGCAGCACGGGCTGCAGCACGTCGTCGTGGTGGATGCGCAGGTTGTACACCTCGCCGATGGCCAT
This sequence comes from Streptomyces sp. NPDC046759, assembly GCF_040645475.1. Taxonomy (NCBI): domain Bacteria; kingdom Bacillati; phylum Actinomycetota; class Actinomycetes; order Kitasatosporales; family Streptomycetaceae; genus Streptomyces; species Streptomyces sp. NPDC046759. The sequence continues at coordinate 400,475 of NZ_JBEYYJ010000001.1, read as the reverse complement.
CTGCGCGGCGGCCCGCTCGAAGCCGGGGATGCCGTGTCCGGGCATGCGGAAGTTCACCACGACGTCCCGCACCGCCTGCATGGTCAGGTCGGGGGCCAGCTCGAACGCGGCCTTCAGGAGGTTGCGGTAGAAGATCATGTGCAGGTTCTCGTCGGTCGCGATGCGGCCCAGCATGCGGTCACACACCGGGTCGCCGGACTGGTGACCGGTGTTGCGGTGCGAGATCCGGGTGGCCAGTTCCTGGAAGGCGACGTAGGCGACCGAGTGGAGCATCGAGTGCCGGTTGTCGGACTCGAACCCTTCGCTCATGTGTGCCATACGGAAGCGTTCCAGCTTGTCCGGGTCCACCGCGCGCGAGGTGAGCAGATAGTCGCGCATCACGATGCCGTGCCGGCCCTCCTCGGCCGTCCAGCGGTGCACCCAGGTGCCCCAGGCGCCGTCGCGGCCGAAGAGCGAGGCGATCTCGTGGTGGTAGCTCGGCAGGTTGTCCTCGGTGAGCAGGTTGACCACGAGCGCGATACGGCCGATCTCGGTCACCTCGGACTGGTCCTTGTCCCAGGCCTCCCCGTCCTCGAACAGGCCGGGGAAGTTGCGGCCGTCGCTCCACGGCACGTACTCGTGAGGCATCCAGTCCTTGGCTACCTTCAGATGCCGGTTCAGTTCGTTCTCGACCACTTCCTCCAGCGCGAAGAGCAGCCGCGCGTCGGTCCATGCGGACGGGCTGCCGAGGTGAGGAGAGGTGATCGTCACGGGAACTCCAGGGGGACGCCGAACAACGGGGAGGCATGAGGGCGGTCCGGCGAGCGGTGCCGGAACCTACGTGATCGTAGGCTACGAAGCCGTAGGTTACGAAGCCGTAGGTTAAGGCCTCCGTAAAGGCTGCTGATCAGCGGGGCCGGACCGGCCGCCGCGGCGCACGGCCGCGCGGTTTCCCCGGCACTGCCCCGACATCGAGGACGGCCCCGGGCCCGCGGATCCCGGGACCTTCAGCGTGAGGGAACCACCCGTCAGGCGTACAGCTCCCGCAGCCGCACCGAGAGACACGTCACACATCCCTCGAGCTTCTCGAACTCGCTGATGTCCACCGCGACCACCTCGTGGCCGAGATCGGTCAGCATCTCCGCGGTCATCGGGGCGCTCGCCGCCAACAGCAGCTTGTGCCCGCCGAGCAGCACCACGTGCGAGCCGGACTCCTCCGGTACGGACAGGAAACCGGGGAACAACGACGGCCGGTCGACCTTCGGGATGTGCCCGATCACCGTGCCGTCGGGCAGCGCGGTCACCGCCGACTTCAGGTGCAGCACCTTGCTCACCGGCACGGCCACCACGCGCGCGCCCAGCGGCTCGAAGGCGGCCCGCACCTGCTGCACACCGGCCGCGTTGGTCCGCCCGCCGCGGCCCACGTACACCGTGTCGCCGACCTTCAGGACGTCACCCCCGTCCAACGTGCCCGGATCCCAGATCCAGTTCACCGAGCAGCCGAGGCGGGCCACCGCCTCCTCCACGCCGACCGTCTCCGCGCGCCGGGACTCCGCGCCCGGCCGGGTGATCAGCGCCACGTTCTTGTACATGACGACGGTGTCCTCGACGAACACCGAGTCCGGGCAGTCGTCCTCCGGGTCGACCTCGATGGTCTCCCAGCCGTGCGTGCGCAGGGCCTCGGCATAGGCCTCCCACTGCTCGACGGCGAGCCCGAAATCGACCTTCTCCCGCTCGATGTGCGTCACCAGGCCTTCGGCGAGGCGGTGGCTGGGGCGGCGGACGAGGGCCTTCTTGCTGGGCACGAGGGGCCTTTCGAATCGGTGGTGCGGTGGCCGGCGCCGGTGAACGCGGCGCCGGTCCGCCATCATGCAGTCCGCTCCGGCCAGGACAAAACCCCCGTCGTCAGGCTGTGCCTCTCCTGAGACGTCACCCGTCGCACGGCGCACACGGCGCACACGGCGCACACGGCGCACACGCTCCACCGTCGCCGGTCCCGCGCCCCGAGCGGCCGGTGCAGCCGTGCCACGCGGCACTCCGGGCAGACATCTTCGGGCAAGCCCCGCGAACCACCCGTGTCGTACCGAGGACTTGCAGGCCCTAGGCGGGATACTCGGCATCCTCCGGCGCGATCTCCTTCAGCTCTCCCTCCTCCATCAGCAGCCAGCGGGTGATGCCGATCGCCTCCAGGAACGGCAGGTCGTGGCTGGCCACGAGCAAGGCGCCCTCGTACGACTCCAGGGCCGAGGTCAGCTGCCGCACGCTCGCCATGTCGAGGTTGTTGGTCGGCTCGTCGAGCAGCAGCAGCTGGGGCGCCGGTTCGGCGAGCATCAGCGCGGCCAGGGCCGCCCGGAAGCGCTCACCGCCCGACAGGGTGGCCGCCTGCTGGTCGGCCCGTGCGCCCCGGAACAGGAAGCGGGCGAGGCGCGCCCGGATCCGGTTGTTGGTGGTGCCCGGCGCGAACCGGGCCACGTTCTCGGCGACCGTCAGCGCGTCGTCCAGCACGTCCAGCCGCTGCGGCAGGAAGCGCAGCGGGACGTGCGCCCGCGCCTCGCCGGCCACCGGTGCCAGCTCCCCGGCGACGGTGCGCAGCAGCGTCGTCTTGCCGGCGCCGTTCCGGCCGACCAGCGCGACCCGCTCCGGGCCGCGCAGGTCGAGGATCCCCTTGACCCGCGCCCCGTAGGCGATCGCCAGGTTCTCCAGGGTGAGCACCTGCCGGCCGGGCGGCACGGCCGTGTACGGCAGGTCGACACGGATCTCGTCGTCGTCCCGTACCGCCTCCACCGCCTCGTCCAGGCGTTCCCTGGCCTCGGCGAGCCGCTCCTCGTGCATGATGCGGTGCTTGCCCGCCGACTCCTGGGCGGCGCGTTTGCGGGCCCCCATGACGATCTTCGGTTCGCGCTTCTGCTCGAACATCTTCTGCCCGTACCGTTTGCGGCGGGTCAGCTTGACCTGGGCGTCGGCGAGTTCGCGCTTCTGCTTGCGCACATCGGCCTCGGCGACGCGCACCATCCGCTCGGCCGCCTCCTGCTCGAGGGCCAACACCTCCTCGTAGGCCGAGAAGTTGCCGCCGTACCAGGTGACCTCCCCGCAGCGCAGGTCCGCGATCCGGTCGACCAGGTCGAGCAGTTCCCGGTCGTGGCTGACCACGACCAGCACGCCCGGCCACGCGGCCACGGCCTGGTACAGCCGGCGGCGCGCGTACAGGTCGAGGTTGTTCGTGGGCTCGTCCAGCAGCAGCACGTCCGGCCGGCGCAGCAGCAGCGCGGCCAGCCGCAGCAGCACCGACTCGCCGCCGGAGACCTCGCCGACGGTGCGGTCCAGGCTGATGTGACCGAGACCGAGTTCGCCGAGCGTGACCAGGGCGCGTTCCTCGACGTCCCACTCGTCACCGAGCGTCTCGAAGTGCTCCTCGGCCACGTCGCCCGCCTCGATGGCGTGCAGCGCCGCACGCCGTTCGGCGATGCCGAGGGTCTGGTCGACGCGGAGGGCGGTGTCGAGGGTGACGTTCTGCGGGAGGTAGCCGACCTCGCCGGCCACCTTGACGGTGCCGGCGGCCGACGGGAGTTCGCCGGCCAGGAGCTTCAACAGGGTCGACTTTCCCGACCCGTTGACGCCGACGAGTCCGGTACGGCCGGATCCGAAGGCGATGTCGAGGCCGTCGAAGACGGCGGTGCCGTCGGGCCAGGTGAAGGACAGGGACGTACAGGTGAGGGAAGCTGACATGAGGGCCTCGCGAGGTTTTCGTGCGGTCGGGTGGGCGCATGTCGAGACACCGCGAGGCGGGAACCGAAGAGTCGTGGGGCACGGAAGAGGCCATGAGAAAAGGCCTGTGCCGGAGGACGGCTCGGACGCCGAGGTCGCATGCCGCGCACACCTCAACCGGTGCGACGCGATGCCTCAGGACCTCAGACGAGCAACGTCCTTCTCCAATCGACGGCAACAGGACCGATATACACCGTAGGAACGGGCGTGAGCGCTGTCAACGCAATTGAAGCGGCCCCGACCGGCTGTGTTCCGCCCCGGTGCTCCGGCGTTTCGGGAGCGGGCCTCGAGGCCGGCTACGCAGCGGACCCGGCCGGGGTCGCCGACACCGTCCGGGCCGTGCTGCCCGCGGGCGCGGTCGGCGTCAACATCGAGGGCGCCCGGCACGAGCAGGGCGGCGAGCCGCTGCTGCCCGTCGTCGAGCAGGCCGAGCGACTGGCCGCGGCCCGCGCGGGCGCCGACGACGCGGGCGTACCGCTGGCCGTGAACGCGCGGATCGACACGTTCCTGCACGGGGCGGGGGAGCGGACGCCACCCTGGAGCGGGCCGCGGCCTTCCGCACCGCGGGCACCGACGGGATCTTCGTCCCCCGGGGCCGTCGACCCGGGGGACGGTGAAGGAGCTGGTCGCGGGCATCGACGGCCCGGTCGACGGGACGGTCTTTCCAGGCGCGCCGTCCGTCGCCGAGCCGGCGTCCCTCGGCGGCGCCCGGATCAGCGCGGGCTCCGGGCTCGCCCGGGCCGTCCACGCCCTGGTCAGCCGCCGCTCGGGAGCTGCTGGAGGCGGGGACGTACGGGGCGCCGGCCGGCGGTTACGACTACGGCGAGCTCAACGAGCTGCTCACGCGCGCGTAGCGCCCGGCCGGGTACGCCGCCTCACGCGCGCGTGAGGCGGCGTACCCGGCCGGGTGTGCGGCTTCACGCGCGCGTGGCGTTCAGCAGGCGTCCCCCATCAGCTCGGCCAGGTCGTGGTCCAGGTCGAGCTGGAGGTGTTCGAGGCCGACGGGCACGAGTTCGTTGGAGGCCTCCAGGAAGTGCCGGATCTCGCCCGAGCGCACGTGCACGACCGCGGTGCCCTCGGGGGCGTGGAACTCCAGCACGGTGCGGTCGTAGCCGTACGGCCGCACCCGGACGTCCCCGTGGCCCTCGGGTCCGTGCAGCCCGGCCGTGAGCAGCTCGCGGGAGAAGGTCCAGCACACGTCGACCCCTTCGAGGGTGGCCGGGGCCGGGAAGGTCATGACGACGGCGAACGGATCGCGCCGGTCGTAGCGCAGCGTGGCGGGAATGCTCGGCATGCGCGGTGCGGCGGCGACGAGCCGGGCCTCTACGGGCTGCTCGATGACGGTGGACAACGCCTTGCTCCCTCGTGACGGCTGGACTACGTCCGGGTGTGCGGCACCCGGCAATGGAAGAGACGACGGATCCGGCCGATCCGTGCACACGCATCACGAGTGACCTCGGTCACCGCCTTCATGCACACCGGGACACCAGTCGTTTTCGCCCGCGAAGCCGGGCAGTTGGGCTCTGGACGGCGGCGGGCCGGTCGGCTAGCTTCGCCCGCCATGAGGCGCTTGGGGAGCACGCGACGCAGAGGACGCATGGGCAGGCTGGTGGCGGCGGGGGCGGCGTGCGGGGCGGCGCTGGCCGCGCTGACGGTGCCGTCGGCCGAGGCCGGGCCCCTCGGGCAGGGGCGTCCGCACTGGACGCCGAAGGACCCGGGCACCCCGCAGGTGCGTTTCCGCGGCCTCGCCGCCGTCGACCGGCGCACCGCCTGGCTGGCCGGCACCGGCGGCACGGTGCTGCGCACCACGGACGGCGGGACGAGCTGGCGAAACGTCTCCCCGGCGGGCGCGGGAGACCTGCAGTTCCGCGACGTCGAGGCGTTCGACGCGCGGCGCGCGGTGGTGCTGGCCATCGGCGAGGGCGAGGCGTCCCGCGTGTACCGCACCGCCGACGGCGGGGCGACCTGGACGGAGTCCTTCCGCAACACCGACCCGAAGGCGTTCTACGACTGTCTCGCCTTCTTCGACCGGCGGCACGGCCTCGCGATGAGCGACCCCGTGGACGGAAGGTTCCGCATCCTGTCCACGAGCGACGGCGGCCGCTCCTGGCGGGTACTGCCCTCGGCCGGCATGCCGCCCGCCCTGGACGGCGAGGCGGGCTTCGCCGCGAGCGGCCAGTGCCTGGTCACCTCGGGCCCCGAGGACGTCTGGCTGGCCACCGGCGGCGGCGCCCACGCGCGCGTGCTGCACTCCGCCGACCGCGGACTGACCTGGACGGCCGCGGAGACACCGGTCCCGGCCGGCGATCCGGCCAGGGGCGTCTTCGCCCTCGCGTTCCGCGACCGCGCCCACGGCCTCGCCGTGGGCGGCGACTACCGCCCCGACCAGCCCTCGCCGCAGGCCGCGGCGGTCACGGCCGACGGCGGCCGCACCTGGACCTCGGCCGCCACGCCCCCGCCCGCCTACCGTTCGGGGGCCGCCTGGCTGCCGCACAGCCGCACCGCCGCGCTCGCGGTCGGCCCCACCGGCACCGACCTCACCACCGACGCCGGACGCACCTGGCGCACCATCGACAGCGGCTCGTACGACACGGTGGCCTGCACGCCCGACCTCAGCTGCTGGGCGGCCGGTGAGCAGGGGAGGGTGGCACGCCTGGAACGCTGAGGTAGGCGCCCGGAACCCGGGGTACTCGTGTCCCGCCGAACAGGGCCTTCGCGAGAGCTCTCGCGAAGGTCCGCCACAGATGAAGGGAGCGATCATGCCGGCCGGCTCCAGCGCCAAGCGCGAGCGTCAGTACGAGCACATCAAGAAGAGCGCACAGGATCGGGGCGAGAGCGCGGGACGCGCCAAGGAGATCGCCGCACGGACGGTCAACAAGGAACGCGCCCGCTCCGGCGAGTCCAAGACCGCGAGCCGCAGCTCGACGCAGGACATGTCGTCGAGCAAGCGCGGCGGTCAGCGGTCCGGCAACCGGGTCGGCTCCCAGGGCCCGACCCGCGATCAGCTCTACAACGAGGCGAAGCAGCGCGGCATCGAAGGCCGTTCGCACATGAACAAGGACGAGCTGCAGCGCGCGCTCAACGCAGAGAAGGGATGAGCGGCGACCGTCACTCCGGCGTCTGCCGGTGGCGGGCCAGCTCCGGAACCGTCTTCGTGGCGAGGAACTCCGTGACGCGATAGGTGCACACGCCGCCGACGTGGAACGGATCGCCCGCGACGATCTCCTCGATCCGGGCGCGGTCCTCGGCGACGGCGAGGATCACCCCGCCGTCCCGGGGGCTCTTGCGCCCGGACGCCAGGAACAAGCCCTTCTCGTACTGCTCCTCGAGCCATGCCACGTGGTCCGGCAGCAGCGCGTCGACGGCGTCGAGAGGTGCGGTGTACGTCAGCTCCAGTACGAACATGATCATGAGCCTACCCCTGTGCTCCGGCGGTCCGGCGCGGTTCCGTACAGTCGACCTCACCATGACGACCGTAGGCGTACCCGCGGGCTGGCCCGCGACCGAGGAAGAGGCCCGCGCGGTACAGGACGAGCTGCGCGGGCGGGTGGTGCTCGACGAGCGGGGACCGGAGCCGGGCACGGGTCATGTCACCGGGGTCGACGTCGCCTACGACGACGGCCTCGACCTGGTCGCCGCGGCGGCCGTCGTGCTGGACGCCGCCACCCTGGAGGTGGTGGCCGAGGCGACGGCCGTCGGCCGGGTCTCCTTCCCGTACGTGCCCGGCCTCCTCGCCTTCCGTGAGATCCCCACCGTCCGGGCCGCCCTGGAGCGGCTGCCGTGCCCGCCCGGCGTGGTCGTCTGCGACGGGTACGGCCTGGCCCATCCGCGTCGCTTCGGCCTCGCGAGCCACCTCGGTGTGCTCACCGGACTGCCGGTCTTCGGTGTCGCCAAGAACCCCTTCACCTTCACCTATGGCGACCCCGGCCGGGAGCGGGGCCGCTGTGCCCCGCTGCTCGCCGGAAGCGAGGAGGTCGGACGCGCGCTGCGCACCCGGGACGGCGTCAAGCCGGTCTTCGTCTCCGCCGGCCACCGGGTGAGCCTGGACAACGCTCTCGCCCACACCCTGGCCCTGACTCCGCACTACCGGCTGCCGGAGACCACGCGCCGTGCGGACGCCCTGTGCCGCCGGGCGCTGAGGGAGGCCGCACGAGGCGTCGCAGGGGGAGCCCGGGAAGCGACGACGCGCCAGGCGCCGACCTCCTGATACGCCGAGTCGTGGGCCGGGCCGTCTCCGGGTTCGAGGGCGTAGTGGCAAAGCTCCCGCCCAGTCTGCCTCCGTCGTTTCATTGGAGGACCGGGTACGACTTCTGCTGCGGTGGCCCAGGCAAGCCGGGACTCGGGTGCGTGAAAGTCTCAAAGGGCGGAGGAGATGTCCGGGTCGACGGCCGCCACCCGGAAGACGATCCCCGCGGCACGCAACCGCTCGGTCAGGGCGTCGCCCATGGCCTGCGCGGTGGTGACCTGCCCGGACGTGGACGGCAGGTCGTCGAAGGCCAGGCTGAGGGCCGCCTCTGCGAACATCTTCGCCGTCTCGTCGTAGCCGGGGTCGCCGCCCGCGACCTCCGTGAACACGCGCCGCCCGCCGCCCTCGCCGACGAAGCGCACCGAGAACCGGCTCCTCGCCCGCCGCTCCGCGCTCGGGCCGTCCCCCGGCTGCAGCCGGCCCGACAGCCAGCGCCGCGCGGGCGGCAGCTGGGCGGCCGCCAGCACCGCGCCGACGGCGGCGACCCCGCCGACGGCGACCGGCAGGCGCCGCACCGCCGCGTAGTGCCGGTAGCGGAAATCGGGGCCGTACCGCTCCAGTGCCTTCGCCGAGCGGCGCACGATCTGCGGGTCGACGGTCGGCAGCGGCAGCGCCCACGCGCCGACCTCCGGGGCGAACCGGGGCAGGCCCGTCGGTGCCGCGACCCGGCGCGCCATCAGCCGGGGTTCGTGTCGGCCCCGTTCGCGCGCGGCGGCCAGCAGCTGCCGAGCACGGGAGAACTGGTTGAGCGCCGAGGCCAGGGTGCCGCCGGAGAAGGCGGCGTCGGCGGTCACGTATCCGTCCACCGTCAGCGGTACGCCCTCCGGCAGCTGCCGGACGGTGAAGTACACCCCCAGGTCGTGGGGGACGGAGTCGAAGCCGCAGGCGTGCACCAGGCGCGCGCCCGTCTCCCGCGCGCGCGTGTCGTGCCGGACGTACATCAGGTCCACGAACTCCGGCTCGCCGGTCAGGTCCAGGTAGTCGGTCCCGGTGTCCGCGCAGGCGGCGACCAGTTCCTCGCCGTGGAGCACGTACGGCCCGACGGTCGTGGCCACCACGCGCGCGTGCCCGGCGAGGGCGCGCAGACTCGCGGGATCGGTCACGTCGGCCCGCAGCACGCCGATGCCCGTCCCGCCGGGCAGGCGCCGGCGCAGCCGCTCCAGCTTCCGTTCGTCGCGGCCGGCCACCGCCCAGCGCAGGTCCTCGGGCGCGTGCGCGGCCAGGTACTCCGCCGTGAGCGTGCCGACGAAGCCGGTGGCTCCGAAAAGCACGAGGTCATAGGGACGATCCGTCCTTTTCATCCTGCTCATGACACCCCTTCGTCCCGCAGCCCGCGCCGCTGTCGGTGGCTGAGGCTAGCGTGAGGAGTGCGAGGGACGACGACCAGCCCGGAGGCAGTGGTGGCCGCAGCCAGGAATGCCGTGACCAAGCGGGAGAAAGTGTGCGGGTTCGCTCTCCGTCTGCCGGGCGGCGCCACCGGGGAGTTCCCGTCCGCCCACGCGCCGACCGTCTGCGGCGTCCGGCGCGCCGGTCACGGGCCGGGCAGGGTGGGCTGGACCCCCAGCGTGCCCGGCGGCCGGCCCGGCGCGCCCCCCTCTCACTCTCCTGGGTGATCCGCGCCGTCCCGGGCACTTGGCTAAGCGCTTGCTCGTTGGGCCTTGTGTCCGGTGGAACACGTTCTTAGCATCACCGGTGTTACATCAGTTGTGTCACACACGCTTGGGAGCTGGACGCATGACGACGGCAAAGACGCCGGCGACGCCGGGCAGCGGTCCGCTCTCCGGCGTGCGCGTGGTCGAACTGGCCGGCATCGGACCGGGACCGTTCGCCGCCATGCTCCTCGCGGACCTGGGGGCCGACGTGGTCCGGGTGGACCGGCCGGGCGGCCCCGGCCTCGGGATCGACCCCGCGTACGACGTCACCAACCGCAACAAGCGCTCGATCGTCGTCGACCTCAAGGCGCCGGACGGCCCCGCGCGCGTGCTGGACCTCGCAGAGCGGGCCGACATCCTCGTCGAGGGCTACCGCCCGGGCGTCGCCGAGCGGCTCGGCGTCGGCCCCGAGGACTGCCACGCCCGCAACCCCCGCCTCGTCTACGGCCGCATGACCGGCTGGGGCCAGGACGGCCCCCTGGCCGACCGTGCCGGCCACGACGTGGCCTACATCGCGCTCACCGGCACCCTCGGCATGACCGGCCGCCCGGACGAGCCGCCGGTCTTCCCCGCCAACCTCCTCGGCGACTACGCGGGCGGTGCCCTCTACCTGGCCGTCGGAGTCCTCGCCGCCCTCCACCACGCGCGCGCGACCGGCACCGGACAGGTCGTCGACGCCGCCATCGTCGACGGCGCGGCCCACCTGTCCGCGATGATCCACGGCATGCTCGCGGCCGGCGGCTGGCAGGACCGCCGGGCGGCCAACCTCCTCGACGGCGGCTGCCCCTACTACGGCACCTACGAGACCGCCGACGGCAAGCACATGGCGGTCGGCGCCCTGGAGGGGCGGTTCTACGCGGAGTTCCTGCGCCTGCTCGGCCTGGACGACCTGGAACCGGCCCACAAGGACTGGACCCGCTGGGGCGAGCTGCGCGAGCGCGTCGCCGCCCGCTTCCGGTCCCGCACCCGGGACGAGTGGACGGCCGTCTTCGAGGGGACCGACGCCTGTGTGGCCCCCGTGCTGTCCCTGCGCGAGGCCCCGCACCATCCGCACCTGGCCGCCCGCGGCACCTTCACCGACCACGCCGGCATCACCCAGCCCGCCCCCGCCCCCCGCTTCTCCGCCACCCCCACCTCGGTGCGCACCGGCCCCGCCCTGCCGGGCGCGGACACGCAGGCGGTCGTGCGGGACTGGGGGATACCCGCACCCGTGACGGACGGCCCGGTCACCGCCGCCGACTGACCCCGCCCACCCTGCTCGGCCCACCCTCCCGAAAGGCACACCAGTGAGCACCGAAGCGTACGTGTACGACGCGATCCGCACCCCGCGCGGCCGCGGCAAGGCGAACGGCGCCCTGCACGGCACCAAGCCCATCGACCTGGTCGTCGGACTCATCCACGAGATCCGCAACCGCTTCCCCGGCCTCGACCCGGCCGCCATCGACGACATCGTGCTCGGTGTCGTCGGACCGGTGGGCGACCAGGGCTCCGACATCGCCCGGATCGCAGCGATCGCCGCCGGACTGCCCGACACGGTCGCGGGCGTGCAGGAGAACCGCTTCTGTGCGTCAGGTCTGGAGGCCGTCAACCTCGCCGCCGTCAAGGTCCGTTCCGGCTGGGAGGACCTGGTCCTCGCCGGCGGTGTCGAGTCCATGTCCCGGGTTCCGATGGCCTCCGACGGCGGCGCCTGGTTCAACGACCCGATGACCAACCTCGCCGTCAACTTCGTCCCGCAGGGCATCGGCGCCGACCTGATCGCCACCATCGAAGGCTTCTCCCGCCGCGACGTCGACGAGTACGCGGCCCTGTCCCAGGAGCGCGCCGCCACCGCCTGGAAGGAAGGCCGCTTCGACCGCTCGGTCGTCCCCGTGAAGGACCGCAGCGGCCTGGTCGTGCTCGACCACGACGAGCACCTGCGCCCCGGCACCACCGCCGACTCCCTCGCCAAGCTCAAGCCGTCGTTCGCGGACATCGGAGAGCTGGGCGGCTTCGACGCCGTCGCGCTGCAGAAGTACCACTGGGTGGAGAAGATCGACCACGTCCACCACGCGGGCAACTCCTCCGGCATCGTCGACGGCGCCTCACTGGTCGCGATCGGCTCCAGGGAGGTCGGCGAGCGCTACGGCCTCACCCCCCGCGCGCGGATCGTCTCCGCGGCGGTCTCCGGCTCCGAGCCCACGATCATGCTGACCGGACCGGCCCCCGCCGCCCGCAAGGCCCTGGCGAAGGCCGGCCTCACCATCGACGACATCGACCTGGTCGAGATCAACGAGGCGTTCGCCGCGGTCGTGCTGCGCTTCGTCAAGGACATGGGCCTCACCCTGGACAAGGTCAACGTCAACGGCGGCGCCATCGCCCTCGGCCACCCGCTCGGCGCGACCGGCGCGATGATCCTCGGCACCCTCGTGGACGAACTGGAGCGCCAGGACAAGCGCCGCGGCCTCGCCACCCTGTGCGTCGGCGGCGGCATGGGTATCGCCACCATCGTCGAGCGCATCTGAACTCCCTGCGGAACCCCCAGACTTCAACGGAGACGACTGTCATGACCGAGAGCACCACCATCCGCTGGGAGCAGGACGACACCGGTGTCGTCACCCTCGTCCTGGACGACCCGAACCAGTCCGCGAACACCATGAACCAGGCGTTCCGCGACTCCCTGGCCGCGATCACCGACCGTCTGGAGGCCGAGAAGGACTCCATCCGGGGCATCATCTTCGCCTCCGCGAAGAAGACCTTCTTCGCCGGCGGCGACCTGCGCGACCTGATCCGGGTGACGCCCGAGACCGCCCAGGACCTGTTCGACGCCGGGCTCGCCATCAAGCGCAACCTGCGCCGGATCGAGACCCTGGGCAAGCCGGTCGTCGCGGCGATCAACGGCGCCGCCCTGGGCGGCGGTTTCGAGCTGGCACTCGCCTGCCACCACCGGGTGGCCCTCGACACCTCCGGCACGAAGATCGGCTGCCCCGAGGTCACCCTCGGCCTGCTCCCCGGCGGCGGCGGAGTCGTCCGCACCGTACGGCTGCTGGGCATCGCGGACGCGCTGCTGAAGGTGCTCCTGCAGGGGCAGCAGTACAACGCACGGCGCGCCCAGGAGAACGGCCTCGTCCACGAGGTCGCAGCCACGCCCGAGGAACTTCTCGCCAAGGCCCGCGCCTTCATCGACGCCAACCCCGAGTCCCGGCAGCCCTGGGACAGGCCCGGCTACAAGATCCCCGGCGGTACCCCCGCCAACCCGAAGTTCGCGGCCAACCTGCCGGCCTTCCCGGCCACCCTGCGCAAGCAGACGAACGGCGCGCCCTACCCGGCTCCCCGCAACATCCTCGCCGCAGCCGTCGAGGGCTCGCAGGTGGACTTCGAGACCGCCCAGGTCATCGAGGCCCGCTACTTCGTGGAGCTGGCCGCCGGACAGACCTCGAAGAACATGATCCAGGCCTTCTTCTTCGACCTCCAGGCCGTCAACTCCGGCGCCAACCGGCCGAAGGGCATCGAGCCCCGCCAGGTCCGCAAGGTCGCCGTACTCGGCGCCGGCATGATGGGCGCCGGCATCGCCTACTCCTGCGCCCGCGCGGGCATCGAGGTCGTCCTGAAGGACGTGTCGCTGGAAGCCGCCGTCAAGGGCAAGGGCTACTCCGAGAAGCTGTGCGCCAAGGCCGTCGCCAAGGGCCGTACCAGCCAGGAGAAGGCCGACGCGCTGCTCGGCCGGATCACGCCCACCGCCGAGGTGTCCGACCTCGCGGGCTGTGACGCGGTGATCGAGGCCGTCTTCGAGGACACCGCGGTCAAGCACAAGGTGTTCCAGGAGATCGAGTCCGTCGTCGCCCCCGACGCGCTGCTGTGCTCCAACACCTCCACCCTGCCCATCACCACCCTCGCCGAGGGCGTGGAGCGCCAGGCCGACTTCATCGGGCTGCACTTCTTCTCGCCCGTCGACAAGATGCCGCTGGTGGAGATCATCAAGGGCGCCCGGACCGGCGACGAGGCCCTCGCCCGGGCCTTCGACCTGGTCCGGCAGATCAACAAGACGCCGATCGTCGTCAACGACTCGCGCGGCTTCTTCACCTCCCGGGTGATCGGCCACTTCATCAACGAGGGCGTCGCCATGGTCGGCGAGGGCCTCGAGCCCGCCTCGGTGGAGCAGGCCGCCGCCCAGGCCGGCTATCCGGCCAAGGTCCTCTCCCTGATGGACGAACTGACGCTCACCCTCCCGCGCAAGATCCGCAACGAGACGAAGCGTGCCGTGGAGGAGGCGGGCGGCACCTGGGCGCCGCACCCGGCGGAGGCGGTCATCGACCGCATGGTCGACGAGTTCGGCCGCCCCGGCCGCAGCGGCGGCGCCGGCTTCTACGACTACACCGAGGACGGCAAGCGGGCCCTGCTGTGGCCGGGCCTGCGCGAGCACTTCACCAAGCCGGGGTACGAGATCCCGTTCCGGGACATGCAGGAGCGGATGCTCTTCGCCGAGGCGCTCGACACCGTACGCCTCCTCGAGGAGGGCGTCCTGACCTCGGTCGCCGACGCCAACATCGGCTCGATCCTCGGCATCGGCTTCCCGGGCTGGACCGGCGGCGTCCTGCAGTACATCGACGGCTACGAAGGAGGCCTGCCCGGCTTCGTGGCCCGCGCGCGGGAACTCGCCGAGGCCTACGGTGAGCGCTTCGCCCCGCCCGCGCTGCTGGTGGAGAAGGCCGAGAAGGGGGAGCCGTTCAGCGGCTCAGTCCGTTCCTGACCAGGTGACCCACTCGCTCAGCTCTTCCCGCAGCGAGCGCTGGAACGTCGTCAGCAGCGCCTGCACCACCAAGGGGTGCATGTGCGCCGACAGGGACTTCACGTCCCGGGCGTCACGCTCCGCCACCTCGCCGCGGAAGAGCTGGGAGAGTTCGTGAGCCGCGGCGCGCGAGTGCTCGACGAGCACCTTGCGCGCCGCGAGGATCACCTCGTGCGACAGCGGCACGTCGAGCAGCTGCACACCGAGCCGGAGCAGCCCCGCATCGACCCGGAAGGTGTCGCCCTCCGCGTCCACGACGACGTTCATCGCCGCCAGCCGCTCCAGGTCCTCCGCGTCGAGCGGCCGCCCCGCCCGGCGCTCCAGCTCCTCCCGGGACACCGTGTCGACCGCGTCCGGCGCCCAGGAGGCGACCACCGCGCGGTGGATGGCCAGGTCGTGCGGGCTGAGGCCGGCAGGCAGCTGCCTGAGGTATCGCTCGATCGCCGCCAGGGTCATGCCCTGCTGCTGCAACTCCTCGATCAGGGCCAGCCGCGCCAGATGGTCCGGCCCGTAGTGCCCCACCCGGCGGGGGCCGATCACCGGAGGGGGCAGCAGCCCCTTGCTGCCGTAGAAGCGGACGGTGCGCACCGTGACGCCCGCCCGGGCAGCCAGCTCGTCGATGGTGAGGGGTGTGTCCGCAGCCTCGGTCGTCATGTGCAGCAGTATCGCTGTCTCACCAATGGTGTGAAACCTCCGGTGAACATCATGTGTACTCCGGGTTGATCGTGTGAGAAGTAACGCTCTGTGACGTGGGCCACCGCGTACCGGCGGATCCTTCTGGGAAGCTGCTGCCTTGGTCTGTGCCGCGACTCCACAGGGTGGTGCGGGCCGATCCCTGCACGACCCCCGGTCCCACGAGGTCCGGGCGCACCAGGAAGTGAACCACCCGTGAGCAAGGACGCCGTGCATGCGGCACAGGCCGCCACCCGCACCCATGAGGCCCAGGCGGCGCAGACGCCCGCGGACGCGGGCGACGCCGGGTACAGCAAGGACCTCAAGGCCCGCCACGTCAACATGATCGCCATCGGTGGCGCCATCGGCACCGGACTCCTCCTGGGCGCCGGCGGTCGCCTGCACAACGCGGGCCCGGCGCTCGCCCTGGCCTACCTGGTCTGCGGCGTCTTCGCCTTCTTCGTCGTCCGGGCCCTGGGCGAGCTGGTCCTGTACCGGCCGTCCTCCGGGTCCTTCGTGTCCTACGCCCGGGAGTTCCTCGGTGAGAAGGGCGCCTACGTCGCCGGCTGGATGTACTTCCTGAACTGGTCGACCACCGGCATCGCCGACATCACCGCGATCGCGCTCTACACGCACTACTGGAGCTTCTTCACCTCGATCCCGCAGTGGGTGCTGGCACTGATCGCCCTCGCGGTGGTCCTGGCCGTGAACCTGATCTCGGTGAAGATCTTCGGCGAGATGGAGTTCTGGTTCGCGATCATCAAGGTCGCCACCATCGTCGGCTTCATGCTGATCAGCATTTTCCTGCTCGCCACCCAGCACAAGGTCGGCGGCCACACCCCCGGCCTGAGCGTCATCACCGACCATGGCGGACTCTTCCCGCACGGCGTGATGCCGGTCGTCCTGGTCATGCAGGGCGTGATCTTCGCCTACGCCGCCCTGGAACTGGTCGGCGTGGCCGCCGGTGAGACCGCCGAGCCCGAGAAGGTCGTCCCGCGCGCGGTGAACTCGATCATGTGGCGGGTGGGCCTGTTCTACGTCGGCTCGGTCGTCCTGCTGGCGCTGCTGCTGCCGGGCTCGGTGTACTCCGCGGACCAGAGCCCGTTCGTCACCGTGCTGTCCAAGATCGGTGTTCCGGCTGCCGGCGACGTGATGAACCTGGTCGTGCTGACCGCCGCCATGTCCTCGCTGAACTCCGGCCTGTACTCCACGGGCCGCATCCTGCGCTCCATGGCCATGGCGGGCTCCGCCCCGAAGTTCACCGCCCGCATGAACCGCAGCCAGGTCCCCTACGGCGGCATCCTGCTGACCTGCGCGGTCTGCGTCCTCGGCGTCGGCCTGAACTACCTGGTGCCCAGCCAGGCCTTCGAGATCGTGCTGAACGTCGCCTCCCTCGGCATCATCAGCACGTGGGTGATCATCATGGTCTGCCACATGATCTTCGTCCGCCGCGCCCGGGCCGGACTGGCGACCCGGCCGCACTTCCAGCTGAAGTTCAGCCCGGTCGCCGAGATCGCCACGATCGTGTTCCTGCTGGTCTGCCTCGGCATGATGTGGAACGACCCCGACGTCGGCCGCAAGACCGTCCTGCTGATTCCGGTGATCGCCGTCATGCTGGTCGCCGGCTGGTTCGGCGTGCGCCGCCGGGTGTCTCAGACCACCGACCAGGAGCTGTCCGAGCTCACGAAGTAGCAGCCGGGAAAACCCGAGGCCACTGTCAGTGGCATCGCCTACGGTGGCGTCATGTCGGAGATCACGTATGTGCGGGGTGACGCCACCGTGCCGTCTGCCGGGGACGGCCCGCGCGGCGGAGCGGGACGGCCATGACCGTGTGCGACCGCGCAGAGGCCCGCGGATGAGCTCACACACCCCCGCGGCGGACGTCCTGGTGCTGGGTGGAGCCGGTGTGGACACGATCATCGGTGTGCCGGAACTGCCTCTCCCGTACGCCGACAGCTACATGATCGACTCCGGGATCCGCACCCGGGCCGGCCAGACCGGCGACTTCGTCGCACTGGGGCTCGCCGCTCTCGGCCTGCGCACCCACCACCTCGACCTGATCGGTGACGACCCCGAGGGCGACCTCGTGCGCGCCCTGCACCGCGACCACGGCATCGGGCTGACCGCACTGCCACAGCCCGCGGGCACCAGACGGGCGGTCAACCTCGTCGGCCCGGACGGCCGACGCCTGTCCCTGTACGACACCAGCCGCGCCCGCCCCGGCGACCGGTTCCCCCCTGAGACGCTGCGGATGCTCGCGGGAGCGAGCCGGCACGTGCACGTGACCATCACCCAGCCCTGCGCCGAGGCCCTGCCGGTGTTGACCGCGACCGGGCTTCCCCTCTCCACGGACCTGCACGACTGGGACGGCGAGAACCCGTACCACGAGCCGTTCGCGTACGCGGCCGACGTCGTCTTCCTGTCGGCCGCCGCCCTCACCGATGTCGAGCGGACCATGCGGCGCATCGCGGAGCGGGGCAAGGCCGCCGTGGTCGTCGCCACCGCCGGAGCCGAAGGCGCCCATCTGCTGTCCGACGGCGAGCTGACCCGGGTGCCCCCCGCGGTGCCACCCGCGTCGGTGGTGGACTCCAACGGCGCGGGCGACGCCTTCGCCGCCGCGTTCCTCTACGGCCGGCTCCGCGGCGAGCCGCCGCAGACGTGCGCCCGCTACGGCGCGGTCGCGGGCGCGTACGCCTGCACGGTCCCGGCCTCCCGAGCGGAGTCGATAGGCCGGGACGAGCTGCTCGAGCGAGCGGCCGGGCCGAGACCCTAGCCGCTCGGGTCAGTGCCCGTGGCCGCCCCGCGCCGCCTCGATCTTCTTCCAGGACCTAGGCTGGGCCACCGCCGTGCCGGCCTTCGCCAGGGACGCGGCGCGCGCCGCGGGTGCGGCCGGCTTCGACGGCTGGAACAGCCAGGTGTCGAACAGCGCCGCGAGGGGCTTGCCGGACACCTGCTCGGCGTACTTCTGGAAGTCGGCCACCGAGGCGTTGCCGTACGCGTGCTCCTTCGGCCAGCCCTTCAGGATGCGGAAGAAGGCGTCGTCGCCGACCGCGTTGCGCAGGGCCTGGATGGCGAGCGCGCCCCGGTCGTAGACGGCGCCGTCGAACTGGTTGTCCGGGCCCGGGTCACCGGGCTCGACGGTCCAGAAGGTGTCGTCGGCCGGATGGGAGGCGTACACGTAGTCGGCGAGCTGCTGTGTGGTGCCCTCGCCCTCGTGCTCGGACCACAGCCACTGCGCGTACGTCGCGAAGCCCTCGTTGAGCCAGATGTCCTTCCAGCCCTTCAGCGACACGTCGTCGCCGTACCACTGGTGGGCCAGCTCGTGCACGACCACGGAGGCGTTGGAGCCCTTCGCGAACTGCTTCGGGCTGTAGTAGACGCGGGTCTGCGTCTCCAGCGCGTACCCGGTGGTGGTGTTCGGCACGTACCCGCCGGCCGAGCTGAACGGATACGGCCCGAAGTAGCCGCTCAGCCAGTCGACGATCTCCCCGGTGCGCTCCACGCTGGCCCGCGCGGCCCCGTCGTTGTCGCCGAGGTCCTTGCTGTAGGCGTTGACGACCGGCACACCGCCGTCGGAGGTGCCGGTCGTGATGTCGAACTTGCCGATGGCGAGTGTGGCCAGATAGGTCGCCTGCGGCTTGTTCTCCCGCCAGCTGTAGCGGGTCCAGCCGAGCTTCGAACTGGTCGACTGGAGTGTGCCGTTGGAAATGGCCTGCGTGCCGTCCGGCACGGCCACCGACACGTCGTAGGTGGCCTTGTCGCTCGGGTGGTCGTTGCTCGGGAACCACCACCAGGCGGCCTCGGGCTCGTCGGCGGCGACCGCCCCGTCGGGCGTGCGGTGCCAGGTGCCGAAGCCGTACGCGGTCTTCGTCGACGGCACCCCGCTGTAGCGGACGACGACCGTGATCGGCGTGCCCTTGGCCAGCGGTGTCCTGGGTGTGATGACCAGCTCGTGCTGCTGGGCGTGCGTGAACGCGGCCTTGGCGCCGTTGACCCGCACCTCGCTCACATCCAGCAGGAAGTCGAGGTCGAAGCTCGACAGGTCCTGCGTGGTCCTCGCGAGGATCGTCGCCGTGCCCTGCAACTCGTCCGTCGTCGGCTGGTACTGCAGCCTCAGGTCGTAGTGCGAGACGTCGTAGCCGCCGTTGCCGTAGTACGGGTAGTAGGGGTCGCCGATGCCCGGCGCGCCGGGGGAGTAGCTCGCGGCCGATGCCGGGATCGCCAGCAGGAGGGAGGCCGCCGCCAGTGCGCCCGGCGCGATGATTCTGCGGTGCACGTCAGCTCCAAGTCGTCGGGACTGCAGGTCCGTTCGCAGAGTCCGTTCCGTGAACTCCGTTCGGAGCCTATTCAGTCCCTGTGGCCCCTGACCTGTCCATGGTCCCTGCTGTCACACGATCGCCATTCGGCCGACACACGCCCCGGGGTGGCCGCAAATCTCTCTTCTGCACGGGAGTTCACCGGAGTACCGTCCGCGCATGCCGATTCGCACCCTGATCCGCCGGCGCTCCACGACCTGGAGAGCGCTCGCGACCGTGGTCGTCGCCATCCTGACGGCCGCCCTCCTCACCCCTGCCGCCGCGCAGGCCGCGACCCGTACCGGGCGGCCGATCCGCGAGAGCGGGCCCGTCTACTCCTACGCCCATGCCATCCGCGAGTCCGTGTGGGTGGACACGGGGCTGGACGAGGACGGCGACGGCCACACCGACCGCGTCGCCGCCGACATCGTCCGGCCCGCCGAACCCGCACGCCAGGGCCGCAAGGTGCCCGTCATCATGGACGCGAGCCCCTACTACTCCTGCTGCGGACGCGGCAACGAGAGCCAGGTGAAGACGTACGACGCGCACGGACACGTCGTCCGGATGCCGCTCTTCTACGACAACTTTTTCGTGCCCCGCGGCTATGCCTTCGTGGGCGTCGACCTCGCCGGAACCAACCGCTCCGACGGCTGCGTCGACGTCGGCGGCCGCTCCGACATCCAGTCCGCGAAGGCCGTCATCGACTGGCTGAACGGCCGCGCCAGGGCATACACGAGCCGGACCGGGGCGCAGACGGTCAAGGCCACCTGGACCAACGGCCGCGCGGGCATGATCGGCAAGAGCTGGGACGCCACGATCGCCAACGGCGTCGCCGCCACCGGCGTCAGGGGCCTGAAGACCATCGTGCCGATCAGCGGCATCTCCTCCTGGTACGACTACTACTTCGCGCAGGGCGCCCCGCTGTACGACGGCGGCCCCGACGAACTGGCCGGTTACGTCGAGAGCGACGCGGCGCACGCCCACTGCGCGGCCGTGCAGAAGGAACTCGCCGACGGCAGCCCGCGCAGCGGCGACTGGACCGGGCTGTGGACACAGAGGGACTACGTCAAGGACGCGGCCAAGGTGCGCGCCAGCGTGTTCCTGGTGCACGGCATGCAGGACCTCAACGTCCGTACCAAGCACTTCGGCCAGTGGTGGGACGCCCTGGCGAAGCACGGTGTCCACCGCAAGATCTGGCTGTCCCAGACCGGCCACGTCGATCCCTTCGACTACCGGCGCGGCGCCTGGGTGGACACCCTGCACCGCTGGTTCGACCACGAACTCCTCGGCTACGACAACGGCGTCGACCGCGAGCCGATGGCCGACATCGAGCGCCACCCCGACCAGTGGGTCACCTCACCCGTCTGGCCCCCGCGGACCACCCGCACCGCCGTGCTGCACCCGGCCGCCGGCACCGGGGCAGGCGTCGGCACGCTCGGCCTGCGCCGGGCCGCCGGCACCGAGACCTTCACCGACGACCCGAAGCTGAGCGAGACGGACTGGGCGGCCCACCTCACCACCCCGACCCCGGAGAAGGCGGGGTTCCTGACCGCGCCACTCGCCCACGACCTGCGTCTGTCCGGCTCGTCCACGGTGACGGTGACCGCCACCGCGACCACCGCCTCCGCCCACCTGTCCGCCGTCCTGGTCGACCTCGGCCCGGACACCATCCGCGACTACGCGGACGCCGCCGAAGGCATCACCACCCTCGACAACCGCACCTGCTGGGGCGAGAGCACGGCCGGGGACAGCGCCTGCTTCAAGGAGACCAGGGCCAAGACGGCCAAGGTCGACTACACCGTGTTCAGCCGCGGCTGGGGCGACCTCGGCCACTACGCCTCCCTCGCCCGGGGCGTCCCGCTCACCCCGGGCAAGGCCTACACGATGACTCTCCGGCTGGCGGCGACCGACCACGTCGTCCCCAAGGGGCACCGCCTGGCGCTGGTCATCGCCGGCACGGACAAGGACCTCATCGACCCGCCCGCCACCAGGCCGACCCTGACGGTCGATCTGTCCCGTACGACGGCGGGTCTCCCGCTGGTCGGCGGCACGCCGGCGTTCGCCCTGGCCACCTCCGGCAGCTCGGCGACGACTCCCGCGCCGCGGACGCTGACCGGCGTCCGCGCGCCCAACGCGACCCGGCACGTCCCGGAGTAGTCGCAGCGAGGCTCCGACCGCCCGCCGGGCGCGGGATGGCCGTGGCCGGTCGCGCAGGTTCCCGCGCCCTTCAGGGGGTTGCACCCGCCCGGCGGCGGACGCCCGCCGCCCGGGTGGCCTGTCAGGCGGCCGGAGATACCAACCCGGCCGCCTCCCGGGCACACCCCCACGCCACGGTGATCCCGGCCCCGCCGTGCCCGTAGTTGTGCACCAGGGCGCGGCCGTCCGGCAGGGGCTGACGCTCCAGCCGTACCGCCTGGCGGGCCGGCCGCAGGCCCACGCGGTGGGCCAGGATCCGCGCGCCGGAGATCTCCGGCCGGACCGCGGCACACCGGGCGACGATCGCCGCGGCGGTGGCCGGGTCCGGTTCCAGGGACCAGTCGTCCTCCTCCGCGGTACCACCGAGCAGCAGCCGGCCCGGCTGCGGAACGAGGTACGTGGAGGCGGCGGAGGTGTGGCCGACACACGTGAACCAGGTGGTGATTCCCGGGTTCTCCACCACCACCAGCTGCCCGCGCACCGGGCGCACCGCCGGGTCCGGAACCAGCGAACGCGCGCCCAGCCCCGTGCAGTTGACGACGACACCGGCGGGCACCGCGGTCAGGTCGGTCACCTCCCGCGCCTCCACCACGCCGCCCGCCCTCGTGAGCCGCCCCCGCAGCCACGCCAGATGCACCGGCATGTCGATCACCGGCAGCCGTGCCGCGAGGCCGTCGGCCTCGGCGCGCAGGCCCGGCACCCGGGCCGCCCACTCGCCCAGTTCGTCCAGCCGGGCCCCCCGGTGGACGCCGTCGACCAGGCGTACGCCCGTCTCCTCCGGCCGGTCCGCCAGGTCCTCGTACACGGCAAGGGACGCGAGCGCCCACGCGCCGGCCAACGGCTCCGGCTCGATGCGGTACGGCCACCACAGACCGCCGGCGACCGCCGACGTCGTACGCTCGGCAAAGTCCCGCGCCCACACCCGTACCCGGCGCCCGGCCTCCGCGAGCACCACGGCCGTCGTCAGCCCGGCGATCCCGCTCCCGACCACGATCACTTCGTCACTCGGCTCGCTGCTCACGCCAGGACGATAGGCCCGCTCCGGCCGACTCCGTCATGCCGCGCTCACATCGGTTTCGGTGTGGGGATACTCACAGCATGTCTGCCGCATACGCGACCTTCGGCCTGACACCGGCGACGCGCGCCGGCGGTGTGCTCGCCGACGGCGGCTACCAGGTCCACCGCGACTTCGTGGACTTCGTCGTGGACGGCCGTCCGCTGCTGTTCCGGCTGTCCGACCTGGACGCCGTCTCCCCGCTCGCCTCCGACGTCCCGCCCGCCATCTTCACCGCGCAGGTGCGCGCGCTGCTGCTGGAGGCCGAACCGCCGCTCCCGGACGGCCGGTTCGTCATCTACGGCTGCCCCGAGTGCGCGGACCTGGCCTGCGGTGCGGTCACCGCCGTCATCGAACGCGACGGCGAGGACTACGTCTGGCGGGATTTCGCCTGGCAGACCGGAGAACACGCCGACCTGGAGCTGAACGGCTACCACGGCATAGGGCCGTTCCGCTTCGAGGGCGCCGAGTACCGCGCCGCACTCGGCGCCCTGACGGAGGGCACCTCCACGCCCCGCCGGCGGGTGCTGCTGATCGGCGCCCGGGTCGCGGTCCTGGCCAAGCTGGCGGCCGCGCTGCGCACCATCGGCATCGGCGCCGACATCACCCAGG
Source organism: Streptomyces sp. NPDC046759 (assembly GCF_040645475.1). Classification (NCBI taxonomy): domain Bacteria; kingdom Bacillati; phylum Actinomycetota; class Actinomycetes; order Kitasatosporales; family Streptomycetaceae; genus Streptomyces; species Streptomyces sp. NPDC046759. The sequence goes on along the minus strand of NZ_JBEYYJ010000001.1, from coordinate 377,239 downwards.
ACGCCCGGGCCGTCCCCGCCGAGGAACTGCGGAGCTACGGCGCGGTCGCCTTCGGCCGCGCGGTCGGTGCGGCCGACCGGGCCGCCGTGCTGCAGGCCTTCGAGCGTGCCGGGGTCGACGTCGCCCGCGTGGACGGCCTGGCCCCGATCGTGCCGCTGCTCGTCGCCCAGGTCGAGCAGGCTCTGGACCGCAACCCGCTCACCCGGCGCCGGCTCGCCGGCCTGACCGCCACCTGTGAAGCGAGCCGAGGGTTCCCCCGGGGTGCTGCGGAGGTCGAGGTGGCCTCGGCGTGCCGGGTGCGGATCACCGCCTACCGCCTGGACCGGCTCTACCGCACCCACACCCGGGAGGTGTTCGACGGCGTGCTGGAAGCCGGCCGGCACCGGATCCCGCTGGACCCGCAGGCGGTGAAGGGGGAGGCGTACGTCGTCGCCCGCACCACCGGAGGCGTGCTCGCCACACAGGTCACCCGGCAGGAACCGGGCTGAGCGCCCGGCGCCCGGCGCATTAGGATCGGCGCCTGATGACTGCCACCCTCGTCGCCAAGAACCTCGCCGCCGGCCACGGCGACCGTTCCCTCTTCTCCGGGCTCGACCTCGTCGTGGCGCCCGGTGACGTGATCGGTCTCGTCGGTGCCAACGGCGCGGGCAAGTCCACGCTGCTGCGGATGCTCGCCGGCCTGATCCGGCCCGAGCAGGGTGAGCTGCGGCTCTCCCCGCCGACCGCGACCGTCGGCCATCTGCCGCAGGAGCCGGAGCGCAGGCCGGGCGAGACCGTCAGCCGGTTCCTGGCCCGCCGCACGGGTGTCGCCGAGGCCCAGCGCGTCATGGACGAGGCCACTCAGGCACTCGTGGACGGCGCGCCCGGCGCCGACGACGCCTACGCGACCGCCCTGGAGCGCTGGCTCGGCCTCGGCGGCGCCGACCTGGAGGAGCGCGCGGCGGAGACCGCCGACTCCCTCGGCCTGGCCGTCGACCTGGACCAGCCGATGACCTCCCTGTCCGGCGGCCAGGCGGCCCGCGCCGGCCTCGCCTCCCTGCTCCTGTCCCGGTACGACGTCTTCCTCCTGGACGAGCCCACCAACGACCTCGACCTCGACGGCCTGGAACGGCTGGAACGCTTCGTCGCCGGGCTGCGCGCGGGCACGGTCGTCGTCAGTCACGACCGCGAGTTCCTCACCCGCACGGTCACCCAGGTCCTCGAACTCGACCTGGCCCAGTGGCAGATCAACCTCTACGGCGGCGGCTACCAGGCGTACCTGGAGGAGCGCGAGGTGGGCCGCCGGCACGCCCGTGAGGAGTACGAGGAGTACGCCGACAAGAAGGCCGCCCTCCAGGAGCGCGCGCAGATGCAGCGGGCCTGGATGGACAAGGGTGTGAAGAACGCCCGCCGCAAGGCCGGCAACGACAACGACAAGATCGGCCGCAAGTTCCGCAGCGAGGCCAGCGAGAAGCAGGCCGCCAAGGCGCGGCAGACCCAGCGCATGATCGAGCGCCTGGACGTGGTCGAGGAGCCGCGCAAGGAGTGGGAACTGCGCATGGAGATCGCCGCGGCCCCGCGTTCGGGGGCGGTCGTGGCGACCCTGCGTGACGCCGAGGTGCGGCGCGGCGACTTCACCTTCGGCCCGGTGTCGCTGCAGATCGACTGGGCGGACCGGGTGGCGGTCACCGGGGCCAACGGCGCCGGCAAGTCGACCCTGCTCGGCGCGCTGCTCGGCCGTGTACCGCTCGACTCGGGGCACGCCGTGCTCGGCTCGGGCGTCCTGGTCGGAGAGGTCGACCAGGCCCGCCGGCTGTTCCACGGCCCCGAGACCCTGCTGGACACCTTCCGCGTGGCCGTCCCCGACACCGATCCGGTCGAGGTCCGCACCCTGCTCGCCAAGTTCGGCCTCAAGTCCGATCATGTGCTGCGCCCGGCCGAGACCCTCTCCCCGGGCGAACGTACCCGCGCCGCCCTGGCCCTCCTCCAGGGCCGCGGCGTCAACCTCCTGATCCTGGACGAGCCCACCAACCACCTCGACCTGCCCGCCATCGAACAGCTCGAGTCCGCCCTCGACTCCTATACGGGCACCCTGCTGCTCGTCACCCACGACCGGCGCATGCTGGACGCGGTCCGGGTGACCCGCCGCCTGGAGGTGGCGGACGGCAAGGTGACCGAGCGCTAGGACCCCGAGGCCACGGCACGATCCGGGGGAAAGGTCCCAGGGCCTTGGCGGGGCGCACTCGGGGCGCACATGAAGGGCCGTCCGGGCAGGCGGCTCACATCCAGACGTCGGGCCCCGGGTCGCCGCCCGCCGCCACCACGGAGAGCCGCCCGACGTAGTGCGTCCATCCCTCCTCGTGCGCCGCACAGGCCTTTGGCGAGGGCAGACCACGGTGGACCAGCCGCAGGAGCGTGCCCTCGGGGACCGGTTCCAGGGTGATCTCGACCGTGGTGGAGCCGGGCGGCACGGGCATCTCGCCGTCGACCCAGCCCCAGGTGAAGACGACGCGCTTGGGCGGGTCGATCTCGACGAAGCGGCCCTCGGCGACGTTCTCGCCCGTCACCCTCGTCCGGTAGGCCCCACCGGGCTCGAAGCTGAACTCGCCGTCCTGGCCCATCCAGGACAGCCACCTGTCCCGATCGGTGAAGAAGGAGAACACCGTCTCCGGCCGGGCTGCGATGAGCCGTTGCACAGTGACCGCGTTGCTGCTCACGGGTTGGTCCTTTCAGGAGCTTCCGGCTGCGCGGGCAGTTCCTCCCGCTCCGCCGCCTCGGAGAGTTCGGCGAGCGTGTCCAGCTTGGCCGCCCACATGGACTGCAGATACGCGGCCAGCGGGCCGAGGGCCTCGCGGTCGGCCCGGTAGAAGCGCTTCTTGCCGTCCTGGCGCAGCGTGACCAGGCCGGAGTCCCGGAGCACCTTGAGGTGCTGGGACACCGCCCCGAAGGTGACGTCGAACCGCTCGGCGATCTCGCCCGCGGACAGCTCCGCGTCCCACACCAGGCGCAGGATCTCGCGCCGCCGGGGTTCGGCGACCGCCCTTACCGCATCCATGGACCTCATTTTAGTCACCACTTGAGTTTGCCATCCGGGCGGCATCATTTTAGTGTGTACTAAAACGAGGACTGGAGAACTTGAGAAGGAGCACCCGTCATGCCCGACATCGCGATGCGGCTGGCCGTCGAGGCCGGCCCGGACACCGTCTACAGGGCCGTCTCCACGACCGACGGCATCCACGGCTGGTTCACCGCGACGGCCGTCGCCGGCGAAGGACTCGGCAGCCTGCACGAGCTGTCGTTCCCGGGCGTGCCCGAGCCGTGGCGGCTGCGCGTCACCGGGGCGGAGCCGGGCAAGCGGCTCGTCCTCGCCGGCCTGAACGGTCCATGGGCCGGCACCGAGCAGACCTACGAGATCAGCAGCCGCGCCGAGGGCGGCGTCACCCTGAACTTCACCCACAGCGGCTTCCCCGCCGTCGACGACGCCTACCGCGACTTCACCTACGGCTGGGCGACCAAATTCGTCCAGCTCAAGAGCTACGCCGAGACCGGTGAGCCCACGCCCTTCTTCACCTGCTGACCCGGCACCGTGCCGAACCGATTCACCAGGAGACAGACGCCATGACCACCCAGCACAGCACACTGAACCCCGCCATCCGCGAGTGCGCCGAGGCCATCGCCGTGATCGCCTCCGGCATCCGGGACGACCAGCTCCAGAACCGCACCCCCTGCGAGAAGTTCACCGTCGCCGAACTCGTCGGCCACTTCACCGAGGTCCTGCGGTCCTCGGTGCGGGCCGCCCGCAAGGAGGGCGAGCCCGGCGCGGACGCCGCCGCGGGCGTGTCCCCGCGGGAACTGGCCGGCTCCGCGCAGCTCGTCGCGGCGGCCTGGTCCGACCCGGCCGCCTACGAAGGGACGACCGAGTTCGTCGTGGGGGAGATGCCGGCCGCCTTCGCCGCCTCCCTCACGCTCCAGGAGATGGCCCTGCACGCCTGGGACCTGGCACGGGCCACCGGCCGGCCGTTCGCGCCCGGCGAGGAGACCGGGCGGCTCACGCTCGGCGTGGTCGAGCAGGTCGCCGAGCAGGCCCGGAGCAACGGCGTCTTCGGTCCGGCCGTACCGGTGGGCGACGACGAACCGGCCTTCCGCCGGGCCCTCGGCCGCAGTGGGCGCAATCCTGGATGGAACGGCTGAGAGCCCGCCAGGGCGGAGCCCCGGGGAAAGGGTGAGCGGGCATGACGATCGACGAGACGGCGGAGCGTGTCATCGGGCTGCCGCCCGAGCGGGTGGCGGAGTACGCCATGGACTGGCGGCACGACCCGGTGTGGACCCAGGGCATCCGCACGGCGGAACTGACCCGGGAGGCACCCGGGGGCGGCTTCGGCGTCGGCGCAGAGGTCACCCGCACCGCCCACTTCCTCGGCAGACGCATCGACTACGTCCTGCGGGTCGCCGCGTACGATCCGCCACGGCTGCTGGACATGGTGTCCGTGGCAGGGCCCATGCCGATGCACGTCACCTACTCGTTCGACCCGCACCCACGAGGCACCCTGGCCCGCATCCGGGTCCGGGGCGACCCCGGGCCCCTCTACCGGCCGGCCGCTCCGCTCATGGCCAGAAAGGTCCGCTCGTCCATCGGCAAGGACCTGCGCGATCTGGAGCGCATCCTCGGGACCGGAGCCGGGTGATCAGGGCGAAGGAGGCCGTACGCTCCGCTCGGCCTCCTTCGCCGCCCGCTCCACCCGGCCGTGGTGCTCGGGATCGAACGGGGCCGTGTTGCGGCCGTCCGGCCGCTGCCCCACCTCTCCGTCGATCAGCTCCCGCACGATGTCGGCGTGTCCGGCGTGCCGCTGGGTCTCGGCGGTCATGTGCGTCAGGATCCGGTGCAGCGTCATCTGCTGCGGTGCACCCGGCACCCGTCCGACCGCGTCCAGGGGCAGCGCCGTGATGGTCCGGTCCGAGTGGGCGCAGGCCCGCCGGTACAGGCCGACGATGTCCTCACGAGTCTCGTCGGCCCGCGCCCACAGGTCCGCGTCCGGCTCGGCGTCGCCGGTGAACGACAAGGGCGTGGCCGCGAAGGGCCGGCCGAAGGCCGCGCCGAAGTACAGCGCCTCCGCGCCGGCCAGGTGCTTGACCAGGCCCAGCAGGTTCGTGCCCGTGGGCGTCAGGGGACGCCGGATGTCGTACTCCGGCAGGCCGTCCAGCTTCCACAGCAGGACGTCGCGGGCGTCCTGGAGGTATACCCGCAGGTCTTCCTTGGGGTCCGTCATGGGCCCAGTCTGCCGACCGGGTGATCACGGTCCACCGATTTTCCCGGGCAGAGCGGGGCACCCTCCGGAGAGGAGGGTGCCCCGTCGGCCGACCCGGACCGCCGGGCGGGCGCGGGTCCACGGGGCGTAGCCCCCGGGGACGCGGCCGAAGCCCCGCAGGTCAGCGCTTCTTCGGGTCCAGCAGGCCCGCGCGGCGCAGCGCGTCCGCCATCGCGCTGTTGCCCGGTGCCGGCGCCTGGCGCCCGCCGCGGTCACCGCCGCGGCCCTCGCGCCGGCCCTGTCCGCCCTGCCGCTGCTGCGGCGGCCGTGCGCCGCCGCCGCGCTGCTGCCGGCCGCCGCCCTGCCCCTGCGGCGCGGCCTCGTCGTCCAGACGAAGGGTGAGCGCGATCCGCTTGCGCGGGATGTCCACGTCGAGGACCTTGACCTTGACGATGTCACCGGGCTTGGCGACATCGCGCGGGTCCTTGACGAACGTCTTCGACATCGCCGAGACGTGCACCAGGCCGTCCTGGTGGACGCCGACGTCCACGAAGGCGCCGAACGCGGCCACGTTCGTCACCACGCCCTCCAGGATCATCCCGGCGGACAGGTCGGAGATCTTCTCCACGCCTTCCTTGAAGGTGGCCGTCCTGAACGCGGGACGCGGGTCGCGGCCCGGCTTCTCCAGCTCCTTGAGAATGTCGGTCACGGTCGGCAGGCCGAACGTGTCGTCCACGAAGTCGGCAGGCTTCAGCGAGCGCAGCACACCGGTGTTGCCGATGAGGGAGGCGACCTCCTGGCCGGTGGTCTTCACCATGCGACGGACGACCGGATAGGCCTCGGGGTGGACGCTGGAGGCGTCCAGCGGGTCGTCGCCGCCGCGGATGCGCAGGAAGCCCGCGCACTGCTCGTACGCCTTCGGGCCGAGCCGAGCCACCTTCTTCAGAGCCGAACGGGACGTGAACGGGCCGTTCGCGTCCCGGTGCGCCACGATGTTCTCGGCGAGACCGGAGGAGATGCCCGACACGCGCGAGAGCAGCGGCACCGACGCCGTGTTGACGTCGACGCCGACGCCGTTCACACAGTCCTCCACCACCGCGTCCAGCGACCGGGACAGCTTCACCTCGGACAGGTCGTGCTGGTACTGGCCGACGCCGATCGACTTCGGGTCGATCTTCACCAGCTCGGCCAGCGGATCCTGCAGGCGCCGCGCGATGGAGACCGCGCCGCGCAGCGAGACGTCCATCTCGGGAAACTCCCGCGAGGCGTACTCCGAGGCCGAGTACACCGACGCGCCCGCCTCGGACACCATCACCTTGGTGAGCTTCAACTCCGGGTGCCTGGCGATGAGTTCGCCGGCGAGCTTGTCGGTCTCGCGGGAGGCGGTGCCGTTGCCGATCGCGACCAGCTCGACGGCGTGCTCCGCGGCGAGCCGGGCCAGCTTGGCGATCGCCTCGTCCCACTTGTTGGCCGGGACGTGCGGGTGGATCACGTCCGTGGCGACGACCTTGCCGGTCGCGTCGACCACCGCGACCTTCACACCCGTACGGAAACCGGGGTCCAGGCCCAGCGTCGCGCGCGTGCCGGCCGGGGCGGCCAGCAGCAGGTCGCGCAGGTTTGCGGCGAAGACGTTCACCGCCTCGTCCTCGGCGGCCGTCCGCAGGCGCAGGCGCAGGTCGATGCCCAGGTGGACGAGGATCCGGGTGCGCCAGGCCCAGCGGACCGTGTCCGTCAGCCACTTGTCGGCCGGGCGGCCCCGGTCGGCGACACCGAAACGGCCGGCGACGATGCCCTCGTACGACGACGGGCCCTCCCGGGGCTCCTCCGGCTCCAGGACGAGGTCCAGCACCTCCTCCTTCTCGCCGCGCAGCATCGCGAGGATCCGATGCGAGGGCAGTTCGGTGAACGGCTCGGCGAAGTCGAAGTAGTCGGCGAACTTGGCGCCCGCCTCCTCCTTGCCCTCCCGGACCTTCGCGGCCAGTCGCCCACGCACCCACATGCGCTCGCGCAGCTCGCCGATCAGGTCGGCGTCCTCCGAGAACCGCTCGGTGAGGATCGCCCGGGCCCCCTCCAGGGCGGCCTGCGGATCGGCGACGCCCTTGTCGGCGTCCACGAACGCGGCGGCGGCGGCGATCGGCTCCACCGTCGGGTCGCCGAGCAGCCCCTCGGCCAGCGGTTCCAGACCCGCCTCGCGCGCGATCTGCGCCTTCGTGCGCCGCTTGGGCTTGTACGGGAGGTAGATGTCCTCCAGCCGCGCCTTGGTCTCGGCGCCGCGGATACGCGCCTCGAGCTCGTCGGTGAGCTTGCCCTGCTCGCGCACCGACTCCAGGATCGCGGTACGCCGCTCCTCCAGCTCCCGCAGGTAGCGCAGCCGCTCCTCGATCGTGCGCAGCTGCGCGTCGTCGAGCATCTCGGTCGCTTCCTTGCGGTAGCGGGCGATGAAGGGCACGGTCGAACCGCCGTCGAGCAGTTCCACCGCGGCCTTCACCTGCCGCTCCCGTACGCCGAGTTCCTCGGCGATCCTGCCTTCGATGGATCCTGCTTCGATGGATCCGGGTGTCGTCACGATCCCGTACCGCCTTCTCCACTGAGGTTGCGCGGCAATTGTGGCAGGTGACACCGACAACCGGGGATCAGGGCGGTACTCCGGCGGGGCGCCGGGCCTTCTCTCAGGCTCGGCTCCCGCGCGCGGTCGACGAGGCCCCGCCGGACAGCCGGGCGAGCGCCCGGAGCGGCAGCGTGACCACCGTGGCGACGGCGTCTGCGGTCGAGGAGCTGCGCGCGGGCAGCAGGTTCATCCTGAGGTAGGCACTGAGGTAGGCACGCTCCAGGTGAAGCGCGGCTGCCGGCGCTCCAGGAAGGCGGCGACCCCTTCCGCGGTGTCGGGGCCGGCGGCCGCCCGCTCGGCCCAGTGGGCGTCCCGGTCGGTACGGCCGTCCGTGAACTCCTTCGCGGCGGCCTGGGTGAGCTGCGAGCGGGACACCAGGATCCGGGTCAGCTCCGCGACCCGCTTGTCCAGCTCCCCCTCCGGCAGGATCTCGTCCACCAGCCCGGTGGCGAGCGCCCGTCCGGCGTCGATCAACTCGGCAGTGAACAGCAGATACTTGGCTGTGGCCGGGCCCACCAGCGACACCAGGCGCCGGGTCGAGGAGGCCGGGTAGACGATGCCGAGTCGCGCCGGTGTCACCCCGAACAGTGCGCCCTCCTCCGCCAGACGCAGATCGCAGGCCGCCGCCAGCTGGGCCCCGCCGCCCACGCAGTGCCCGCGCACTGCCGCCACGGCGGGCTTGGGGAACGCCGTGAGCGCCTCCTCGGCCGCCACCGCGAGCGCCTGCGCCTGGGCCGGAGAACCCTGCAGCGTGCTGATGTCGGCGCCCGCGCAGAAGGTCCCACCCTCCCCGGTCAGCACCAGGGCCCGCACTCCCGGGTCACCCGCGAACGACTCCAGCAGCGGCGGAAGCTGCCGCCACATCTGCGCCGTCATGGCGTTGCGCTTGGCCGGGTTGCGGATGACCACGGTGGCGACAGCGCCTTCCACGTGGTGCGACAGCTGGGGCTCCATGCGCGGATCGTATCGGGGGCCCGTCCGGCCCGGGGCACGGGACCAGCCGGCCGGCCGCGGTCACCCCGCTCACCTCGATGCCGAAACGCCTACGACCTGATTAGTTCGCGAACCGGCGTCCGGGCGACAGGAACAGTCCCACACGTGACCCTGTCATACGCACTCGGTCAGAAACCGCTCGATAGTCGCTGACTTGTGTTCAGGCATCCGGAGTGGTGCGCGTCGTTACCAACACTCGACGTGTGGTGACAATCGAGCGCGAGGGTGGCGACTGGACGATGGACAACCACGGGCGCGGGGACGGCCCGCGCCCAGCGGGGGGCGCCGTGCGGCCGCCCGGCCCACTGCCGTACGAGGGCGTCTGGCGCTTCACCGCCGCCGCGGTGGACGCCTCGGTCCCGCAGGCCCGGCACGCCGTACGGGACCTGCTGCTGCGCCAGGGCGTGCCGGTCTCCGACGAGCTGGTGTACGGCCTGTTGCTGATCGTGTCCGAGCTGGTCACGAACGCCGTGAAGCACGCTGCACTTCTCTCGCCGATGCTGGCGGTGGAGGTCGCCGTCGGGGCCGAGTGGGTGCGGGTGTCCGTGGAGGACAACCATCCCTACCGCCCCACCGCCCTGGAGGCCGACCACGGCCAGACCGGCGGCCGGGGCCTGCTCCTGGTCCGCGAGGTGGCGCGGGAGGCGGGCGGGACGGTCGACGTGGAGCACACGGCGAGCGGCGGCAAGGTGATCTGGGCCGCCCTGCCACTCAAGCCGGCGACGTTGCCGTAGCTCGCCCGGCGCGCGACACCACGGGAGAACCGCCGGCCGGCGACAGGGCCGACGAGCCGCAGCTCCTCGGAGGCCGTCGAGGCGTGGGCTCGCGATGCTGTCGTGGAGCGGCGCGCCGGCGAAGCTGCAGGAGGAGAAGCGGCATGCGAAGCTGCCGCGCCGCAGGATCGTGACGCCGCTGCAGAACCGCCGGTCTGCGCAGCGGCCGGGGGACCTTCGGCCGCCGGTGCTGTCGGTGAACCGCCGGTCGGCGACGCGGCCGGCGATCCGCAGCTCCGGGAGGCCGTCGAGGCACGGGCTCGCGGTGCTGTCGTGGAGCCGCTCACCAGCCCGCGGACGGGCCCGTCAGTTCCCTGATCGCCGGACGGGCCGCGTCCAGGACGGTCATGAACCAGGTCGAGAACGGGTCGCGCGCGTGCCGGTCCGCCAGTTCGGCCGCCGTCACGAACGCGGTCTGTGCGACCTCCGCCGCGTCCGGCGCGAGCGGTGTCTGCACCATGCCGACGAACAGGTGGTTGTACTCCTGCTCGACGAGGCCGGAGGCCGGGTCCGGGTGGTTGTAGCGGACCGTGCCGGCCTCCGCCAGCAGCGAGGGGGACACGCCCAGCTCCTCGAACGTGCGCCGGGCCGCGGCCGCGAAGGGCGCCTCGCCCGGGTACGGGTGGCCGCAGCACGTGTTGGACCACACACCGGGGGAGTGGTACTTGCCGAGTGCCCGCTGCTGGAGCAGCAGCCGCCCCTGCTCGTCGAAGAGGAACACCGAAAAGGCCCGGTGCAGCTGCCCCGGCGGCTGGTGGGCGGCGAGCTTCTCCGCCGTGCCGATCGTCACACCCTTCTCGTCGACCAGTTCCAGCAAAATCGCCTCTGCGGTGCCATTCGACGAGCTGTGCGTCGCGCTGGCAGGTGTGATCGGCATACCCATCCTTCGCCTCGGTCTTCGCACCCCAAGTCTGCCGTACGAATCCGGCACTCCCGGCACTTCCCCGCACGTCCCCGCGCGGCGCGGCACCGGAAGGCGGATCCGGTAGGTCATCGTGCCCGGTCAGGCGATCACGGAACCGTCCGGGGCGGGTATCGAACCTCTGTACGGGCGGTCAATGGCACAGCCGGGCCTCGTGCTCCGCGTGTCCGCCCGGCTCCAGCTGGAAGGTGCAGTGCTCCACGTCGAAGTGGTCACCGAGGCAGCACTGCAGCTCGTGCAGCAGCTTCTCGTGGCCGATGGCGCTGAGCACGTCCGAGCTGACCACCACGTGCGCCGACAGCACCGGCATGCCCGAGGTGATCGTCCAGGCGTGCAGGTCGTGTACGTCCTCCACGCCGTCCAGCGCCAGGATGTGCGCCCGTACCTCGGCCATGTCGACGTTCTTCGGAGCGGCCTCCAGCAGCACGTCCAGCGTCTCGCGCAGCAGCTTCAGTGTCCTCGGCACGATCATCAGGCCGATGAGCAGCGAGGCGACGGGGTCGGCGGCCTGCCAGCCGGTGGCCAGGATCACCGCGGCCGAGACGATCACGGCGACCGAGCCCAGCGCGTCCGCGGCGACCTCGAGGAAGGCGCCGCGCACGTTCAGGCTCTCCTTCTGCCCGCGCATCAGCAGGACGAGCGAGACGGAGTTGCCGGCCAGTCCGATCAGACCGAACACGATCATCAGGCCGCCGTGCGTGTTCGCGGGTGTGACGAACCGCTGGACCGCCTCGAACAGGACGTAGCCGCCGACGCAGAGCAGCAGCAGGCAGTTGGCCAGCGCGGCCAGGATCTCGGCGCGCGCGTAGCCGAAGGTGCGGTTGGTGCTCGGCGGGCGGTTCGCGAAGTGGATCGCGAGCAGCGACATGCCGAGGCCCACGGCATCGGTCGCCATGTGCGCCGCGTCCGCGACCAGTGCGAGCGAGTCCGCGACCAGGCCGCCGACGATCTCGACCACCATGATCGTGAGCGTGATGCCCAGTGCGACCCGCAGCCGGCCCAGGTACGCGGCCGCGGCCGTGCCCGTGGGCGGCGCATGGCTGTGCGCGTGCCCGTGGTCGTGCCCTGCCCCCATCGAAACCGCCCTTCGGTATGCGTGCCGAAGGCCAGTGAACTACGGGCGGGGGGTATCGGGCAACGCGGTACTGAACACCGTTGTCATGTGCCCTGACCTGCGGAAACGTTCCGCAGGTCAGGGTGGGTACGACGGGTGAGGGTGGGTACGGGTGCCCGGCGCCGCTCACCCGCCGTGGTGCAGCCGCCAGCCCCGCCAGGCCGAGTCCACCATCTCCCGCACCCCGCGCCCGGCCCGCCAGCCCAGCTGCTCGGCGGCCCGCTCGGCCGAGGCCACCGCACGCGGGGCGTCCCCCGGCCGGCGCTCCTCCACCACCGGCTCCCGGCGGTCCCCGGTGACCTCCCCGATGACCGTGATCAGCTCGCGCACCGAGACGCCCTCGCCCCGCCCGATGTTCAGCGTCAGATCGCCGGACGGGGCGCCGTCGGCGAGCCGGCGTGCCGCCGCGAGGTGGGCCTCGGCGAGGTCGGCCACGTGGATGTAGTCACGGATGCAGGTGCCGTCCGGCGTCGGATAGTCGGCGCCGAAGATCCGCGGGGCCTCGTCGCGGGTGAGCCGGTCGAAGACCATCGGCACGATGTTGAACACACCCGTGTCCGCGAGCTCCGGCGCGGCCGCGCCCGCCACGTTGAAATAGCGCAGGCACACCGTGGAGATCCCGTGCGCCTTTCCGGCCGCCCGCACCAGCCACTCACCGGCCAGCTTGGTCTCGCCGTACGGGTTGACTGGCGCGCACGGGGTGTCCTCGGTGATCAGGTCGACGTCCGGGTTGCCGTACACCGCCGCCGACGAGGAGAACACCAGCCGCCGGATCCCGGCCCCCGCGACCGCGTCCAGCAGCGTGGCGAGGCCGCCCACGTTCTCGCGGTAGTAACGGGTGGGTTCGGCCACCGACTCGGCCACCTGCTTGCGCGCCGCGAGATGGACGACGCCCGTGATGCCGTGGCCGGCGAAGACGCGCTCGAGCAGCTCGCCGTCCAGCGTCGAGCCCCGGACGAGCGGGACGTCGGCCGGGAGCCGCTCGGGCACCGCCGCCGACAGGTCGTCCAGCGCCACGACGCTCTCCCCGGCGTCGGCCATGGCCCGTGCCACATGCGCCCCGATGTATCCGGCTCCGCCGGTGATCAGCCACGTCATGGTGGTTGAGCCTAAGCGCGAAAGAGCCCGAGGGGGCGATGTCGTGTGCCGGGTGCGGGCCACGTGTGGCCGATCGCGCAGTCTCCCGCGCCCCTTCGGGCCGCTTCGCCCGGGTCTGCGCCGTCAGGTTTGTGGGGCGGGCTCCGGATCCCCGATGATGATCGTGGCAAAGGCCGGGGCAGCCCCTGTGGACCGGGCTGTGAACGGCCGGTGAACAAGGACTCCGGTCCATCCGATAGCCTCTGCCGACATGCCGCCCGGGTGCCGCTGGCAGGGCGCCCCACCACGTAAGAGACCGGCGCCGCGCGCCGGCACCCAGGGAGTGAGTTCGGTTGCCGACCGCCATCGTCACCGGTCAGCCGGTCCCCGGATCGACCCTCGAGAACGATCTGCGGTCCCTCGGCTTCGACGTCCGGGTGGCAACGGACGCCGCCGAGACCGAGACCCTGCTGGCCGCCGCTCGGGCCGGTGACCGCGTGGCCCTGGTCGACGCCCGCTTCGTCGGCCACGTCCACGCGCTGCGCCTGGGCCTGACCGACCCGCGCTTCCCGCTCTCCGCGATCACCGGCGCCGTCACCGCCCAGCCGGAGGCCCGGCAGGCGCTGACCTGCGCCGTGGCCCGGGAGACCTCCACCGGCGGCGGCACGGCGCTGGCCGTGGACAGCCTCGCCGACCGCATCGTCACCGCCCTGGACGCCGACGGCCGCGAGGTGCACCGGCCCGAGCTGGGCAGCCTGGTCGCCGCGGTCCCCGCCGACCCGCAGGCCCGCAACGAGGCACGGCAGGCCGTCGCCGCCGTCGACGACGAGGCCGTACGCCTGAAGTCGGCCGTGAAGTCCCGCGACGGCTTCTTCACCACCTTCTTCATCAGCCCCTACTCGCGCTACCTCGCCCGCTGGTGCGCCCGCCGGGGCCTGACCCCGAACCAGGTCACCACGGCCTCGCTGCTCACCGCCCTGATCGCGGCGGGCTGCGCGGCGACCGGCACCCGGGGCGGCTTCGTCGCGGCCGGCGTGCTGCTGATCGCCTCCTTCGTGCTGGACTGCACCGACGGCCAGCTCGCCCGCTACGCCCTGAAGTACTCCACGCTCGGCGCCTGGCTGGACGCCACCTTCGACCGGGCCAAGGAGTACGCCTACTACGCGGGCCTCGCCCTCGGAGCGGCCCGCGGCGGCCATGACGACGTATGGGCCCTCGCCCTCGGCGCGATGATCCTGCAGACCTGCCGGCACGTGGTCGACTTCTCCTTCAACGAGGCCAACCACGACGCCACCGCCAACACCAGCCCCACCGCCGCCCTCTCCGACAAGCTGGACAGTGTCGGCTGGACGGTGTGGGTGCGCCGGATGATCGTGCTGCCGATCGGCGAGCGCTGGGCGCTGATAGCGGTCCTGACCGCGGCCACGACCCCCCGCATCACCTTCTACGTGCTGCTCATCGGCTGTGCCTTCGCGGCGACGTACACCACGGCGGGGCGTGTGCTGCGGTCCCTGACCCGCAAGGCGCGGCGCACCGACCGGGCCGCTCAGGCGCTGGCGGACCTCGCCGACTCCGGCCCGCTCGCCGAGGCCGTGCGGCGCGTGGCCGAGCGGGGCCTGCCCGGCCTGGCGGTGCCCGCCGTCGCGTTCGCGGGCGGCGCCGCGGTCGTCGCCTGCTCGGCTCTGACCGGCTTCGGCGCGGTGCTGCCGGTGATCGGCGCCCTGGTCTACGTCCTCACCTCGGCACTCGCCGTCGCCCGCCCCCTCAAGGGAGCCCTCGACTGGCTGGTCCCGCCCTTCTTCCGGGCCGCCGAGTACGGCACCGTGCTCGCCCTCGCGGCCAAAGCCGGGGTGAACGGCGCCCTTCCGGCGGCTTTCGGGCTGGTGGCCGCCGTCGCCTACCATCACTACGACACGGTGTACCGCATCCGCGGCAGCGCCGGAGCGCCCCCGGCCTGGCTGGTGCGCGCCATAGGGGGGCACGAGGGGCGGACGCTGCTCGTCACCGTCCTGGCCGCGCTGCTCACCGCAGCGCAGTTCACCGTCGCGCTCACGGTCCTGGCCGTGGCCGTAACCCTCGTGGTGCTCGTCGAGAGCATCCGCTTCTGGGTGTCCGCTGGGGCGCCCGCCGTACACGATGAAGGAGAACCCGCATGATCGGCCTCGTGCTGGCAGCCGGCGCCGGACGGCGTCTGCGCCCCTACACCGACACCCTGCCCAAGGCGTTGGTGCCGGTGGGGCCCGCGGGCGTGGAAGGCGAGTCGACCGTGCTGGACCTCACGCTCGCCAACTTCGCCGAGGTCGGCCTGACCGAGGTCGCGATCATCGTCGGCTACCGCAAGGAGGCCGTGTACGAACGCAAGGCGGCCCTGGAGCAGAAGTACGGCCTGAAGCTCACCCTCATCGACAACGACAAGGCCGAGGAGTGGAACAACGCCTACTCCCTGTGGTGCGGCCGGGACGCCCTCAAGGACGGCGTGATCCTCGCCAACGGTGACACCGTCCACCCGGTCTCCGTCGAGAAGACCCTGCTCGCGGCGCGTGGCGAGGGCAAGCGGATCATCCTCGCCCTGGACACCGTGAAGTCCCTCGCCGACGAGGAGATGAAGGTCGTCGTCGACCCCGAGAAGGGCATGACGAAGATCACCAAGCTGATGGACCCCGCCGAGGCCACCGGCGAGTACATCGGCGTCACGCTGATCGAGGGCGACGCCGCCCTCGAGCTGGCCGACGCGCTGCAGACCGTGTGGGAGACCGACCCGCAGCAGTTCTACGAGCACGGTTACCAGGAGCTGGTCAACCGTGGCTTCCGGATCGACGTGGCGCCGATCGGCGACGTCCCGTGGGTCGAGATCGACAACCACGACGACCTCGCCAAGGGACGGGAGATCTCGTGCCGCTACTGACCCGGCTGATCCCCTCGCCGGTCGTCGTGGACATCCGCCCGGGTGCCCTGGACGACCTGGCCGGCGTCCTCGCCGACGAGCGCATCGCGCAGTCCGGCCGGCTCGCCATCGCCGTCAGCGGCGGCTCCGGCGCCAAGCTGCGCGAACGCATCGCCCCCTCGCTGCCGGGTGCCTCCTGGTACGAGGTCGGCGGCGGCACCCTCGACGACGCGATCCGGCTGGCCGGCGAGATGAAGTCCGGCCACTACGACGCGGTCGTCGGGCTCGGCGGCGGCAAGATCATCGACTGTGCGAAGTTCGCCGCGGCCCGCGTCGGTCTGCCCCTGGTCGCCGTGCCGACGAACCTCGCGCACGACGGCCTGTGCTCGCCGGTCGCGACGCTCGACAACGACGCCGGGCGCGGCTCCTACGGGGTGCCGAACCCGATCGCGGTCGTCATCGACCTGGACGTGATCCGCGAGGCCCCGGCCCGCTTCGTCCGGGCCGGGATCGGCGACGCGATCTCCAACATCAACGCGGTCGCGGACTGGGAGCTGTCGAACCGGGTCAACGGCGAGAAGATCGACGGTCTCGCCGCGGCCATGGCCCGCCAGGCGGGCGAGGCGGTCCTGCGGCACCCCGGTGGCATCGGCGACAACGACTTCCTCCAGGTGCTCGCCGAGGCGCTGGTCCTCAGCGGCATCTCGATGTCGATCTCCGGCGACTCCCGGCCGTCCTCCGGCTCCTGCCACGAGATCAACCACGCCTTCGACCTGCTGTTCCCCAAGCGGGCGGCCGCCCACGGCGAGCAGTGCGGCTTGGGTGCGGCCTTCGCGATGTACCTGCGCGGGGCGCACGAGGAGGCGGTCCACACGGCCGGGGTGCTGCGGGGGCACGGACTGCCCGTGCTGCCGGAGGAGATCGGCTTCACCGTGGACGAGTTCGTACGCGTGGTGGAGTTCGCCCCGGAGACCCGCCCCGGCCGCTACACGATCCTCGAACACCTCGACCTCAAGCCGAACCAGATCAAGGACATCTACGCCGACTATGTCAAGGCCATCGGTAGCTGAACTCCGTCCGGTCGTCCACCCCGCGGGGGTGAAGGACCGGCGCAGCGGTGAGCACTGGATGGGACGCCTCTACATGCGCGAGGTGTCCCTGCGGGTCGACCGCTACCTGGTCAACACCAGGGTCACGCCCAACCAGCTCACCTACCTGATGACCGTCTTCGGCGTGCTCGCGGCCCCGGCACTGCTGGTGCCGGGGATCCCGGGCGCCGTGCTCGGCGTGGTGTGCGTCCAGATGTACCTGCTGCTGGACTGCGTCGACGGTGAGATCGCGCGCTGGAAGAAGCAGTTCTCGCTGAACGGCGTCTACCTGGACCGGGTCGGTGCCTATCTGACCGACGCCGCCGTGCTCACCGGCTTCGGCCTGCGCGCCGCCGACCTGTGGAGCGGCGGCCGTATCGACTGGCTGTGGGCCTTCCTCGGCACGCTGGCCGCGCTCGGCGCGATCCTCATCAAGGCCGAGACCGACCTGGTCGGCGTCGCCCGCCACCAGGCCGGCAAGCCGCCGGTGCAGGAGACCGCCGCCGAGATGCGCTCCTCCGGCATGGCACTGGCCCGCCGGGCCGCGGCCGCCCTGAAGTTCCACCGGCTGATCCTCGGCATCGAGGCGTCCCTGCTGATCCTGGTCCTGGCGATCGTCGACCAGGTGCGCGGCGACCTGTTCTTCTCGCGGCTGGGTGTCGCGGTGCTGGCCGGCATCGCGTTGCTGCAGACCCTGCTGCACCTGGTGTCCATCCTCGCCTCCAGCAGGCTGAAGTGAGCACGGGCATGCGGGTCGGCGCCGTCATTATCACCATGGGCAACCGGCCGGAGGAGCTCAGGGCGCTGCTCGACTCGGTCGCCAAGCAGGACGGCGACCGCGTCGAGGTGGTCGTCGTCGGCAACGGCTCGCCCGTCCCGGACGTCCCCGACGGCGTACGGACCGTCGAGCTGCCCGAGAACCTGGGCATCCCCGGCGGGCGCAACGTGGGCATAGAGGCCTTCGGCCCCGGCGGCCGCGATGTCGACATATTGCTCTTTCTCGACGACGACGGCCTGCTCGCCCGCCACGACACCGCCGAGCTGTGCCGCGAGGCGTTCGCCGCCGATCCGGAGCTCGGCATCATCAGCTTCCGCATCGCCGACCCGGAGACGGGCGAGACCCAGCGCCGCCACGTGCCCCGGCTGCGCGCCTCCGACCCGATGCGCTCCTCGCGCGTCACCACCTTCCTCGGCGGCGCCAACGCCGTCCGCACCCGGGTGTTCTCCGAGGTCGGCGGCCTGCCGGACGAGTTCTTCTACGCCCATGAGGAGACCGACCTCGCCTGGCGGGCGCTCGACGCCGGCTGGATGATCGACTACCGGTCCGACATGGTGCTGTACCACCCGACGACCGCCCCCTCGCGGCACGCCGTCTACCACCGCATGGTCGCCCGCAACCGCGTGTGGCTGGCCCGCCGCAACCTTCCCGCGCTCCTGGTCCCCGTCTACCTCGGGGTCTGGATGCTGCTCACCCTGGTCCGCCGCCCCTCCCGTCCGGCGCTGCGGGCCTGGTTCGGCGGGTTCAAGGAGGGCTGGACCACAGCGTGCGGTCCGCGCCGCCCGATGAAGTGGCGCACGGTGTGGCGGCTGACCCGGCTGGGCCGTCCTCCGGTGATCTGAGAAGCTTGCTCTTACCTGAAGAGAGCAAGCTTCTTACCAAGAGAGTCCGGATTTCCACTCGTGAGTCACACAACCCATGACGGCGGTGTCGCGGTGAGCGCGATACCGTCGCCCGACGAGGGGCTGACTGCGGCGCAGCTGGCCGCCAAGTACGGGCTCGCCGTGAGCGGCGCCCGGCCCTCGCTGCCCGAGTACGTCCGCCAGCTGTGGGGACGGCGCCACTTCGTCCTCGCCTTCTCCCAGGCGAAGCTGACGGCGCAGTACAGCCAGGCCAAGCTCGGCCAGCTGTGGCAGGTGGCCACGCCGCTGCTGAACGCGGGCGTGTACTACTTCATCTTCGGCGTCATCCTGCACGCGAGCCGCGGCCTGTCCCAGGACGTGTACATCCCGTTCCTGGTCACGGGCGTGTTCGTGTTCACCTTCACCCAGAGCTCGGTCATGTCGGGCGTCCGGGCGATCTCCGGCAATCTGGGGCTGGTGCGGGCCCTGCACTTCCCACGCGCCTCGCTGCCCATCTCCTTCTCGCTGCAGCAGCTCCAGCAGCTGCTGTTCTCGATGATCGTGATGTTCGTCGTGGCGATCGGGTTCGGCAGCTACCCGAGCCTCGCCTGGCTGCTGATCGTGCCGGTCCTGCTGCTGCAGTTCCTGTTCAACACCGGTCTCGCGCTGATCGTGGCCCGCATGGGCGCCAAGACGCCGGACCTCGCCCAGCTGATGCCGTTCATCCTGCGCACCTGGATGTACACCTCCGGCGTCATGTTCTCCATCAACAAGATGATGGAGGGCCGCTCCGAGATCGCCGTCCGGCTGCTCCAGGTCAACCCGGCCGCCGTCTACATGGACCTCATGCGCTACGCGCTGATCGACGGCTACGGCGCCTCGAACCTCCCGCCGCACGTGTGGGCCATCGCGCTGTTCTGGGCCGTGGTCGTCTTCGTCGGCGGCTTCGTGTACTTCTGGAAGGCGGAGGAGAGGTACGGCCGTGGCTGAGCTGAACACACCGGACCGCGAGGACCGCCGCCCGACGGTCGTCGCGGACGACCTGCACATCGTCTACCGCGTCAACGGCGCGAAGACCGGCAAGGGGAGCGCGACCGCCGCCCTGAGCCGCATCCTGAAGCGCGGCGGGGAACGCGGCGTACGCAAGGTGCACGCCGTGCGCGGGGTGTCCTTCGTCGCCTACCGAGGCGAGGCCATCGGCCTGATCGGCTCCAACGGCTCCGGCAAGTCCACGCTGCTGCGTGCCATCGCCGGTCTGCTGCCCGCCGAGAAGGGCAAGGTCTACACCGACGGCCAGCCCTCGCTGCTCGGTGTGAACGCGGCCCTGATGAACGACCTCACCGGTGAGCGCAACGTCATCCTGGGCGGTCTCGCCATGGGCATGTCCCGGGAGCAGATCAAGGAGCGCTATCAGGACATCGTCAACTTCTCGGGCATCAACGAGAAGGGCGACTTCATCACCCTGCCGATGCGCACGTACTCCTCCGGCATGGCGGCCCGGCTGCGGTTCTCCATCGCCGCCGCCAAGGATCACGACGTCCTCATGATCGACGAGGCCCTCGCCACCGGTGACCGCAACTTCCAGAAACGTTCCGAGGAACGCATCCGGGAACTGCGCAAGGAGGCCGGGACGGTGTTTCTGGTCAGTCACAACAACAAGTCGATCCGCGACACCTGCAACCGCGTCCTGTGGCTGGAGCGCGGCGAGCTGCGCATGGACGGACCGACCGAAGAGGTGCTGAAGGAGTACGAGAAGTTCTCGGGCAAGTAGCTGGTTTCGGCCAGGGCCCCGACGGTAATCGTCCGGCGGGGCCCTGCGGCTGCAAAGGAACCGTCAACTCCGGTTTCTGCCGGGAATCTTGGAGCCAATCGGTGTGTTGTTGTGATGTGCAGGACACCCCGACGGACCGAGCCGCGTTGTACAACGTAAGCTGTACCGGTGCCGGAAAGCGGCAAGTGGGGCGATAATGCGCGAGACCCTGCGCCACGGCGACCCCCGCGCATTGCCGGTTGGCGTGTCCGAAATAGTGTGTGTTGGGTCGGCAGTGTAGAACGGGAGATGTGACGGCAATGGCTACGGAAACTCCCCAGCTCAACGGAGCATGTGCCGTCCCCGCGCCGGGCAGTGTGCGATGACGGCTACCGAGACGGCGCCGGACCCGGAGCGCGCCACCCTGGACAAGGCCACGAGCGAGAACTTTCCCGTGGCCCCCTTCTTCCTGCCCAAGGACTGGCGCGACGACCTCATGGCGGTCTACGGCTTCGCCCGTCTGGTCGACGACATCGGCGACGGCGACCTCGCGCCCGGTGGCGCCGACGCCCGGATGCTCGGCGTGTCGCCCGCCCGGGCGGCGGACCGTCTGGTCCTCCTCGACGCGTTCGAGGCCGACCTGCGCCGGGTCTTCGACGGCACCCCGCGTCATCCGCTGCTGCGCCGGCTGCAGCCCACCGTCCGCCGCCGTTCCCTGACTCCCGAGCCCTTCCTCGGCCTCGTCGCCGCCAACCGCCAGGACCAGCTCGTCGCCCGGTACGAGACCTACGACGACCTCCTCGCCTACTGCGAACTGTCCGCCAACCCCGTCGGCCGTCTCGTCCTCGCCGTCACCGGCACCTCGACCCCCGAGCGGATCCGGCTGTCCGACGCGATCTGCACCGCGCTGCAGATCGTGGAACATCTCCAGGACGTCGCCGAGGACCTCGGCCGTGACCGGATCTATCTGCCGGCCGCGGACATGAAGCGCTTTCACGTGCAAGAAGCGGATCTTGGCGCAAAAACCGCGAGCGCATCGGTGCGCGCCCTGGTTGCATACGAAGCACAACGCGCCCGCGATCTGCTGAATGAAGGCGCCCCCCTGGTGGGTAGCGTCCACGGCAGGTTGAAGCTGCTGCTCGCGGGGTTCGTGGCGGGGGGGAGGGCGGCGATCCGGGCGATCGCCGCCGCCGAATACGACGTACTTCCCGGCCCGCCCAAACCCGGCAAGGTCCAGTTGCTGCGTGAGGCGGGCGTGATCCTGCGAGGAGAGGGGTGATCCGGACCGTGGATTCTCCGTCGCACGTGTCCGCACCGGTACTCGCCGCCTACAGCTACTGCGAGACGGTCACCGGGCAGCAGGCGCGCAACTTCGCCTACGGCATCCGGCTGCTGCCCGCGCCCAAGCGCCGCGCCATGTCGGCGCTGTACGCGTTCTCCCGGCGCGTGGACGACATCGGCGACGGCGATCTGGCCGACGAGGTGAAGCTGAAGCGGCTCGAGGACACCAGGGCGCTGCTCGCCCGGGTCCGGGAGGGCGAGGTCGGGGAGGACGACACCGATCCGGTCGCCGTCGCCCTCGCCCATGCCGCGCGTGCCTTCCCGATCCCGCTCGGCGGCCTCGACGAGCTGATCGACGGCGTCCAGATGGACGTACGCGGTGAGGCCTACGAGACCTGGGACGACCTGAAGGTCTACTGCCGGTGTGTCGCCGGTGCCATCGGCCGGCTCTCGCTCGGCGTGTTCGGCACCGAACCGGGCGCGCGCGGCGTCGAACGCGCATCCGAGTACGCCGACACGCTCGGCCTCGCCCTGCAGCTGACCAACATTCTCAGAGACGTCCGCGAGGACGCGGCCGGCGGCCGTACCTATCTGCCCGCCGACGACCTCGCCAAGTTCGGCTGCTCGGCCGGATTCGACGGGCCGACGCCACCGGAGGGCGCCGACTTCGCGGGCCTCGTGCACTTCGAAGTGCGACGGGCCCGCGCCCTTTTCGCCGAGGGCTACCGGCTGCTCCCCATGCTCGACCGGCGCAGTGGCGCCTGCGTGGCCGCCATGGCCGGCATCTACCGCCGGCTGCTGGACCGCATCGAGCGCGATCCGCAGGCCGTGCTGCGCGGCCGGGTCTCGCTGCCCGGACGCGAGAAGGCCTATGTCGCCGTACGCGGTCTGTCCGGCCTGGACACCCGGCACGTGACCCGCCATGTCGCGCCGCGTTCCGTCAGGAGGCGCGCCTGATGGACCTCACCGAACCAGGAGACACGCGGCAGGCAACCCTCCGCTGCGGCGTGGCGTCCCAGACTGCGACGGCCGACCGTGCACCGTTCAACCTGCACGCTCGGCACGCAGGGAAGGACGCACGATGAGCGACGGCGCACGTCCCGCACAGGCGCACGGCCCCGGGGGAGACGAGGGCGCGGCAGGCCGCAGTGCCGTCGTGATCGGCGGCGGACTCGCCGGCATCACCGCGGCGCTCGCTCTCGCCGACGCCGGTGTCCGCGTCACCCTGCTCGAAGGCAGGCCCAGGCTGGGCGGCCTCGCCTTCTCCTTCCAGCGCGGCGACCTGACCGTCGACAACGGCCAGCACGTGTATCTGCGGTGCTGCACCGCCTACCGCTGGTTCCTCGACCGGATCGAGGGCGCGGCACTGGCCCCGCTGCAGGACCGTCTGGATGTGCCCGTCGTCGACGTCGCCAAGCCTGAGGGCAGGCGGCTCGGCAGGCTGCGGCGCGACCCGCTGCCCGTCCCCCTCCATCTGGGGCGCAGCCTGGCCGCCTATCCACACCTCTCGCTCGCCGAGCGCGCCTCGGTCGGGCGCGCCGCGCTCGCGCTGAAGGGGCTCGACCTGGCCGATCCGGCCCTGGACAACCAGGACTTCGGCAGCTGGCTGGCCGCACACGGCCAGTCGGGGCGCGCCATCGAGGCCCTGTGGGACCTGGTCGGGGTCGCCACCCTCAACGCGGTCGCGGGCGACGCCTCACTGGGGCTCGCCGCGATGGTGTTCAAAACCGGTCTGCTGTCCGACCCGGGCGCGGCCGACATCGGCTGGGCCCGCGTCCCGCTGGGCGAACTGCACGACCGGCTGGCCCGCAAGGCGCTCGACTCCGCGGGCGTGCGTACCGAGCTCCGTACACGCGTCACCTCCATCTCCCTCAACGAAAACGGGAGTTGGAGCGTTCAGGTTCCCGGCGAGGCGCTCGAGACCGGCATCGTCGTCCTCGCCGTACCCCAGCGCGAGGCTCATGACCTGCTGCCGCCCGGCGCCCTCGACGCCCCCGAGCAGCTGCTGCGGATCGGTACCGCACCCATCCTCAACGTCCATGTCGTCTACGACCGCCAGGTGCTGGCCCGCCCGTTCTTCGCGGCCCTCGGCACCCCCGTGCAGTGGGTCTTCGACCGCACCGACTCCTCAGGTCTCGCCGAGGGCCAGTACCTCGCGCTGTCCCAGTCGGCCGCCCACGGGGACATCGACCTGCCGGTCGCCGAACTGCGCGAGCGCTACCTGCCGGAGCTGGAGCGTCTGATTCCGGGTACGCGGGGCGCCGTGGTGCAGGACTTCTTCGTGACCCGGGAGCGCACGGCCACGTTCGCGCCCACCCCCGGCGTCGGGCGCCTTCGGCCCGGCGCCCGCACCAAGGCCACCGGCCTGTACCTGGCCGGAGCGTGGACCGCCACAGGGTGGCCCGCGACCATGGAGAGTGCGGTCCGCAGCGGAGTGAGTGCGGCCGACGCCGCGCTCGGCGCCCTGGGCCGGCCCCGCCCCCGCCACCTCTTCGAGTTCGAGGAGGCGGCCTGATGCCCGATCAGGAGCCGGCGGCAGGCCCCCGCACCTCCGGTACCGCAACAAGAGGAGAGACTGTGCCCACTGTGCCCCCGGCTTCGACGCCCGTCCCACGGGCCGCGGTGGACGTGACCGCGCTGCTGGAGCGCGGCCGGACCCTGGCCACTCCCGTCCTGCGTGCGGCCGTCGACCGGCTGGCGTCTCCCATGGACACCGTCGCCGCCTACCACTTCGGCTGGATCGACGCCGCCGGAAACCCGGCCGACGGCGACGGCGGCAAGGCCGTGCGTCCCGCGCTCGCTGTCCTCTCCGCGGAGGTCACCGGGGCCGCGCCCGAGGTGGGCATCCCGGGTGCCGTCGCCGTGGAACTGGTCCACAACTTCTCGCTGCTGCACGACGACCTGATGGACGGCGACGAACAGCGCCGGCACCGGGACACCGTCTGGAAGGTGCACGGTCCCGCCCAGGCGATCCTCGTCGGCGACGCCCTGTTCGCCCTCGCCAACGAGATCCTGCTGGAACTCGGCACCGTCGAGGCCGGCCGCGCGACGCGCCGGCTGACCACCGCCACGCGCGCCCTGATCGACGGTCAGGCGCAGGACATCTCCTACGAGCACCGCGACCGGGTCACCGTCGAGGAGTGCCTGGAGATGGAGGGCAACAAGACCGGCGCGCTGCTCGCCGCCTCCAGCTCCATCGGCGCGGTCCTCGGCGGCGCGGACGATGCCACCGCCGACGCGCTGGAGCGGTACGGCTACCACCTCGGCCTCGCCTTCCAGGCCGTCGACGACCTGCTCGGCATCTGGGGCGATCCGGTGGCCACCGGCAAGCAGACCTGGAGCGACCTGCGCCAGCGCAAGAAGTCCCTGCCGGTCGTCGCCGCCCTCGCGGCCGGCGGCCCCGCCTCCGAGCAGCTCGGCGAGATCCTCGCCGCGGACGCCAAGAGCAGCGACTTCGAGAACTTCTCCGAGGAGGAGTTCGCGGCTCGCGCGGCCCTCATCGAGCAGTCCGGCGGCCGCGAATGGACGGCCGAGGAAGCGCGCCGTCAGCACACCATCGCCATCGAAGCCCTCGACGCCGTCGACATGCCCGCCCGGGTACGCGACGCCTTCACGGCGCTCGCCGACTTCGTCGTCGTGCGGAAGAGATGATCAATATCGCTCGAAGACGCCTCGCGTAGTCGCCGGCCGGTGCCGCAAGGATGCGTGCGACACCGGCCGACGGCGGACCCACAGCAGCACGACTCGCACGACTGCACGAAGGGGAAGCCATGACAGCGACGACCGACGGAAGCACCGGGGCCACCTTGCCGTCCCGCGCTGCCGCGGCCAGCGACACCGCCATCACCACCCCCGTGGCGGCCGGGGTACAAGAAGCCGCCGCATTCGCCGCACGGCGCGCCACGGACTTCCTGCTCGCGCGGCAGGACGCCCAGGGCTGGTGGAAGGGCGACCTGGAGACCAACGTCACCATGGACGCCGAGGACCTGCTGCTCCGTCAGTTCCTGGGAATCCTGGACGAGAAGACCACGCAGGCCGCCGCCAAGTTCATCCGCGGCGAGCAGCGCGAAAACGGCACCTGGGCCACCTTCTACGGCGGGCCCGGTGAACTCTCCACCACCGTCGAGGCCTACGTCGCCCTGCGTCTGGCCGGCGACGCGCCGGACGACCCGCACATGGCGAAGGCCTCCGCCTGGATCCGCGAGCGCGGCGGAATCGCCGCCGCCCGGGTCTTCACCCGGATCTGGCTGGCCCTGTTCGGCTGGTGGAAGTGGGAGGACCTGCCCGAACTCCCGCCGGAGCTGATCTACTTCCCCACCTGGTTCCCGCTGAACATCTACAACTTCGGCTGCTGGGCGCGGCAGACGATCGTGCCGCTCACCATCGTCTCCGCCAAGCGCCCGGTGCGTCCCGCGCCGTTCCCGCTGGACGAACTGCACACCGATCCGGCCGACCCCAACCCGGCCCAGCCGCTGGCCCCCGTGGCGAGCTGGGACGGGCTCTTCCAGCGGCTCGACAAGGTTGTCCGCGGCTACCGCAAGGTCGCCGTGCGCAGACTCCGCAAGGCCGCGATGAACTCGGCGGCCCGCTGGATCATCGAGCGGCAGGAGAACGACGGCTGCTGGGGCGGCATCCAGCCCCCGGCCGTGTACTCGGTCATCGCCCTGCATCTGCTCGGCTACGACCTGGAACACCCCGTGCTGCGCGAGGGCCTCGCCTCGCTGGACCGTTTCGCCGTATGGCGCGACGACGGCGCGCGGATGATCGAAGCCTGCCAGTCCCCGGTCTGGGACACCTGCCTCGCCACCATCGCGCTCGCCGACGCCGGGCTCCCGGCCGACCACCCGCAACTGGTCAAGGCCGCCGACTGGATGCTCGGCGAGGAGATCGTCCGGCCCGGCGACTGGGCCGTACGGCGTCCCGGGCTCCCGCCGGGCGGGTGGGCGTTCGAGTTCCACAACGACAACTACCCCGACATCGACGACACCGCCGAGGTCTCCCTGGCGCTGCGCCGGGTCAGGCACCACGACCCGGAGCGGGTGGAGCACGCGATCGGCCGTGCC
This sequence comes from Streptomyces sp. NPDC046759, assembly GCF_040645475.1. NCBI lineage: Bacteria > Bacillati > Actinomycetota > Actinomycetes > Kitasatosporales > Streptomycetaceae > Streptomyces > Streptomyces sp. NPDC046759. Next base: position 350,841 of record NZ_JBEYYJ010000001.1, on the reverse strand, counting down.
GTGCGCTGGAACCTCGGGATGCAGTCGAAGAACGGTGCCTGGGGCGCCTTCGACGTGGACAACACCAGCCCGTTCCCGAACCGGCTGCCGTTCTGCGACTTCGGCGAGGTCATCGACCCGCCGTCCGCCGACGTCACCGCGCACGTCGTGGAGATGCTCGCCGCCGAGGGACTGGCGCACGACCCGCGCACCCGCCGGGGCATCGGCTGGCTGCTCGCCGAACAGGAGGCGGACGGCTCGTGGTTCGGCCGCTGGGGCGTCAACTACATCTACGGCACCGGGTCCGTCGTACCGGCGCTGACCGCCGCCGGACTGCCCGGCTCGCACCCGGCGATCCGGCGGGCCGTGGCCTGGCTGGAGAGCGTGCAGAACGACGACGGCGGCTGGGGCGAGGACCTGCGCTCCTACAAGTACGTCAAGGAATGGAGCGGCCGGGGCGCCTCCACCGCCTCGCAGACCGCCTGGGCGCTGATGGCGCTGCTCGCGGCGGGGGAGAAGGGCTCCAAGGCCGTCGAGCGCGGCATCCAGTGGCTGGCCGACACCCAGCGGGAGGACGGCACCTGGGACGAGCCGTACTTCACCGGCACCGGCTTCCCCTGGGACTTCTCCATCAACTACCACCTGTACCGGCAGGTCTTCCCGCTCACCGCGCTCGGCCGGTACCTGCACGGCGACCCCTTCGAGCGCGGCCTCCTCGCCGGGAAACCGCTCTCCGAGGCGAAGAGGAGCTGACTTGAGCGCCCAGCCCGCACCGGCCCCGCTGCTGATCGCCTGCGCGCTCGGCATCGAGAGCCTGGCCCTGCGCACCGGGGACAGGGGCGGGGCGGACGGGCCGGTGACCTTCGTCCGTACGGGCATGGGCCCGCGCGCGGCGGAACGGTCCATCACAGGCCGGCTGGCGGTTCCGGCCCTCGCCGAGGCCGCCGTCCTGGCCACCGGCTTCTGCGCCGGGCTCGCCCCCGGCATGCACCCCGGCGACCTGGTGGTCGCCGAGGAGACCCGTGACCGGCGCGGCACCGTCGCCTGCGCGGGCATCGAACTGCTCGTCAAGGAACTCGTGCGCATCCTGCCCGGACGCACGGTCCACACCGGCCCGCTCACCGGCTCCGACCACGTCGTGCGTGGCCACGAGCGGTCCGACCTGCTCGCCACCGGAGCGATCGCGGTCGACATGGAGTCGGCGGCCACGCTCCTCGCTGCCGTCCGCGGCGGTGAGCGCCCGGTCGCGGCCGTGCGCGTGGTCGTGGACGCCCCCGAACACGAACTCGTCCGGATCGGCACGCTGCGCGGTGGCATATCGGCCTTCCGCGTTCTTCGATCCGTCCTTCCCGCATTTTTCGAATGGCACCGTTCTTTGCTGCTCCCCCGGAGGTGAGCCAGATGGCCATGCCGTTGCGCCAGACCGTCAAGGTCGCTACCTATCTGCTCGAACAGAAGCTCAAGAAGAGGGACAAGTTCGCCCTGCTCGTGGAGTTGGAGCCGCTGTTCGCGTGCAACCTCAAGTGCGAGGGCTGCGGCAAGATCCAGCATCCGGCCGGTGTCCTCAAGCAGCGCATGCCGGTCGCCCAGGCCGTGGGCGCGGTGCTGGAATCCGGTGCGCCGATGGTGTCCATCGCCGGCGGGGAGCCGTTGATGCACCCGCAGATCGACGAGATCGTACGGCAGTTGGTGGCCAGGAGGAAGTTCGTGTTCCTGTGCACGAACGCCCTTCTCATGCGCAAGAAGATGGACAAGTTCAAGCCCTCGCCGTACTTCGCGTGGGCCGTGCACATCGACGGGCTGCGCGAGCGGCACGACGCCTCGGTGGCGAAGGAGGGCACCTTCGACGAGGCGGTCGAGGCCATCAAGGAGGCCAAGCGGCGCGGTTTCCGGGTCACCACCAACTCGACCTTCTTCAACACCGACACCCCGCAGACCGTCGTGGAGGTGCTCAACTACCTCAACGACGACCTGCAGGTGGACGAGATGATGCTCTCGCCCGCCTACGCCTACGAGAAGGCGCCCGACCAGGAGCACTTCCTCGGTGTTCAGCAGACGCGCGAGCTGTTCAAGAAGGCGTTCGCCGGCGGCAACCGCAGGCGGTGGCGGCTCAACCAGAGCCCGCTCTTCCTGGACTTCCTCGAGGGCAAGGTCGACTTCCCGTGCACGGCGTGGGCGATCCCGAGCTACTCCCTCTTCGGCTGGCAGCGCCCCTGCTACCTGATGAGCGACGGCTACGTGCCGACGTACCGCGAACTCGTCGAGGAGACCGACTGGGACAAGTACGGCCGCGGCAAGGACCCGCGCTGCGCCAACTGCATGGCGCACTGCGGCTACGAGCCGACGGCCGTGCTCGCGACGATGGGCTCCCTGAAGGAGTCGCTGCGGGCCGCGCGCGAGACGATGACGAGCGGGAAGCAGGACTGATGCCATGACCGCCGTCCCCTTGGGCGTTCCCGGGGTACCGGCCCGGCCGGTCGCACCGCGGCGCCGGTCGCGGCAGATCCACGTCGGACCGGTGGCGGTCGGGGGCGGGGCCCCGGTGTCGGTGCAGTCGATGACGACGACCCGTACGTCGGACGTCGGCGCCACCCTGCAGCAGATCGCGGAACTCACCGCGTCCGGCTGCCAGATCGTCCGCGTCGCCTGCCCCACGCAGGACGACGCGGACGCCCTCGCGACCATCGCCCGCAAGTCGCAGATCCCGGTGATCGCGGACATCCACTTCCAGCCGAAGTACGTCTTCGCGGCCATCGAGGCCGGCTGTGCGGCGGTCCGCGTGAACCCGGGCAACATCAAGAAGTTCGACGACCAGGTGAAGGAGATCGCGCGTGCCGCCAAGGACCACGGCACGCCGGTCCGGATCGGCGTGAACGCCGGATCCCTCGACAAGCGGCTGCTGCAGAAGTACGGCAGGGCCACCCCGGAGGCGCTGGTCGAGAGCGCCCTGTGGGAGGCGTCCCTCTTCGAGGAGCACGACTTCCGGGACATCAAGATCTCCGTCAAGCACAACGACCCGGTCGTGATGATCGAGGCCTACCGTCAGCTCGCCGAGCAGTGCGACTATCCCCTGCACCTGGGCGTGACCGAGGCCGGTCCGGCCTTCCAGGGCACGATCAAGTCGGCCGTGGCGTTCGGGGCACTGCTGTCCCGGGGCATCGGTGACACGATCCGCGTCTCCCTGAGCGCGCCGCCGGCCGAGGAGGTCAAGGTCGGCATCCAGATCCTCCAGTCGCTGGGCCTCAGACAGCGGCGTCTGGAGATCGTCTCCTGCCCGTCCTGCGGCCGCGCGCAGGTCGATGTCTACAAGCTCGCGGAGGAGGTCACGGCGGGACTGGACGGCATGGAGGTGCCGCTCAGGGTCGCGGTGATGGGGTGTGTGGTGAACGGTCCCGGAGAGGCCCGCGAGGCCGACATCGGAGTTGCCTCGGGCAACGGAAAGGGACAGATCTTCGTGAAGGGCGAGGTCGTCAAGACCGTACCCGAGTCGAAGATCGTGGAGACCCTCATCGAGGAGGCCATGAAGCTCGCCGAGCGGACGAGCCCGGCGGACGAGGCGAGTTGAGCACAGCACGGCACGTACCGAGAGGGGGCCCAGCGTGACCATTCTGGAGACGATCCGGGGACCACGCGACCTGAAGGCGCTGTCCGAGGCGGAACTCGGTGAACTGGCCGAGGAGATACGTGAGTTCCTGATCCACGCGGTGTCGCGGACCGGCGGTCACCTCGGACCCAATCTGGGGGTGGTGGAACTGTCCATCGCGCTCCACCGGGTCTTCGAGTCGCCGGCCGACCGCATTCTGTGGGACACCGGCCACCAGTCCTACGTCCACAAGCTGCTGACGGGGCGTCAGGACTTCTCCAAACTGCGCGGCAAGGGCGGACTGTCCGGCTACCCCTCGCGCGAGGAGTCCGAGCACGACGTCATCGAGAACAGCCACGCCTCCACCGCGCTCGGCTGGGCCGACGGCCTCGCCAAGGCCAACCAGGTGCAGGGGGAGAAGGCCCATGTGGTCGCCGTCATCGGGGACGGCGCACTGACCGGGGGCATGGCCTGGGAGGCGCTGAACAACATCGCGGCCGCCAAGGACCGCCCGCTCATCGTCGTCGTGAACGACAACGAACGCTCCTACGCCCCGACCATCGGCGGCCTCGCCAACCACCTGGCCACCCTGCGCACCACCGACGGCTACGAGAAGGTCCTCGCCTGGGGCAAGGACGTACTGCTGCGCACCCCGGTCGTCGGCAACACCATCTACGAGTCCCTGCACGGCGCGAAGAAGGGCTTCAAGGACGCCTTCGCCCCGCAGGGCATGTTCGAGGACCTTGGCCTGAAGTACGTCGGTCCGATCGACGGCCACGACGTCGCCGCCGTCGAGTCGGCGCTGCGCCGGGCGAAACGGTTCCACGGCCCGGTCCTGGTCCACTGCCTCACCGAGAAGGGGCGCGGCTACGAGCCCGCCCTCGCCGATGAGGAGGACCACTTCCACACCGTCGGCGCGATGGACCCGCGCACCTGTGAGCCCCTCGCGCCGTCCAACGGCCCTTCCTGGACCTCGGTGTTCGGCGACGAGATCGTGAAGATCGGCGCAGAACGCGACGACGTCGTCGCCATCACGGCGGCGATGCTGCACCCGGTCGGGCTCGGCAAGTTCGCCGAGCGCTTCCCCGGCCGCGTCTGGGACGTGGGCATCGCCGAGCAGCACGCGGCCGTGTCCGCGGCCGGCCTCGCCACCGGTGGGCTGCACCCGGTCGTCGCCGTCTACGCCACCTTTCTCAACCGTGCCTTCGACCAGCTGCTGATGGACGTCGCCCTGCACCGCTGCGGGGTCACCTTCGTCCTGGACCGGGCCGGTGTCACGGGCGTCGACGGAGCCTCCCACAACGGCATGTGGGACATGTCGATCCTCCAGGTCGTCCCCGGCCTCAGGATCGCCGCCCCGCGCGACGCCGGCCAGCTGCGCGCCCAGCTGCGCGAGGCCGTCGCCGTCGACGACGCCCCCACCCTGGTCCGCTTCCCGAAGGAGTCGGTGGGCCCGGACGTCCCGGCGGTCGGCCATGTGGGCGGCATGGACGTCCTGCACCGTGCCGAGCGCCCCGAGGTGCTGCTGGTCGCGGTCGGCGTGATGGCCCCGGTGTGCCTGCAGGCCGCCGAACTGCTGCAGGCCCGTGGCATCAACTGCACGGTCGTGGACCCACGCTGGGTCAAGCCCGTCGACCCCTCGCTGCCGGGACTCGCCGCCGAGCACCGGCTCGTGGCCGTGGTGGAGGACAACAGTCGCTCCGCGGGCGTCGGTTCGGCCGTGGCGCTGGCCCTCGGCGACGCCGACGTGGACGTGCCCGTGCGCCGGTTCGGCATTCCGGAGCAGTTCCTCGCGCACGCCAAGCGCGGCGAGGTGCTGGCCGACATCGGTCTCACGCCCGTCGAGATCGCCGGGCGGATCAGTGCGAGCCTGGCCGTCAAGGATGCGGGCGGCACAGCCAAGGAGATTGAATGAGCACGGAGTTCGACCTCGGCGCCCTGCTCGCCGAGCGCGGAGCCGAACGCTACGAGCTGCACACGAAGTACCTCAACCCGCAGCTCCCGCGCATGCTGCACACCATCGGCTTCGACAAGGTCTACGAGCGGGCCGAGGGCGCCCACTTCTTCGACACGGACGGCAACGACTACCTGGACATGCTCGCCGGGTTCGGGGTGATGGGGCTCGGCCGCCACCATCCGGTCGTCCGCAAGGCGCTGCACGACGTGCTCGACCTGGACCTCGCCGACCTCACCCGGTTCGACTGCCAGCCGCTGCCCGGACTGCTCGCCGAACGGCTCCTGGACCGCAGCCCCCACCTGGACCGGGTGTTCTTCGGCAACAGCGGTACGGAGGCCGTGGAGACGGCCCTGAAGTTCGCCCGGTACGCCACCGGCAGGCCCCGGATCCTCTACTGCGACCACGCCTTCCACGGCCTGACCACCGGCTCCCTGTCGGTCAACGGCGAGGGCGGCTTCCGTGACGGCTTCGGCCCGCTGCTGCCCGACACCGCCGTCCCCCTCGGCGATCTCGACGCCCTCGCACGGGAGCTGAAGAAGGGCGACGTGGCCGCTCTGATCGTGGAGTCGATCCAGGGCAAGGGGGTGCACGAGGCCCCGCCCGGCTATCTGCGCGCCGCCCAGGAGCTGCTGCACCGGTACAAGGCGCTGCTCATCGCCGACGAGGTGCAGACCGGCCTGGGCCGCACCGGCGACTTCTACGCCTACCAGCACGAGGACGGCGTGGAACCCGACCTGGTGTGCGTGGCCAAGGCGCTGTCCGGCGGGTACGTCCCGGTGGGCGCCACCCTCGGCAAGGACTGGATCTTCAAGAAGGTCTACTCCTCCATGGACCGCGTTCTGGTCCACTCGGCGAGCTTCGGCTCCGGCGCCCAGGCCATGGCCTGCGGACTGGCCGTGCTCTCGGTCATGGAGAACGACCAGATCGTCGCGGGCGTGCGCAGGACCGGCGAGCTGCTGAAGTCCCGGCTCACCGCGCTGATCGACAGGTACGAGCTGCTCGCCGACGTCCGCGGGCGGGGCCTGATGATCGGGATCGAGTTCGGCAGGCCCACCTCGCTGAAGCTGCGCAGCCGCTGGACCATGCTGCAGGCCGCCCGCAAGGGCCTGTTCGCGCAGATGGTCGTCGTACCGCTGCTGCAGCGGCACCGGATCCTCACCCAGGTCTCGGGCGACCACCTGGAGGTGATCAAGCTGATCCCGCCGCTGATCATCGACGAGGCGGACGTGGACCGGTTCGTGACCGCCTTCACCGCCGTCATGGACGACGCCCACAGCGGCGGCGGCCTGATGTGGGACTTCGGCAAGACCCTGATCAAGCAGGCGGTGGCGAACCGCTGACCGGTCCTAGCCGGGAAGGACCACGAAGAGGAGGAAGAGGTCCGTGAGACCGACGGCGCCCAGGACCGTCGCCGCGACGGCGGTCCACAGCCGGCCGATGCCGTGCGCGGCGTAGTGGACGGCCATCGCGCCGAAGGTGACGGCGAAGCCGCCCGCGAGGAGCGACCAGGGGAACAGGAGGAACGTGAGGGTGGGCCAGGCGCTCACGGCGGCGACGGCCCCGAGGACGAGTGCGAGCGGACCGAGCGCGGTGGCGGGTGAGTCACCCGGGTCGGCTGAGCCGGATGCGGTCATGATACGAGTCCCCCTCTTTTTGAACGTGTTCAAGTTCTGGGGAGAGCGTAGCAAGAAGCGGGCCGTCGTCGGGTGGGCTGCCACTTTTGCCTGAGAGGCAAAGAAATTGCCGCTCGGGCAAAAAAGGGGCTGAATGGAGACATGAACGCCTCAGACGCCGGACCCCCGGCGGGTCACGGCGACGAGCTGCCCGCCGTCGCACCACAGCTGCGCTCGCTGCGCCGCCGCGCCGGCCTCACCCTGGAGGCCGCGGCCCGCTCCGCCGGGCTCTCACCCGCCCATCTGTCCCGGCTGGAGACCGGGCATCGGCAGCCGTCGCTGCCGATGCTGCTCTCCCTCGCCCGTATCTACGGTACGACGGTCTCGGAACTCCTCGGCGAGACGGTCGCCGACCGGGACGCGATCGTACGGGCCGGGGACATGGAACCGACCCGGGCGGGCGGCTGGACCTATTTCCAGGCCGGGGCGCCCGGCCGTGGCATGCAGGCCCTGCGCGTCCGCGTGCCGTACGGCACGCAGGGCGACATCGAGCGCGTCCACCCGGGCGAGGAGTGGCTCTACGTCCTCCGGGGCCGGTTGCGGCTGCGCCTCGGTGACACCGTGCATCTGCTCGCGCCCGGCGACAGCGCGCACTTCGATTCCCTCACCCCGCACCGGCTCGCCGCCGAGGATCACGACGGCGTCGAGCTCCTGTTCGTCCACACCCTGCTGCAGAGCCCCACGGCGACGCTGTGCCTGGGCCCGCTGACCGGAGAGCTGCCATGAGCGATCACGAGACGAAGTTCCCCCGCGCCCTGTGGGTCCGCCTGATCATCTACATCGCCGCCGGCCATCTCCTGGCCGCCTTCCTCTTCATGCTGTTCGCGCTCGGCGCCAAGAACTGACGGTCCGGGGCGGTTCGGCCCGGTCAGTCCAGCAGGCGCTCGCGCAGCCCGTCCCGGGCCTGCGCGGTGAGCCCGAGGCCCTGCTCCAGGTAGGTGTCCACCCCGCCCCAGGTCTCCTCGATGGTCGTGAACGCCGCCTGGAGGTACTCGGCGCGGGCGTCGAAGAGCGGGCTGAGCAGTTCCATCACCTCCGGGGTGTACGCCGTGTCCGCGCTGCCGTTGCGGCGGACCTTGTAGCGCCGGTGCTTGGCGTTGGACTCCAGATAGTCGGCGACGATCGCCTCGCGCTCCACGCCCAGGGCGAGGAGCGTGATCGCCATGGAGATGCCGGCGCGGTCCTTGCCCGCCGCGCAGTGCATCAGAGCGGGCACGCTGTCCTCGGCGAGCGCGCGCAGCACCTGGGAGTGCTCGGCGGTGCGCTCCCTGACGATCGTCCGGTACGAAGCGATCATCCGGGCAGCGCCCTTGCCGTCGGCGAGGATCCCGCGCAGCTGGTCGAGGTCGCCGTTGCGGACCATCTCCCAGAACTCGGCGCCGTCCGCCGGGTCGCTCAACGGCAGGTTCACGTTCCGCACGCCGGGCAGCTCGACGTCCGGGCCCTCCAGCTTCTGATCGGCCGCGTTGCGGAAGTCGAAGATCGTGTGCAGGCCCAGGGACGCGAGGAAGGCCGCGTCGTCCTCCGTGGCGTGCGCGAGGTGTCCGCTGCGGAACAGCACGCCGTGGCGCACCCGCAGTCCGTCCACGGTCGGCAGCCCGCCCACGTCACGGAAATTGCGCACTCCGGCCAGTTCCGGCTCGGTCGACGGGACCTGCTGCGTCACGGGGGCTCCTCACGGCTCGGACCCGCCGTCGTGTCTCGCCGACGGGCGCTCCGTCGACCATACGACATCGGTTTCCTCGGGCAAGGAGTTGTCCACAGGCATTGTCACGGAGGGCCCCGGAGCCTAATGATGTTGGCACTTGAGCGGATCTGTTGGCACCTGTGAGGTCTTACGTGGTGGACATCGCCGAAGACGGTCGTACCTGGCTCCTCTCGGGGCCCACCAGCAGCTACGCCCTGCATCTCACCGGCGCGGACGAGCTGCTGCACCTGCACTGGGGGCCTCGCGTCGCCCTCGCCGACGCCGAGGCCCTGGCCGAGGACCCGCTGCCCGGGTACTGGCCCTTCGAGTCCCCGCTCGACGGCCGCGAGGAGTATCCCGTCGAGGGCGGCCCCCGCTTCGTCCGCCCGGCGCTGTCCGTGCGCACCGACGAGCGCCGCGGGACGGAGTGGAGCTTCCGGGCGCATGAGACGGACGGCGACGAGCTGCGGCTGCGCTTCGAGGACGACGGCCTCGCCATCACCCTGCACTACCGGATGTGCGGCGATGTCGTCGAGCGCTGGGTCACCGTGGCGAACGGCACCCACGCGCGCGTGGAGCTGCTGCGGGCCGACGCGGCCACCTGGACCCTGCCCGACCGCGAGGGCTGGCGCCTGTCCCAGCTGCACGGCCGCTGGGCCGCCGAATCCCGTCTGACCGCCGCCCCGCTCACCCACGGCGAGAAGGTGATCGGTAGCCGCCGCGGCCACACCGGCCACCAGCACCTGCCCTGGGTGGCGCTCGACACCGACGCCACCGAGGAGCGCGGCGAGGTCTACGGCTGCGCGCTCGGCTGGTCCGGCTCCTGGCGCATCGCGGTCGCCCAACTCCCCGACGCGCGCGTACAGATCACCGGCGGCGCCGGTTACGACGACTCGGGCCTGCTGCTCCTGCAGCCGGGGGAGTCGTACACCACCCCCGTCTTCGCCGGACTGTGGAGCGACGGCGGATTCGGCGGCGCGAGCCGCGCGTGGCACGCCTACCAGCGCGCGTACGTGATCCCGGACGCCGGCCGGGGCCGTCCGGTGCTGTTCAACTCCTGGGAGGCCACCAACTTCGACATCTCCGAGGAGCAGCAGCTGGCTCTCGCCCGCCGGGCCGCCGAGATCGGCGTGGAGCTGTTCGTGGTGGACGACGGCTGGTTCGGCGCGCGCACCAGCGACCGCGCCGGGCTCGGCGACTGGACGCCCAACCCCGGCCGCTTCCCGCAGGGCCTGAAGCCTCTCGCCGACCAGGTGCACGGCCTCGGCATGCAGTTCGGCATCTGGGTCGAGCCCGAGATGGTGAACCCCGACAGCGACCTGTACCGCGCGCACCCCGACTGGGTGCAGTACCAACCGGGCCGAAAGCGGACGGAACTGCGCAACCAGCTCGTTCTCAACCTCGCCCGCGAGGACGTCCGGGAGTACCTCTGGGCGCAGCTGGACGGCCTGCTCTCCAGCGCCCCGATCGACTATGTGAAGTGGGACTTCAACCGCTGCTTCACCGACGCCGGCTGGCCCGGCGATCCGTACCCTCAGCGCCTGTGGGTCGACCACGTCCGTGCCCTGTACGCCCTGCTGGACCGGCTGCGCGCGGCCCACCCGGGGGTCGCCTTCGAGTCCTGCTCGGGCGGGGGCGGCCGGATCGACCTCGGGGTGCTGAGCCGTACCGACCAGGTGTGGACCTCCGACAACACCGACCCGCTCGACCGGCTGGCCATCCAGCACGGCTTCAGCCAGATCCACCCCGCCCGGGTCATGGCCGCGTGGGTCACGGACAGCCCGAACACCCAGCTCAACGGTCGGGTCAGCACCCTGCGCTTCCGCTTCGTCAGCGCGATGGCGGGCGTTCTCGGGGTCGGCGGGGACCTCACCGAGTGGTCAGCGGAGGAACTGGCCGAGGCGCGGCAATGGGTGGAGCTCTACAAGGAGATCCGTGCGGTCGTCCAGCATGGAGAGCTGTACCGGTTGCGGCCCCCGGCCGGCGGGTTGAGCGCCGTCCAGTACGTCCTGGGGGAGGAGACGGTGGTTCTCGCCTGGCTCCAGGCGCAGAGCTACGGCGAGCCGGTGCCGGCGCTGCGCCTGCGCGGACTGGATCCGACGGCGCTGTACGAACGCCCTGAAACGGGCGAAGTCCACCGTGGGGCGGTCCTGTTGCACCACGGGCTGCGCACCGGACTCGAGGGCGACTTGGACGCGACGGTTCTCCGCCTGCGCCGCATGTGATCCTCCCGCCCTGGGCTACGCACTCAACGCGCCCGGGACCAGGCCTATTCCCGGTTGGCAAACTATTTAAGGGTGTCACATGTCACCGTTCGTCAACCCCTCCTTACGGTCGCGTAGGTCACATCCGAAGGTGAATCATGGTCCGACGTGGCAGACGATTCGAAGAATGACAGCAGATCAGTGATCGGGTCGTACGTGGCGGTGGGGGACAGCTTCACCGAGGGCGTCGGCGACCCCGGGCCGGACGGGGCGTTCGTGGGCTGGGCCGACCGGTTCGCGGTACTGCTCGCCGACCGGCGGCCCGAGGGCGACTTCAAGTACACCAATCTCGCGGTACGCGGGAAACTGCTCGACCAGATCATGCAGGACCAGCTCCCGCAGGCCGTCGAACTCGCCCCGGACCTGGTCTCCTTCTGTGCGGGCGGCAACGACATCATCCGCCCCGGCACCGACCCGGACGAGGTGGCCGAGCGCTTCGAGCGGGCCGTGTCCCGGCTGGCCGAGGCGGCGGGCACCGTCCTGGTGACGACCGGCTTCGACACCCGCGGCGTTCCGGTGCTCAAGCATCTGCGCGGCAAGATCGCCACGTACAACGGGCATGTCCGTGCCATCGCCGACCGGTACGGCTGCCCCGTGCTCGACCTGTGGTCCCTCAAGTCCGTGCAGGACCGCAGGGCCTGGGACAACGACCGGCTGCACCTCTCGCCCGAAGGGCACACGCGCGTGGCCCTGCGCGCCGGCCAGGTCCTCGGCCTGGAGGTCCCGGCCGACCCGGAGCAGCCGTGGCCACCGCAGCCGCCCCGGGGCACCCTGGAGATCCGCCGCGACGACGTCCACTGGGCCCGCGAGTACCTCGTCCCGTGGATCGGCCGCCGACTGCGCGGCGAGTCCTCCGGCGACCACGTCACCGCGAAGGGCACCCTCTCGCCCGACGACATCAAGATGCGGATCGCCTCCGTGGCCTGACGCGCACCCCGTGCCCCGCCCCGCGTACCTCGCGGCGCGGGGCACGGTGCGTCCGGACCGGTGCCGTCCCCCGGGACGGGGAGGCCGCCGACGAGCGGTCCGGAGGCGGTGACTAGCGGTCGGTCAGGGCGCTTCGGTCGAGGCCGAGTTCCCGGGCCAGCGCGTCGTCGACCCACTCCTGGGCGCGGGCCCTCGGCACCGCTCCGGGGTACGACGTCAGCTGGACGGCGAGTCCGTCCAGGAGCGCGGTCAGCCGCAGCGCGGCGCCCGCCGGGTCGGCGCAGGCGAACTCGCCCGCCGCCACGCCCTCGGCGATGACGCCGGCGATCGCGGCCTTCCACTGCTTGTCCAGATCGCGGGTGACCTCCCGCAGGGCCGGCTCGCGCAGGGAAACGGACCAGCCCTCGATCCACAGCCGCCAGCCCTTGGCCTGCCCGGTCGGCGCGTACCAGCGCACCGCCGCCCGCAGCCGGCGCAGCGCTGACGTCCGACGGCCCAGCAGCTTGCGCAGATGCGAGAGATCGTCCTCGGCCGCGTAGGCGAACGCGTCGGCGACCAGCTTCTCCTTCGTCGAGAAGTGGTACAGCACCAGCGCGTTGCTCACCCCGAGCGCCGCGGCCACGTCGGCGATCCTGACCGCCGCCACGCCCCGCGCCTCGATCTGCCCGATGGCGGCCCGCAGCAGCTCCTCCCGCCGCTCGGCCACGCTCAACCGCACTCTCGCCACGCGCTCACCCTACACAGCCGCCCGGACAAGCGCCGACGGCGTCTTGACACCCCTGTGCGGCCGGGGCCACAGTGCCGCACTACTGACTGCTCGTTCAGTCAGTAAGTGGTCCCGCTGCGACAGGCGGCCACTGTGCCATCGCCACCCCCCGCCGCCGTAGGAGTCAGCCCGCGATCGCAGGAGTTCGCCCGTGACCCACGCCCCGACCACCTCCGCGCACGCACAAGGCTCCGACGCGCCCGCTCTCTCCGCGGGCTGGGGCGAGCAGCGCACCCGGCTGGGCAAGGACCTGCGCCGGCCCGACGTGCTGTTCTTCCTCATCTGCACGCTCGTCGGCCTGGACACCATCGGCTCGGTGGCCGCCCAGGGCCCACAGGGCCTGACCTGGATGGCGATCCTCGCGCTCGCGTTCTTCCTGCCGTACGGCCTGCTCGTCGCCGAACTCGGCGCGGCCTTCCCGGTGCAGGGCGGCCCGTACGTGTGGACCCGGCTGGCCTTCGGGCGACTCACGGCCGGCCGGCGACGGGTGGCTCGGGGCGGGGCAGAGCGGGCGGGGCCACCGGGGTCGCGGCGGCGAGCCGTACGGCACCGGTCAGGGCCGTGGCCGCCTGCTCGATGCGCTCGTACACCGGTGTCCCACGCCCGCGCAGGACGGCGAGGGCAGGGGTGTCGCGGGCCATGGTGTGCACGATCAGCGGTCGCCCGGCACGGGCGGCGGCGTCGGCGAGCGCGCCGGCCACCTCGCACTCGTGGGCCGTGCGCTGCGGGCCGGCGCTCGCGTAGTCGCCGAAGTAGCCGGTCAGGACGACGGCGTCGGCCTCCCCGCTGTCCAGCAGCGTTCCCGCCACGCGCGCGTAGCTGCCGAGGTCCGCCTCGCCGGCCCCCGCCAGGTCCACGGGGTTGTGGCAGCCGGCGCCGGGCGGCAGCGCCTCGGCCACGCGGCGTGCCGTGGCGGCCGACAGCTCCGGCACCCCGGCCCCGCGTACCGCGAACGCGTCGGCGGCGAGGGCTCCCTGGCCGCCGCTGTCCCCCACGACCGCGACACGGGGAACCGGCTGTGCCGTCGGCCGACGAGACGGCGCGGCCAGCAGACACAGCGCCGTGTCCACCAGTTCGCCCGCCGAGTCCAGCAGCAGCGCGCCGCTGTCCCGGCAGACGGCCGCCACCGTGTCGTACGGGCTGACCAGCGCGCCGGTGTGGGAGGCTGCCGCACCCGCTGCGGCGGGACTGCGGCCGACCGTGAGCAGCAGCACCGGTTTGCCCGCCGCATGGGCGGCGTTCAGCACCCGGGCCAGCCGGCGGCCGTCGCGGAAGTCCTCCACATAGGCGGCGAGCACCCGGGTGGGCACATGGCCGACGAGCGCCTCCAAGGCCTCCGCCGCGTCGATGTCGCGCTGGTTGCCGAGCGAGACGAACCGGGAGAAGCCCTGTCCCGCGCGGGCGAGCAGTCGCCCGATCTCCAGCGCCAGGTTCCCGCTCTGCGACACCAGCCCCACCGCGCCCGCCGGGAACTCGCCCCAGCTGAGCCGCAGTTCGCTGCCCGTGTCGACCAGGCCCATGCAATTGGGCCCCAGCAGCCGGGCGCCCCGGGAGATCACCTCGCGGGCCAGCGCCCGCTCCTCGGCCGGGTCCCCGCCGGAGGTCACGACGGTGAAGTGGCGGGCACCGGCCGCCAGCCCCTCGGCGACCACGGGCCGCACGTGCGCGAGCGGTACCGCCACCACGACGTGCTCGCAGGCGAGCCCGGCCAGTCCCGCCCGGAACGGCACGCCGTCCAGGCTGCCGCCCCGCCGGTTCACCAGGTGCACCTCCCGTCGCCCCCGTCCCGCCAGCGCCCCCTTGGCCAGCCAGTAGCCCCACTTCCCGGGCTGCGCCGAGGCACCGACGACGGCGACCGAGGCGGGGTCGAAGAGCACGTCGGAGCGCGGTCCACCGGTACCGGCGGGGGAAGGCGGCCGGCCCCGGCCCCTCACCGGTACCACCCGAAGCGGTCCGCGATCACCGGCAGCCGGTCGGTGACCACCGCGTGGGCGGCGGCACGCGGTGACGTGCCGTCGGCGTCCGCGCGGTCGAGCATCAGCCGGACGAGGGCACGCATCGAGCGCCTGATGTACCGGAAGGCCTCCTCCGCGTCGGCGCCGATGTCACCGAACAGGGTCCACCACCACCAGGCGTTCGTACCGGAGTTGACCACCACGTCCGGCAGCACGGTGATCCCGCGCGCGGCCAGCAGCTCCTCCGCCTCCGGCAGCACCGGCATGTTGGCGGCCTCCACGATCCAGCGGGCACGGATCCGCTCCTGGTTGCCGGTGTCGATCGCGTACGACACGGCCGCCGGCACGAGGACCTCCGCATCGGCGGACAGCCAGGCGTCACCGGGCAGTTCGAGGTCACCGGGACGCAGCACCCGGCGGTCGACGGCGCCGTAGCCGTCCCGCGCGGCCAGCAGCGCCTCGACGTCGAGCCCGACCGGATTGGCGATCGTGCCCTTGATGTCGGCGACCGCCACCACCGTCAGCCCCGCGCGCGCGAGGAACCGCGCGGTGGCCCCGCCCATCGTGCCGAGTCCCTGCACGGCCACCCGGGTGCCCTGGTACGGCACGCCCGCCCGGTCCAGCGCCGCGAGCAGTGACTCGGCGACGCCACAGCCGCCGGCCAGCTCGTCCAGGCCGATGCCGTCCACCTCGACCGCGAAGGCGTCCGCGAGCCGCCTGCGGGCCGCCGCCTCGTCGTCCAGCAGCGGGTACACCGCCTGGACGGACGAGACCAGGCCCG
The DNA here is from genome assembly GCF_040645475.1 of Streptomyces sp. NPDC046759. Classification (NCBI taxonomy): domain Bacteria; kingdom Bacillati; phylum Actinomycetota; class Actinomycetes; order Kitasatosporales; family Streptomycetaceae; genus Streptomyces; species Streptomyces sp. NPDC046759. Next base: position 335,269 of record NZ_JBEYYJ010000001.1, on the reverse strand, counting down.
CCTCGGCCGCCGCCCGGTCGACCAGACCCTGGGTCAGACCGAGGTCCTCGCCGGTGGTCCAGAAGCTCTCGATGTACGGCCGCATCGCACGCAGATAGCGCACCAGCAGGCCGTACGCCCCCGGGTCCTGGGGATCGCAGTCGATGCCGCCCTTGGCGCCGCCGAGGGGGACATAGCGGGCCTCGGGGTCGTAGTGCAGGGCCTCCTTCATGGTCATGCCGCGGGCGAGCCCCGCCACCTCCTCGAGCGTGCAGCCGGGGCGCATCCGCAGGCCGCCGCTGGCCACGCCCCGCACCAGCCGGTCCACGACCAGGAAGCCCTGGCGGCCGGTGACGTGGTCCGTCCAGACGAGCGACATCAGGGGAGCGGGGGCGGTCATGGGGTCTCCTCGGGGACGGTGATCACGGTGGGACCGGGCCGGTCCAGCGCCTCGGCCAGGGCGCGCGCCAGCGCGGCAGGGCCGCACGCGCGCGTGCCGTGTCCTCCGTAGGCGCGGGCCAGTGCGGGCAGGTCGACCGGCGGCAGATCCACCGCGGTGGGTGCGTCGCCGCGCGCCCGCATCTCGTCGCGGATCTCGCCGTAGCCGCCGTTGTCGAACACCACGACGGGCAGCGGGAGCCGGAGCTGCACGGCGGTCGCCAGTTCCTGCACCGTGAACTGCAGCCCGCCGTCCCCGCTCAGCGCGAGCACCTGCCGGTGCGGCTCGGCGACCTTGGCGCCCAGCGCGGCGGGCAGCGCGTAACCGAGCGTGCCGAAGCCGGTGGGATGCAGATACCGGCCCTCCGGGCCGACGGGGAGGTGGGGGAGGGCGCCGTAGTAGCAGCACTGGGCGCTGTCGGAGGTGATGACGGCGTCCTCGGCCAGCACCTCCCGCACCGCCCGCAGGTACGGGATCCAGCGGGCGTCCCGCGCGGCCGTCCCGGCATCCCGCGCGACGCGCAACGCGGCGACCTCGTCGGCCACGCGCGCGCAGGGGTTGTCGGCGGATCCGGCCACGCCCATGCGGTCGGCCTCGGGGACCGCGCTCGCCCCTGGGGGCGTGGCTTTCCGGGGCCCGTGCGCCTGCCGGTGCTCCGGAAGGCCGGCCAGCAGCGCCTCCAGGGCGAGCCGTGCGTCCGCCACGAGCGGCACGTCCGCCGCCGCGGCCGCGTACATCTGGTCCGGATCGAGGTCGATGCGCACCAGTGTGCCGTCCAGCGGTGGCGGGGCGGTCCAGAAATCGGACTCGGACAGTTCGGTGCCGACGGCGAGGACGACGTCGCGCGTGGCGAGCCATTTCTGCACGGCGGGACTGTGCAGGGACACGCCGAGGGAGAGCGGATGGGTCTCCGCGACGGTGCCCTTGCCGGCCGCCGTGGTCAGGACGGGCGCGCCCAGCCGCTCGGCGAGGGCGCGGCTCAGCGCCTTCGCGCCGACGGCGCCGCCGCCGAGCACCAGGGCGGGCCGGCGGGCACCCCCGAGGACCGTGACGGCCCGCCCCACGGCCTCCGGGTCGGGTGCCGGCCGCGGGGGCCACGGGGCGCACCGGACGGGACCCGGCGCCCCCACGGCCGTCAGCAGGTCCAGCGGCACCTCGATGTGCGCGGGCCGCGGGCGCCGCGTCCGGAACAGGGTGAAGGCCCGGGCCACGGCAGCGTCGATCTCGCCGACCGACGACACCCGGTGACTGAACGCGGCGACCCCGCGCAGGGCGTCGGTCTGGCTGCGCATCTCGTGCAGCGCGCCGGTCGGCAGCCGGGGATGGCCGAGCGGCATACCCGGCGACAGGACCAGCAGCGGCACGCTGTCCGCGTAGGCCTCACCGACGGCGGCCGCCGCGTTCAGCAGAGCGGGCCCGGTCGTGGTCAGCACGACGCCCGGACGGCCCGTCACGCGTGCGTACCCGTCGGCGGCGTACCCGGCACCCTGCTCGTGACGGGTCGTCACATGTGCGATGCCGTAGGCCTGCAGGTGCCGGTACACCTCCAGGTTGTGGGTGCCCGGGATGCCGAAGACCCGGGTCACGCCGTGCGCCCGCAGGGCCCGTACGAGGGCTTCACCGCCGGTCGTGGCGCGATCGGGGCCGCCCTGGGCCACCGGCTCGGCAGGTCCGCGCATCACAGGCTCCGCGCGATGAGGAGCCGCATGATGTCGGAGGTGCCTTCCTCGATCTCCTCCAGCTTGGCGTCCCGCATCCACTGCTCCACCGGGAACTCCCGCGAGTAGCCCCAGCCGCCGAGGGTCTGCACGGCCGCCCAGGTGCAGTACGCGGCCGTCTCCGACGCCGTGAGCTTGGCCATCGCGGCCTCCGCCGTGGCGTCCAGGCCCGCGTCCAGACGGCGGGCGGCCCGCCAGGTCATCAGCCGCGCCTGCTCCACGCGCGTGCGCATGTCGGCGAGACGGAAGGCGACGGCCTGGTGCTCGATGATCGGCTTGCCGAACTCCCGCCGCTCACGGGCGTAGTCGCGCGCGTACTCGTATGCCGACCGGGCCACTCCCGTCGCCGCCGCGCCCAGCACCGTACGGGAGACGTCGAAAGTCCGCATCGGCCCGTGGAATCCCTCGCCCTCGGCGCCGAGCCGGTGTTCCTCGGGCACGAACGCGTCCTCGAAGAAGATCTCCCGGCAGACGATCGCCCGCTGCCCCATCTTGCGCATCGGCTCGCCGAAGGTCATGCCGTCGGTGCCCCTGCGCAGCAGGAACGCGCTGACCCCGCGCGAGCGCCGGGTGGGATCGGTCTTGGCGAAGACCACGTACTGCTCGGACTCGCCCGCGTTCGAGATCCACGCCTTCTGGCCGCCCAGCCGGTAGCCGCCCGCCGTGCGGTGCGCGGTGGTGACGATCGAGGCGGCGTCGGAGCCGGCGCCGGGCTCGGTCGTCGCCAGCGCCGTCATCGGGGTGCCGGGGCCGGTGAGGGGTGTGAGCCACTGCTGTTTCTGCTCCTCGGTGCCGAGCTCCAGCACCGGGTCGGCGAAGAAGCCGTTGGAGCACAGCAGGTTGCCGATGCCCAGGTCGCCCACGCACAGCTCCTCCTGGACCAGGCACTGGGTGAAGACGTCCGTGAAGCCGCCCCCGCCGTACTCCTTCGGCAGCATGAAGCCGGTGATGCCGACCGTGGCGGCCTTGCGCCACAGGTCCCAGGGTGTCTCCACGTCGGCCTCGTCCACGGCACGCGCGCGTGGCCGGATCTCCTCGCGGGCGAAGGCGCGCGCGAGATCGACGACGTCGTGCTGTTCGGGACGGAGCGGGACCAGCTCGGCGGGGAGGTCGGACATGGTGCCTCCAAGGCGGCCGCGGACGATGGTCGGCGCAGGGCGCCGGGCAGCGCTTTACTGAATCGCGAGTCAGTATCGGGAGCGGGTCGGCGCCCTGTCAACGTGCTGAACGAAGGTTCAGTAGCGGCGGTCGGTTCCGCCGCTGCACCCCGGCGGGGCCGGCTTGTCGCAGGGGCCGACCATAATGGGGAACCTCACCCACTCCACCGGGAGGTACCGTGACCGGACTGCGTTCCTCGAGCTCAGGGCTCCGCGCGCTGCGGCCTGCGGCCTTCGGCGCGGACCCGGGAGGCGAGCGCCTGGCACGCATCCGCCGCTCCCCCCACTTCAAGGACGGGGTCTTCCAGAACCCGGGCGGTGCGGCGCGCACCCGGCCCTCCGGTTCCACGCTGGACCTGGCGAAGGTGTTCCTCGACAAGGAGACCCGGCCCCTGCGCGCCCCGAAGGGCACGGTCCCGGTGCATCCCACCACCTTCGCCGACCTCGCCAAGCCGCCCGTCACCGGGCTGCGGCTGACCTGGATGGGGCACTCCAGCGTCCTCGCGGAGATCGACGGCCACCGGGTGCTGTTCGACCCCGTCTGGGGAGAGCGCTGCTCCCCGTTCCCCTTCGCCGGGCCCAGGCGGCTGCACCCCGTGCCGCTGCCGCTGGCCGTGCTCGGCGAGGTCGACGTGGTGGTCATCTCGCACGATCACTACGACCACCTGGACCTGCCCACCGTCAAAGCGCTGGCCGGCACGGACACCGTGTTCGCCGTGCCGCTCGGCGTCGGCGCCCACCTCGAGCACTGGGGCGTCTCCGCGGACCGGCTGCGCGAGCTGGACTGGCACGAGTCGACGCGGGTCGGCGGCCTCACCCTCACCACGACGCCCGCCCGCCACTTCTGCGGCCGCGGCCTGCGCAACACCCAGCACACCCTGTGGGCGTCCTGGGTGGTGTCCGGCGAGGAGCACCGGATCTACCACAGCGGGGACACGGGCTACTTCGAGGGCTTCAGCGACATCGGCGCGGAGCACGGCCCCTTCGACGCCACGATGATCCAGATCGGCGCGTACAGCGAGTTCTGGCCGGACATCCACATGACCCCCGAGGAGGGCCTGCGTGCCCACCTCGACCTGCAGGGCGGGGCACCGCACGGCGCGCTGCTGCCGATCCACTGGGGCACCTTCAACCTCGCCCCGCATCCCTGGGCCGAGCCGGGCGAGTGGACGAAGGAGGCGGCCGAGGAGGCCGGCCAGGCGGTGGCCCTGCCCCGCCCGGGAGAGCCCTTCGAGCCGGCGGGCAAGCTCCCGGCCGAAGCATGGTGGCGCGGTGTTTCGGGGGAGGTCCGGCGCACCTGGCGCTCGGTCGGGGCGTTCGTCGCGGAGCCGCCGAAGCGGGGCTGAGCCCACGCGGCAACCAAGGCCAATGCTGTCACTTTCCGTGAAGTTCAGTGGGTGGCGGCGGCTCCAGGGAGGGCCGGGCCTCCGGCGCCCGCGGGCACGTTGCCGCTTACGGAAAAGATGTCCGACGGGGCGGTGGACCAATGGGGTCCACCGCCCCTCGCTTTCTCTCCTGACCGCTTTTGATCAGGTCATACCGTTCTTTACGTTCCGATCGGAGGGTGTGCGACCGGGTTATCGGTCTGTCGTACGACGCTTCATACCAGAGCGGGACGCTCCACGGGGGACTTTGTCAACTGCCCACCGCACATGATGCGCACGCGACTACTGTGAGTGTCCGTCGCCTCGCGAGGCCGGGTTCGCCGACCCGCGGGCCGACACCGCGATGACGCATGCCCGCCTCGCGCCCCGCGCGAGGAAGAGGCCCGACGGACCAGTACGAGGACGCAGATGTCTGACCTCCGAGCACCGGCCGCCCGTGCCGACCGCCGAGAGGGCGGCCGGCACGGGCGGCCGGTCGCCCGACCCGCTCCCGCACTGCCCGAAGCGCACATACGGCCACAGCTCATGCGGCTCGCCGTGCTGCCACCCCTCGCGGTCGCGCTCAGCGCCACCGCCGCGGTCCTCTTCAGCATCCGCTCCACCGGGGCGCGCACCGGCCCCACGCTCTGGACCGTGCTCGCCGGGGCGGTCGCCGTGACCGTCGCCGGCATCCTCATCGCCGCCGTGGCCGCCGACCGGGCCGCCCGCTCGGTCTCCGACCGCGTCGACGCGCTGCGCCGCACCGCCGCGCGCGGCGAGGCCGACCTGCACGCCCTGGTCGACGCCCTGCGTCAGGGCGAGACCCCGCCGCAGCGCACCTCGCGCCGCCGAACGCCCGAGGACGCCGACGACTTCGAACTGCTCGCCGCCGACCTGGCCCGTGCGCACGACGGCGCCGTCACCGCCGTCGTGCGCGCGGCCCAGCTCTCCAGCCAGGCGGGCAACGAACAGAAGCTCGAGGTCTTCGTCAACCTCGCGCGCCGGCTTCAGTCCCTCGTGCACCGGGAGATCTCGATCCTCGACGAGCTGGAGAACGAGATCGAGGACCCCGACCTGCTCAAGGGCCTCTTCCACGTCGACCACCTGGCCACCCGCATCCGGCGGCACGCCGAGAACCTCGCCGTGCTCGGCGGTGCCGTCTCCCGGCGCCAGTGGAGCAACCCGGTCAGCATGACGGAGGTGCTGCGCTCCGCCATCGCCGAGGTCGAGCAGTACTCCCGGATCAAGCTGGTGCCGCCGATCGACGGCGAACTGCGAGGCCACGCCGTCGCCGACGTCATCCATCTGCTCGCCGAACTCATCGAGAACGCCTCGGTGTTCTCCGCCCCGCACACCCAGGTCCTGCTCCGCGCCAACCTCGTCACCTCCGGGCTCGCCGTGGAGGTCGAGGACCGCGGGCTCGGCATGCCCGTCGGCGAACAGAACCGGATGAACGCCCTGCTCGCCGACCCCGACCAGGTCAACGTCGCCAGCCTGCTGGCCGACGGCCGCATCGGCCTCTACGTGGTCTCGCAGCTCGCCCGGCGGCACGGCATTCACGTGCGGCTGCAGACCAACATCTACGGCGGCGTCCAAGCCGTACTCGTCGTCCCGCAGGCCTTGTTGGGTACGGCCCCGGGGGTGTCCGGCGCCGCCGCCGGGACCGGCGTGCCCCAGCCGCAGCAGCCGGCGGACACCGGTGCGTCGCCGCAGGTACGGCAGCAGGGACAAGAGCACGAACACGGGTATGGGCACGGACCGGGACAGGTGCGGCAGACCGTGCCGGGTGCCCGGTCCGGCGGAGGCGACCTGAGCACCGCACACGGCTGGAGCGGCCCGGCGGCCGGAGCGCCGTCCCGGTCGGGACTTGAAACCGGAGCAGGCGCCCCAGCCGCCTCCGCGGGCGAGGCCGGCTCCGGTGACGGGCAGGCCCCGGTGACCGGCCGGCGGCGGCATGCCCAGCGTGGGAGCGGGCGGCGCGGCGCGGAGAGTGGTGCCGGGCACCGCGCCGCGGAGAGCGGTGACGACGGGCGGAGCGGCGGTGCCCCCGCGCCGCTTCCCGTGCGGGGTGCCCGGCAGGACCGGCCCACCCCCGCCGAGGCCGTACCCGGCATCAGCGCCGGGGACCGGGCGGCGGTCGAGTCGCACGCCGGGTTCCTGCCCACCCCGCGGGCCGACATCGTGCGCGGCACCATGGCCAAGCCCCAGCTGCCCCGCCGCCGCGCCCAGCAGCACATCGTCCCCCAGCTGCGCGGCGGCCCCGCACCCCGCCAGGACGGCGACACCGTCCGGGGCCACGACCCTGGGCTGATGGCAGCCTTCCAGCGCGGGATCGGGCTGGCCGAGGCGCAGCAGCACCTGGAGAGCGAGGAGCCCGCCCAACCGGGCTCCGCCCCGCTGGGTTCCGTCCCCCTGGGTTCCGGCCGACCGGAGCCCGCGCACATGGGCTCACCCCACATGGATCCGGCCCAAATGGATGCGAACCACGTGGAGCCAGCCCACATGGAGCCAGCCCATATGGACTCCGCTCATGCCGTCGACCTGCCGAGCCATCACCTCCGGCCCGCTGTACCGGAGTTCCCCCGTCCTTCGCGTCCGCAGTCCGACCCCGTGGGCGCAGATCAGACGAGCGCGGGCCACATGGGCTCGGACCACATGAGCCCGACCCACACGGACCCCACCCCCATATCTCAGGGGCGCGCTCACACGCCCGCATCAGACGGCGCCCGTGGCGCCGGCCGGCCCGACGGGAGCGCCCCGGCCGGCTGACCGCCCGCACCGTGTCCACCCCCCACCACCACCACCGACCACTCACCCCCCAATCAGCGCTCCTTCAGACCTTCGGACCCCAAGGAGTCGATCCACCATGGCGAGCGATGCGCCGACCGCCCATGCATCCGACCTCGACTGGCTGCTGAGCGGCCTAGTGCAGCGCGTCCCGCACACCACCAGCGCGGTGCTGCTGTCCTGCGACGGGCTGGTGAAGTCCGTGCACGGACTCGACATCGACAGCGCCGACCACATGGCGGCCCTGGCCTCCGGCCTGTACTCGCTCGGCCGCAGCGCGGGCGTCCGGTTCGGTGACGGCGGCGACGTCCGCCAGGTCGTCGTCGAGCTCGACTCGACCCTGCTGTTCGTCACCACCGCCGGCTCCGGCACCTGTCTCGCCGTGCTCGCGGGGCGCGAGGCCGACGCCGCCGTGCTCGGCTACGAGATGGCGATGCTCGTCAAGAGCGTCCGGCCGTACCTGGTGACCGCGCCACGGCAGCACCCCGTCGAACCCACGGCGACGAGGCCTTGAGCGTGGCCGCAGCCGGCGACGGCCCCTGGCTGGACGACGCGGCCGGACGGCTGGTGCGCCCGTTCACGGTCAGCAACGGACGTACCAAGCCCAGCGTTGCACTGGACCTGATGTCGCAGGTGATGGCCACCGGCGTGACCCCACTCGGCTATCTCGGGCCCGAGCACGCCCAGGCGCTCGGCCTGAGCCGGGGCCCCGTCTCGGTCGCCGAGCTCGCCGCGCAACTGAAACTGCCCGCGGTGGTCACCAAGGTGCTGCTCTCGGACCTCGTCGACTGCGGGGCGCTGACCACCAAGCCCCCCGCTTTCCACCACACACCCACTGACCGGTCTCTGCTGGAGGCAGTGCTCGATGGACTACGACGACAGCTCTGACCCGTTCCCCACCGCGCTGAAGATCCTGGTGGCCGGCGGGTTCGGGGTCGGCAAGACGACCTTCGTGGGCGCGGTCAGCGAGATCGCGCCGCTCAGCACGGAGGAGCTGCTCACCACGGTCAGCATCGGCACGGACAGTCTCGACGGCGTCGAGAACAAGATGGAGACGACGGTCGCCATGGACTTCGGCCGGATCACCCTCGATCCGGAGCATGTGCTGTACCTGTTCGGCACGCCGGGGCAGGAGCGGTTCTGGTTCATGTGGGACGAACTGTCCGAGGGCGCACTCGGCGCGGTGATCCTCGCCGACACCCGCCGCCTGCAGGACTGCTTCGCGGCCGTGGACTTCTTCGAGGAACGCGGACTCGCCTTCATCGTCGCCATCAACGATTTCGACGGCGGCTACCGCTACGACCCCGAGGAGGTGCGTGCCGCCATCGACCTGGACCCGGAGGTCCCCGTCGTCCGGTGCGACGCCCGGATCTCCAGCTCCGGCGTGCAGACGCTGCTCACTCTCGTACGCCACCTCCTCGCCCACGCCCCGGCGCCCGCGCCGAGCCATGGCGCCCACATGTGATCCCGCACTACCGCCCACGGAGTCCCTATATGAGGCACGCCCACAGCGCTGGAGCCAGGCCATGACCTACGAGCCGCCCCGGCCGGTCCGGGGTCTGCTGCTCACCCCCGAGGACAAGGAGGCCCCGGCCCGGGTCCACCGACTGCGCCTGCTCGGTCTCGTGGACCGTCCCGACCCCGCGCTGGACGCCTTCGCGGACCATCTGGCCCAGCTCACCGGCGCGGCGTACACCATGGTCAACTTCATCGGCGAGGACCACCAGTTCTTCGCGGGCCTGCGGGTGCCCGCCGTGCCGCTGCTCCGGGAGGACGGCAGCAGGGCGGAGTTCGGCCGGGCCCTGCCGCGGGAGCACGGGTTCTGCCCCCATGTGGTGGTCCGCCGCAAGGCGCTGGTGCTCGAGGACGTCCGCGACTATCCGCGGTTCGCCGGGAATCCGGTCGTGGACGAGTACGGCATCCGCTCCTACCTCGGCGCCCCCCTCATCGACAGCTACGGCATGGCGCTCGGCACCGTGTGCGCTGCCGACACCGAACCCCGGGCCTGGGGCCGGTCGGGTCTGGACACGATCAAGGCGCTGGCCGCCGACCTCGTCGTACGCCTCGAACGAAGCGCCGAGGACGGATTGCCGCTGTGACGTGCGACAGCCCGCTCGCCCAGGCGGCACAAGGGGCGTGAAGCAAAGCTGTGGCGGTGGTTAAGAAAAGCTCGATGGACCCGCGGCCCACGCATACGGCAGATTGCAGGGTGATTCCACCCCTCTGACCCGGTGCGGGCTCCTTACGTCTGCCCGCGGGCCGGGACCTCACCCCACAGGAGCCGAAGCGTTGAAGGCGCTGGTCAAGGAGAAGGCGGAGCCGGGACTCTGGCTGACGGACGTCCCGGAGCCGGAGATCGGGCCCGGTGACGTACTGATCAAGGTCATGCGGACCGGTATCTGCGGCACCGACCTGCACATCCGGGCCTGGGACGGCTGGGCGCAGCAGGCGATCAGCACCCCGCTCGTGGTCGGGCACGAGTTCGTCGGACAGGTCGTGGAGACCGGGCGCGACGTGACCGACATCCGCATCGGGGACCGGGTCAGCGGCGAGGGGCATCTGGTGTGCGGCAAGTGCCGCAACTGTCTGGCCGGCCGCCGGCACCTGTGCCGGGCCACCGTCGGCCTCGGTGTCGGACGCGACGGCGCCTTCGCCGAGTACGTCGCCCTCCCCGCGAGCAACGTGTGGGTCCACCGCGTCCCCGTCGACCTCGACGTCGCCGCGATCTTCGACCCCTTCGGCAACGCCGTGCACACCGCGCTGTCCTTCCCGCTGGTCGGCGAGGACGTCCTGATCACCGGTGCCGGGCCGATCGGCCTGATGGCCGCCGCCGTGGCGCGGCACGCGGGCGCCCGCAACGTCGTCATCACCGACGTCAGCGAGGAGCGCCTGGAGCTGGCCCGCAAGACAGGGGTGAGCCTCGCCCTGAACGTCGCCGAGACCACCATCGCCGACGGCCAGCGCGAGCTGGGGCTGCGCGAGGGCTTCGACATCGGTCTGGAGATGTCCGGCCGGCCCGAGGCCATGCGGGACATGATCGCTAACATGACGCACGGCGGCCGTATCGCCATGCTGGGCCTGCCGGCGCAGGAGTTCGCGGTCGACTGGGCCCGGATCGTCACCTCCATGATCACGATCAAGGGCATCTACGGCCGCGAGATGTTCGAGACCTGGTACGCGATGTCGGTGCTGCTGGAGAGCGGCCTGGACCTCGCCCCCGTGATCACCGGGCGGTACGGCTACCGCGACTTCGAGGCCGCGTTCGACGACGCGGCGAGCGGCAAGGGCGGCAAGGTCATCCTGGACTGGACCGCATAAGCCGGACGCGCAACTCCCTCGTACCGTCAGCACTTTCAGGAGAGCCCCCATGTTCGACACCGTCCGCGACGACCTGCGCGCCACCCTCGACGAGATCCGCGCCGCCGGCCTGCACAAGCCCGAGCGGGTCATCGGCACCCCGCAGTCCGCGACCGTCAACGTCACCTCCGGCGGCCGCCCCGGCGAGGTCCTCAACTTCTGCGCCAACAACTACCTGGGCCTCGCCGACCACCCCGAGGTGATCGCCGCCGCCCACGAGGCCCTGGACCGCTGGGGCTACGGCATGGCCTCGGTCCGCTTCATCTGCGGCACCCAGGAGGTCCACAAGGAGCTGGAGGGCCGCCTCTCGGCGTTCCTCGGCCAGGAGGACACGATCCTGTACTCCTCCTGCTTCGACGCCAACGGCGGTGTCTTCGAGACCCTGCTCGGCGAGCAGGACGCGGTCATCTCCGACGCCCTCAACCACGCCTCCATCATCGACGGCATCCGCCTGTCCAAGGCCCGCCGCCTCCGCTACGCCAACCGCGACCTCGCGGACCTGGAGGCCAGGCTCAAGGAGGCCACCGAGGGCGGCGCCCGGCGCAAGCTGATCGTCACCGACGGCGTGTTCTCCATGGACGGCTACGTGGCCCCGCTGCGCGAGATCTGCGACGTCGCCGACCGCTACGACGCGATGGTCATGGTCGACGACTCGCACGCCGTCGGCTTCGTCGGCCCCACCGGCCGCGGCACGCCCGAGCTGCACGGCGTCATGGACCGCGTCGACATCGTCACCGGCACCCTGGGCAAGGCCCTCGGCGGCGCCTCCGGCGGCTACGTGGCCGCCCGCGCCGAGATCGTCGCCCTGCTGCGCCAGCGCTCGCGCCCGTACCTGTTCTCCAACACCCTCGCCCCGGTGATCGCCGCCGCCTCCCTGAAGGTCCTCGACCTGCTGGAGTCCGCCGACGACCTGCGCGTCCGGCTGGGCGAGAACACCGCGCTGTTCCGCCGCCGGATGACCGAGGAGGGCTTCGACGTCCTCCCCGGCGACCACGCCATCGCGCCCGTCATGATCGGTGACGCCTCGAAGGCGGGCCGGATGGCCGAACTGCTGCTGGAGCGCGGGGTCTACGTGATCGGTTTCTCCTACCCGGTCGTCCCGCAGGGCCAGGCGCGCATCCGCGTCCAGCTGTCCGCCGCGCACTCCACGGCCGACGTCGACCGCGCCGTCGACGCGTTCGTCGCGGCCCGCGCCGAGCTGGAGGCCTGACCAGCCCCGACGGCTTGAGATACTTGACCGCATGATCGAGGCACGGCGGCTCCACATCCTCCGTGCGGTGGCCGACCACCGCACGGTCACGGCGGCAGCCGCCGCGCTCTATCTCACCCCCTCGGCCGTCTCCCAGCAGCTGACGGCCCTGGAGCAGGAGACCGGCCACCGGCTGGTCGAGCGCGGCGCCAAGGGCGTACGGCTCACCGCGGCCGGTGAGATCCTGCTCAGCCACACCAACGTGGTCCTCGCCCAGCTGGAGCGGGCCGAGGCGGAGCTGGCCGCCTACGGCTCGGGCGAGGCGGGCACCGTCACCGTGGCCGCTTTCGCGACCGGCATCGCCCAGGTCGTCGCGCCGGCCGTGGCCCGGCTCGCGGAGACCGCACCGGGCATCCGCATCCGGGTCCAGGACGCCGAGGGCGACGAGAGCCTGCCCATGGTGCTGGACCGGCAGGTCGACGTGGCGGTCGCCGTGGAGTACCGGGGCGCCCCGTCCGCCGACGACCCCCGGCTCACCCATGTCCCGCTCTACGCCGAGCCGTTCGACGCCGTGGTACCCGTCGGGCACCGCCTCGCCGACGCCGCCGAGGTCCCCCTCGCCGAGCTCGCCAAGGACCCCTGGATCGGCCCTTACCCCGGCAACCCCTGCCATGACGTGGTCGTCCTGGCCTGCGAGAACGCCGGCTTCCAGCCCCGGCTGGAACACTCCTCCGACGACTTCCGCGCCGTCGTCGCCCTCGCCTCGGCCGACGCGGGCGTGGCCCTCGTACCGCGCTCCGCGCTGAACGGGATGGACCTCACCGGTGTCGTCGTACGGCCCGTCGACGGGGTGGCCCCGACCCGCCGTGTCTTCGCCGCCGTACGGCGCGGGGCGGAGGGGCACCCGCTGATCCGCCCGGTGCTGCAGGCGCTGGACGAGGCCGCGCAGGCGTCGGCCGCCGCCTCCTGACGACGCGGCGAGTGACGCAGGGGAGCCGAGGCCGACGACGCTCTCCTGCGAGCGGCTCGGCGGCCGGCTGTCAGTGGCACGGGCTACGGTGCGTTGCATGCCGGATGCCGAAGACGTACGCCGTATCGCGCTGTCCCTGCCGGACACCACGGAGAAGATCGCCTGGAGCATGCCCACGTTCCGGGTGGCCGGGAAGATGTTCGCGACCCTGCCCGAGGAGGAGACGTCCATCGCCGTGCGCTGTCCCAAGGAGGAGCGCGACGAACTGGTGGCGGCCGAGCCGGAGAAGTTCTGGATCGCCGACCACGAGTCCCAGTTCGCATGGGTCAGAGCACGGCTCGCCGCGCTGGAGGACGAGGACGAGCTGTGTGACATCCTCGCCGATTCCTGGCGGCAGGCCGCCCCGCCCCGGCTCCTGGACGCCCACCCCGAGTTGGGGGTGCCGCCCGCGGAGTGAACACTTCCCCCGCGCGGCCGCGGGCGTGGCATGATCCCGCGCGGCGCGGGAGGGACGTGGCACGGTGGGGCGGCGGGGAGGGGCATCGGCGATGACGGGAACCGGCGCACGGCGGGACACCGCCCCACAGGGCAGGAGCACGGCCGAGGCCGGCGCGCGGGCCGTCTGGTCCCGCGGCTTCGCCCTGTTCTTCGTGGCCCGGGCCGTCGCCCGCCTCGGCGACACCATGCTGCCCGTGGCCCTCGCCGCCGGGCTGCTGGAGCACGGGTACGGTGCGGGCGCGGTCGGTCTCGCGATGGCTTCCACGGCGGCGGCGTTCGCCGGTCTCGCCGTCTTCGGCGGGGTCGTCGCCGACCGGTTCAGCACCCGCCGGCTGATGACCGGCGCCGATCTGGTCCGGCTCGTCACCCAGTCCCTCGCCGCGAGCCTGTTCTTCGCCGGGCATGTGGTGCTGTGGCAGATCTGCGCGATCGGATTCCTCAACGGTGTGGCGGGAGCGGTGTTCCAGCCGGGCGTGGCCAGGACGGTGCCCCGGCTGGCCGCCGACATCCAGGGCGCCAACGGCGCGATCCGGATCGCCGAGTCAGCCGCCCAGCTCGCCGGCCCGGCCGTCGCCGGCCTCCTGATGGGCTTCGCCTCGCCCGGCGGGGTGTTCTGTTCGCCGCGCACGCCGCCACCTGTGGGCGACCAGCGTGCAGACCCAGGTCACGCCCGACGTCCTCAACCGCATCCACGCCTACGACGTGGCGGGCTCCCTCGCCATGATGCCGGTGGGCCAGGCCCTCGCGGGCCCGGCGGCCGGAGCGCTCGGCGCCGGTCACGTCCTGCTGATCTCCGCCGCGACCAGCCTGGCCGTCGCCGTGGCCCTGCTCGCGGTGCCCGCGATACGGAATCTGGTGCGCGCCGACGCGAGCACGCCCGCGCACTGACGGCGGCGCCCGTCCGGGTGCCCTGTCCAGGTGTTCTGTGCCGCTCCCCTGTGTTGCTGCACGGCCCGTGCTGGTGGCGGGCGGGGGGAGGCCTGCCGACGACGGCGGGTTGCCGCCTGTGCCCAGGGGCGCGGGCAACTGTGCGATCAGCCCTTGTGCATCCGGCAGTCGCGCACGGCGCTCAATCGGCCCGGCGGGTGGGCGCCACGAACCGCGTGATCCGTTCCCGCAGGGCCGCCGGGTCCAGCCCGTGCGCGGCCGCGTGCTCCTCGATCGTCCCGTAGCGGCGCAGCTCGCGGCGGCCCACGCCGAGGGCCAGCACCCGGTGCGGCAGGTCCGAGAGCGCCTTGCTCACCTCGGTCCCCGAGGTGCCCGCGAGATACGGCTCGACCAGGACGACGTCGGTGCCCGACGCCTCCGTGGCCCGGCGCAGTCCCGCCGCGTCGAAGGGCCGTACGGTCGTCGCGTACAGCACGGTCACGTCCAGGCCCTCGGTGGCGTCGAGGACCGCCTCCAGCATCGGGCCCACGGCGACGACCACACCGCGGCGGCCCTCGCGGAGGGTGACGAAGTGCTTGCCGTCGATCACCCGCCCCTGCCGGTTGGCCTGTACGGACAGCCGGACGTAGACCTTGTCGTCGCCGGCGGCGACCGCGTGGTGCAGCAGGGTCTCGGCCTCGTCGGGGTGCCCGGGCACATGCACGGTCCAGCCGTCCAGGGTGTCGAGGAGCGCCACATCACCCGGGGACATGTGCGTGTAGCCGCCGGCCGGCCAGTCGAAGGAGGCGGCCGCGCTCACCAGCACCGCCCCGGCGTTCTGATGCCCGAGATCCAGCTTGACCTGCTCGAACGGCCGCTCCACGAGGAAGCTGGCGAAGGTGTGCACCACGGGCCGCATTCCGGTCAGTGCCAGTCCCGCCGCCGCCCCGACCAGGAGCTGCTCGCGGATGCCGACGTTGACGACACGGTCGGGATGCCGGGCCATGGCCTCGCGGAAGCCGTCCTTGCCGATCTCGGCGAGGACCACCGCGACGCGCGGGTCCTCGTCCAGCAGCCGGGAGACGACGGGGGCGAAACGGTCACGCATGGTGTCCACGACAAAGGACCCTTTCCAGTCGGATGTGGGGGAGGGAGGGCAGGGGAGGCGTCAGGCGGTCTTCGGTTCGACGCGGGCCACGACGACGTGCGGCCGTCCCGGGTGAGGAGCGGTGAACGCGGCGTACAGGGCCTCGTGGTCGCGCCCGTCGACGGTGACCGCCGACCAGCCCGCCGCCTCGAACCGGGCGGCGATCCCGCCGGGCAGGGCGTGACTGGCGGAGGAGTTGTCGACGACGACGGTGTGCAGCCGTTCCAGGCCGGCCGGTCCGGCGAAGGCGATCGCCTCGTGGTTGCTGCCCTCGTCCAGCTCGGCGTCCCCGGTCAGCACCCAGACCGCCGGATCGTGCAGGCCCTGCGCCCGCAGCCCCAGCGCGCTGCCCACCGCGATCGGCAGCCCGTGCCCGAGCGAGCCGCTGCCGATCTCGGCGCCCGGCACCAGCACCCGGTCGGGGTGGTGTCCGAGCGGGGAGTCGTACGACCCGAAGCCGGGCAGCCAGTCCACCGGCACGAAGCCCTTCGCGGCCAGCACCGCGTAGTACGCCATGGGCCCGTGCCCCTTGCTCAGCAGGAACCGGTCCCGGGCCGGATCGTCCCGCCGGTCCGGCGTCACCCGGAGCACCCGGTCGTAGAGCACCCACAGCACGTCGAGGGTGGAGGTGGCCGCCGGGCCGTGCTTCTCGTCGCCGGTCATGAGCCCCATCAGGCCGGGCAGGTCGGCGTACCCGTACGTGCGGCTTTCGTCCGCTGCGATCTTCATGGGAAAGAGCGTGCAACCTCAACCGAACTTGAGGTCAACGGGGAAAGTGGTGCGCGATCACCGAGCGGAGTGCGGTATGGTTTCTCTGCGCGTTTCGACCGGGGAAACCCCAGGTCAAACCGCACCGGGACGTGGCGCAGCTTGGTAGCGCACTTGACTGGGGGTCAAGGGGTCGCAGGTTCAAATCCTGTCGTCCCGACCAGCTTCATTGCCGGTCGGAGGCCGTCTTCTCAGGATGAGGGGACGGCCTTTCTCGCGTCTGCGCGGCATCGCCGTCCTGCTCGCGCTCCGCGTGCGCAAGCATCGGGCGGTGGTCGCCGGTGGCGATCCTCGCGGCCATCGCCGCGAGCTGCCCGCAGGCCCGCGCGATCTCCCGCTGCGCCTCGTTCCGCTCGCTGACCACGGACGACAGCAGCAGTGCGGTCAGCGCGGTCGAACCGTTGAAGGCCTGCAGGGTGATCATTTCGGTGAGCAGGTCGTGACCGGCGAACGGTCCCGATCTCTCGCCACCGGCGATGACGGCGAAGATCGACACGGCCAGCGCGCAGGGCGCGGCCCCGGCCAGCTGGAAGCGGAAGGCCGCCCAGATCAGCAGCGGGAAACCGATGAACAGCAGCGGAATGTGGCTGGTCACGAGGAGTCCCACCGCGGCCGTGCCAGCCGCCAGCAGCAACGCTTCCGCCCACCGGTACGGGGGCGCGTTCTTCGGCCGGTGTGCCGTGCGGAGGACGAGCAGCACCGGCGTGACCACCAGGACGCCCATCGCGTCTCCGGTCCACCAGACCGACCACGTCGGCCAGAAGTCGCCGGGGCGCAGCACTCCGGCGAGGGCCAGCGTCCCGGTGCCCGTCGTCGCGCTGACCAGCATTCCGGTGAACGCGCCGAGGAAGATCAGTGCGAGCGCGTCCCACAGCCGGTCCAGCTGCTCGCGGAAGCCCGCACGGCGGAGCAGCAGGTAGGAACAGACGGGCGCGAGGGTGTTTCCCGCCGCGATGGCGAGCACGGCCGGGAGCGACGGCCCCAGCGCGATGTTCACCAGGAACGCGCCGAGCGCGATGCCGGGCCAGATCCGGGGGCCGCGCAGGAGCAGGCCCGCCACCGCGATGCCGCTCGGCGGCCACAGCGGGGTGACCTGGCCGCGGACCAGCTGCTGGAGCAGGCCCAGCCGGGCCGAGCCGTAGTACAGCGCGGCGAGGGCACACATCTCCAGGACCGCCGGTCCACTGCGCCGGAGTCCTTGATGCCGCGCCACAGCCATCGGGCGACCTCCGTACCGACATCGCCCCGCACCCATCATCCGCCGGATTCCCCGGATCCTCCACGGCACCGCTGAGCGGGGACGCCCCTCCGCGGCCGGCTGAGCCCCGGGGGTGACGGCACCCGGCGGCTCAGCGGCGGGGGATGGGACGTCTCGGGGGTCAGGGGGGCGGGGTGCGCAGGGCGAGGATGGCCATGTCGTCGTGACCGTCGCTGGGATGGTGATCCGCCAGTGCCGACACGAACTCGGGGAGCGGGAGGGCGGCATGGACGGCGGCGAGAGCGGCGAGCTCGTTCAGGCTCTCGTCGATGGGGTGGGCGGGATGCTCGATCAGACCGTCGGTGAAGAAGACGACGGTGGCGCCCGGGGGCAGGAAGCGGGAGTGGTCCGGGCGGGGCTGGCTGGTGTCGACGCCGAGCGGCAGTCCGGGCTC
Organism: Streptomyces sp. NPDC046759; assembly: GCF_040645475.1. Taxonomy (NCBI): domain Bacteria; kingdom Bacillati; phylum Actinomycetota; class Actinomycetes; order Kitasatosporales; family Streptomycetaceae; genus Streptomyces; species Streptomyces sp. NPDC046759. The sequence goes on along the minus strand of NZ_JBEYYJ010000001.1, from coordinate 317,377 downwards.
GGCGAGCAGATAGACGACGTGACGCTCGCGGGTGACCAGCAGGGGCGGGACGTGGCCCGCGGTGCTCCAGCGCAGCCGCCAACCCGGGGCCTGGGGTTCGATGCGGGCGAGCGTGGTGGTCGTGACGCGGCTGTTGCTGACCGTCTCCAGGGTCTGGTCGAGCTGGGCCAGGACCGCGCCGGGCGGACTGCTCTGGTCGAACACGAGAGCGCGCATCATGTTGCGGGTGGCGGCCATGGTGGCCGCGGCATGCAGATCGTGGCCGCCCACGTCGCCGATGACGACCGCCACGACGTCGTCGGGCAGGGGGATGGCGTCGTACCAGTCCCCGCCGAGCTGACTGGGCTCGGCGGCGGGCCGGTAGATGGCGGCGGCGGTGAACGGCCGCAGGTCGGGCAGTGTCGGGAGCAGCAGCCGCTGGAACTGCTCGGCTCCCACACGAATTCGTTCGAACAGGCGGACGTTCTCGATCGCGATGCCGGCGGCGCTGGCCAGGGCGATGACGACGTTCTCGTCGTGGACGTCGAACGGCTGTCCGTCGTGCCGCTCGGAGAGGTAGAGGTCACCGTAGATCTCGCCGCGCACGGTGATGGCGACACCGAGCAGGGTGCGCATGTACGGGTGGCCGGCCGGGAAACCGGCGGAGGCGGGATGGGACTGGATGTCGTCGATCCGCAGGGGTTCGGGGTAGCGGATCAGGTGGCCGAGGACACCCAGCCCACGCGGCAGTCCGGCCTTCGTCAGAGCATCGCGTTCGGGGTCGGACAGTCCGGCCGCGATGAACTGCTCCAGCCGTTCCGCGGACTCGTCGAGCACGCCGAGGGCCCCGTAGCGGGCGCCGACCAGGTCCATGGCGGTCGTCACGATACGGTGCAGCACCGCGGGCAGTTCCACCTCCCGGCTGATGGCCACCACCGCATCCAGCAGGCCCTGCAGCCGGTCCATGGAGGACAGCAGGGAGCGCAGCTGGTCGTCGATCCGGCCCAGCTCGGAACGCAGGCGCATGTGCAGGTCGGGGGGGTACGGCCGACTCGGCCGTCCGCCCGCCTTCTGTCCGGCCATGGCGGCCTCCTGACGCGGCCCGTCACGAGACGACGGCGTGACACGGCCCGTCAGCACAAACGTCCACCACTCCACGGCCGCCCGCCACCCGGGGAGACCGCGGCGGCCGCCTCGCCGGCGCTGGCCGGCGAGGCGGCCGCCCGTCGCAGGGGGCTTCAGACGGTGCGCACGTCCCGCCGCGACACCGCCAGGAACGCCACGAAGCCGACGATCGCCACGGTCCAGGACAGCGTCACCGGTCCCAGCCCCCAGGCCAGGCCGCCGCGCCTCGCCGGCAGGGCCATCCAGTCGGCGAGGGACGCGCCGAGCGGGCGGGTGATGACGTACGCCGTCCAGAACGCGGTCACCGCGCCCAGCAGGCCGGTGCGGTGGGTGACGGCCGGGACGCAGATCGCCACGGCGAACAGGACGACGGAGCCCAGGTAGCCGAGGCCGATCGTCGCGGTGAGGTCACCGGCGGCGGTGCCCAGCGCGAAGGTCGCGAGGACGGCCGCCCAGTAGAAGAACTCGCGGCGCCGGGTGCGGATGGAGTGGATGGACAGGGTGCGCTCGGACGCGTACCAGAGCGCGAAGACGGCGGCCAGGGCGATCATGAACAGCGGGGTGGACAGCGTGTACGGGACGCCGAGGATGACGTGGAGCGCATCCGCGGCCATCGTGCCGAACACGCTGACCATGACGATCGCCGTCCAGTAGATCCAGGGCACGTACTTGCGGACCGCGAACTGGAGCACGAGCGACGCCGCGAACGCGAGACCGCCGAGGCCGACCGCCGGGATCGGGCCCAGCGTATGGCCCAGGAAGTCGGAGGCGGTCTCGCCCATGCCGGTGGTGAGGACCTTGATGATCCAGAAATAGACGGTGACCTCCGGCACCTTGTTCGCGCTCTCGCGTATGCGCGCGCGGGCTTGCGCGCTGGGCCGGTCGTCCAGGACGTGCTCTGTGCTCATGGCTCGCACCCTCGCACGCCCAACTGTCGCAGCCCCAGCCCCCTTTGCCATTGTTTTGGGGCTTCTGGTGCAGCTGTTGCCATGGGTCGCCGTGAACCTGAACACAACCTGAACACATCACGGAAACCCCTGGTCGGCGGCCTGACCGGCCCGATAGACAGGCGGGTCAGGCGGCCGCCGGCGTCAGAACGCCAGACCCACGTGTGCCAGGGCCTGCTTCAGCAGCATCCCGTGCCCGCCCGGCATCTCGCTCTGCACGGCCGGGGAGCCGGCCTCCTGCGGGCTGAACCAGACCAGGTCCAGCGCGTCCTGCCGGGGGCGGCAGTCGCCCGTGACCGGGACGATGTAGGCGAGGGACACCGCGTGCTGCCGCGGGTCGTGGAACGGCGTGATCCCGGCCGTCGGGAAGTACTCCGCGACGGTGAACGGCTGAAGGGACGGCGGGACCCGGGGAAGCGCGACCGGGCCGAGGTCCTTCTCCAGGTGCCGCAGCAGCGCGTCGCGGACCCGCTCGTGGTGCAGCACGCGGCCGGAGACCAGCGTCCGGCTGACCGTCCCCTCCGGGCCCATCCGCAGCAGCAGTCCGATGCTGGTGACTTCACCGCTGTCGTCCACGCGCACGGGTACGGCCTCGACGTACAGGATCGGCATCCGGGCCCTGGCCATTTCCAGCTCGTCCGTGGTCAGCCAGCCGGGCGTCGTCTCGGTCATGTCAGACATTGCTTGATCATACTTTCCGGGCGGGGCGCGCGCTGGGGTCGCGGGCCGGATGGGATACGGGCGGACCGTAAAGGCGCAGGGCGTTGTCGCGGCCGGTCCAGGCGGCGATCCGCAGGGCGTCGGGCAGGCTCAGCTCGTCGGCGTCGACGCGCGCCTGCAGCAGATCGGCCATCCCCTGCCGGAAGCACAGGGCGCCGAGGTGGTGGAATTCGGCCACCCCGTAGGCGTCGGAGCTGTACAGCAGCTTCCGGAACGGGGTGATCTCCAGCGCCTCCTCCAGCACCGCCCGGCAACGGGCCGGGCCCGTGTGGTGCAGGGCGAGGCCCACGTCCAGGTACACCCGCTCGAACACCGCGGCCAGGTAGGCGGCCTGGCGGTGGTAGGGCCAGCAGTGCAGCAGCAGGACCGGGACCGTGCCGGAGACCAGGCGCAGCCAGTCGGTGAGCAGGGCCGGATCGGCGTGGTGCAGCCACAGGTCGGCGTCGCCGAAGCCGGTGTGCAGCTGCAGGGGGAGGCCGAGGTCCACGGCGGTCCACAGCAGATGCCGTACCAGGACCGGATCGGTGAGGCGTCCGCCGTCCGCGAGCCAGTGCCGGGCGGCCTCGGTCACCTCGGCGTCCGCCGGGCGCGCCGGGTCGAGGGCGAAGCCGGTGCGGTAGGCGGCCACCGACTTGACCGCCACCACGTCCGGCCGGCGTACGGCCTCCTGCGCGGCCGTACGGAACGCGGCCGCGTACTCGCCCGGCTCGACCCCCCGCCCGGCCACCGCCTCCGCCACCTGCTCCAGGCGGACCACCTCGTGGGCGGCCGCCCCCGAGGCCTCCGCCAGCTCGGCGGGGGAGGTCAGCGGGTGCGGCGCATAGCCGGTGTCCACGAGGAACGCCCCGGCTCCCGCGGCGCGCAGGAAGCGGCGGTTGACCTCCTGCGGGCCGAGGGCCGAGCGGCGGGCCGCGTAATCGGCCGGCGGCGCGTGCCGGGGCAGGTCCAGCAGGGGTGCGCAGTGGCGGCGTACCGCCACGCCGGCGGGGGTGTCGAAGGGCGAGACGCCGGGCCAGGACGCGCCCTCGGTCAGCAGGGCGGCGAACTCCTCGGGCGCGAGGTCGACCGTCACGGCGCCGTGGCAGTGGTGGTCCACCAGCCTCAGCCCGGCCAGGGCCTCGTGGACCGGTCCCGGAGCGGTCATGTCAGTACACCCAGCGGTAGGCCGCCGCCACCCGTGCGTCGTCCAGACCCTCGACGGCCGCCGCCTCGCCGAGCCGTACGGCGGACACCGCGTCCGCGAGGACCGGGCCCAGCGCCGCCCGCAGCACCTGGTCGGCCCGGAACTCCCGGGCAGCCTCCGGCAGCGACCGCGGCAGCCGCCGCACGCCGAGGGCCGCCGCTTCGTCCGGGCCGTACCGCGCAGGGTCGCCGGTGATCTCCTCCGGCAGGACGAGGGACGACTCGAGCCCGTCGAGCCCGGCGGCGATGAGGCAGCCGAGGGCCAGGTAGGGGTTGGCGGCCAGGTCGACCGGTTTCACCTCCAGGTTGGCCTCCTGCCCCTGGCGGCCCGCCGTACCGGTGATCATCCGCAGCGCGCTCTCGCGGGTTTCGTGGCCCCAGGCGGTGAAGACCCCCGCCCACTGGGAGGGTTTGAGCCGCAGATAGCTGGCCGGACTCGGTGCGGTGACCGCGGTCAGCGCGGGGAGGCGTGCCAGGATCCCGGCCGCGAACGATTCCGCCCCGGCGGTCATTCCGTAGCGGCGCTCGCCGCCGGCGTGCAGGTTCACTCCGTCGCGCCAGCAGGACAGGTGGACGTGGCCGCCGTTGCCGACGCCCTCGGCGAACACCGCCGGCGAGAACGACACCCGCAGGCCGTGCCGCTGGGCGACCGCCCGGATCGTCTGCCGGACCAGCACGCTGCGGTCGGCCGCCGCCACCGGGTCCAGCGCGCTCGTCGACACCTCGAACTGCCCGGCAGCGTACTCGGGGTGGAGCTGGTCGACGTGCACCTCCTGGGCGGCGAACGCGGCCAGCAGATCGGCCGCGTAGTCGCTCAGCTCGACCTGGCGGATCGCTCCGTACGCCGGGCCGGACACCGCCGGCACGAACTCGCCGGGGGGCGCCGAGCCGAGCCCGACCGCCCACTCGACCTCGATCGCCGCCTTGAAGGCGAGGCCGTGCCGTTCGGCCGCATCGGCGGCGATCCGGCGCAGAAAGGTCCGGGCACAGCCGGGGTGCCTCTCTCCCTCCTGGGTGATCCGGTCCACCGGCGCCCACGCCCAGCCCGGCTGCCCGGCCAGCGTGACCAGCTGGTCAAGGTCCGGATAGAGCCTGAGATCGCCGTCGGGGGAGCCGAGGACGTCGGTGGTGACGATCGAGTCGTCGGCGAGGAAGGTGTCGAACACCGGGGACATGCCGACACCCCCGGACACGGCCGCCTCCAGCCGTCCCGTGGGGATCGTCTTCACCCGGCAGACGCCCGCGGTGTCCACGTGGGCCAGCACGATCCCGAGCACGCTCTTCTCGGCGAGGCGCGCCACGAGTCCGGCGACCCGGCGCAGATCCTCCGGGCGCCCGCCGGGCACGGGGTCGGCAAGGGTGGTCATGCGTCCTCCTCGGCCATGCGTCCTCCTCGGCCATACGTCGTCGTCGGCGTCGGGCCGCCCGGTCCGGGCGTCAGGGTTTCACGGCCACCGCGCCGAACTGCGGCACCGCGGCGGCGGACGCCGGCCCGGCGCGCCACTGCGAGCAGGGCACCAGACCCGGCTCGACCAGCTCCAGGCCGGCCAGGAAGCCGGCGATCTCCGCGCGGCTGCGCGCGGTGATCGGCGGGGTGGCGTTGGCGTTCCAGAACTCCATCGCCGCAATGTTGCCCTCGCCGCCCACGTCGGCGTCGTAGGTCGGGTGGGTGAGGACGAGATGGCTGCCCGGGGGCAGCGCCGTCATGAGCCGCCGCACGATGTCCCCGGCCTCGGCGGTGTCCAGGACGAAGTTGAGGATGCCCAGCATCATCAGCGCGACCGGCCGGCTCAGGTCCAGGGTCTCGGCGGCGCGCAGCAGGATGCCGTCCGGGTCGTGCACATCGGCGTCGACGTAGTCCGTGACGCCCTCGGGGGAGCTGGTGAGCAGCGACCGGGCGTGCACCAGCACGATCGGGTCGTTGTCGACGTACACGATCCGTGACGCGGGAGCGATCCGCTGCGCGACCTCGTGGGTGTTGTTCTCGGTCGGCAGTCCGGTGCCGATGTCCAGGAACTGCCGCAACCCGCGCTCGGCGGTCAGGAACCGGACCGTCCGGGCCAGGAACTCCCGGTCCGCGCGGGCCACCGCCCGGATCACCGGGAACATCCCGGCGACGTGGTCACCGACCCGCTGGTCGACCTCGTAGTTGTCCTTGCCGCCGATCCAGTAGTTCCAGACCCGGGCGTTGTGCGCCACGGAGGTGTTGAGCTTCTCCGGTCCGGCCGCCGGGGTGTGGCCCTCGGTCACGTCGCCGCCCTTCTGAGGTTGCGGTCCTCCGCCGCCATTGTGCCGCCGGCTGATCGCGCTGTCCCGGGAAACGCACACCGTGGGCGGTTCGGGGCGGCTTCAGGACGTATCCGTGCATGAGGAACACTGGGCCGGTACGCCGTCCCCGACCGGAAGCAGCACATGCCCGCCACGCCCGCGCCCCTCCTGACCCCTTCCAGCCCGCCCCCCGGCTCCGCCGACATCCGGCTGATCGTCACCGACATGGACGGCACGCTGCTGGACGACGCCAAGCGGATCCCCGAGGGCCTGTGGCCGATGCTCGCGGAACTGCGCCGGCGCGGAGTGCTGTTCAGCCCGGCCAGCGGCCGCCAGTACGCCACCCTGGCCCGGCAGTTCGCCGAGGTCGCCGAGGGCATGGTGTTCATCGCGGAGAACGGCACCTATGTGGTCCGCGACGGCGTGGAGCTGAGCTGCGACACCCTCCGGCCGGCCGTGGCCGCGGGGATCGCGCGGACGGTACGGCGGCTGGCGGCGGACGGCGTGGACGTCGGCGCGGTGGTGTGCGGCAAGCGGGCTGCGTACGTCGAGCGCCATGACGAGGCGTTCCTGGCGGAGGTGCGCAAGTACTACGTCGAGCACCGGATCGTCGAGGACGTCACCGCCGTCGACGACGATGTGATCAAGGTCGCGCTGTTCGACTTCGGGCCCGCCGAGCACTCCACCGCCCCGGCCCTCGCGGAGTACGCCGGCACCCACCGGGTCGTCGTCTCCGGCGAGCACTGGGTGGACGTCATGAACCGCACCGCAGACAAGGGCACCGCGCTGCGCGGCCTGCAGCGGGCGCTCGGCATCACGCCCGCGCAGACCATGGTCTTCGGCGACTACCTCAACGACCTGGAGATGCTCGACGCCGCCGACTGGTCCTTCGCCATGGCCAACGCCCATCCCGAGGTCGTCCGCCGGGCCCGCCACCTCGCCCCGTCCAACAACGACAACGGGGTGCTGCGCACCATCTCGCGCGTCCTCGGCCTGTAGGGCGGGGGCCGCTGTCAGGGCTTGCGGCCCACCGCGCCGTACAGCGAGACCGGTCCCGCGCCGTCCGGGACCTCGTGGCGCCAGGTGTCCACCGGCACGACACCCGGCTCCAGGAGGTGGAGTCCCCGGAAGAAGGCGGCCACCTCGTCCCGGGAACGCGCGACCAGGGTCACTCCGTCCGCGGCGTACGCGGCGATGCCCTTCTCGACGTTCTCCGGTTCGAAGTCGCCCGTCATCGTCGACAGCACCAGGAAGCTGCCCGGCGCCAGCGCGTCGACCAGCGTCGAGACGAGCTCGTGGGCGCCGTCCTCGTCGGCGACGAAGTGCAGCAGCGCGATCAGCGAGAGGGCCACCGGACGGCCGAAGTCCAGGACGTGGGCGGCCTGTTCGAGGATGGCTCGCGGGTCGCGGGCATCGGCCTGCACGTACTCCGTCACGCCTTCGGGTGTGCCGCGCAGCAGCGCGCCCGCGTGCGCCAGCACGATCGGGTCGTTGTCGACGTAGACCACTCGCGCGCCGGGCGTCGCGGACTGGTCGATCTGGTGCAGGTTCGGCTCGGTCGGAATGCCGGTGCCGATGTCCAGGAACTGGTGGATGCCCTCCTCGGTGAGGGCGCGCGTGGCGCGGTGCATGAACGCCCGGTTGGCGCGCGCCGCCCGTGCGGCTCCCTGGTCGATCGCGGTGATGCTGCGGCCCAGTTGCTCGTCGACGGGGTAGTTGTCCTTGCCGCCGAGGAACCAGTCGTACACCCTGGCCGGATGCGGCCGTGTGGTGTCGATGTGCTGTGCGGCCGGCCCGGTCCCCGTCACGTGCTGCTCCTCCGCTCGGCTGGTCCCGGTGGTCGTCCGGGACGTGCGGGCGGCAGTCTGACACGATCATGCCGCGCGGCGCAGACAGTCGTCGACCACCCCCTTGTCGAGCGCGGCGCGCACCAACGCGGCGGCCAGGACGGCCGGTTCGGTCCTCCCGGCGAGCCGCGTCAGTTTCTCCGGGTCCTTCGGCAGCCCGAGCCGCTGCGCCCCGGAGAGCGCCTTGTCGTCCAGGCGGGGCGCGAGTTCGGGCCACACCCGCTGGACCTCGCGCAGGAAGATGTCGGCGCCGGCCGGGCCGATGCCCGGTTCTTCCTGGAGGAGCCGCCTGAGTTCGCCGGTGTCGCCGTGCGCCTCCGCGTGCAGCCGGCGCAGGTCCCCGGCCCAGCGGTCCAGCAACAGCTCCGCCCCGTCGCCGAGCTGGGTGGCGGTGCGCTCGTCGTAGCGCCGGTAGCCGCCGCGGCCGAGCGCGTCCACCCGCTGCTGCCAGTCGGCGTCGGCCATGCGGCGCGGGCTGTCGAGGTGGTCCTCGTGCAGCTCCCGCGCGGCGGCCACCGCGACCGAGGCCCGGATCCGGGCGCTGAGCAGCAGGGCCAGCACGAGCAGCCGGTACAACGGCTGCGGGGCGTCCTTGAGGCGGATGCCCGCCTCCTCGGCGTAGGTCTGCCCGTGCGCGGACAGCAGCTCGTGCAGGACCCGTTCGTCGCGGTTCACGGCTACGGCTTGAGCGGATCGTGGCCCAGCGTCATCAGCCGGTGCCGGCGCCGGGTGTCCTTGGGCGCCGTCTCCGGCTCCGGTTCGTTCTCCATGTCCACCAGGTCTGCGACCGTGTCGACGACCCTGTGCATCAGGCGGACGTCGTCGTCGGTGAGGTCGGTGCGGCGCTTCTGGAGGATCGCGAGAACATGCTGTCCGGTCGGCGTGCCCGCGTCCTCGGGCAGGGGTTCGGTCTGCTCGTGGGCGTCGCGGACCCTGAGCCAGGCCGCGAGCTCCGCCGAGGTCATGTTCACCACGCGGTGGAAGTCCTCCCACAGCGCGTCGAGTTCGAGGGCGTCGGCCATGGTTTCCCCTTCCGTGCGGGGGTGTCGTTCTAGCTGGAGGCGTTGTCGCCCGGGTGGTTCTCGGCCTCGAACATCCAGCGCTGCTTCTCCAGGTCCGCGGTGATGGAGATCAGCAGGTCCTGGGTGACCGGGTCGGGCTTCTCCGTGGCCGCGATCCGCTCGCGCAGCCGGCCGACGGCCGCGTCGAGCGCCGAGACGATCAGCTCCACCACCTCGTTGTCGCGCAGCCAGCCCTCCTTGGCGCCGGGCAGCGCGAAGGTCGCGGCGACGGTCTCGGGCCGGCCGTCCGGGGGCACGCCCAGCGCGGCGGCGCGCTCGGCGACCGTGTCGGAGTGTGCGCGGGCCGCCGCGACCACCTCGTCGAGCTGGAGGTGGATCGACCGGAACCGCGGGCCCACGATGTTCCAGTGCGCCTGCTTTCCGACCAGCGACAGTCCGAGCAGGTCGACCAGGGTCTCCTGCAGGGCGGTCCCGGTGACACCGAGCGCCTCCTCGGGCAGCGTGCTCCTCACCACCGTCATGCTGTGTCCGTCCCCTTCCGTCAGGTGCGTACGTCTTCCGTCCGGTGCGTACGTCGTGTCCGAAAGGGCGGGTGCCCCGCGCCCGGGCGAACAAAACAGCCCTGATCAGCGGAACAGCGACCGGTCCAGGAAGCGGATCACCTCCGCGAAGACCTCTTTCCTGTCCGTCTCGTGGAACACCTCGTGGCGTGCCCCGGGGAAGATGCGCTCGGTCAGCCGGGAGCCGGCCAGCCGCTCGACGCCGGTCCGGCTGCCGGACAGCGGCACCAGCCGGTCGTCGTCCCCGTGCAGCCACAGCAGCGGCAGCGGGCCGACGTCACCGCCCTGTTCGACGGTCCGGAGGGTCCGCGCGAACGCCTCCACCGTCGGCCGTTTCATCGGCCCGTGCCACACCAGCGGGTCGGCGGCGTAGGCGGCGCCGACGGCCGGGTCCCGGGAGAGCGCGGCCGGGCTGACCGGGGTGTCCGGGATCTCCGGAAGGGCCAGCAGCCGGGCGGGCAGCTCCCAGGCGCCGATCACCGGGCCGGACAGGATCAGTGCGCTCAGTTCGGCGCCGTACCGCTGCGCGTAGCGGGCAGCGATCAGCCCGCCCATGGAGTGTCCGGCCAGGACGAGCGGCAGGCCGGGGTGCGCGGCCCGGGCCAGGTCCGCCGCCGCGTGCACATCGGTGACGACGTCCTCGAAGTCCTCGATCAGTGCCCGTTCCCCGGCCGAGCGGCCGTGGCCCGTGTGATCGGGCCCGTACACGGCCGCCCCGTGCCCGGTGAGGACGGCGGCCAGCTCGTCGTACCGGCCCGCGTGCTCGCCGTATCCGTGCACCACCAGGGCCAGGTACCTGGGTGCCGGATGCGGCCACTCACGCACGGCGACGAGGCCGTGGGTGCCGTCCAGGGTGTGCTCGCGGACGTGGGGCATGTCTCCTCCGGGTGACGTGGTAGGGCCTCGGGGGATCTTCCCAGCGGGCGGGTCGGAGGTCTATAGTCGAAAACTAGCAGTGCTAATTAAGTGTCTGTGTGGTCCGCTGGCCGACAGCGTCGTAGGCCAGTCATAGGTCAGGAGTCGAAGCCGTGCGTCCCGTCCATTTCGCGGCCGCCCGCCGCACCCCCATCGGCAAGCTGCGCGGAGCCCTGTCCGGCGTGCGGCCCGACGACCTGGCGGCGACCGTGATCCGCCACCTGGTGGCCGACGTGCCCGCCCTGGACCCGGCCCGCATCGACGACGTCTACTGGGGCGCGGCCAACCAGGCCGGCGAGGACAACCGCAACGTCGCCCGCATGGCCGCCCTGCTCGCGGGCCTGCCCGAGTCCGTGCCGGGCGCCACCGTCAACCGGCTGTGCGCCTCCGGCCTCGAAGCGGTCACCGCCGCCGCCCGCACCATCGCCGCCGGCGAGGCCGACATCGTGATCGCGGGCGGCTCCGAATCCATGAGCCGTGCCCCCTTCGTGCTGCCCCGGCCCGACGAGGGCCTGCCGCAGCGCATCGAGACCCACGACACCCGGCTCGGCTGGCGCCTGGTCAACCCGGCGATGAAGGACCTGCACGGTCTGCTGTCCATGGGCGAGACCGCGGAGGAGGTCGCCGAGCGGTACGGCGTCTCCCGTGACCGGCAGGACGCCTTCGCGCTGCGCAGCCACCGGCTCGCCGCCGCCGCACGCAAGAACGGGCACTTCGACGACGAACTCCTCGCCGTGGAGCGCCCGGACGGGATCGTGGTCGAGCAGGACGAGTGCGTCCGCGAGGACACCTCGCTGGAGAAGCTGTCACGGCTGAAGCCGGTCTTCCGCCCGGGCGGCACGGTGACGGCGGGCAACGCCTCGCCGATGAACGACGGTGCGGCCGGGCTGCTGCTGGTCGGCGAGGAGGCCCTGAACGAACTGGGTCTGGAGTCCCTGGGCCGCTATGTGGCGGGCGCCTCCGTCGGGGTCCACCCCGATGTGATGGGCATCGGCCCGGTCCCCGCCACCCGCAAGGCGCTCGCCCGGGTCGGCTGGGACATCGGACACGTCCAGGAGGCCGAGTTCAACGAGGCGTTCGCCGCACAGGCCCTGGCCTGCGTCGACCAGCTCGGCATCGACCCCGACCTGGTCAACCCCACCGGCGGCGCCATCGCCCTCGGCCACCCCCTCGGCTGCTCCGGCGCCCGCATCCTGACCACGCTGCTGCACCGGATGCGGCGCACCGGCGCCGAGCGGGGCCTGGCGACCATGTGCGTGGGCGTGGGGCAGGGGAGCGCGGTGCTGGTCGAGAGGCACTAGCGCTTTTCCCACGGGGGGATCTGGTCAGTCGAGCCGCAGCAAGGAAACGGAGCAGCACTCCATGGCAACCCTGTCCGTCGCCGCCATCCTCGCCGAGAACGCCCGGCGTCGCCCCGGCAAGACCGCCCTGGTCGAGGGCGAACTGCGGCTCACCTTCGCCGAGGTGTGGCAGAAGGCGCTGGCCCAGGCGGGCGCGCTCACCGGCCTCGGCGTGCGGCCGGGTGACCGGGTCGCCCTCATGGCACCCAACACCGCCGAGTTCCCGGTCGCCTACTACGCCATCGCCGCGGCGGGCGGAGTCGTCGTCCCCGTTCATCTGCTGCTGTCGGCCGGCGAGGTCGAGCACGTCCTGCGCGACAGCGGGGCGAACCTGCTGCTCGTCCACCCCGGGCAGGCGGCCACCGGGCGCGCCGCCGCCGAGGCCACCGGCATCCAAGTGGCCGTGCTCGGCGAGGAGTTCGAGAAGCTGACGGCCGACGCCGAGCCGCTGCCGTCGTACGTCACCCGGGACGTCGACGACCCGGCGGTGGTCTTCTACACGAGCGGGACCACCGGCGTGCCGAAGGGCGCGGTGCTCAGCCACTTCAACCTCGTGATGAACGCGACCGTCAACGCCTTCGACGCCAACGACATCCGCGCCGACGACATCGCCCTCGGCGCGCTGCCGCTCTTCCACGCCTTCGGTCAGACGGTGTCGCTCAACTCCACCTGGCGGGCGGGTGCCACGCTCGTGCTGCTGCCCCGCTTCGACGCGGCCCGCGCCATCGAGCTGATGGTGCGGGAGGGCGTGAACACCTTCCACGGCGTGCCGACCATGTTCGTCGCCCTCGCGGCGGCCGCGGCGGACGCCGCCGCGCTGCCCGCCCTGCGCGTGTGCGTCTCCGGCGGGGCCTCGCTCCCGGTCGCCGTACTGGATCGGTTCGAGGACGCCTTCGGGGCGAAGGTCTACGAGGGCTACGGGCTGTCGGAGACCTCGCCGACGGCCACCGTCAACCAGCCCGTCTTCGGCACCAGGGCCGGGACCATCGGCCATCCGCTGTGGGGCATCGACGTGGAGATCGCCCGCGCCGAGGTGGAGGGCCGCATCGAGCTGCTGCCGCCCGGCCGGCTGGGCGAGGTCGTCATTCGCGGCCACAACGTCTTCTCCGGCTATCTGGGCCGGCCCGAGGCCACCGCCGAGGCCCTGGTCGACGGCTGGTTCCGCACCGGCGACCTCGGCACCAAGGACGACGACGGCTTCCTGCGGATCGTGGACCGCAAGAAGGACGTCATCATCCGCGGTGGCTACAACGTCTACCCGAGGGAGGTCGAGGAGGTCCTGATGCGCCACCCCGGCATCGCCCAGGTCGCGGTCATCGGCCTGCCCGACGAACTGCACGGCGAGGAGGTCTGCGCCGTCGTCGTACCGGCGCCGGGGGCCGCTGCAGACGCGGCGGCGATCACCGAGTGGTCCAAGGAGCACCTCGGCCGGCACAAGTACCCGCGGCGCGTGGAGTTCACCGACGCGATGCCGCTCGGGCCCAGCATGAAGGTGCTCAAGCGAGAACTCCGGGCGCACTACGCCGACCGGTCGTAGCGGGCGGCAGGGGTCACCGGGCGAGACAGTCCTTACGCCGGAGGGTTGTCCGGACATAGCATCGGTCTCCGCATGAACACGATGACGCTCTGGCACATATCCGGCTGGGGGTTCGCGGCGCTCGCCTGCGCGGCCCTGCTCGTCGGCTTCTCCAAGACCGCCGTGAGCGGGGCCAACACGGTGAGCCTCGCGGTCTTCGCGGCGGTCCTCCCGGCCCGCGCCTCCACCGGCATCCTGCTGCCCGTCCTGATCGCCGGCGACGTGCTCGCCGTCCTCACCTACCGGCGGCACGCCCACTGGCCCACCCTGTGGCGGCTGTTCCCGGCCGTCGCGGCGGGAGTCGTCCTGGGCACCCTGTTCCTGATGTGGGCCGACGACGGGATCGTACGGACCTCGATCGGCGCCATCCTGCTGCTGATGGCCGGGGTGACCGTGGGGCGGCGGCGCCGGACCGGGGCCGGGGCGGCACCGGACGCGGTGACCACCCGGGCGGGCCGCGCCAAGGCCCGCTCCTACGGCGTCCTCGGCGGGTTCACCACGATGGTCGCCAACGCGGGCGGCCCGGTGATGTCCATGTATCTGCTGTCGGCGGGCTTCCGGAAGCTGGGCTTCCTCGGCACGTCGGCGTTCTTCTTCCTCGTCGTGAACGTCTCGAAGCTGCCGTTCAGCGCGGCCCTCGGCCTGATCGACGGGCGCTCGCTGCTCCTCGACACCGCGCTCGCGGTGTTCGTGGTACCCGGTGCGCTGTTCGGCAAGTGGGCCGTGCACAGGATCAACCAGCGGCTCTTCGAACAACTCGTGATCGCGGCCACGATCGTGGGCGGAGTGCAACTGCTACTGCGCTAGCCCCAGCAAGGCAGGGAGGTCCGCGAAGGAGTCCAGCACGTGGTCCGGTGTGCCGCTCGCACCGTCCAGCGTCTCCTGCTGGAACTTCCCCGTCCGCACCAGCACCCCGGTGAGGCCGGCCCGTTGGGCCGCGAGCACGTCCGACTCCACGTCGTCGCCCACCATCAGCGCCCGTCCGGCGCCCACCCCCAGCCGGGCCAGCGCCGCCCCGAAGAACGCACGGGACGGCTTGCCCGTCACCTCCGCCTCGACCCGGGCCGCCTGCTCGAGCCCGAGCAGAAAGGCACCGGAGTCCAGCTGCAGCCCGGCGTCGGTCCGCCAGTACAGGTTCCGGTGCATGGCGACCAGCCGCGCGCCCCGCTGCACGAACCCGAACACCCGGTTGAGCGCCGCGTAGTCGAACTCCGGCCCGGCGCCGCCGAACACGACCACCTCGGGATCGTCGTCCACCAGCGTGACCCCATCCAGGTCCTCCGCGATGTCCCCACTGTTGAGCAGCGCGCAGCGGGCGCCCGGGAAGTGCTCGGCCAGGTGGGCGGCGGTCACGGAGGGCGCGGTGAGGACCTCCCCGGCGCTCACCTCCAACCCGGCCCCGCTCAGCGTCTTCGCGATCGACGCCCGCGTCCGGGAAGTCGTGTTCGTCACCAGCGCCACACCGAGCCCGGCCGCGCGGATCCTGCGCAGCGCCTCCACCGCACCGGGCAGCGGCTTCCAGGAGACGGTGAGGACACCGTCGATGTCGATCAGCACGGCACGCACGGACTCCATGCACCGACCGTAGCGGCCCGGACGCCGGACGGCCCCGTAGCACCTCGTACGCTCACTCCTATGCCCGCGCACGTCCTCATCCTCGGCGGCACCACCGAGGCCCGCCGCCTCGCCGCCGTTCTCGCCGCCCGGCCCGGCACCCGGGTCACCACGTCCCTGGCCGGCCGGGTCGCGCGGCCGGCGGCGGTGGCGGGCGAGGTACGGACCGGCGGCTTCGGCGGGGCGCAGGGCCTCGCCGACTGGCTGCGCACCCACCACGTGGACGCCCTGGTCGACGCCACCCATCCCTTCGCCGAGGCCATCACCGCGAACGCCGCCCGCGCGGCGGCGGCCACGGGAGTGCCGGCGGTGGTGCTGCGCCGCCCCGGCTGGCGACCGGGCCCCGGCGACCGCTGGTACGACGTCCCGTCCCTGGCCGCGGCCGCGGACGCGCTGCCCGCCCTCGGCCGCCGGGTCTTCCTGACCACCGGACGCCTCGGTCTCGCCGCCTTCGCCCACCTGACGGACCTGCACTTCCTCGTCCGCTCGGTCGACCCGCCCGAACCACCCGTGCCACCGGCCACCGAAGTCGTCCTCGCCCGTGGACCGTTCACCGTGGCCGAGGAGACGGAACTGCTCCGCGCCCACCGGATCGAGGTCCTCGTGACCAAGGACAGCGGAGGCGAGGCCACGGCCCCGAAACTGACGGCGGCACGCGAACTCGCCGTGCCCGTGGTCGTCGTACGCCGGCCGCCGCTGCCGCCGGGGATGGCAGCGGTGCCCGACGTGGCCGGCGTCCTGGAGCGGCTGGGATAGGAAGTGGCCGCGCCCGCGCGCCGGAGCCGCCTGCCGGTACAGCGCCGCGCCCCTTCGGGCGCTACCGGTCCCCGGGGTTTCTGCGCAGCAGGTACGTGTCCATGATCCAGCCCTTGCGCTCGCGCGCCTCGGCCCGCACCCGCTCGATCCGCGGACCGGCCTCGGCGATCGGGCCGGAGACGAGTATCTCGTCCGGGGTGCCGACGTACGCCCCCCAGTAGATGTCGATGTCCTCCTCGGCGTACCGCCGGAAGGCCTGGTGCGCGTCCAGCATCACGACCACGTCGTCGACGCCCTCCGGGAAGCCCTCGGCGAGCCGCCGTCCGGTGGTGATCTGCACCGGCCGGGCCACCCGGTTCAGTCCCGTACGGTGCCGGGCGACCAGGGCGGAGACACTGCTGATGCCCGGCACGACGTCGTACTCGAACGCCACCGCCCCGCGCGCCGACACCTCCTGCAGAATCCCGAGCGTGCTGTCGTACAGCGCCGGATCGCCCCACACCAGGAAGGCGCCGGTGCCGTCCTCGCCCAGCTCCTCGGCGATCAGCCGCTCGTAGATACCGGCCCGGGCGCCGCGCCAGTCCTCCACCGCCGGCGAATACGCCGCCCCGCCCGCCTCCCGGTCCCGCTCCGGGTCACGGACCTCCACCACCCGGTACGCCCCCTCGGGCAGATGCGCGTCCAGCATGTCCCGGCGGAGCTGGGTGAGATCGCTCTTCACCTCGCCCTTGTCCAGCAGGAAGAACACGTCCGTGCCGCGCAGCGCCCTGACGGCCTGCAGGGTCAGCTGCTCGGGGTCGCCCGCGCCGATACCGATGACATGAATCTTTCGCACGCCCCGAGTCTGCCGCATGCCACCGACAGCGGGCGCACCGGCCGCCCGGGCCCCGCGCCGGGCGGCACCGAGGCACCGTCAGGAACGGAGCAGGGGCGCCTCGTCCCGGGCGTCGACGGGCCGCTCACCGCCCTCCACCCGCCCCGCCAGCTCCCCAGCCCACCGGACCAGCCCGGCGAGATCGATCCCGTACGGCCGGTCCTCGCCCTGCTGCGTCTCCCAAGTGCCGAGCGCCCCCGCCCCCCGCCGCAGCAGCCGCGCTCCGCCGACGGCGTTCCCGCGCGCCGCGTGCGTGAGCCCCACGGCCAGCTGGGCCAGTCCCCGCCACAGCGGACGCTCGTCCTCCGGGCCGGCCTTCCAGGCGTCCTCGAACACCTCGTGCGCGTGGAACGGCCTGCCCGCGTCCAGCAGGGCCTGCGCCTCCACGACCGTCTCCCGCGGGGCCCGCACGACACCCTCCGGCTGCCGTGGGACGCCCTCGGCACCGTAGGGCAGCGGCCGGCCGAGGCCGTCCCGGGGCCGTGCGTTGCGCGCCCGCCCGTCGGCGTCCCGGTCCCTCGCGTCCGATGCACCCGCGTTCGTCATACGACCGATTGTCCCCGGATCTGCCCGGGCCCTCTTCGGCACACTCACGGACGTGGGGTAAAGTGCTGTTCGCGCGATCACGCGGGTCACCGTGAGTGAGCGCATCGGGACGTGGCGCAGCTTGGTAGCGCACTTGACTGGGGGTCAAGGGGTCGCAGGTTCAAATCCTGTCGTCCCGACTTGCGAATGCGCAGGTCAAGGCCGCTTCGGAGACATCCGAAGCGGCCTTTCCGCCATCCCGGGACCGTCGTCGGCATGCGCACACCGTCGGCCGCGGGCTCCCTGCCGGACCCGGCTGCCGGGGCCCGCGTGCGGCACCGTCGCCGAGTGCCACTGCTCGGCACCCGCCTGCCACTGCCACCACTGGGCGGGCGTCTCAGCCCTTGTTGGAGCCCAGGGTCAGACCGCTGACGAACTGGCGCTGGAGCGCGAAGTAGACGACCAGGGTCGGGATCGCGGTCAGCAGGGAGCCCGCGGCGACCAGGTTGGGGTCGGTGAAGTACTGGCCCGACAGGTTGTTCAGGGCCGAGGTGATCGGCATGTTCTGACCGGTCGAGATCAGCACCAGCGCCCAGAAGAAGTCGTTGTAGATCCAGATCGACAGCAGGGTCGCCAGCGCCGCCATCGCCGGCTTGCACAGCGGCAGCGTGATCTGCCAGTACAGCCGCCACACCGAGGCGCCGTCGACCAGCGCGGCCTCCGTCAGCTCGTGCGGCAGCGAACGCATGTAGTTGCTCAGCACGAACGCGCAGAACCCCGACTGGAACGCCACATGGATGAGGACCAGACCCAGGGCGGAGTCGTACAGCTTGCCGCTCTGCGTGATGCCGGGCAGGTTCGTCAGCAGGTACAGCCGGTACAGCGGGGTGATGATGACCTGCTGCGGGAGCAGGTTGCCGGCCGTGAAGACCAGCAGCAGCGCCAGGTTGAGCCGGAAGTCGAACCGGGCGACGTAGAACGCCACGCAGGAGGACAGGAACAGGGTCAGCAGTACGGCCGGCACCGAGATGATCAGCGTGTTGCCGAAGTAGTGCAGCATGTCCGACTGCTGGTACGCGTTCGTGAAGTTCTCGAAGGTCAGCTTGTCCGGCCAGGAGACGTAGCCCTTGGCGCTGGTCTCGCCGTACGGCCGCAGCGCCGAGAAGACCGCCCACAGCAGCGGCGCCAGCCAGGCCAGCGCCGTGCCGGAGAGGAAGACGTGCAGCACGATCCGGGCCGGGCGGATCGGGGCGCGCCGCTTCAGCGGCAGGGTGGTGCTGCTCATGCGCGCCGCTCCTTCCGGAAGGTGGCGATCAGGTACGGGATGATCACGGCGAGGGAGATCACCAGGAGGACGACGGCGATGGCGGAGCCGTAACCGATGCGGCTGGACTCGCCGATGATGTTGTTGGTGACCAGGATCGACAGCAACTCGGTGCCCTGGGCGCCCTTGTTGAAGACGAAGACCAGGTCGAAGGCGCGCAGCGCCTCGATGATGGTGACGACCAGGACGACCGTGTTGGTCGGGCGCAGGGTCGGGAAGATGACGCTCTTGAACGTCTGCCACTCGTTGGCGCCGTCCAGTGCGGCGGCCTCCCTGAGCGAGGGGTCGACGCTCTTCAGGCCCGCCAGGTACAGGATCATCATGTAGCCGGTGTGCCGCCAGGACGCGGCGATGAGGACCGCCCACAGATTCAGGTGGGGGTCGCCGATCCAGTCGATGTAGTGGCCGGGCTTGTTGGCCCCGATGATGCTGTTGATCAGTCCGGTGTCCGGGTTGTAGACCAGCTGCCAGACGAAGCCGATGCAGGCCATCGAGATGACCACCGGCAGGAAGAACGCGGTCTGGTAGACCCGGCTGAAGCGGATCCGCTTGTCCAGCTGCACGGCCAGGAACAGGCCGAACGGCGTGGGGATCAGGATCAGGACGACGAACCAGATGACGTTGTGCTGGACGGCCGGCCAGAACTGCGGGTTGTCGCTGAAGAGTTGCTTGAAGTTGTCCAGGCCCACCCACTTGATCGAGTCGAACCCGATGCCGTCCCAGGTGGTGAAGGCGAGGAAGATCGAGGCGATGGCGGTGACCCACACCAGGAGCACGTGCAGGATCGTCGGCACGCCGGCCATCACGGCGAGCGTGATGCGGTCGCGGCGGGTCAGCAGGCGCCGGTGGCCACGCGTGGCCCGCTTCTTATCGAGCGCGGGCCCCGGAGGCGGCACGGCGGCCGCCTCCGGGGTCTTCGTCGTCGTATCGGTCGTCATCGGGCCGCTCACTGGGACGCGAAGATCTGCTTCTTCTGGCGTTCGATGGACGACAGCAGGCTGTCCACGCCCTTGGGGTTCTGCAGGAACTTCTGCAGGCCCGGCTGCATCACCGTGGAGGTGAAGTCGGGCCGGGAGTCGCGGTCCATGAACTGGGTGAGCGTCTTGGCGTTGCCGATCATGTCGAACGCCTTCTTCTGCAGCGCCGAATAGGCGGAGGTGCTCGCCTTGCTGGAGGCGGCGACCACGCTGGGGTCGGTCTTCAGGTACAGCTCCTCGGCAGCCGGGGTGCCCAGGTACTCCAGCAGTTTCAGCACACCGTCGTGGTTCTTCGGGGACTTGCTCACCATGAAGCCGTCCGTCGGCGCCTCGACGGTGTCCTGGCCGTAGGCGGAGTTGATCTCCGGGAAGGGGAAGAAGTCGAGGTCGTCCAGGTCGGCCTTGTTGGTGAACTGCTGGGCCACGAAGGAGCCGAGGAGGTACATGCCGGCCTTCTTGGACACCAGGCCCTGCGCGGCGTCCTGCCAGGTACGGCCCATGAAGCCGTCCTGGTGGTAGGGGAGGATCTCGCTCCAGTGGTCGAAGACGGCCTTCACCTTGGCGTCGGTCCAGGAGGCCTTGCCGGCCATCAGCTGGACGTGGAAGTCGTAGCCGTTGAGGCGGAAGTTGATCTGGTCGAAGGTGCCCATCGCCGGCCAGGCGTCCTTGTCGCCGAAGGCCATCGGGACCAGGCCGTCCTTCTTCATCTGCTTGCACAGGGCGACCAGTTCGTCCCAGCCGGCGGGGATCTTGTAACCGTGCTGCTGGAAGACGCTCTTGCGGTAGAAGATCGCCCAGGGGTACGTGGTCAACGGCACGAAGTAGTACTTGCCGTCCTCGCCCTTGCTGAGCTTCTTCATCGCGTCGGGGAAGTTGTCCCCGATCTTCTGCCACACGTCGTCGATCGGCGAGGCCAGACCCTTGGCCGCGAAGAACTGCATGCGGTAGCCGGCGAACCAGTTGAACACGTCGTCCGGCGTGCCCTGCAGATACGAGTTGATCTGCTCCTGGAAGGTGTTGTGGTCCTTCGTGTTCACATCGACCGTGATGCCGGACTGCTGCTTGAACTGCGCGTACACGCTCGCGAACGCCTTCTTCGGCACGGCGTCCGAGGCGTTGGAGCCGAGCGTGACGGTCTTCGGGTCGGAGGAGGAACCGCTGCCACCGCAGGCGGACAGCAGGGGTATGCCGGCACCGGCGAGCAGGGCGGCACCGCCCGCTGTGCGCAGGAGGGAACGACGGCTGGGACCCGGGAGGGAAAGACCGGAGGGGGAGAGGCGCATGGCGGCTCCTGAGGAATACAGGGCTCGGTCAAGGGGATGAGTTGATCGCCGAAAGGTTTTCGAAACCGATCAGAAACCAACTCGACCGAACATCGTGGCGTAATAACAGCCCCAACTCCGCTCATGCGTCAATAGGTCGGTCCTCACTGGGCTCTCTCTTGCCCGAAACGTAATCGTCATCGTTACCTGCGTGTTCGCCCCGGCGTGAAGCCGACAGCCCCCACGGCACGGACGGCCGCGGGGGCTGTGTGAACACGGGTGGTTCCGCTTCGGGTTCTGACCAGCGATTCAGGTGCGGACCAGCAGTTGGAAGTCGAAGGCGTACCGCGAGGCCCGGTACACGTGGCTGCCGTACTCCACCGGCCGGCCCGTGACGTCGTACGCGGTGCGCCGCATGGTGAGCAGGGCCGCGCCCTCCTCCTCGTCCAGCAGGGCGCCCTCCTCGGCCGTCGCGCTGCGGGCGCCGATGGACTGACGGGCGCTGTGCAGGACGATCCCGGCGGACCGCATCATGCGGTACAGACCCGTCGACTCCAGCCGGTCCGTGGGGAGTTCGAGCAGGGCGGCCGGGAGGTGGTTGCACAGGAACGCCACGGGCCGGCCGTGCGTGCGGCGCAGCCGCTCCAGTACGACGACCTCGCTGCCCTCCGCCACGCCGAGGGCCGCCGCCACCTCGGCGTCGGCCGGGATCCGTTCGTTGCGCAGTACCCGGGTGGTCGGCGCCTGTCCCGCCGACTCCAGGTCGTCGTAGAGGCTGCTGAGCTCCAGCGGTCGCCTGACCTTGCTGTGGACGACCTGGGTCCCCACTCCGCGCCGGCGCACCAACAGACCCTTGTCGACCAGGGACTGGATCGCCTGGCGCACGGTGGGCCGGGACAGGCCGAGTCGTACGGACAGGTCGACCTCGTTGCCCAGGAGATCGCCCGGGGCCAGCCCGCCGCGTTCGATGGCCGCCTCCAGTTGCCGGGCGAACTGGTGGTAGAGCGGTACCGGGCTGGTGCGGTCCAGTGTGAAGGCGAGGGAGTCGAGCGCACGATCACCCGGTGCCGTTCGCCGTGGGGTGCGGTGTACTGGGCTCATGCCTCTCAGGTGTAGGTCCGGGACGGTGCAGGTGTCAATGGTTTGTACTTACATTCGAACCTGCTTGTGAAATGATGTCTTAACAAAGTATTGACAGTGGGCCCGTCAGGGACTTGGATCCCGTCCCAACGCAACAGCGTCCCTTCCCCCGTCGCACGCACAGTGAGGTGCAGGAAAGATGGACCGCTCTTCTCCCTACCGCTTCCGCAGGCTGGCCCCGGCCGTGGCGGTGGCCGCCGCGGCGGCCCTGACTCTCGCCGGCTGCGCCAGCAGCCACGGCGGCAAGAAGGCCGAGGAGGCGGCACAGAACGCCTCGGCGGGCAGGGCCAACACCCCTCGCATGACCGTCGCCCTGGTCACGCACCAGGCGCCCGGTGACACCTTCTGGGACACCGTCCGCAAGGGCGCCGAGGCCGCCGCGGCCAAGGACAACATCAAGCTCGTCTACTCCGCCGACCCCAACGCGGGCAACCAGGCCAACCTGGTGCAGAACGCGATCGACCAGAAGGTCGACGGCATCGCGGTCACCCTGGCCAAGCCCGACGCGATGAAAGGCGTCATCGGCAAGGCGGAGCAGGGCGGCATACCGGTGGTGGGCCTGAACTCCGGCCTGAGCGACTGGAAGAGGCTCGGCCTCCTGGAGTTCTTCGGGCAGGACGAGAGCGTGGCCGGCGAGGCCTTCGGCAACAAGCTGAACACCACCGGTGCCAAGAAGATCGCCTGTGTCATCCAGGAGCAGGGCAACGTGGGCCTCACACAACGCTGCGACGGCGTGCGGAAGACGTTCAAGGGCACCACTGAGACGCTGTACGTGAACGGCACCGACATGCCGTCGGTGAGGTCCACCATCACGGCCAAGCTGAAGCAGGACAGCTCCATCGACACCGTCGTCACCCTCGGCGCCCCCTTCGCGCTGACCGCGGTGCAGTCGGTGGGCGATGCGGGCAGCAAGGCCAAGGTGGCCACCTTCGACCTGAACAAGGACCTGGTGAAGGCCGTCCAGAACGGCTCGATCGAGTTCGCCGTCGATCAGCAGCCCTACCTCCAGGGCTACCTCGCCGTCGACTCCCTCTGGCTCTACAAGTACAACGGCAACTTCAGCGGCGGCGGCGAGCAGCCGGTGCTGACCGGCCCGGCTTTCGTCGACAAGTCCAACGTCGACAAGATCGCCGAGTTCGCCGCGAAGGGGACCCGGTGATGAGCATGGCCCAGCAGGCTGAGCCGGCCCTCGGCGGGCCGCCGGCGTCCGGCACCAAGGAGACCGACGGCCGCACCGCGCGGCGCCCGCTGGCGCTGCGGCTGCTGGCCCGCCCCGAGGTGGGTGTCTTCCTCGGTGCCGCCGCCGTACTGATCTTCTTCCTGATCGTCGCGCCCTCGGTCCGCCAGGGCAGCTCGATGGCCACGATCCTCTACCAGTCCTCGACCATCGGGATCATGGCCCTGCCGGTCGCGCTGCTGATGATCGGCGGCGAGTTCGACCTGTCCGCGGGCGTCGCGGTGATCACCTCCGCGCTCACCGCGAGCATGGTCAGCTACCAGCTGACCCTGAACGTGTGGACCGGCGTGATCGTCGCCCTGGTCGTGTCCCTCGCGATCGGATTCTTCAACGGCTGGATGGTGGTCAGGACCGGGCTGCCCAGCTTCCTGATCACCCTCGGGACCTTCCTGATCCTGCAGGGCGTGAACCTGGCCGTGACCAAGTGGGTCACCGGCAATGTCGCCACCGACGACATCAGCGACATGGACGGCTTCGACCAGGCGAAGAAGATCTTCGCGTCGTCCTTCGACGTCGGCGGGGTGCAGGTGAAGATCACGGTGGTGTGGTGGCTGGTGTTCGCCGCCCTGGCCACCTGGGTGCTGCTGCGCACCAAGTACGGCAACTGGATCTTCGCCGTGGGCGGCGACAAGGAGTCCGCGCGGGCGGTGGGTGTCCCGGTGACCTTCACCAAGATCTCGCTGTTCATGCTGGTCGGCTTCGGGGCCTGGTTCGTCGGCATGCACAACCTGTTCTCCTTCAACACCGTGCAGTCCGGTGAGGGCGTGGGCCAGGAGCTGATCTACATCGCCGCGGCCGTGATCGGCGGCTGCCTGCTCACCGGCGGCTACGGCTCCGCGATCGGCCCGGTCTTCGGCGCGTTCATGTTCGGCATGGTCAACCAGGGCATCGTCTACGCCGGCTGGAACCCCGACTGGTTCAAGGCCTTCCTCGGCGTGATGCTCCTCGGCGCCGTCCTGATCAATCTGTGGGTCCAGCGCACGGCGACCCGGAGGTAGAGCGATGACCGACAACCACACCCACGGCACCGTCGTGCAGGACACGCCGCCCGCCCCGGACGGGCTGCTGGTCGAGCTGTGCGCGGCGGGCAAGTCCTACGGCAACATCCGCGCCCTGCACGGCGTGGACCTGAAGGTCCATGCCGGCCAGGTCACCTGCGTCCTCGGTGACAACGGCGCGGGCAAGTCCACCCTCATCAAGATCATCTCCGGGCTGCACCAGCACACCGAGGGCGAGTTCCTCGTCGACGGCACCGCGGTGCGCTTCTCCAGCCCGCGCCAGGCCCTCGACCGCGGCATCGCCACCGTCTACCAGGACCTGGCCACCGTCCCGCTGATGCCGGTGTGGCGCAACTTCTTCCTCGGCTCGGAGATGACGAAGGGCCCCTGGCCGGTCCGCCGGCTGGACATCGCCCGGATGAAGGCCACGGCCGACGAGGAGCTCCGCAACATGGGCATCGTCCTGGACGACCTGGAACAGCCCATCGGCACCCTCTCCGGCGGCCAGCGCCAGTGCGTGGCGATCGCCCGCGCCGTCTACTTCGGCGCCCGCGTCCTGATCCTGGACGAGCCCACCGCGGCCCTGGGCGTCAAGCAGTCCGGTGTGGTGCTGAAGTACATCGCCGCCGCCCGCGACCGCGGTCTCGGCGTCATCTTCATCACCCACAACCCCCACCACGCCTACATGGTCGGCGACCACTTCAGCGTCCTGCGCCTGGGCACCCTCGAGCTGTCCGCCTCGCGCAGCGAGGTCAGCCTGGAGGAACTGACCAATCACATGGCCGGCGGAGCCGAACTCGCCGCCCTCAAGCACGAACTGGCCCAGGTTCGCGGCGTCGACACCGAGGAACTCCCGGAAGAGAGCGACCTCACCGCACCGGTCGCTCCCTCTGCGGAAGGGACGCCCTGACCATGGCCACCCCCACCCCGCTGGACCGCATCCGGGTCGGCTCGGCCCCGGACTCCTGGGGCGTCTGGTTCCCCGACGACCCGCGGCAGGTGCCCTGGGAACGCTTCCTCGACGAGGTCGGCGAGGCCGGCTACGAGTGGATCGAACTCGGCCCCTACGGCTACCTCCCCACCGACCCGGCGCGCCTGCGGGACGAGGTGGCCCGGCGGAACCTGAGGGTCTCGGCGGGCACCGTCTTCACCGGCATGCACCGCGGCCCGTCCGTCTGGGAGGAGACCTGGGCCCACGTCAGCCGGGTCGCCGCACTCACCCGGGCGACGGGCGCCGGGCACCTGGTGGTCATCCCCTCCTTCTGGCGGGACGACAAGACCGCCGAGATCCTGGAGCCGCCGGAGCTGACCGCCGAGCAGTGGGCACACCTGACCAAGGGCATGGAACGGCTGGGCCACGAGGTCAAGGAGACGTACGGCCTGGACATCGTGGTCCACCCGCACGCCGACACCCACATCGACACCGAGGAACACGTCGAACGCTTCCTGGACTCGACCGACACCGAGCTGGTCAACCTGTGCCTGGACACCGGGCACTACGCCTACTGCGGCGGGGACAGCGTCAAGCTCATCGAGACCTACGGCGAGCGCATCGGCTATCTGCACCTCAAGCAGGTCGACCCGGACGTCCTCGCCGAGGTGATCGCGCACGAGGTGCCGTTCGGGCCGGCGGTGCAGCGCGGAGTGATGTGCGAACCGCCCGCCGGGGTGCCCGAGTTGGGACCCGTCCTGGAGGCGGCACAGCGGCTGGGTGTGGAGCTGTTCGCGATCGTCGAGCAGGACATGTACCCGTGCGAGCCGGACGAGCCGCTGCCGATCGCCGTGCGGACACGGCGGTTCCTGCGGTCCTGCGGGGCCTGACACCCCGGCGCGTGCCCCCGGGTTCCTGCGCAACCACGACGGATTCGGATCCGGGGTGGCCGGGAACCAACCGGGGGCACGCGGCGTTGTCGGTGATGACGGGGGACGCCCGCGGAGACGGGAGGACGAGATGACGCAGCGCAGGGAACCCCGCGAGAGTGCGCAGGACACGGCGGAGGCGGCGGTCCTTCGCCGCGCCCGCTTCGGCTCGCTGCCAAAGCGCATACGCCCGGAGGACACGGTGGAGACCCGCCCGGCCACCACACCCGACCCGGCCCGGGACACCTACAACCCGGACGAGTGGCTGATCCGGTACTGCGGCTGAGACACGCGTGAGGCGCCGGGCGCACGCCCGGCGCCTCTTCGGCCGTTCACCCCTGCCGGACCTCCGCCGGCGTCACCGGGCGGTGCTCCCGGAGGGACAGGGTGCAGGCCTCGGCGATCCAGCCCGCCTCCAGGGCGTCCTCGACGGTGCAGGGGGAGGGGCGAGTGCCGGCGACGACCTCGGTGAACGCGGTGAGTTCGGCGCGGTAGGCCTCTGCGAAGCGGTCCATGAAGAAGTCGTGCGGGATGCCCGCCGGGAAGGTGACGCCGGGTTCGACCGAGCGCAGCGGAAGCTTGTCGTCCAGCCCGACCGCGATCGAGTCCGCGAAGCCGTGGAGTTCCATGCGCACGTCGTAACCCCGGGCGTTGTGACGGGAGTTGGAGACCACCGCGAGGGTGCCGTCGTCCAGCGTGAGGATCGCGCCGGTGGTGTCGGCGTCCCCCGCCGCCCTGATGTAGTCGGCGCCCCGGTTGCCGCCGACCGCGTACACCTCGGTGACCTCACGTCCCGTCACCCAGCGGATGATGTCGAAGTCGTGCACGGAACAGTCGCGGAAGATGCCCCCGGAAGCGGCGATGTACGCGGCCGGCGGCGGCGCCGGGTCCAAAGTGGTGCAGCGGACCGTGTGCAGCGCGCCCAGCTCGCCCGCCCGGACGGCGGCCCGCGCGGCGATGAACCCCGCGTCGAAGCGGCGGTTGTAGCCGATCTGGATCGGCACGCCGCTGTTCTGCACGGCCCGCAGCACCTCGACGCCCTCGGTCATGCTGCGGGCGACCGGCTTCTCGCAGAAGACGGGGACGCCGGCCTCTACGCCGGCCCGGATCAGCGCGGGGTGGGCGTCGGTGGCCGCCGCGACGACCAGGCCGTCCACCCCGGCCGCCAGCAGCGCCTCCGCGGAGTCCGCGACCTCGGCGCCGAACCGCTCGGCGGCGGCCTTGGCCGCGTCCGCGAACGGGTCGGCGACGACGAGGGACTCGACGGCGTCGAGTCCGGAGAGGGTCTCGGCGTGGAAGGCGCCGATGCGGCCGAGGCCGAGGATTCCGATGCGCATGTGCTCCGCAGCTCCTTGTGCGAGGTTTCTGTTGCCGGGGCTCCGCCCCGGACCCGTTCGTCCTTCGGGCTCGTCCTGCATCGCCGGACGGCGGGCTGGTTCCTTTCAGTCGAGTCCGCCGAGAACGTTCTGGTCCCAGTCGATCACCGACCCGGTGACCACCCCGGACCGGTCGGACAGCAGGAACACCACGAAGTCGGCGATCTCGTCCGGCCGGCCCAGTCTGCCCATCGGCAGCTTCGCCGCGGCCTGCTCCCGCCAGTCGTCGCCGGCGCCGTGGAAGGCGCGCTGGGTGGCGTCCTCGCCCTCCGTGGCGGTCCAGCCGATGTTCAGGCCGTTGATCCGGATCCGGTCCCAGCGGTGGGCGTGCGCCGCATTGCGGGTCAGGCCTGCCAGGCCTGCCTTCGCGGCGACGTACGGCACCAGGAACGGCTGGCCGCCGTGCGCCGACGAGGTGATGATGTTGACGATCGTGCCGGGTGCCTTGCGGGCCACCATGTCGGCCACCGCCGCCTGCATCGCGAAGAACGGCCCCTTGAGATTGATGGCGATGTGCGCGTCGAACAGCTCCGGCGTCGTGTCCAGCAGGGTCCCCCGGGCAGTCAGTCCCGCCGAGTTCACCAGGCAGTCGATCCGGTCCCAGACGTCGACCACCTCGGCGACGGCCGCCCCGGCCTGCCCGGCGTCCGCCAGATCGGCGCGTACGAACATCGCCCTGCCCCCGGCCGACGCCAGCTCGGCGACCAGCGCCTCACCCGGTTCCGTACGGCGGCCGGTGACCGCCACGACGGCGCCCTCCCGGACGGCTGCCCGCGCGATCGAGGCACCGATCCCCTGACTGCCGCCGTTGACCAGGACGATCTTTTCCCGAAGCAGTCCGCCGTGAAGTTCCATGACCCGTCCCCGGCCTCCCTCAGCTCTCGCGGCGTTCGGTGCCGGCCCGCAGCTCCGCGCGCAGCCGCTGCGGGGTCCACTCCTCGCGCACCGCGCACCGCACCACGTCCGCCTGCGCCGGCGGGGCCAGACCGTCGACCGGCGGGTCGCTGTCGAGGTCGGTCGGGAAGGGGTAGCCCTCGGCACTCGCCGCGATCACGTTCTCCAGCCACTCGGTGCCGGCACCCTCGGCCGCGCGCCGCAGCAGCACCGGGAACACCGCGTTCGCCACGGCTTCCCGGTCCACCGTCTCCATCGCGCGCCCGAAGGCGGAGGACACCTGGAGCAGGTTCGCCGTACGCCGCACGTCCGCCGTGCGGTTGGTGCCGGCGGCGTGGAACAGCGCCGGGTTGAAGAAGGCCGCGTCGCCCTTGGCCAGCGGGAGCTGTGCGTGCTGTGCCTCGAAGTAGGCCTGGAACTCCGGGAGCCGCCAGGCCAGGTAGCCCGGCTCGTACAGCTGCGAGTACGGCAGATACCGCGTCGGGCCCGACTCCACGGGCATGTCGCAGTGGGCGACCGTGCCCTGCAGGGTGAGTGCCGGCGAGAGCCGGTGCACATGGGCCGGCCAGGCCGCCGCGGCCGCGTTGCTCAGGAAGCCGAGGTGGTAGTCCCGGTGCGCGGTCTGGCCGGCGCCGCCCGGGTTGACCACGTTCACCTGTGAGGTCACCTGGTAGCCGGGGCCCAGCCAGGCCGCGCAGACCAGGGCCAGGACGTCGTTCGCGTAGTAGTCGGCGAACGCCTCCGGGTCGTACAGGGC
Organism: Streptomyces sp. NPDC046759; assembly: GCF_040645475.1. NCBI lineage: Bacteria > Bacillati > Actinomycetota > Actinomycetes > Kitasatosporales > Streptomycetaceae > Streptomyces > Streptomyces sp. NPDC046759. Next base: position 288,302 of record NZ_JBEYYJ010000001.1, on the reverse strand, counting down.
CGTCTTCTCGAGCGCGTTCCACACCCGGTCGTTGGCGCCCGGCTTCGCGAAGTGGTCGCCGGTGGTGGCCCGCGAGGCCCGCTGCTCGGCGATCAGCGCCTCGAACACGGCCGTGAGCCGGTCGACCACGGACGGGTCCGGGCAGGCGCCCTTGATCACGACGATGCCGGGGCCGTCGGCGAACGCCCGCACCAGCTCGGCCCGCAGGGCGTCGCGGTCCCCGGCGGTGCGCAGCCGCTCGCCCTCGTACACCAGGACGTTTCCCGTCACCGAGGCGGCGTGCGGGTAGTCCGCGAGGTGAGTCGTGCGGTCGATCAGGGCGCGGAAGGCGTCCAGGTCGCAGTCCTGTTCGGACAGCCAGGCGCGGCCTGGCACGGAGGCGACGGACATCGGTGTCCCTCTTTCGATCACGGGCTTTCAGCCCACACGAGCGACGCGGCCCTGTCATTCTTGTCAGTACAAACCCCTCGAACAACCAGCATGAGGCCATCAAAAACCCCTCAAGGAGCCGGTCCATGGGTCATCCCTTCCCGATCCGGGAGATCGCACGTCAGGCGGGTCTGAGCGAGGCCACGGTGGACCGTGTGCTGAACGGCAGGGGAGGGGTGCGCCAGAGCACCGCCGAGGAGGTGCACCGGGCCATCGCCGACCTCGACCGGCAGCGCACCCAGGTGCGACTGGTCGGCCGTACGTTCATGGTCGACATCGTGGTGCAGGCGCCCGAGCGGTTCACCACGTCCGTACGCGCCGCCCTGGAGGCCGAGTTGCCCGGGCTGCGTCCGGCGGTGGTCCGCTCGCGCTTCCACTTCCGGGAGACCGGCCCGGCACCCGAGCAGGTGCGGACCCTGGACCGGATCGCCCGGCGCGGTTCGCAGGGCGTGATCCTCAAGGCGCCGGACGTCCCCGAGGTCACCGCCGCCGTGGCCCGGCTCACCGCGGCGGGCATCCCGGTCGTCACCCTGGTCACCGACCTGCCCGCCAGCGGCCGGATCGGCTGCGTCGGCAGCGACAACCGGGCCGCCGGCGCCACCGCCGCGTATCTCATGGGCCAGTGGCTCGGCGACCGGCCCGGCAACGTCCTCACCAGCCTCAGCAGCGGCTTCTTCCGCAACGAGGAGGAGCGCGAGATGGGATTCAGGAGCGTGATGCGCGCCCGGCACCCCGAGCGCACCCTGGTGGAGATCACCGAGGGGCAGGGCCTGGACGCCACCCAGTACGACCTCGTCCGCGCCGCCCTGCAACGGGACCCGGAGATCAGGGCCGTGTACTCCATCGGCGGGGGCAACGACGCCACCCTGCGGGCCTTCGCCGACCTCGGCCGGGAGTGCGCGGTGTTCATCGCCCACGACCTCGACCACGACAACACCCGCCTGCTGCGCGCACACCGCCTGTCCGCCGTGCTCCACCACGACCTGCGGCATGATCTACGCGAGGCCTGTCACGCCGTGATGCGCTTCCACGGCGCCCTGCCGCCCGCCGGTCCGCTGCTGCCGTCGGCGATCCAGGTCGTCACGCCGTACAACATGCCCGCGCCGACGGACGTCTGAGGGGGAGCGATGACCCGCACCGAAGAAGTGGAGATCGAGGGGGTGCCGATGGTGGCGACCCTCGTACCGGGCCGCGGCGGCATCGGGCTGCTCGCCCTGCACGGCAGTAATGAAGGGGGCACGGCCCAGCTCGCCGAGACGGTGGCCCGTCGCTGCGGTGCCACCAGTCTGGTCTTCACCCAGCCGGGCGCCCGGCGGCCCGTACACATCCCGTCGCCGCGCATGGCGGCCGACGACTGCGTTCTGCTGCGGGAGTTCCTCGAACGGGTCCGTCTCACCGTGTCCCTGCACGGCCACATGCGGCCCGAGGCGCCGCACTCCGTCTTCCTCGGCGGACGTCACCGGGAGGCGGCCCAGGTCCTCGCCGAGGCGCTCACCGCCCACGCCCCGCGCTTCCCGGCCGTCACCGACCTGACGGCGATCCCCTCCGGTCTGCGCGGCGTGCACCCCAGAAACCCGGTCAACCTGACCCCGCTCGGCGGAGTCCAGGTGGAACTTCCCCTCCCGGCTCGCACGAGCGGCGGTACGGACAACCCACCGGGGCGGGTGGCCGACGCGCTGGCGGCGGGCGTCGAAGCGCTGGGCAGGACAGCATCCCTCAGGAGCGCGGGGCTGTGCTGACGTGCGGCCGCCGCCGTGTGGGCGCGGCCGGTCACGACGCCGCAGCGGACGCATGACGACGGCTCCTGCCCCTGGGGGAGCCCTCAGCCACCCTCGACCTCGACCCAGGAACCCGTCCGGGCCGACCGCGTCATCGCGTCGAGCACGGCCGCACTTTGCACCGCGTCGGCGAGCGTCGTGCCGTACGGCACCCGCTCCGCGACCGACCGCACGAACCGGTACGCCTCGATCACCTTCAGGTCGTCGTACCCCATCGCGTTCGCCGCACCCGGCTGGAACGCCGCGAACTCACCGGCCCCGGGCCCGACGTACACCGTGCTCACCGGCTGGTCCTGGTACGTCGAACCCCGGCTCACCGCCAGCTCGTTCATCCGCCGGAAGTCCCAGAAGACGGCTCCCTTCGTGCCGTGCACCTCGAAGCCGTAGTTGTTCTGCTCGCCGACCGAGACCCGGCAGGCCTCCAGCACCCCGCGGGCACCGGAGGCGAAGCGCAGCAGACAGTTGACGTAGTCCTCGTTCTCGACCGGGCCCGGCTCGCCGCCGGAGGCCAGGGCGTGGCCGGCGGTGGCGCCGTCCGGCCGGGCACGCTCGGGCAGGAAGACCGCGGTGTCGGCGGTGAGCGAGACGATGCCGCCGAGCAGGAAGCGGGCCAGGTCCGCGCCGTGCGAGGCCAGGTCGCCGAGCACCCCGCTGCCGCCGCGCGCCCGCTCGTACCGCCAGGTCAGGGCGCCGTCCGGATGGGCCGCGTAGTCGCTGAACAGCCGGATGCGGACGTGGGTCACCGCGCCGATCTCGCCGGAGGCGATCAGATCGCGGGCGGACTCCACGGCGGGCGCGTTGCGGTAGTTGAAGCCGACCGTGCCCTGCACGCCGGCCTCGGCGACCGCGTCGGCGACCGCGCGGGCGTCCGCGACGGTCAGTCCGACCGGCTTCTCGATCCAGATGTGCTTGCCGGCCTCGGCCATCGCCACGCCGATCTCCCGGTGCAGGAAGTTCGGGGCGGTGATGCTGACGGCCCGCACACGCGGGTCGGCGGCCACCTCGCGCCAGTCGCGGGTGGCGGAGGCGAACCCGAACTGCTCCGCGGCCGCCTCCGCCCGCCCCGGCACCTCCTCGGCGACCGCGACCAGCCGGGGGCGCAGCGGGAGCCGCGGATAGTGGTGCGGCAGACGGGCGTACGCCTGGGCGTGCACCCGGCCCATCCAGCCGAACCCGACGACGGCGACGCCCAGCTCATCCACCATGACAGCCCTCCCGGGCTACTTGGACCGGTCCATGTTCTCGCCTGGTCACCTTTGTGCGGACATGGCTGGCGTGTCAACCCTTTGACAGCGCGGCACGCCGCATGGAACGGTCCATGCCATGAGACCGCCGACCATCCGTGACGTGGCCGAACGGGCCGGGGTGTCCAAGTCGCTGGTCTCGCTCGTGCTGCGCGGCTCCGGACCGGTCAGTCCCGGCAAGCGGGAGGCGGTGCTGCGAGCCGTGCGCGACCTCGGCTACCGGCCGAACGCGGCCGCCCGCAGCCTGAGCGAACAGCGCACCCGCACCGTCGGCGTGCTCCTGGACGATCTGCGCAACCCGTGGTTCGTCGACCTCCTCGACGGCCTCAACTCCCCGCTGCACGCCGCCGGTCTGCACATGCTGCTCGCCGACGCCCGGCTGAACCGGCGGATGGGGCACGACCTCGCCGAACCCTTCCTGGACCTCGGCGTCGACGGACTGGTGATCGTCGGCACGGTCCCGGACGCGGGCGGTCTCGGCGCTCTGGCGCGCCGGATGCCGGTGGTCGTGGCCGGCGCCCGCGAGCCCCGGCCGCAGGGCGTGGACGTCGTCGCCGGGGACGACGAGCGCGGAGCCCGGCTCGCCACCGAGCACCTGCTCGGCCTCGGCCATCGCCGGGTCGCTCACCTCGCGGGACACGGCGCGGTCGGCGCGCTGCGCCGGCGCGGGTACGAGGCCGCGATGCGGGCACACGGCGCCGCACCGGTCGTCGAGCCGGGCGATCTCACGGAGGAGGGCGGCTACCGGGGGACCGTACGCCTGCTGAGCCGCCCGGAGCGGCCGACGGCGCTCTTCGCCGTCAACGACATGGCCTCGGTGGGTGCCCTCTCGGCTGCCGGGGAGCTGGGCCTCGAGGTGCCGCGCGACCTCTCGGTCGTCGGCTACGACAACACCAGCATCGCCCGGCTGCGGCACGTCTGGCTGACCACCGTGGACACCTCCCCGTACGAGATCGGCCGGCGCGCCGCCCGCTGCCTGCTCGACCGGTCCGGCCGAACGGGCGGCGAGGGCAGCGTCCACCTCGCCGCGCCGACGCTGGAGATCCGGGGGACGACCGCACCACCTGCTCCGGGAGAGCGCGGCCTCACAGGTTGATCGCGTACGCCTTGCGCAGCGTCTCGTGCACGGTCCACGTCGTACGGTCGCCCGCGCGCAGCACCGTCATGTCGCCCGGCCCCACGGTGAGCGTCGGTCCGCCCTCGACCTCGATCGTGGCCGAGCCGCTGACCACCACGAACACCTCGTCCGCCTCCGTGTCGGTGACCACGCCCGGCGTGATCTGCCAGATCCCGCGGATCTGCCGGCCGTCCGGCGATTCCCAGACCACCTTGCCGGTGACCTCCGGGTTCCCGGAGACGATCTGCCCCGGGTCGAGGGGCTCGGGTGCGAGATCGGCGTCGGGGATGTGGAGCGCGAAGCTGTGCGTCATGCGGCGAGCCTAGCCATCGCCGGGCACCGCCGAAGCCGACAGTGTGTGGGGCATCGGGGCTGGTGGGAGGACACTTCGTCGCTGCGCGCGGACTGGCGGCCGGATGCGCAGCGGGTGATCGTGGGAGACATGGCTGACTCCACGGCGGTCGGCACGGCACCGCCCCGGCGGCACGACACACGTGAGGCCGTCCTGTTCGGCGGTGTGTACGGCGCCGTCCTGGCCAGCTCGATGGTGGCGGCGCTCACCCAGTACGGCCGTACGACCGCCGCCGGCCGCCGCTACGACGCCGTGTGGCTCCTGGTGACCGCCTTCGCCTCCGCCCTCGCGCACGGCTACGCCCACTACATCGCCGAGCGCGCCCCGCACCGCCGCTGGGACGTGCTGCGCGCGCTGCGGGACGAGTGGCCGCTCGTCACGGCCGTGCTGCCCACGGTCTTCCTCCTCGCGGGCGCGGGCTGGGGCTGGTGGTCGCCGAACGGCGTCCAGTACCCGGCGTTCGCCCTCAACATCGTGATTCTCTTCGTCCTCGGCCTGATCACCGCCCGCTGGTCCGCCCGGAGTTGGCCCATGGCGGTCCTCATGGGCGCCGGGGACGCATTGCTCGGGGTGATCGTGGTGGTGGCGAACGCGCTCATCAAATAGGTGATGGCCCCTGGTCTCAGCGGGCCGTGCGTACGCCGTCCAGGGCGATCGCGAGGACCCGGTCGCGCTGGGCGTCGTCGTCGAAGGCCGTGGCCGTGATGCCGGCGACCATCCGCAACAGGTCGGTGAAGTCCATGTCCGTGCGGGCCGCGCCCGCCCGCTGGGCGCGTTGCAGCAGCGGGCCCCCGGCGGCGTACATCGAGTCCCGGCAGGTCTGGAAGATCTCCGACTCGTCGTTCAGCGCCTCGCGCACCGCGCGCTTGGTGACCATGTACCCGGCGAACCGGTCCAGCCAGGCGGTCAGCGCCTCCCACGGCTCCAGGCCGGCGACCTCCACGGCCGCCCGGCACAGGGCGTCGACCTCGTCGGCGTAGACGGTCTCGAAGAGGTCGCGGCGGGTGGGGAAGTTCCGGTAGAGCGTGCCGATGCCGACGCCCGCGCGGCGGGCGACGTCCTCCAGGGAGGCGTCGGAGCCGTGCTCGGCGAACGCCTCGCGGGCGGCAGTGAGCAGGGCGTCGTAGTTGCGGGCGGCGTCCTTGCGGTGCGGGCGGCGGGCCGCCACGAGCTCGCCGACGGGGAACGGCGTGGCCGTCACTGGTGCCTCCCAGAGGAATCGATGAACCGGAGGAATGCATCCGCTTCGGTTTGAACCGGAGGTGCGCCTCCGCTAGAGTGGAGGAACACCTCCACTTTAGCAGTGCGGGGCGGCTCCGCCGTGGGCAGACGTGCCCGGCAGCACGCCCCTTTCGCCCATCACAGCGCTCCCTCTCGGAGAGGCTCTCCCATGCCCCGCAAGTCCACCCGCCTCACCTTCGCGGTCCTCGCGACCGGTGCGGGCGTGTTCTCCATGCTGCAGTCCCTGATCGCGCCGGCCCTGCCGACCGTCCAGCACGCCCTGCACGCCTCCCAGTCGACCGCGACCTGGGTGATGACGGCCTATCTGCTGTCCGCCTCCGTCTTCACCCCCATCCTCGGCCGCGTCGGTGATCTCGCCGGCAGGAAACGCACGCTCGTCGCCGTCCTGCTCGCCGTCCTCGCCGGCTGTCTCGTCGCCGCGCTCGCCCCGACCATCGGGGTGCTCATCGTCGCCCGCGTCGTCCAGGGCGCCGGCGGCGCGCTGTTCCCGCTGTCCTTCGGCATCATCCGCGACGAGTTCGCACCCGCCGAGGTGAGCGGCAGCATCAGCAACCTGTCCGCGGTCATCGCCGCGGGCGGCGGGGTCGGCATGGTGGCCGCCGGGCCGATCGTCTCCGCGCTCGACTACCGCTGGCTCTTCTGGATCCCCGTGGCGATCGTCGCCGCGACCGTCCTGATCGCCGTGGCCTACGTCCCCGAGTCGCCCAAGCGCGCCGAGGGGAAGGTCAGTTGGTACGGCGCCGTGCTGCTCTCCGCCTGGCTGGTGGCCCTGCTGCTGCCGCTGAGCCAGGCCGGGCAGTGGGGCTGGGGCTCGCCGAAGGTGCTCGGCCTGTTCGCCGCCGCCGTCGTGCTGTTCGCCGTGTGGGTCACGGCCGAGGCCCGCTCCCGCACTCCGCTGATCGACCTGCGCGTGATGCGGCTGCCCGCGGTGTGGACCACCAACGCGGCGGCCCTGTTCTTCGGCGCCGGCATGTATGCGATCTGGTCCTTCCTGCCGGGCTTCGTCCAGACGCCGTCCGCGGCCGGCTACGGCTTCGGGGCGAGCGTGACCGCCTCCGGCCTCCTCATGCTCCCGATGCTGCTGGCGATGTTCCTCTCCGGTGTCCTCTCGGGCCGTCTGGAGCCCCGTGTCGGCGCCAAGGCGCTCCTCACCACGGGTGCCACCCTCGGCGCGCTGGCCTGCGGCTTCCTCACCCTCTGGCACGACGCCCAGTGGCAGATCGCCGTCGTGGCCGGGCTGTTCGGCCTGGGCATCGGACTGGCCTTCGCCTCCATGGCCAACCTCGTCGTCGGCAGCGTCCCACCCGAGCAGACCGGCGCCGCGACCGGCATGAACGCCAACATCCGCACCATCGGCGGCTCCATCGGCGCCGCGCTCACCGCCGTCCTGGTCACCGGCCGCCTCCAGCCCTCCGGCCTGCCCTACGCCTCCGGCTACACCCACGCCTGGGCCCTGCTCGCCCTCCTCTGCCTCGCCGCGGCCGGCGCCGCCCTCCTCGTCCCGGCCCGCCGCCCGGACCGCACGACGACCCCCGCCACGACGGCGTCGGCACGGACACCGGTCCAGGTGCGGTAGGGTTGACCTGCGTGATCACACGGGAGACCCCGGGTGAGACCGCAACGGGACGTGGCGCAGCTTGGTAGCGCACTTGACTGGGGGTCAAGGGGTCGCAGGTTCAAATCCTGTCGTCCCGACGTGCGGAAACGCGGATCGGTGGCCGTGTCGGAGTCCATCCGGCACGGCCACCGGTCATTGCGGTGTGACGGATGCTCAGCCGGACGTCCCCGCCGGCGCCGTCGTGGTGGTGAAGCCCTCCTTCTTGTTGGCCGCGAGGGCGAAGTCATTGGTGAACGTCGTACCGAGGTTCACCTTCGAGGTCGCGTGGCCCACCAGCTCCTCCGTGGCCAGGACGTTCTTGGGACCGCCGGCCGGCATGATGCCGTCCGGGAGGAACTGCCCCTTGTCCTGGGTCAGGGCCGAGACGTAGTCGGCCTTGGTGACCAGCTGGTTCTGCACGAACGACTGCGGCAGCTTGTCGGCGATGTCCGCCGCGCTGTGCTTGTCGATCCAGTGCATGGTGGCCACGAGCGCGTCGACGACCTTCTGCACCGCGTCCTTGTGCGAGTTCACCCAGTCGGTACGGGCGATGACACCCGCGGCCGGCCAGGCGCCGCCGGTCGCGGCCTTGGCACCCTCGGTGGTGGCCACGTCGACCGCCGAGTAGCCGACGCCCTTCTTCTCGATCGCGGCGACCGTCGGCTGCGTCGTCATCACACAGGCCACCTTGCCGTTCTGCAGCGCGGCGATGGCGGTGGAGCCCGCGCCGACCCCGATCCGGTGGAAGCCGCTCGTCTTGATGCCCTTCTTGGCGGCCAGGAACTGGGTGAGCGTGTCGGTGCCCGAGCCCAGGTCGGTCACGCCCAGCGTCTTGCCCTTGAAGTCCGCCGCCGAGTGCACCCCGCTCTTGGTGGCGCACATCTCCCGCTCGCCCGGCGCGCCGGACAGCTGGACGACGTCCTCCACCGCCTTGCCCTTCACCTGGAAGTCGATCGTGTGGTTGTACCAGGCGCCCGCCATGTCCACCTGCCCCGAGGCCATGGCGTCCTCGGCGCCGGTGCCGCCGTCCTGCTCGGTGCTCAGCACGACGTTGACGCCGTACTTCTTGTAGAAGCCGAGGTTCTGGGCGAGCTGGTACGGCAGGTAGATCTGCTTGTCGATGCCGCCGACCATGATCCTGACGGTCGGGGTGCCGCCGGAGCCGCTGGAACCGGAACCGGAGGAGCTGCTGGAACACGCGGTGGCCGCGCCGAGGGCGAGGACGGTGACGAGGGACGCGGTGAGGATTCTCTTGGACATGGCGGCTCTTTCGTTCTGAGGAACGGGCGGTGGGGAAGGGGAAGGGGAAGAGGGGAGGATCAGAGGCTGTTGGCCTCGGTGGGGGCCGGCGGGCGCCAGGACAGCAGCCGGTGCTCGAGCTTGCCGATCAGCCACTCCGCGCCGAGCACGATCACCGCGATCACGAGCATCGTGGCGAACACACCGTTGGGGTCGAAGTTGTTCTGCGCGGTCTTGATGACGAGGCCGAGGCCGCTCTGCGCGCCGAGCACCTCGCCGACGAGCGCGCCGACGATGGCGAAGCCGAACGCGCTGTGCAGGCTGGCGATGATCCAGGTGAGCGCGGACGGCACGATGACGTGCCGGATGATCTGCAGCTGGGAGGCGCCCAGCACCCGGGCGTTGGCGAGGATGTTGCGGTCGACCTCGCGGACGCCCTGGAAGGCGTTGAAGAAGACGATGAAGAACACCAGCACGGCGGCGAGCAGGATCTTCGGGGTGACGCCGATGCCGAAGGCGACGATGAAGATCGAGCCGAGCACGATGCGCGGGATCGCGTTCACCATCTTGATGTAGGGACCGAGGACGTCGGACAGATAGCGGCTCTGGCCCAGCGCGACGCCGACGACGATTCCGGTGCCCGCGCCGAGGGCGAAGCCGATGAGCGCCTCCTGGATGGTCGTCCAGATGTTGGCGTAGAAGGAGCCGAACTCGGTGCCGTTCTGGAAGAGGTCGATCAGCCGCTGCCAGATCCCGGACGGCTGCCCGAAGAAGAACGGGTCGACGATGCCCCAGGTGGTGAAGGCCTGCCAGCCGCCGATCACGAAGGCCGCGAGGCCGAGGCGGCCCGCCCAGACCAGGGCGACCCGTCGTCGAGCGGCCCGTTTGGCGGCGGCCGAGGCCGAGGCGTGCCCGCCGTCGGCGACCGGGACGGCGGAAGCGGTGGACGTCGTGCTCATGCCTTTCCTCCTGCGGTGCGTGCGTAGGCGCGCTCCACCTCTTCGCGCAGCGTGTCCCAGATCTGGTGCTGGAGTTCGATGAAGCGGGGCTGGTAGCGGATCTCCTGGACCGAGCCGCGCGGACGGGGCAGGTCGATGTCGAAGACGGCCTTGACCGACCCGGGGCTGGACGTCATGACGACGACCCGGTCGGCGAGCGCCACGGCCTCGTCCAGGTCGTGCGTGATGAAGATGACGGAGGGCCGGATCTGCTCCCACAGGTCCAGCAGTTCGGTCGACATGATCGCCTTGGTCTGCACGTCCAGGGCGCCGAACGGCTCGTCCATGATCAGTATCTTGGGCTCGTTGATCAGCGCCGCGGCCATCGCCACGCGCTTGCGCATACCGCCGGAGAGCTGGTGCGGGTAGCGGTCCTCGAAACCGGCGAGGCCCACCCGGCGCAGCCAGTCCCGCGCCGAGGCCTGCGCCTGCTGCTTGGGCACGCCGCGGAAGACGGGGCCCATCAGCACATTGCCCAGAACCGTCTTCCAGGGCAGCAGCGCGTCCGCCTGGAACATGAAGCTGACACCGTCGGTGATGCCGTCCACCTCACGGCCGCCCACCTTCACCGAGCCCTCGCTGGGCCGGTCCAGGCCGGACACCATGCTCAGCGTGGTCGACTTGCCGCAGCCGGTGGGGCCGACCACCGCACAGAACTGACCCGGCTCCACGGTGAACGACACGCCTTGCAGCGCCGTGAACACCTCACCGGCAGGGGTCAGGAATCGCTTGGTGAGCCCGGAGATCTCGATGCGCGCGTCCCCGCGCTCTGCTGCACCGGCGATCGGGCTCGTCGCGACATCGTTTCGCGAAGCCATGTGAGGCCGTCTCCTTCCACACCTCGTGGGGTCGAGGAAGGCAGACGCTAGAGGTCACCCGGTGTTACGTCGCTGTTTCCCAGGTATCTCGCGAAAGCCGCGTTAACCGGGGTTCTGCTCGTTCTGCTCAGTGAAACGGGGGTGGGCAGAATTTCGGCCATCAGGCACAATCACGCCACCACGGGTCCGGCGTCGGGCCGGCCCGGCACCAAGCGGGACAGAGGCGAAGAGGCACCTGTGACACCCATCCGAGTGCGGATCGGGCGCGGCGGGAGGGGGAGACTCTCCGCGCGGATCCTCGCCAGCCAGCTCGTCATCCTGGCGCTCACCGGCGCCATCGGATTCGTCCTGTTCGCCTTCGCGCAGCGTTCCGCGCTCGATGACACCTACGAGGAGCGGGCCGTGGCCATCGCCCAGACCGCGGCCGCGGACCCGCAGATCCGGCGGGCCATGGAGTACGGCGACCACGGTGACGTGGTGCAGACCGCCGCCGAGCGGATCCGGCGGGCGTCGGGGGCGTCGTACGTGGTGGTGATCGACCTGCACGGGGTCCGCCACTCGCACCCCATGCCGCAGCTGGTCGGCTCGCGGGTGGCCGAGCCGCTCGTGGCGCTGGACGGCCGGCCGCACGTCGGCACCGACCAGGGCGCGACCGGACGGTCCGCCAACGGCAAGGCCCCGCTGTACGGGCCGACCTACCGGCTGGTCGGCGAGGTGTCGGTGGGCATCCCCGAGCGGCATGTGCTCAGCGAGCTGTGGCGCGAGCTGCCCACCTTCGGCCTGTACGCCGCGATCGCCACCACGCTCGGTGCCACGGCCGCGTATCTGCTGGCCAGGCGGCTGAAGCGGACCACGTTCGGGCTGGAACTGGAGGAGATCGCCGGACTGCTGCAGGACCGCGAGGCGATGCTGCACGGCATCCGCGAGGGCGTGGTCGCCTTCGCCCCCGACGGCCGGATCACCGTCGTGAACGACGAGGCCCGCCGGCTGCTCGGACTCGGCACCGCACTCGGCAGGACCGTCGAGGAGGTGCTGCCCGACGGCAGGCTGCGCCGCGTCCTGGACGGCACCCTGACCGGCACCGACGTCAGCGTCCTGACCGACGAGCACTGCCTCGTCGTCAACCGCATGCCGGTCACCCTGCACGGCCGGGAACTCGGCGCCGTGGTCACCGTACGGGACCGCACCGAAATGGTCGGGCTGCTGCGCGAACTGGACTCCGTGCGGGGCCTGACCGACGCGCTGCGGGCCCAGCAGCACGAGTTCACCAACCGTATGCACACCCTGGCCGGCCTGCTCGACATCGGGGAGTACGACGACGCCTACGAGTTCGCCGTCGGCGCGGCCGGCACCGGCCAGGCGCTCAGCGAGTCGGTGCGCAAGCGGATCGGGAACTCGCTCATGGTCGGTCTGATCGTGGCCAAGACCACGGTCGCCGCCGAACGCGGGGTACGGGTCGTGCTGACCGAGGACTCGGCCCTCGGCCAGGACCCGCCGCACCTGCACCGGCTGCTGACCATCGTGGGCAACCTGCTGGACAACGCGGTCGACGCGGCCGGCGAGGGACCGCGCCCGGCGGACGGCCGCGAGGTACGGCTCACCCTGACCGAGAGCCCTCACGAGGTGCGGGTCCGGGTCGCGGACACCGGTCCGGGGATACCGCCGGACGCCACCGAGTCGATCTTCGAGGACGGCTACTCGACCCGGCCGGAACGGGGCACCGCCCGGCGTGGCCTCGGCCTGGCCCTGGTGCACCGGCTGGTGCAACGGCACGGCGGCACCATCACGGTCAGCGAGGGTCCCGGCGCCGTCTTCACGGTCGCACTGCCCCTGCCGGACAAGGCCCTCGCGCCGCAGGGAGCACTGTTCACCAAGGCGTTGCCGGTGGGAGGGGAGCGCTGATGATCCGGACCCTGGTCGTGGACGACGACTTCCGGGTGAGTCACATCCACAGCGAGTACGTGAGCCGCGTCCCGGACTTCCACGTGGTCGGCGAGGCGGCGAGCGTCGCCGAGGCCCTGGAGGCGGTCCGGGCACTGCGCCCCGACCTGCTGCTGCTCGACATCTTCCTGCCCGACGGCAGCGGGCTCGACGTGCTGCGCCGGCTCACGGGGGACGAGGGCGGCGCCCGCCCCGACGCCCTGATGATCACGGCGGACCGGGACATCGAGTCGGTGCGCACCGCCATGAAGCTCGGTGCCGTGGGCTACCTGGTCAAGCCGTTCGGCTCCCCCGACCTGTGCGAACGGCTCACCGCCTACCGGGAGCTCCAGCAGCGCGTGGAGGTGCTCGGCCCGGCCGCCGAGACCGATCAGGCCGATGTGGACGCCCTGTTCAGCGCCGCCCGGCCGCCTGCCGTGCCGCGGGTGCCGGCCAAGGGCCACTCGGCGCCCACCCTGACCCTGGTCCACCAGGCGCTGCGCACCGCGCGCGGCCCGGTGTCGGCGGCCGAGGCTGCCGAACTCACCGGCGTCTCCCGCGCCACGGCCCAGCGCTATCTGTCCTACCTCGTCAAGGAGGGCATGGTCCGCCTGGAGCTGCGATACGGCGCGACCGGGCGTCCGGAGCACCGCTATCGCATCGTCACCTGAAGCGGCGGGCCCCACGGCCCGCCCGGTCGATCAGCCGGTTCCCGCCGGCTTGCGCTGCCGGCGCGCCGCCATCACCGCGTGGACGAGGACTCCGGCGAACAGGAACAGCACGCCCTGGTAGACCGCCGCGTAGCCGGCTCCGGCCATCAGCCAGAGGGAGAAGGCGGCCGCGATGGCGGTGATCACCGAGTCCCGGAGCAGACGGCCCCGGTCCACCGACCTGCCGGAGATCAGGTGGAACAGCTGCGCCGCCGTCGCCAGCAGGTACGGCACGGTCGCGGTGAAGGTGGTGACGAGGACCAGGACGTCGAAGACCTTCCCCGAGCCCGACAGGTAGTTGTACGCCGTGAGCAGGGAGGACAGGACGACGGTGACGCCCACGCCGACCGTCGGCACACCCCGGCGGCGGCGCGCGAAGGCGGCCGGGAACAGGCCGTCCTCGGCCGCGGCGTACGGGGTCTGGGCGCTCAGCAGGGTCCAGCCGTTGAGGCAGCCGGTCATCGACACCAGCGCCGCCAGCGCCACCGCCGTACCGCCCCAGCTGCCGCCGAACATCGAGTTCACGGCGTCGGAGAAGGGGGCCGTGGAGGTCACCAGCCGGTTGTGCGCGACGGTGCCGAAGACGGACAGCGTGCCCAGCAGGTAGACGAGCGCGGCGCCCGCGGTGCCGATCACGGTCGCCCGCCCCACGTTGCGGCGGGCGTTCCTGACCTCGCCGGCGCTCACGGCGGCGGACTCCACCCCGAGGTAGGAGAAGAGCAGCAGGGCGGCGGAGGCGGAGACGGCTCCGATCGCACTGTGCCCGCTCGCGTTGAACGGCCCGAGCCGGGACGGGTCGAAGAAGAACAGACCGCCGACGGCGACGAGCAGCAGCGGTACGAACTTCAGCACCGTCGACACCAGTTGGACGGCGCCCACGTACCGGGTGCCGGCGAAGTTGGCCAGGGCCGGCAGCCACTGCAGGACCAGGGCGGCCAGACACGCGCTCCACTTGTGACCGCCGACCGGGATCAGCACGTCCAGATAGCCGACGGCGGCGACGGCGAGCGCCGCGTTCGACACCCAGGTGGTGATCCAGTACGCCCACGCGGCGAGGAACCCGGCGAAGTCGCCGAAGGCCTCGCGGGCGTAGACATAGGGCCCGCCGGTACGGGGGTCGCGCGCGGCGAGCCGGCCGAAGACCAGGGCGAGGGCCATGGCGCCCACGGTCAGCACACCGAAGGCCACCAGGCTGACCGTGCCGTAGGAGGCGATGGAGGCGGGGAGCAGGAAGATGCCGCCGCCGATGATGTTGCCCATCACCAGCGCGGTCGCGACCGGCAGCCCGAAGCGGCGGGTGTGCTTGTCGGTGGGGTCGTGGGTGCCCCCGGTGGGAACCTGGTGGGTCTCCGAGGAGGCCGGAGCCGACGGGGGGACGGTTCCGGTGACGTGCATGGGGGGTGGACCTCTCGTCGAACAGATGTCCCAGGATCGCCGGGACGGGCCCATGGTCCGGGAAGACCCCATGCGTCGCAAAATCGCCGCTTTTTGTGTGGACCGCCCCACGCCGGCCACGTAAAAAGTGCACCTGAGGGACCTTTGCGCAGTGAAATGTTCGGCCAGCGCTCCGCCCGGGTCCCCGCCTAGGGCTCCCGCTCGGCCTCGCCGTTCGCCCACAGGCTGCGCACATGCCCCAGATGTCTGGTCATGATCGCGTGGGTGGCCTCCTCGTCCCGTTCCAGCAGGGCGTCGAGGAGCTCCAGGTGCTCCTGGGCGGAGGCGAGCAGCCGGCCGGCTTCCACGAGGGCGGTAAGGCCGTAGAGGCGGGAGCGCTTGCGCAGGTCGGCGACGACCTCGACCAGGTGGGCGTTGCCCGCGAGAGCCAGCAGCCCGAGGTGGAAGCGGGTGTCGGCCTCGACGTAGGCGATCAGGTCGCCCGCCACCGCCGCCGTGACGATCTCGCGGGCCGCCGGGCGCAGTGCCTCCAGGGAGACCCGGTCGGCGGTGCGGGCCAGTCCTGCCACGGTGGGGATCTCGACGAGGGCGCGGATCTGCGTGTACTCGTCCAGCTGCTTGTCGGAGACGGCGGTGACCCGGAAACCCTTGTTCGGCACGGTGTCGACCAAGCCCTCCTTGGCCAGGTCCAGCATCGCCTCCCGCACCGGCGTGGCCGAGACGCCGAAGCGGGCGGCGAGCGACGGCGCGGAGTAGACCTCGCCCGGCCGCAGCTCGCCGGCTATCAGCGCGGCGCGCAGCGCGTCGGCGACCCGCTCGCGGTAGCTGCTGCGCCGGCCGCCGAGCCGGGGGAGTGCGGGCATCTCCGTGCCTCGCTCGGTTGGTGCCATGTCACGCATCACCGGCTGAGTCTAGAGGATGCGCTACAGGACGAAGCCCTCCGGGAAGGGATCGGTGGGATCGAGGAGGTACTGCGCGGTCCCGGTGATCCACGCGCGGCCGGTGAAACTCGGCAGGACCGCCGGGCGCCCCGCGACCTGTGTCGTACCCAGCAGCCGTCCGGTGAAGCGCGTGCCGATGAAGGACTCGTTCACGAACTCGGTGTGCAGCGGCAGCTCGCCGCGCGCGTGCAGCTGCGCCATGCGCGCGCTCGTGCCCGTGCCGCACGGTGACCGGTCGAACCAGCCCGGGTGGATGGCCATCGCGTGCTGCGAGTGGCGTGCGGTGGCACCGGGCGCGTAGAGGTGGACGTGATGACAGCCCCGGATGGAGGGGTCCTCCGGGTGCACCGGTTCCGCCTCGGCGTTGATCGCGTCCATCAGCGCCAGGCCCGCCGCCAGGATGTCGTCCTTGCGGGAGCGGTCGAAGGGCAGCCCGAAGGCGTCGAGCGGCAGGATCGCGTAGAAGTTGCCCCCGTAGGCGAGGTCGTAGGTGACCGTGCGGCCGTCGGGCAGGGTGATCCTGCGGTCGAGGGCGACGGCGAACGACGGCACGTTCCTCAGCGTCACGTCCCGTGCGGCGCCGTTCTCCACGGTCACCTCGGCGACCACCGGCCCCGCCGGGGTGTCGAGCCGGATGGTGGTCACCGGCTCCACGACCTCCACCATGCCGGTCTCGACCAGCACGGTCGCGACCCCGATGGTGCCGTGCCCGCACATCGGCAGATAGCCGGAGACCTCGATGTAGATCACCCCCCAGTCGCAGTCGGGGCGGCTCGGCGGCTGCAGGACCGCGCCGCTCATCGCGGAGTGCCCGCGCGGTTCGTTCATCAGCAACCGCTTGATGTGGTCGCGGTGTTCGCGGAAGTACAGCCGTCGGTCGTTCATCGTCGCACCCGGTAGGGTGCCGATCCCGCCGGTGATCACCCGGGTCGGCATGCCCTCGGTGTGCGAGTCGACGGCGTGCAGGACGAGTGTGCTGCGCACGCTGTTCGGCCTCCTTGTCAGACGAGCCCGGCGGCGACGGCCTTCTCGGTGGCCGCACGCACCTCGGCCGCCTGCCCGGGCGGCAGCGGAACCCGCGGCGGGCGCACCGGTCCGCCGTACCGGCCGACGACGTCCATGGACAGCTTGATCGCCTGGACGAACTCCACCCGCGAGTCCCAGCGCAGCAGGGGGTGCAGCTGCCGGTACAGGGGGAGTGCGGTGGTGAGGTCCTCGGCCGTCGCGGCGCGGTACAGCTCCGCCGAGACCCGCGGGAGCGCGTTCGGGTAACCGGCCACCCAGCCCTTGGCGCCGGCCACCGCCAGCTCCAGCAGGACGTCGTCGGCGCCGATCAACAGATCGAGTTCGGGGGCGAGTTCGGCGATGCGGTAGGCGCGGCGGACGTCGCCGGAGAACTCCTTGACGCCGTGGATGTGGCCGTCGCCGTGCAGCCGGGCGAGAAGTTCGGGCACCAGGTCGACCTTGGTGTCGACCGGGTTGTTGTACGCCACCACGGGCAGTCCCGCGCGGGCGACCTCGGCGTAGTGGGCGAGGACGGAACGCTCGTCGGCGCGGTAGGCGTTGGGCGGCAGCAGCATCACCGACGCGCAGCCGGCCTCGCCCGCCTGCTCGGCCCAGTGCCGGGCCTCGGCCGAGCCGTACGCGGCGACGCCCGGCATCACCCGCTCGCCGCCGATCGCCGCCACGGCCGTCTTCACCACCCGCGTGCGTTCCTCGGGGGTGAGCACCTGGTACTCGCCGAGCGAACCGTTCGGTACGACCCCGTCGCAGCCGTTCTCGACCAGCCACGAGCAGTGCTCGGCGTAGCGGTCGTAGTCGATCGACAGGTCGTCGCGCAGCGGGAGGGCGGTGGCCACGAGGACGCCGCGCCACGGGCGGGCGGGGAGGTGGTCCAGGTGTGGGCTCATGCTGTCGTTCCCCATTCAATAGTGTGTGACATGGTACTGAGCGGGTCGCCGTGTGGACAGGCTCTGCCACGGCTCGTCAGTCGTCCGGCAGCCCGGCGAGGACGCCGAGCGGTACCGGTCGTGCGAAGGGGCGGCGTCCGGGCGTGAGGGGGCATCCGCTCAGGCCGGCCACCGCGGGCGCGCACATCCGGCCCTGGCACCAGCCCATCCCGGCCCGCGTGAGCAGCTTCACGGTGCGCAGATCGCCGGCGCCGAGCGGACCGGCGGCCGTTCGGACCTGCCCGGCGGTGACCTCCTCGCAGCGGCACACCACGGTCGCGTCGGTGATCCGGTCCGCCCAGCCCGCGGGCGGCGCGTACACCGCCGTGAGCGCCGTGAAGAACGTCCGCTGCCGGTTCCTGGCCCGCGCGGCCGCCGCCCAGGAGTGCGGGTCGGGGGCGGTGCCGTGCAGGCGGGCGACGATCGAGCGGCCGGCGATGTGTCCCTCGGCGAGCGCGAGGGCCGCTCCGCCGATGCCGGTGGTCTCCCCGGCGGCCCACACCCCGGGCACGTCGGTGCGCTGTTCGTCGTCGGCGTGTACGGCGGTGCCGGACAGGGTGCAGCCCAGGGTCTCGGCGAGGTCGGTGTGCGGCAGCATGCCGTGGCCGACGGCGAGGGTGTCACAGGGGAGGCGGCGCGCGCTGCCGGGCCGGATCCGCCCGTCCTGTTCCAGCGCGCCGACGGTGACCGCCTCCAGCCGGTCGGTGCCGTGCGCCTCCAGCACGGTGCGCCGGAGGAGCACGCGTACCCCGTGACGCGCCAACTGCCCCGCGTACCAAGCCCCTTCCGCGAGCTTGCCGGGATCCGCACCGAGCGCCGGGGCCCGGCGCAGCAGGGCCGCCGGGCCGGTGGACTCCACCAGCGCGGACACCCGCGCTCCGGCCGCGGCCAGTCCCGTGGCCACGGGCAGCAGCAGCGGTCCCGTGCCCGCCACCACGACCGTGCGGCCGGGCAGCACCAGGCCGCCCTTGAGCATGGCCTGTGCGCCACCTGCCGTGACGACTCCGGGGAGGGTCCAGCCGGGGAAGGGCAGGACGTGTTCGTAGCCGCCGGTGGCGAGCAGGAGGGCGTCGGCGCGGACGGTGACCCCCTCCTCCTGCGCCGCGCCGCACAGGGCGTGCACCGAGAAGGAGTCCCGCTTCCGTTCGACGCACCACACATGATGATCCGTCAGGTGAGTGATCCGTCCGGCGGCGATGTGCCGTGCGACGCCGTCACGCAGTCGTTCCCAGGTGCGCCACCGGTGGTGCAGGGCCTCGGGGCTGCGGGCGCCCAGAGCGCGTGCGGGTTGCCGGTAGAACTGGCCGCCGGCCTGATCGGCCGCGTCGAGGAGGGTCACCCGTACGCCCCGGGCGGCCGCCGCCAGTGCTCCGGCGAGCCCCGCCGGGCCCGCCCCGACGACGGCGAGGCGCGCTCGCTCAGTCATCCACCCGTCCCGTCCCCTCCTGAGTGCGGATCACATCGCCCGGGTGCACCGGCACCAGGCAAGCCCGTTGACTGACACGGCCGTTGACGGTCACCAGGCAGTCGAAGCACACCCCGATCCCACAGAACACCCCGCGGGGTTGGTGGGCACCGCGGGTGCTGCGCCAGGACGTCACGCCCGCCGCCCACAGCGCCGCCGCGACCGTCTGCCCGGGAAGGACTGCCAGGGGCCGGCCGTCGAAGGTGACGGTGAAGGCATCGCCCGGCCGGGCACGGGTCAGCTCCAGGGGATTCACGTGTCGCCTCCGTCGGTGTCGGCCTGCTCGAACCGCTCCGGCCGGAACGGTGTGAGGTCCAGCTCCGGTGTCCTGCCGGCGAGTACCCGCGCGATCAACTGCCCGGTGCCGGTGGCCAGTCCGATGCCCGCGCCCTCGTGGCCGCAGGCGTGGAACAGCCCCGGCACGCGCGGGTCGGGGCCGATCGCCGGAAGGTGGTCGGGCAGGTACGGGCGGAAACCCGCGTACGTCCGCAGCGCGCGGACCCGCTCCAGGAACGGGAACAGTCCGATCGCTCCCGCCGCGAGCGCCCGTACGGCCGGCAGGGACAGCGAACGGTCGAAACCCACCCGTTCCCGGCTCGCGCCGATCAGCACCGGCCCGGCGGCCGTGCCCTCCACCACCGGCGAGGTGCGCAGGGAGGCCGAGTCGCTCGCGACGTCGGCCACGTAGTCCGCGGCGTACACCTTGTGCCGGATCATGCGCGGCAGCGGCTCGGTGACCAGGACGAAGCCGCGGCGCGGGAGCACCGGCAGCCGCACACCCGCGAGCGCGGCGATGCCGCCGCCCCAGGTGCCGGCCGCGTTCACCACCGCCGGTGCGTGTACGTCGCCCCGGTCGGTGCGGACGCCGGCCACCCCGCCGGCTGCCGTACGCAGGATCCCCGTCACGGTCCATCCGGTGAGCAGGCGGGCACCGGAGGCGCGCAGCAGGTGGGCGGCGGCAAGGGCGGGCATGACCTGGGCGTCCTGCGGATAGTGCACACCGCCCGCCATGCCGGTGGCCAAGTGGGGCTCCAGCTCCCGGAGTCGGTCCGCGGTGACCGGGTCGGCCGCGACTCCGGCGGTTCGCTGTGCGTCGGCGAACGCCTGCAGCGCGGTGAGGGTTTCGGGGGCGGAGGCGACCACCAGGCCGCCCTTGGGCTCGTACTCGGCCTGCGGGCCCAGCTCGTCGCCCAGCCGTGCCCAGAGCCGGGCCGACAGCAGGGCGAGCTCGAGTTCGGGGCCCGGTTCCTTGTCGGAGACGAGCAGGTTGCCCTCCCCGGCGCCGGTGGTGCCGCCGGCCACCGGGCCCCGGTCCACCACCCGCACGTCGAGGCCGGCGCGTGCGGCGTACAGCGCACAGGCCGCACCCACCATGCCGGCTCCGACGACCACGACATCACAGGTCAGCCGCTTCGCCACACGCAGTACTATGTCACATGTTTCTGCGGCTGAGGAGGGTTCGGGTCCCGGGTGTCCGTTTTCGGGTCCCGAGGAGGGTCCGGAGTCCTTCCGCCGCCCCGTGGCGGGGAAGGCCGCCGGGTCGCAGCGACGGTGCCCGCCCGTCGCCCGGAGCCACAGCGTGGACGCCCCCTTGACGCCGCCGCCGGTCGGATCGACACTCCGGAGTGGGAATCCTAGTGAACGGATAGGGAATCATGAGGCGCCTGGAAGCGGTCACCGGCCCAGCGGGCCGTACGCCGTTCCGCGCCCCCCTGCTCACCTCCCGCCGGCACATCGACCTGCTGCGCGTCTGCAGCGCGATCAGCCGCTGCCGCTGAGTCGAGGGCCCTTGCCCCACCGCCGACGCCGCCCACCGGCGCGCACCTGCGCGCGCCCACCACCCGGGGAGACGCATGTCCATCACTCCGCTCGCCGCCGTCCCGTCCCTCGACCGTGCCACCCCCGCCTTCCGGGGCCGCATCGGCCGGGATCCCCGCAGCGGCCACTACGCCGTGCCCCACCGCTACCGGCTCCAGCTGTCGACCGCCTGCCCCGACGGGCTGCGCCTGGCCGTCGGGCACAGCCTCCTCGGCCTGGGCGCCTGCTGTCCGGTCACCTTCCTGCCCGCCGTACCGGACCGTCCCGACGGCGGTCACTCCGCGCTGCGCCCGCTGTACGAGGCGAGCGCCCACCACTACACCGGCCCGGCCCTCGCGCCCGTCCTCAGCGACGACTGGTCCGGACGCATCGTCAGCACCCATGCCCGCGACATCCTGCGTGACCTCGACCGCTTCCCGCGCGAGGGCGGTGCCGCCCTGTATCCGTGCGGCCTCGAGTCCGTGATCGAGGCCGTCGAGCGCATGTGCGCCGAGGGGATCGAGGAGGCCGCTCAGCAGGCCGGGCGGGCCGGCGCCGGGCCGGCCGAGCGGGCCGCGGCGCTCGACGTGCTCCTGGACACCCTGAGCAGGGTCGACAGCCGGCTGACCGGAGAGGAGTATCTGGTCGACGACCGGCTCACCGCCGCCGATGTCGAACTCTGGGTCGCCCTGGTGCAGTTGGACACGGTCCACCGCTGCCACCTGGACGCCTCCGCCGTGCACCGCATCGTCGGCCACCGGGCCCTGTGGGCCTACGCCCGTCGTCTGGCCGCCCACCCCGCGTTCGGCCGCCACCTCGACCTGGACGGCATCTCCCGCCGCCACCACGGCCGTTGTCACGGCCTGGAGGCGGCCGGAGCCGCCGTCCAGATCCTGGACTGGGCGAGTCACGCCGTGGATCCCGGCGACGCCTCTCGCAGGTGAGAGCGGCAACGGTCCGCGGCCGCGGGAACAACCGAGGGTCGCCGCGCATTGTGGGTCATGACCGGGCCGTCACGTCGGGCGAGAGCGGATGAACTGGGTGCAGTCGTTGGTCTTGCCGCCTGTGACGGTGAAGGCGACGGGCCTTGCGGCCGGGAGGAACGTCAGCGGCGACAGAGTGGCACGCGTACTGCCGCCGCACGCCCCGCATCCGGCAGAACCCAGAGCCCCTCGCCCGCGATCTGATGGACCGACCGGATCCCGTCACGGCCGTCCCCTCAAGGCACCGGTGTGGCCGCGGTCGTCACCTCCCCCGAGGGTGACGACCGCGACCGCTCCCCCCACACGGGGCAGCTCGCCTCGGCGGCGTCCAGCGCACGCAGGACGCTGGTGTACGTCGTTATGCGGGTCCAGAAGTTCGGCGGGCCCGCAGGCTCGGCGTACACGGCCTCGTCGTCCCAGTGCAGCCCGGCGTACGGGCTCTGGCTCGTGCACCATGCCGAGCGCGTGCCCGATCTCGTGCAGGACGGTCCGGCGCTCCCCGGGCCCGGTCACGTCCCGGCCCAGGTTCATGGTGCGTTCGCTCCGGCCCACCGCCGACGCGTCCCGGCCGATCGCCGACCAGGAACCCCCGCCGGTCTGGAACCCGATCCGCAGCTCCGCCTCCCGCGGGTCGTGCGACTCGGTGAACGTGAGGCCGATGCCGAGGTGCTGCCACTCGCGGAAGCAGTCGCGCACCACCTCCCGCTGCTCCTCGCCGCCCGCCCAGGGCACCCGGCGCAGCTCACCGGTGCCGGGGACCGGGATCACGGAGGACCCCGCGCCGTCGTCGAAGAAGGAGTGGTGCAGCACCGTGCCGTTGACCCACATCCGCCGCCCGGCGAGCAGCGCGCCCTGCCGCTCGGCGGTCAGCCCCGGGGCGAAGCACGGGGCCGGCTGCCGCGGGAGCGAGCACAGGCGTCGGGTCATGCGGCCAGCGTGCCGCCCGCCGGCGCCGGGCGCCTGAGTCGGGGGCTACTCAAGTCGCCCTGTATCAAACCTGGGTACCCGCGCTCTGCATGAGGTGAGGACTCACGAGCAGGACGCGAAGACGCTCCGGCCGTCCTGGCCGTTCACCGGCCGGGAGGACGAACTGGAACTGGTGCGCGCGGCTTCGGCGGCCGGCCGGCCCGGCGTCGTGGTGACCGGACCGGCCGGTCACGGCAAGACCCGGCTGCTCGCGGAGGCGGTCCGGGGCACCGAGCACGCCCGGGTGACCGGCACGCCTCAGGCCCGGGGGCTGCCCTTCGCGGCGTTCGCGCACCTGCTGCCGGACACCGTCTCACTGCACCGCGCCGTGCGGACCCTGTCCGGCGTACGGCTCCTCGTCGTGGACGACGCCCATCTGCTGGACGAGGCGTCCGCCGCCCTCCTCCACCAGCTGGCCGCGCACGGCCGCACCCGGCTGGTCGTGACGGCGGTGGACGGCGAGACCGCGCCCGGAGCGGTGTCCCGGCTGTGGACCGGGGACCTGCTGCCCCGGCTGGCCCTCGAACCGCTGCACCGCGAGGACGTCGCCCGGTTGCTCGCCCCGGCCGGACTGGAACCGCTGACCGTGCGCCGCCTGCACCACGTGTGCCGGGGCGATCTGCGGCTGCTGCGCGACCTGGTCGCCGCCCTCGGTCCGGCCGGCCGGCTGGTTCCCGTACCCGGTACGGACCAGCGGGCCTGGCGGGGCGCACTGCCGCTCACGCCGGCCGTGCGCGAGTGCCTCGCCCCGGTGCTGGAAAGGTCTGGACCCGGCGAGCGGGAGGTGCTCGAGCGCCTCGCGTTCGCCGAGCCGCTGCCGTTGCCGCTGGACGACTTCGATCTGGACGTCCTGGAGCGGCTGGAGACGGACGGGCTGATCCACCTCGACGACCGGGCCGGCTCTGTCGCCCTCGCCCACCCGCTGCACGGACCGGCCCTGCGCGCCACGGCAGGGCGGCTGCGGGCCCGCCGGCTCGCGGGTGCCCCCGTGGACCACGGCTCCGCTCTGGCGGCCGAGGAGCGGGCACTGAGGCGGCGGATCGGGCAGCTGGACGTGCGGCCGGTGGCGACGCCCGTGGGGGAGTGGCTGGTCGCCCAGGGCGCGGTGCTGCCTGCCGGGTACGCCGCCGTCCGCGCCCGCTTCGCGCGGCTGCGCGGTGAGGTGCGGGACGCCGCCGCCTGGGCCCGGGAGGGGTTGCGGGGCGTGCCGGAGCACGCCGGATGCCGGGCGGAACTCGTGCTTGCCGAAGGTGAGTCGGGGGAGCAGTCCCTCGGCGACGACGTGTACTCGCGCTACGACGCCGTACGCCTCGGAGCTCCCGGGCGCGTCGCCGGGCGGCTGCCCGCGGGCAGTGTGTTCGCGCGGCACGCCGACGCGCTGGCACGCGGGGACGCGGACGGCCTGGACGGGGCCGCCGAGGCCCTTCAGGAGCGCGGCTTCGTGCTGTTCGCCGCGGAGGCGCGCGCCCAGGCCGTGCGGGCGCACCGGGATCCACGTGCCGCGCGGGTGTCCCGCACCCGGGCGGTGGCGCTCGCGCGGCGCTGCCAGGGGGCGCGGACACCCGCCCTGGCCGGGCTGGTCCTCAGCGAACTGACGGCCCGGCAGCGGCAGGTCGTCACGCTCGCGGCGGCGGGGCTCAGCAATCGGGAGATCGCCGAGCGGTTGACCCTGTCCGTACGGACGGTGGGCAATCACCTGTACAGCGCCTACACACGGCTCGGGACGGGGGACCGGGGGGCGTTGCCGTGGCTGTGCGAGTCCGCGTAGGAACCTCACGCCGCCCCGAACGCCGCGAACGCCCAGCCCGTCGCCTGGTGGACCGGGTCGCCGGGCAGGGTGGCCCGGGCGTCGCGCAGGGCCTCGGCCAGCGACATGCCGGTGTCGAGGCCCTTGTGGAGGGCCAGCATGAGGGGCACCACCGCAGCGTCGTTGACCGGCGCACTGCTGGCCACCACCCCGGCCGTCCCCAGCGGCAGCAACGCGGTGACCAGGCCGAGGAGTTCGTCGGCGCCGACGGAGGCGAGGCGCGCAGTGTCACAGCTGGAGAGGATGATCCGGTACGGGCTGCGGGCGAGCCGCTCGAAATCGTGCACGATCAGCGGGCCGTCGGCCATCCGGAGGGCCGAGAACAGCGGACTGTCCGCCCGGAACGTACCGTGGGCCGCGAGGTGCGCGAGCGCCGCGCCGTCGAGGTGGTCCAAGACGCATGGGACCCGGGCGTCTTCGCCCTCCAGGACCGTCGCCGTGCCGTGGCGGCCGGCCAGTTCCGGCACTTCCGCCCCGCCGGTCGCGAGGCCGGGCCCGCGCACCAGCACATGCCGGCCGCCCGGTGGCGGCTCGGTCTCCCGGGCGCGCAGCCAGCTGCCCGCCGACGGTGACACGCTGAGCACCCGCTCGCGCAGCGCGGGCAGCAGCGCCCACGGCACCCGGTGCAGCGCCCCCGGCGGCACGACCACCACCGGGCCCGGACCGAGGTGTGCCGCCGCCTCGCCCAGCAGCAGCTCCTGCAACCGCAGGCCGGCGGCCTCCACCAGCGGCAGCCGGGCCTCGGCGCCGGGGTGGGCCAGCCGGCGCAGCCCCGCCTGGACGAATGCGGCCTCGGTCACCGCCTCGGCCGACGGCCCGCCGGTGAACCGCCGTACCCGGCCCTGCCCGCACAGCAGGACGTGCACCCGCCCGCCGACCACGGCGAGCTCCACCAGCCACGCGTCGCCGAGCCGGTCCAGCAGCCGGCCCGCGTCGAAGCGGTCGCCCTCGTCGGGGGCGGAGCCGCGTATGTGGCGGGTGCGGGAGCGGATCTCCCGTTCCAGACGCCGCTGTTCGCGCTCCAGGGCAGGCACCGGGCGGCCCTCCATACGGGCCTCCTCGGCCCGGGCCGCGATCTCCCGGTAGGCGGTCAGGCCGCTCAGCAGCGCCGGGTCGGCGGGCGGCCGGGTGGGCGGCGCGGACAGCACGGTGGCGCGCCAGCGCTCGCTCCACTGCAGCAGCCGGCGCGGGGTGCCCTGGGAGAGGCTCACCTCCTGGGCCAGCGCGGCCAGTTCGGCGCCCTGCGCGGTCGCATGGGCCCGCAGCTCCGAGGCACCGAGGGTCATCCGGTGGTCGTCCAGCACGTCCAGGCCACGCCGGCAGGCCTCCAGCACGCCCCGCCCCGAGCCCGCCGCCCGCGCCCGGAGCGCCTGTGCCGCCCAGCCCGTCACCCGGGCCGGTGGCGGCCCGGCGTGCCGGCTGCGCGCGGCGACCGCCAAGTGCCGCTCCGCGTCGGGCGTCCAGCCCAGCGCGAGCGCGATCCGGCCGGCGAGCAGCGAGGCCTCCGGCGCGGCGGGCGAGCCGAAGGAGGCCAGCTTCTCGGCCACCGCCGCCGCGTCCGCGACCAGCCGCCCCGAGCGGACCCCGGCCGTCACCCGGGCCTCGATCAGCACCAGCCGTGCATGGGTCTCCCACCACATCCGGCGCTGCGCCGCGAACAGCCGTACGGCGACGGCGGCGCGGGCGATCGCGGTGTGCGGGTCCCCCGCCGAGCGGGCGGCCCGGGCTGCGGTCAGCAGCAGCTCGGCCTTGCGGGTGGACTGCCCGCCGATCCGTTCCAAGAGGGCGATCGTCGCGTCCGCCTCGGCGAGCGCCTCGGGCGCGAGTCCCGCCGCCATCAGCACTTCGCAGCGCCGCAGGGACAGCATGTACGTCGGCGTGCCGAGCTTGGCGTACCGCTCCTCGGCCTCGTCCAGCAGGCGCAGCGCCGCAGGGACGTCCCCGGACCGGAACGCGGCCAGGCCCCGGCTCTCCACCGCGTCGGCCTTGTCGTGCTCCTGGCCGGTGGTGTCCCACAGCCGTTCCGCCGCCGTGAAGTCCGCGATCGCCCGGTCCACCGCGCCGAGTGCCAGGTGGACGGTGGCCCGCAGGGTCAGCGCCCGCGCGGTCCAGATGTCGTCGGCGACCTGCCGCAGCACGGGCAGTGCCCGCCGTACGTCCTCCAGCGCCTCCCGGTGATGCCCCAGCACCCACCACACGTACGCCCGCCGGTACAGCACCCGGGCCCGGGTGTGTCCGCTGCCCCGGGCGACCCCGCGCTCGAAGGAAGTGAGTCCCTGTCGTGTGCGCCCCGCGTGCACCAGTGCGACCCCGAGCGTCGCGAGCACATCCGCCTCGCGGTCGGCCGACTCGGCGCGCGCGGCCAGGTCGCGGGCCCGGCGCAGATGCCGCAGGGCGATCCGCAGATCGCCGAAGTCCCGCTGCCAGATGCCGAGCACCTGGTGGGCGACGCTGGCGTGCAACGGCGTCGGAGCGGCCCCCAGCACCTGTTCCGCGCGTGCCCGGGCCTCGCCCGGATCGGCGAACACCAGGGGCAGCAGTTCGAGGACCGGCTCGCTTCCCGCTGTCACGTCTCGCATGGTAGTGGCCCGCTGTATCAGACGGTGGCCCCACGGCTCTCACTGTCGAACACCGTCTTCAGGGGGAGGACAGGTCATGGCACCACAGCGGTTCCACGAGCAGTTCGAGCACATCCAGCGCTCCATGCCGGGCACGGCCCTGGCCCTGGGCCCGGACCGGGACGCCCATTTCCTCTACGAGAAGGGAGTCGTCCTGGCCCGGGACGGCGAGGAGGCCCGCGTCGTCGAGGACGCCGTGCGCGCCCACTTCACCGCCACCCCCGGACTCGTCCCCGACCACGTCCGGCGGGACGGCCCGGAGACCAACCGCACCGGTGTCACCCGCATCCGCACCGGCGCCCCCGGCTCCGGCGACGACACCGTCCCGCACGCACTGCGCGCCCTGCGCGCGGCCGAGGCCCGCCGGGGACGCCGGCTGGTGGGCCGCAACCACGTGCTGCACATCGCCGTCAATGCCTGCCCGGGCGACGAGCCCGTGCCGGTCGCCCGCACGCAGCCCGCCAACCCGGGCGCATCGGCCGGGACTTACGACCCGGACGGCGCGGTCGGCGTCCTCGTGGTCGACACCGGCCTGATGCACGACCACCGCCTCTGCCCGCTGCTCGCCCACACCACGGGTGACGCCGAGGCGGCGGAGACCGACGGCGACGGGGTGCTCCGCCAGTACGCCGGTCACGGCACGTTCATCGCCGGGATCCTCGCGGCCGTGGCGCCCAGCACCCGGGTGACCGTCCGGGGCACCCTGAAAGACGCGGGCGCCGTCCTGGAGTCCGAGTTCGGTGCCCGCCTCTTCGCGGCGGTCGACGAGGGCGGCTGGCCCGACATCATCAGCCTGTCCGCGGGCACCCCCACCGAGGACGGGGACGGCCCGATCGGCCTGGAGGCGTTCATGCGCGAACTGCGCGCGCAGCGCACCGTGCTGGTGGCCGCCGCCGGCAACAACGCCAGTGACACGCCGTTCTGGCCGGCCGCCTACGCCGCCCTGCCCGAGTACGCGGACAGCGTGCTGTCGGTCGGCGCGCTGCGCGCGGACGGAGACGGTGAGGCCTGCTTCAGCAACCACGGCCCCTGGGTTCGGGTCTACGCCCCGGGCGAGCGTCTCACCAGCGCCCTCACCGGTTTCGACACGCCCGTGCCGTACGTCTACCAGCACTCCACCTACGACGCCTGCCGGTTCGGGTACGACTACCCCTGCACCTGCCGGCTCCCGCGCCACACCGGCGTGCTGAGCGAGGGCCGGGAGAACACCGGGGCCAAGCCGGACCAGGTGATGTTCGACGGCCTCGCGCAGTGGAGCGGCACCTCCTTCGCCACCCCGGTCGCCGCGGGTCTCGTCGCCGCCCACATGACGGCGCACCAGGTGCGCGACCCGCGCGCGGCCCTCGCCGGGTTGCTCGCGGACAGTGCGGACACCGCGGAGGTGCGCGGGGCGCACGTCCCGGCGCTCCGGCCGCCCACCTGGCGCCCCATGCCGGTCACCGTGCCCGCCGTACCCGCATGAGGTCCGGAACCCTCCACTCCACGGCGTACCATGACGTGCCGTACACGAGGGGTGGAGCCGTGGACCGGACACAGGTCGGCGCGCTCGTCCAGTCCGCCGTCGACGGGGACGCCGCGGCCTGGAAGGCGCTGGTGGAAGGAATGAGTCCGCTGGTGTGGTCGGTCGTGCGCGCACACCGGCTCTCCGACGCCGACGGACACGAGGTCTACCAGACCGTCTGGTTCCGCTTCGCCCAGCACCTGGGCCGCATCAGGGAACCCGACAAGACCGGTTCCTGGCTGGCCAGCACGGCCCGCCACGAGTGCCTGAAGGTGCTCAGGAACCTGACCCGGCTGACCCCGACGGACGACCCGCGGGTACTGGACCGGGCCAGCGAGGACCGGACACCGGAGGAGTCGCTGATCGATTCGGAGGACGCGGCGGACCGGGCCGAGCGGGTACGCCGCCTGTGGCAGGAGCTGGAGGGCATGGGGGAGCGCTGCCGGCAGCTGCTGCGCGTGCTGGTGGCCTCCCCACCGCCCAGCTACGGGGAGATCTCGGCCGCGCTCGGTATCGCGGTCGGCAGCATCGGACCCCTGCGCCAGCGCTGTCTGCGCCGGCTGCGGGCCCGGATGGATCCACGGGGTGCGGCGTGAACGACGACGAGAATCAGCTCCCGCGACAGGACCCGGACGCGGAGGAGACGGCGGACGCCCTGCTGGAGGAGGAACTGCGCCAGGCGGCCGCGGTCCTGGACCCGGTCCCGGAAGCGTTGCGTCAACTGGCGCTGGACGCCTACGCCCTGCACGACCTGGACGCGCGGATCGCCGAGCTGACCTTCGACTCGCTCATGGACGCGGTGCCGGTCAGGGGCGTGCCGGACGCACCGCGGATGCTGACGTTCCGGGCGGGCGAGGTCACGGTCGACGTCGAGGTCACCGAGGACGGGCTGACCGGCCAGGTGCTGCCGCCGCAGCCGGCGCGCATCGAGGTGCTGGGCGGCCCGCAGACCGTCCACCCCGTCGCCGTCGACACCCTCGGCCGGTTCACCAGCGACACACCACCGGCCGGCCCGTTCGCCCTCAGGCTGCGGGCCGGCGCGGAGGTGATGGTCACGGAGTGGCTGCGGGCCTGAACCCGGTCAGCACGTCATGCGGACCAGGTCACCGGCAGGGTCTGCGGTCCGCGGATCATCGTCCGGTGCCGCCACCGCACCTTCTCGGCCGGCACCGCGAGCCGCAGCCCGGGCAGCCGGTCCAGCAGGGTGTCCACCAGCAGCTCGGTCTGCAGCCGGGCCAGCAGCGTGCCGGTGCAGAAGTGCGGGCCGTTGCCGAACGCCACGTGCGGGTTCGGATCGCGGTCGGGGTCGATGCGGTCCGGGTCGGGGAAGACGGCCGGGTCGCGGTTGGCGGCCAGGTAGGAGACATAGACCGGCTCGCCCGCGGCGATCCGGTGGCCGGCGATCTCCACGTCCTCGCGCGCGATCCGGGCGAGCCCGACCGAACTGCGGTGCGGGATCCACCGGAACAGCTCGTCCAGCACCGGGCCCCGCGCCTCGGGACGCGCCCGCATCCGCTCCATCAGCTCGGGCCGCGTGAGCATCAGGTACAGCATCTGACCGCAGTTGTGCGTGACGGCCTCGCCGCCGATCTGCAACGGGCCGGCCAGCCCGACGGCCTCCTCCTCGCTGATCTCCCCGCGGGCCACGGCCCCGCCGAGCATCGAGTAGACGTCCTCGCCCGGGCTGTCGGCCCGCGCCCGGACGGTGTCGGTGATCCAGCCGTACAGGCAGTCCTTGGCGCGGCCGGCCGCCTCCACCCCGTTGGTGGAGATGATCTCCCGGGTCCAGGCGTGCACCTGCTGCCGGTCGGCGGCGGCCACGCCCATCACCTCGCTGACGACGGTGATCGGGAACGGCTCCAGCACCCGCTCCACCAGATCGGCCGGTGGCCCGTCCCGGACGACACCGTCCACCAGGTCGTCCAGGATCGCCTGCGCGCGGGGCCGCAGCCGCTTCATGGCGCTCACCGTGAAGGCAGCGGCGACCGGTCTGCGCAGCCGGTTGTGGTCGGGCTGGTCGGCCCAGGCGAGCGAGCCGGGCCGGGGCGCGAAGTTCGGCGCCATCCGCGTCACCTGACGGCGGGTGACCTCGGCGCGGCTGAACCGCGGGTCGTTGGTGATCAGTTTGACGTCGTCGTGGCGGGTCGCGAGCCATGCCCAGCCCTCGCCGAACGGCAGCCGGATCCGGGTCAGCGGACCCTCCCGCATGAGGCCGGCGAGGACCGGGTCGAAGTCCGTCCCGTCCAGGTCGGGGGTGGGCCAGTCCCGTACGGGCGGCGGGGCCTGGCCGGTGAGCGTGGTCTCCTCGGTCATGCGCACCACCCTGGTACGGGTGCCTCCGGCTGTCCTGCGGTGGTGCTCCGAGTGGTGGGACGGGGCGCCTGATGGGGTGCCGGAGCGCGGCGTCGGACGGCCGCGGCTCTGTGGTGGGCGGGCGCGCCGGTTCACCGCGCACCTTCGGGATTTCAGGCCCCGTCGACGAGGTCGGCCAGGGACGCTGCCAGCCGGCCCAGCCCGAGGCCCGCCGGGCCGCCCGGTTCGGTCATGTAGGTGTCCCGGCGGATCTCCACCATCAGGGCGCTGACCCGGGCCTCGCGGCCGTAGAACTCCAGCGGCACGTACGTCCCGGCGAAGGGGCTGTCCAGCCCTGTTCCCCCGCACACCGCGAACGCCTTGCGGGCCGCGCGGGTCAGCCCCGGCGGGGTGTGGAAGGCGTCCGTGCCCAGGCACACCGGCGGACGCGGTCCACCGCCGTGCAGTTCGTAGGGCAGCGGCTCGGTGGGATAGGAGTGCACGTCGATCACCACGGCCCGCCCGGTCGCCGCCAGCCGGTCCGCGACCGCCTCGGTGACGGCCCGCGCGTACGGCCGGAAGTACCGCGCCAGCAGCGGCTCCGGGTCGGTGTCCGCCGGCCGCAGCTCGCCCCGGTGCGTGGTGCTCGTGTAGACGGCGCCCATGCCGACGGCCGTCATCTCCTCGCGCTCGTCCGGGAACCGCTCCGGATCGACGACCAGCCGGGACAGCCGGTTCACGAACCGCCAGGGCGGGACGGCGGCCAGAGAGGCGGCCAGCGCGGCGAGCTCGGCGGTGTGCGCGTCCGTGATGTGGTCGAGCTCCCGCTCCAGCGCCAGGTCGTCCAGCACGATCCCGCGGCGCACGTCCGCGGGGACCGCCCGCGCCGCATGCGGCACGTGCAGCAGCACGGGCGACTCGGGGGCACCGGGGAGAAGTTCGTACGAGGGACCGGACGGGCTCACGGGCTGCTCCAGGGGCGTGGTCATGGCTCCGCCCCGGCCGGAGGTCACCGGCCGGGGCGGCGTCAGCGGGCGGGCGTCAGCTCAGGGACGCCAGCACCTCGTTCCAGGTGGCCGACGGGCGCATGACCGCGTCCGCCTTGGCCTTGTCGACCTGGTAGTAGCCGCCGATGTCGGCCGGCTTGCCCTGGACCGCGACCAACTCCTCCACGATCTTCTGCTCGTTCGCGGCGAGCGTCTCGGCGAGCGGCGCGAACGCCTTCGCCAGATCGGTGTCGTCGGTCTGCCGGGCCAGCTCCTGCGCCCAGTACAGGGACAGGTAGAAGTGGCTGCCGCGGTTGTCGATGCCGCCGACGCGACGGGTCGGGGACTTGTCCTCGTTGAGGAAGGTCGCCGTGGCGCGGTCGAGGGTGTCGGCGAGGACCTTGGCGCGGGCGTTGCCGGTGGCCGTGGCGTACTGCTCGAAGGACGGGACCAGGGCGAAGAACTCACCGAGGGAGTCCCAGCGCAGGTAGTTCTCCTTGACCAGCTGCTGGACGTGCTTCGGCGCGGAGCCGCCGGCGCCCGTCTCGAACAGGCCGCCGCCCGCCATCAGCGGGACGACCGACAGCATCTTGGCGCTGGTGCCCAGCTCCAGGATGGGGAAGAGGTCGGTCAGGTAGTCCCGCAGCACGTTGCCGGTCACCGAGATGGTGTTCTCGCCGCGGCGGATGCGCTCCACCGACAGCTTGGCGGCCTCGACCGGGGACAGGACCCTGATGTCCAGGCCCTCGGTGTCGTGCTCCGGCAGGTACTGCTCGACCTTGGCGATCAGGTTGGCGTCGTGGGCGCGGTCCTCGTCCAGCCAGAAGACGGCGGGGTCGCCGGTGGCGCGGGCGCGGGTGACGGCCAGCTTGACCCAGTCGCGGATCGGGTCGTCCTTGGTCTGGCAGGCGCGGAAGATGTCGCCCTGCGCGACCGGCTGCTCGATCAGGACGGTGCCGGCCTGGTCGACCAGACGGACGGTGCCGGCGGCCGGGACCTCGAAGGTCTTGTCGTGGGAGCCGTACTCCTCGGCCTTCTGCGCCATCAGGCCGACGTTCGGCACCGAGCCCATGGTGGACGGGTCGTAGGCGCCGTTGGCCCGGCAGTCCTCGATGACGGCCTGGTAGACACCGGCGTAGGAGGAGTCGGGGATGACGGCGAGGGCGTCG
Source organism: Streptomyces sp. NPDC046759 (assembly GCF_040645475.1). Lineage (NCBI taxonomy): Bacteria > Bacillati > Actinomycetota > Actinomycetes > Kitasatosporales > Streptomycetaceae > Streptomyces > Streptomyces sp. NPDC046759. The sequence goes on along the minus strand of NZ_JBEYYJ010000001.1, from coordinate 254,989 downwards.
TGCTCCTGGCCGTCCGGGCCCCACATGTGGCCGGAGGTGCGGATCATGGCCGGCATGGAGGCGTCCACGATGACGTCCGACGGGACGTGCAGGTTGGTGATGCCCTTGTCGGAGTCGACCATCGCCAGGGCGGGCCCCTCGGCGATCTCGGCGTCGAAGGAGGCCTTGATCTCGGCGCCCTCGGGCAGGTTCTCCAGGCCCTTGAGGATGCCGCCGAGGCCGTCGTTCGGGGTGAGGCCGGCGGCCTTGAGGGTCTCGCCGTACTTCGCGAACGTCTTCGGGAAGAACGCGCGCACCACATGACCGAAGATGATCGGGTCGGAGACCTTCATCATCGTGGCCTTCAGGTGCACGGAGAACAGGACGCCCTCCTCCTTGGCGCGCGCGACCTGCGCGGCGAGGAACTGCTCCAGCTGGGCGACGTGCATGACGGAGGCGTCGACGACCTCGTCCTTGAGGACCGGTACGGACTCCTTCAGGACGGTGGTGGTGCCGTCCTCGCCGACCAGCTCGATCTTCAGCGCGCCGTCCTCGGCGATGACGACCGACTTCTCGGTGGACCGGAAGTCGTTCTCGCCCATGGTCGCCACATTGGTCTTGGACTCGGCGGTCCAGGCGCCCATGCGGTGCGGGTGCGTCTTGGCGTAGTTCTTCACCGAGGCCGGGGCACGGCGGTCGGAGTTGCCCTCGCGCAGCACCGGGTTGACGGCGGAGCCCTTGACCTTGTCGTAACGGGCGCGGATCTCGCGCTCCTCGTCGGTCTTCGGGTCGTCCGGGTAGTCCGGCAGCGCGTAGCCCTTGCCCTGCAGCTCTGCGACGGCGGCCTTCAGCTGCGGGATGGACGCCGAGATGTTCGGCAGCTTGATGATGTTGGCCGCGGGGGTCTTGGCCAGCTCGCCCAGCTCGGACAGCGCGTCGGGGATGCGCTGGTCCTCGTTCAGGTACTCCGGGAAGACGGCGATGATGCGCCCGGCCAGCGAGATGTCCCGGGTGGTCACGGGCACACCGGCCTGCGAGGCGTACGCCTGGATCACCGGCAGGAACGAATGCGTCGCCAGGGCCGGGGCCTCGTCTGTGTAGGTGTAGATGATGGTCGAGTCAGTCACCGGGTGCTCCGCTCCACGTCTGCAACATTGCTCGACATCAAGATATCTCGTGACGAGGGTCCGCTCGACAGGGGTCCCGGCCGGAAAACGCGCCGCGCGGGTGCAACCGGAAGCCGTCTTCGGTGGTCATGACAAGCGATCACCCGCCGACCAAGGGTGATCGCCCACCGACCGGCGGCCGGACCGACCACCCGGCCGCCCGAGCAAAGGCGGACCATGAGATATCGCAGCAGAGTGACGGCCCCGGCGGCCGCCCTCATCGGTACGGCCACGGCGCTGACGGCCGGATCCCCGGCCCGGGCGGCCGGCACCGGCAGGCGTACGGGGGAGCCGGGCCCGGAGACCCTCGGCGACCCCGTCTTCCCGTCCCTCGGCAACGACGGCTACCACGTGTCGTCGTACCACCTCGAACTCGCCTACGACCCCACGACCAAGCAGGTGGACGCCACCGCCACCTTGCGCATCCGCACCACCGCGGCGCTGACCCGGTTCTCCCTCGACGCGCTCGGCCTGGACATACACACCGTGTCCGTCTGCGGCCGGGCGGCCGGCTGGGAGCAGGCGGACGAGAAGCTTCGGATCACCCCGCCCCGGCCGCTCGCGGCGGACACGGCGGCGACCGTCTGCGTCACCTAACTCCGCGGACCCGCGCCGCACCCTCCCGCACACCGCCTGGGTGCCCACCCCGGACGGCTTCGCGATCTGCCCGCAGCCGAACTCCGCGCACACCGTCTTCCCGTGCAACGACCACCCGTCGGACAAGGCGGCCTTCAGCTTCCGCCTCACCGCCCCGGCCGGGCTGCGCGCGGTCGCGAACGGCGTCCTCACCGGCACCGAGACGCTCGCGGACGGCCGTACGGCGTACTCGTACCGTTCGCTGTCGCCGATGGCGACCGAACTCGTCCAGATCACCGTCGGGGACTATGTGATCAAGGAGCGGCCGGGCCCGCACGGCCTGCCCCTGCGCGACGTCGTCCCGTCGGCCCGCGCCGCCGCCCTGGAACCGGCCCTCGCCCTCACCCCCGGCCTCGTGGACTGGCTGGAGCAGCGCCTCGGGGCCTTCCCGTTCGAGACGTACGGCCTGCTGCCGTGCAACTCCGACGCCCCGAACGCCTTCGACTTCACCGGCCTGGAGACCCAGACCCTCACCCTGTACAAGCCGAACTTCCTGCTCCAGCCGGAGAAGGCGATCGGCTCGCACATGATGCACGAGCTGGTCCACTCCTGGTTCGGCAACCTGGTCAGCCCCGCCACCTGGGCCGACCTGTGGCTGAACGAGGGCCACGCCGACTTCTACGGCCTGCTCTACCGCTACGAGCGCGGCTGGGCCGACTCCCTGGGCCTCACCACCATGGAGGCCCGCATGAAGGACACCTACGCCCGCGGCGACCAGTGGCGCCACGACTCCGGCCCGGTGGCCGCACCCGACGCCGCGAATCTCTTCGACAGCCAGCGCTACCTGGGTGGCGTCCTCGTCCTGTACGCCTTCCGGCAGCTGGTCGGCGAGGACGTCTTCCACGCCGTCGAGCGGGCCTTCCTGGACCGTTTCCGGGGTGCCTCGGCGACGACCGCCGACTACATCGCCGTCGCCTCGGAAATCTCCGGCCAGGACCAGTCCGGCTTCCTGAACGACTGGCTCTACGGCACGAAGACCCCGCGCATGCCGGGTCACCCCGACTGGACGGTGACCCCGGTCGCCTCGTCCCTCATGGCCCCGCACAGCAGGCGCGGCGGCCACTGGCACGAGAACTCCGCGACGCTCTGATCACCGCCGTCGGGCGGGGCCGTGCCCGGCCCCGCCCGTCATCTCCCGCTCGATCCAGCGGCAGATCACATCCACCACGTACACGTGCTCCGCGCGGCTCAGCTCCCGCCCCTTGGGAATGCCGTGCCACCGCTGCAGACAGCCCCGGCAGCAGGTGGCGGTCGCGTGCTGCGCGACGAAGACCGGGTGCCCGCGGTACGGCGTCTGCTTGCCGTCCTTGTACGGCTCGGCCGGCGCCAGCCGCTTGGCGATCAGGTCGTACGCGTGCCACCGGATCGTCGCCGGGCCCTTCAGCTCGGCGGTCGCCCGGTCCCGGCCGCGCAGGTGGAACCGCGCCCGGAACGGCTGGAGCGCGAGGGCGTCCAGGCGCCGGTCCAGGGAATCGGGTTCGGGCGAGGCGGTCATACCGGTCCGAGCATAGGCGCCGCCGCCGTGGCTCAGGCCAGGAGCTGGCTCTTCTGGCTCTGGAACTCCTCCTCCGTCAGGATCCCCTGCGCCTTGAGATCGGCCAGCTGCTTGAGCTGGTCGATCTTCGCGGTCATGTCGTCGGCGGTGCTCGGCGGTACGGCGGGAGCGGCCGGCGCCGCCTCCTGCGGCTGCGCGTACGGCTCCTCGTACTGGTGCTGCCGCTCGTAGTCCTGCTGTGCCCACCGGCCGGCCTGCCGCCGTGAGACGCGGTTGGACACGGCGGTGGCGGTTCCGGCGACGACGGCCGTGCGCGCGACGCCGCGAAGCAGTCCGGGCATGTTCGGTCATCTCCCCTGGGTCGATGCGGTGCCGTGGCCGTGAACGCGTGTGCCCGTTCACGGACCGGCGTGGGGCCGGGGGCGGGACGCCCCGGGTCAGGCAGCCGCGGAGCCGCCGGGCGGCACCGTCTCCTCCGTGGCGTCCAGCGCCGCCAGCAGAGCCTGCACCGGTATGCGGCCGCTCGCGACGAGCTGGGCCCCGCTGCGCCTGAGCGCGCCGGCCAGGGGGGCGGCCCACAGGTTCTCGTACACCAGCACCGCGGCCGAGTTGCCCGGCTCCAGGGCATTGGCCGCCTCTTCGAGATCGCTCTGGTCCAGCACGCCGGCCGAGGCGCCCTCGAAGACCGTCAGGTCGGTCTCCTCGCCGAGGTCCTTCAGTTCCAGCCCCACGACCGAGCCGTCGGTCTCCTTGCGGACGAAGGCGAGGTCGATGATCCGCACGATTCCGCGCTCGACGAGATCGACCAGCAAGGGGAACGCCTGACCCGTCATACGGTTGCCGGGGAACTCGATGACCAGGTAGTCGACCGGCCCCATGTCTTCGACATCGTCCATGATTTCTCCTCACGAGACGCATGCGAGTCGGCACCCCCCGCCCGCCCGTCCACCTCCCCGGCGAGGCCTCACGGCCGACGATCGTCAACCCCCGCAGCCCCTCCAGTCCACCACGCGGCGCGCGGGCCCGCATATGCAGTGGAGCGGGCACCTGGGCGCCGCCGGCCGGCTCCCGGGGTGCCCGCGACCGCGGGGCGCCCCACCCTGGACGCAGAGAGAGGAGCGATGTCATGCCGACCTGCGGGGCGCCGTCGACGCGCGGGCGCCGGGTGTGCCCGCGACGTGTCCGTCCGGGATCCTGAATGGATCCGGCAGGGCGCGCCAGCAGGCTGATCGGCAGGGCGAAAGCCGCGCATGAGCGGGCGGAGCGCCGCTTGCCGGTGCTCACGCATTTCGCGGACCGCATCGTCTCCGTGAACGTCTTCGATTCCGGCACCCGGCTCGCGGCGCAGTGCTTCCTGACCGCGGTGCCGTTGCTGTTCGTCTTCGCGGCCTATGCCCCGCCAGCGGTGCGCCATCAGCTGATCGATTCCGTGACGACGGTGTTCGGGCTGACGGGACCGGCGCGTTCGGAGCTGGAGCAGGTGTTCCGGCCGACGTCCGGCGAACTGCAGCAGACCACCGGTGTGGTGGGCGGCCTGATGGTGCTGCTGTCGGCCACCGCGGTCAGCAGGGCGCTGCAGCGCCTGTGCAGACGCGCCTGGGAGATCCCGAGGTCGGGCACCCGGATCGCGCCCTGGCGGTGGCTGGCCTGGCTGGTCCTGTGGCTTGCCGCCCTGCTGCTCCAGGGCCCGTTGCACCAGGGTTTCGGGGCGGGTGCCTGGCTGGGCGTCCCCCTGGTGTTCGTCAGCGAGGTGGTCCTGTGGTGGTGGACCCAGCATCTGCTGCTCGGCGGCAGGGTCGGCTGGAAGCCGCTGCTGCCGGGCGCCCTGGTGACGGCGGTCGTCCTCACCGCGCTGGCGGTGACCGCGCGTCTGTACATGCCGCGGGCCCTCAACAACGCGCTCGCCGACTACGGCCCCGTCGGGTCCGTGTTCGTGCTGCTGTCCTGGCTGATCGTGGTGTGCGTCGCGGCGTCCGTCAGCGTCAGCGCGGGCGCCGTGCTGGCGCAGGAACCCTTCCTCGCGCGCCGGCTCGGCAGCCCTCCTCCGCTGCGCGACCGACTCGCGCAGGACCGGTGAGCACCGGTGAGCCCCCGCGGAAGGAGTAGCGCCCTCGCCCGTCCGGGCCATCCAGCGCGCGCGGAGCCCGCGGTCCTGACGGAATGGGTGTGTCCAGACAGCCACCGCGCCGGAGGCCCCCTTGACCGAGCCACCCGACTGGCAACCACCGAACCCGGCCTCGCACGGGCCCGGGCGGGACTTGTCTGTGCCGGGCGCGGTCGTGGACGGGTCCGGGCGGGGGTTCTCTGCGTCGGATGCGGGGGCGGGCGGGGCTGGTCGGGGGTTCTCTGCTTCCGATGCGGGCGCGGACCGGTCCGGTCGGGAGTCCTCTGCGTCGGACGCGGGCGCGGACCAAACCGCTCCAGAGCCCCCATCGACCGGGCCGGGCGCGGACGGAGCCGGCCGGGAGTCCTCTGCGTCGGATGCGGGCGCGGACCGGCCCGGCTCAGAGACCCCCTCGGCCGGACAGGACTCGGACCGGTCCGGCCGGCGGCCTTCCGCGTCGGATGAGGGCGCGCGCCGGTCGGGCGAGGGTCCGGTCGATGCGGCCGGTCAGCCGCCCGGTGCCGGTGGCGGGCGTCCGGCGCCGCCCGGCGGCCGGGCCCCGGGTGGGTCCGCGGGGCGTATCGCCCGCACCATCGCCTCGGCCGTGCTCATCGTGCTGACCTGCATCCTCGTTCCCGTCGCGCTCCTGGCCACCTGGGTGCACGACATCGCGCTCGACACCGACCGCTATGTGGCAACGGTCGCGCCGCTGGCCACCGACCCCGCCGTCCAGGACGCGGCGGTCCACCGGATCACCGAGGCCGTGGGCGCCCACGTGAACGGCAAGGAGGTGGCCGGGGACATCGCCTCCTGGCTGCAGTCCCAGGGTCTGCCCCCGGTCGCCGCCGACGGGATCAGCCGGCTCGGACCGCAGATCGACTCCGCCGTGGACCAGGCCGTCACCAGGATCGCCACCCGCGTCGTCAGGAGCGACGCCTTCGCGACGGTGTGGCGCGGCGCCAACCGTGCCGCGCACAATGCCGTCGTCCACGCCCTGACCGGCAAGGGACGCGGTGCGGTCGGGGTCAGCGACGGCACGGTCACCCTGGACGTGGGCAAGGCCGTCGACCGGGTCAAGCAGGAGCTGGTCGACGCCGGCCTGAAACCCGCGAGCAGGATCCCGCAGGTGAACAAGCAGCTGGTGCTGTTCCACTCCGACCAGCTCGCCAAGTTCCGCAAGGGCGCCCGCCTCCTCGACGTCGTCGGGAACTGGTTCCCGGTGCTCGTCGTCCTCCTCGGCGCCGCCGGGGTGTTCCTGGCGCACCACCGGCGCCGGGCCCTCGCGCGCACCGCGCTGGGCGCCGCCTTCGCCTGCCTGGTCGTGGCCATCGGCCTGATCGTCGCCCGCGGCTACTACCTCGACCACCTGCCGCCGCAGGTGCAGTCCAAGGCCGCCGCCGGGGCCGTCTTCGACACCCTGCTCCGCTTCCTGCGGGTCAGCCTGCGCACGGCCGTCGTCCTCGGTGTGGTGATCGCGCTCGGAGCGTATTTCGTCGGACCGGGACGGCTGCCCGTGGCCGTCCGCGGCTACTCCGACCACACGGCGGACTCTGCGGCGCGCTGGGCGGCCGCCCACCGGATCAGCGCCGGGCGCGCCGGTGCGTGGGCGCTGGCCTATCGCCGGGCCGTCATGCTCTTCGTCCTGCTGGTCATCGCGCTCGTCTTCGCGCTCTGGAACCACCCGACGGTGCTCACCGTGCTGCTGCTGGTCCTCGTGCTGCTCGCCGTCCTGGCGGTGCTCGCCCTGCTGGCGGCGGCCGGTCGCGTGCAGCTCGGCGCGGCACGCGGAGCGCCCGTCCGGCGCCCGGACGAGCGCTGAACGCGGCATCCGGGCGGCCGGCCGACGGACCGCTCCCCGCACGCACGGCCCCTGCCGGCCCCGGACCGGCCCGAAGCGCGCCGCGGCCGGAACACTGGGATCCTGAGCGAGTGGAGTCTGCTCCCCAAGCCCGATGACAGGGGGGTGATCCTTGTGAACCCGCGGCCCGAGAACCCGAGGCGATCGGGGGCCCGGCACGGCGATCCCCTGGGAGAGCCGTTCCTGCAGACCCGGTTCGCCCTGCCGGCCAGGCCGGCGACCTTCCTACGCCGCCCGAGGCTCGCCGACCACCTCGACCAGGCCTTCGAGACACCGCTGACGATGGTCAACGGCTCGGCCGGGGCGGGCAAGACGCTGCTGGTCGCCGACTGGGCCGCCCGGCTCGGCGGGCCGGTCGCCTGGCTCACCAACGAGGCCGGGTACCAGGGCAGCGGAATGTTCTGGGCGTACGTGCTGCAGGCCCTGAGCGCCGCCGGCGCACCGCTGTCGGAGGAGATGGGCTGCCCGGGTGACGCGAGCCACGTGGACCGCAAGCTGCTGGCCCGGCTCGCCGACGAACTGAGCGAGCGCGAGCGGCCCGTGCTCCTCGTGCTCGACGAGTTCGACCAAGTGACCTCCGCACGGATCGCGGAACAGCTGGAATTCGTCCTGCGCCACGCCGGCCGGGGGCTGCGCCTGATCCTCGTCACCCGCACCGAGCCGCTGCTGCCGCTGCACCGCTACCGGGCGGCCGGGGACCTGACCGAGATCCGGGACGCCGAGCTCGCCTTCACCGTCGACGAAGCCACCGCGCTCCTGGAACTCCACGGACTCGAGCTGCCCCTCGGAGCCACCCGCGCCCTGGTGGAGCGCACCCAGGGCTGGGCCGCCGGGCTGCGCCTGTGCGCCCTGGCCGCCCGGCAGACCCCGGACCCGGAGGCGTACCTGAAGGAGTTCGAGGCGGGCCGGAGCACCATCGCCGACTTCCTGCTCGCGGAGGTGCTGAAGCGGCAGCCGGCCCGGGCGCAGGACCTCCTGCTGCGCGTCAGCGTCATGGAACGCTTCTCTCCCGGCCTGGTCGCGGAGCTGACCGGCCGCGGCGATGCCGAACCCATCCTCGCCGCGCTGCACACGCAGAACGCGTTCGTGGAGGACCTCGGGCACTCGTGGTACCGGCTGCACCCTCTGTTCGGCGAGATCCTGCGGGCCCACCTGCGGGTGTACAAGCCGGGCCTGGAGACCGAACTGCACCGGCGCGCCGCGCACTGGCTGCACGCCTCCGGCGCCCTGCCCGAGGCGATGGCGCACGGCGCCGCCGCGGGCGACTGGAATTTCACCAGCGGGGCCCTCGTGGACGACCTGGCGATCGGCCAGCTCTTCACCGGGCTGCGCGCGAGCGACCTCGCCGAGCTGTTCTCCCGGATGGGGCCCGAGGCCACCAACGCGGCGGCGGACCTGGTGCGCGCCGCGCGTGACCTGTCCGAGTACGACGTCTCGGGCGGCCTGGCCCATCTGCGCCGGGCCGAGGACCGCCTGGCCTCCCAGGAGCCCGACCCCGCGGGCCGGCTGAGCTGTGTGCTGCTGGAATCCCTGGCGGCCAGGCTGACCGGTTCGCCCGCCATGGCCGAGCAGGCCATGGCGACGGCGGAGGAAGTGCGTGGCGAGGTCCCCGCCAACCTGCTGGCCAGGCACCCCGAGTTCACCGCCCTGCTGCTGACCCACCTGGGCTCGGCCCGGCTCTGGGCCGGGCGCTTCGACGACGCGCGCGCCGCCCTGAACGAGGTGGCGGGATATCCGAGCGAGGTCGCGACGGCGCTGCCCCGGGAGGACTCGCTCGGACAGCTGGCGCTGATCGACTACCTGAACGGCTGGCTCTGCCGGGCGGAACGCAAGGCGCTGGCGGCCCTGCGGGAGACGGAGAGGTTCGGCCTGGGCGGTCCCCGCTCCTGCGGCTCGGTCCTCGGGCAGCTGGTGCTGGCGGCCGTCGCGGTCGACCGCGGCGAACTCCGGGAGGCCGAGGCCCTGTTGGACGGGGCGGCCGGCCTGGGAGCCGTACGCGATCCGGTGACGGCGGCCGGACGCTCCCTCGCCACGGCGGGACTGCTGCTGTCACGGGGTGAGCCACGAGCCGCCGCCGAGGCGGCGGCCGGCCTAGACGTACCGGCCCTCGTGTCCTCTCCGTGGGCCGAGACCCAGACGGCGCTCGTCGTCTCCGCGGCCCATCTGGCCGAGGGCCGCGCCGACAGCGCCCTGAAGGTGCTGGACGACGTCCCGTGCGACGGTGAGCCCGCGTGCGCGGCGGAGACGGCCTGGGCCCGGTTCGCCGCCGGGAACCGGGAAGCGGCGATCGACCTGCTCGACCACATGCCGAACGGGGGCCGCAGCGGCCCGCGGGCGACCGTCAGAGCCGCCCTGGTGCGCGCCGCGGCCGCCCAGGAGACCGACGTCGCCGCCGCTCGCAAGCTGCTCGCCCGCGCCCTGCTGGAGGCCCGGCGGGAGCGGCTCAGGCGGCCGTTCCTCGAAGCCGGACCGCGTATCCGGCGCCTGCTGGAGACACCGCCCCTGCAGGGTCTGGCCGCGGGCTGGCTCAGGCCGGGCGGCGGCGTCTCGAACGGCGCCCCGGACGCGGCCGACGTCCCCCCGTCCCTGGTCGTCGACGAGCTCAGTGCACGCGAGCGCGAGATCGTGGGCAAGCTGGCCGAGATGATGTCCACCGAGGAGATCGCCACCGACCTGTACGTTTCCGTCAACACGGTGAAGACCCACCTCAAGAGCGCCTACCGCAAACTCGGTGTGAACGGCCGTGCGCAGGCGGTGCGCAGGGCCCGCGAGCACGGGCTGATCTGACACCCCGCCGGGCGGTTCGCCCATGACGGGTGAGGCGCGCACCTGGCGCCCGGCGCTCCGATGAGGGTGGCGGCGGCCGGAGCGCGGCCGCCGCCCACGGGGCGGCGCGAGCGCCCGGGAAGACTCGGCTGGGTGGTGGACACCGTGGGACACTGGCGCACTCTGATGGTGCTCGGGACGGCCCAGTTCCTGATGGTCCTGGACACGTCGGTCATGAACGTCTCCATCAGCCGACTGGTCGAGGACTTCCACACCGAGGTCACCGCCATCCAGGCGGTCATCACGCTGTATGCGCTGGTCATGGCCGCATTCATGATCATCGGTGGCAGGCTCGGCGACATCCACGGCCGCCGCCGTCTGTTCCTGCTCGGACTGATCGTCTACGGCACCGGTTCGGCCCTCACCGCCCTGGCGCCCACCCTGTGGGTGCTCGCCCTGGGCTGGTCGGTGATCGAGGGGCTCGGTGCCGCGATGGTGCTGCCCGCCATGGCGGCCCTGGTCGCCGAGTCCTACCACGGCAGGGAACGGGCCGTCGCCTACGGCGTGATCGGCGGGCTCGCGGGGGCCGGCATCGCGGTGGGCCCGCTCCTGGGCGGCTGGGTGACGACCTATCTGACCTGGCGGCTCGTCTTCGCGGGCGAGGTCGTGGTCGTCGTCGTCATCCTGCTGTGCCACCGGGTGGTCAAGGAGGCCGCGCGGACCGGACCGCCGCCCCGGCTGGACGTGGTCGGTGCGGTCCTGTCGGCGGCCGGACTGGGTCTGGGCGTGCTCGGCGTGCTGCAGAGCAGCACCTGGGGCTGGGTACAACCGCGCAATCCGCCCTTCACCGTCTTCGGCTTCGCACCCACCCTCTTCGTCATCGGCGCGGGGATCGCCGTGTTGGCCCTCTTCGTGCGCTGGGACCGCAGGCGTGAGGAAGCCGGCGCCGACCCCCTGGTGCACCTCTCCCTGTTCGGCCTGCCGCCGCTGCGCTGCGGTCTGCTCACCCTGCTGAGCCAGAACCTGATCTTGCTGGGACTGTTCTTCACCATTCCGCTGTACCTGCAGGTGGTACAGGGCTTCGACGCCTTCCAGACGGGGCTGCGGCTGCTGCCGGTGTCCGTCACGATGCTCGTCACCTCCCTCGGTGCCACCCGGCTCGGCCGCACCCTGGGGCCGCGCCGGGTCGTCCGGCTGGGCCTGCTGACGCTGGCCGCGGCCATCGTGTGGCTGCTCGCCACCATCGAGCCGCGGATCGACGATGCCCAGTTCGCCGGCGCCATGGCGGTGCTCGGCATCGGCATGGGGCTGCTCGCCTCCCAGCTGGGCAACGTCGTCCAGTCCAGCGTCGGCGAGGCGGAACGCAGTGAGGTCGGCGGCCTGCAGTTCACGGCGCAGAACCTCGGCTCGGCGCTGGGCACGGCGCTCATCGGCTCGATCCTCATCGGCGCACTGGTACACGCCTTCACCGCGGACGTCGAGAGCCACCCCCAGCTGTCGGACCGGGCCCGGCAGCAGACCAGCGTCCGGCTGCAGGCGGGGGTCAGCTTCGTGCCCACCGATCAGGTGCGTACGGCCGCCCAGCAGGCCGGGCTGCCGCCGTCCGAGGCCGACGCCCTCACGGACTCGTACGCCTCGGCACAGCTCGACGGCCTGAAGGCGGCGATCCTCGCCACCGGCGGCATCACCCTTGCGAGCCTCCTCGTCACCCGGCACCTGCCGACCGCGCCGGCCCGCCGCCCGCAACCGTCGCAGGGCGGCACACCGGCCGGCATGGCCGGCGCCCTGGAGTGAGCGTGAAGGCCGTGTCCGTGTTCTCGGCCGGCGGCGCCCCTGCACGCGAACGCCGTGCCGAGCGCCGCGCCCACGCCGACTACACGGGGGCCGTGTACGGATCGATGCTGGCGGCGTCGGTGGTGATCGGCGCCGGCGGCCTGGGGGAGTTCCCCCGGCTGGAACTGGTGCTGCTGCTCGTGCTCACCGGCCTCGTCTTCTGGGTCGGGCACGTCCACGCCCAGCTGTTCGGAGCCCGTCTCGCGCAGCGGGCCCCGGACCGGCCGACCGTGCTGCGGCTGTGCCGCGAGGAGTGGCCGATCGTCGAGGCGGCCGTCCCGCCGGCCCTCGCCGTCGCCGTCAGCCCGTTGCTCGGCCTGGACGTCGGCGGCGCGATCTGGCTCGCGGTCGCCGTCGCCGTCGCCGTGGCCGGCCAGGTGGGCTGGTCCGCGGCCGGAGCCCGGCAGGCCGGGGCGTCGCGGCGGCTGGTGGCGGGCACGGCGGCGGTCAATCTGCTGCTCGGCCTGGCGATCATCTCCTTCAAGATCGCCCTGGCCCACTGAGCGGCGGCCACCGGTTCACCTGTGCCGGGTGAGGCCCCGGGCGGACGGGTGGAGCAGGATCGCAGGGAAGACCGCAGCAGGCCCGCGCCGGGAGACGGCCCATGCGCTATGAGATCCGCGTCGATGGACACATGTCGGAGACCCTCACGAAGGCCTTCCCGGAGCTGGATCACGTCAGGATGTCCGGTCAGACGGTGCTGTTCGGCCGTGTCATCGACGAGGCGCACCTGTACGGGCTGCTGCACCGCTGCCAGTCGCTGGGCCTGCGAGTCGTGGAGATGCGGCAGCTGCCGGAGTGACCGGAGCGGAAGCCTGAGGGTGCGGCACCGGCAGCCACGGCATCCAACGCACGGCACCGGCGGGCGGGGTGGCACCCGCAGTCCGCACAGCACCTCACTCACAGACCGGCCGCCACGATCCGGCCCGAGCGCGCGGCCTCGCCCAGCGCCTCGAAGTCCCGCTCGTTGCGGTCGGCGTAGGCCTGCGCGAACCGGGTCAGCGCCCGGTCGAAGCGGTCCCCGCCCCCGAGGTAGGCGGAGATGGCGACGGGATCGCCGGAGCGGGCGTGGGCCCGCGCCAGGGACGTCCCGCACACCTGGCCGGACAGCCGCAGCAGATCCGGGTCCCAGGTCTCCGGCCGGACGGTGCCCTTCCAGTCCCACAACTGCCGTACGTAGAAGTCCCGTCCGCGCCCGTCGAGGCCCACGAGGTGCGTCCACCCCAGGAAGATGTCGCCGGCCGCCTGCATGAGCCGCTGCCCGGCCACCACCCTGCGGCCCTGGTTGTCGTACCGTTCACCGCCCGTGTGCGGTGCGAGCACCGACTCCCGCGCCTCCTTGGCCTGCAGCAGCAGCGGATCGTCGTCGTCCCGGCCGAGCAGGAGCAGGATCCAGCACCGGGTGCCGACGCTGCCGATCCCGACCACCTTCCGGGCGACGTCCACCAGCCGGAAGCGGCGCAGCAGGTGCCGGCGGTCCGCGGACAGGGTGCGCGCGTAGGCCTCCAGCAGCGTGGGGAGCTCCTTGTCCTCCTCCTCGCGGGCGGGCCCGCCGCGCAGGTCCCGCAGCGGGGTGATCAGCGGCGGATCCGCCGCGATCCGCCGGCCCTCGGGCGTGAGCCGGGTGAGCTCGGCGAAGGCCCGCATGTGCGTCCGGGCCCGGGCGCGCGTGGCCGCCTTCGCGGTACGGCGCCCGGCCTCCCGGTTCGTCGCGGAGGCCAGCAGTTCGCGCATCCGGTCGGCGCCCTCCCGGGCGTACCAGATGTCGAGGGTGCGCATGCCGGCGAACTGCCGCATCCGCTCCCGGTAGGCCCGCACGCAGGTGCGCACCGCGTCGTTCTGCTCCTTCTCCGTGAAGCCGTTGGCACGTCCCGCGACGGCGAAGCTGGCCGCCAGCCGCTTGACGTCCCATTCGAACGGGCCCGGGAACGTCTCGTCGAAGTCGTTGATGTCGAAGACCAGATGCCGTTCCGGCGAACCCAGCAGCCCGAAGTTCAGCAGATGGGCGTCCCCGCACAACTGGACCCGCAGTCCGGTCTCGGGCAGCGCCCCCAGGTCCGTCGCCATGACCGCCGCCGCGCCACGGTAGAAGCGGAAGGGGGATCCCAGCATGCGGCCGTAGCGGATCGGGACCAACTCCGGCAGGCGGCCGGCCGACTGACGCTCCAGCACATCGACCACGTCGGGCCGGTCCGGTCCGGCCGCGAACTCGCCGTGGCCCGAGCGGGGAGCGCGACGACGGGCGTTCCGGCCGTGGGCCGCGCGGTCGGCCAGGGACGAAGTGACGGTGACGGCACGCGGTGCGCTCATGATCCACCTTCCTGGTCCTGCGGCCCGCCCGCGCCGCCCGGTCCGGCGCTGTCAGGGGCCGCGAGCAGCGGGCCGGGGAGCTGCGGGGCCGGGGCAGCTGCGGGGCCGGGGAGCACGGGCCGTCCACCGGTCCCCCCAGCCCACCGTCCGGCCCGGGCGGAGGGATCACCCGCGGCGGGTGATCCGGCCCGGTGGCTGTCCGGGGAGGCTGTGGACGCGAGGGGTCGCGGGCCGCCCCGCCGGGGGCCCGGTGAGCGGCCTGTTCCGATCACGCGAGGAGGAGCCATGACCGAACCGCGTGGACAGGCGCCGCGGACCGGAGCGTCGTATGCGCCCGGCGGGGTGGCCACGGGCCCCGCAGACGCCATGACGGCGCTGGCCCGTTCCTGGACCTGGATCCTGGGTTCGGCGATCGTGACGCTCGTGGCGGGCGTCCTGATCCTCGTCTGGCCGGACGAGACGCTGCACGTCCTGGCCGTCGTCATCGGCCTCTACCTGCTGGTCACCGGCGCGATCCGGTTCGTGACGGCATTCGCCCGGGACCACGGCGAACGGCTCGCCGACGTGCTGATCGCGGTGCTGTACATCCTGGCCGGCGTGCTCTGCCTGCGCCATCCGCTGCAGACCATCACCGCGCTGTCGCTGGTCGTCGGGCTCGTCTGGCTGGTGTCCGGCGTCCTCACTCTGTTCACGGCGATCGCCGCCCGGGACCTGCCGCATCGCGGTGTCCTCGTGGGCGCCGCGCTGCTCGGCGTCGTCGCCGGGATCGTGGTGCTGGTGCTGCCCGCGCAATCGGCGCTGGCGCTGACCCGGCTGCTCGGGCTGTGGCTCGTGCTGCTGGGTCTGGCCGAGCTGGCGGCCGCCTTCACCTGGCGGGCCGCGCTGCGCCGGAGCGGCACGGTGCCGGGCGCACCCGGCCCCACGGACTGATCGCGGCGGGCACACGATCACCCGTCTCGGGTGAGGACGCTCCTGGCTCACCGTGTGCATGGTGAGAACGGCCAAGACCGGCTCGGTCACCCCGGCGGGGCCGGCGCCGCGGACGGAGGAGAGACATGAGCGCGCAGACCTACCTCGCGTACGACTACCCGGTGCTGGGTGTCTTCTGGAGCATGCTGGTGTTCTTCCTGTGGATCATGTGGTTCGTCCTGCTGTTCCGGGTCATCGTCGACATCTTCCGCGACGACGGCCTGAGCGGCTGGGGCAAGGCCGGCTGGACGGTCTTCGTGGTCGTGCTGCCCTTCCTGGGCGTCTTCGTCTACCTGATCGCCCGCGGCAAGGGCATGGGACAGCGCGAGATGGACCAGGCGCGCGCCCAGCAGGAGGCCTTCGACTCCTACGTCCGGCAGACCGCGCAGGGCACGACCGGCACCAGCAGCGCCGACGAGCTCGCCAAGCTCTCCGCCATGCGCTCGCGCGGTGAGATCACCGACGACGAGTTCCGCAGGGCGAAGGAGCTGGTCCTCAGCGAGACCGGGCAGGCCAGGAGCGCGGCGGACACCCGGCGTTCCGGCACCGTGCCCACCTCCACCGGGCGCTGAGCGCGCCCACGAGACGAATCGAGGCCACCTATGTCCACGACGCCCTCCACTCACGCCCAGACCCGCAGCACCAGGCAGGCATGGGCGGGCGGCCTGACCTCCTTCGCCGGCGTCATGCTGATGATCGCCGGTCTGCTCGGCGTGTTCCGCGGCATCATGGCGATCGCCCAGGACAACGTCTTCGTGACGACGCCCAACTACGTCTTCAAGTTCAACCTCACCGGGTGGGGCTGGATCCACCTGATCCTGGGGGCGATCGCCGTGATCGTCAGCTTCGGCCTGTTCACGCCGTCGATGTGGGCCCGCGTCGCCGGCGTGGCCATCGCCGGGCTGGTGATCATCGCCAACTTCCTCTCCCTGCCGTACTACCCGGTGTGGTCCGTGGTGATGATCGCGCTGTCCGGGTTCATCATCTGGGCCCTGTGCGTCGTCCAGGGGAACGAACCCATGAAGAACCCCTAGGGCGGTCCAGGCGGACACGGGGAACGCGGTGGGGACACGGAGAACGCGGTGGGCACTGCCGCCTCGCAGCGGGACACCCGTCGACGACCACGGCGGGCGTCCCGCATCCGGTGCCCTCGGGGCCCGGCCCCTATGAGCTGTCGCGGACGCGGACGGCGAGGGCTGCGACGTCGTCGTTGAGGCCGCCGCCGCTGTGGTGGAGGAGGTCCCGGTGGAGCGTGTCGAGCAGCGCCCCGGGCCCGGCTGAGGTCGTCTGGCGGCTCATCCAGTCCTGCAGGGGAAAGAACTCTCCCTCGCTGTTGCGGCTCTCGATGACCCCGTCGGTGTAGAAAAGCAGCTGGTCACCGGGGGCGCAGTCGATCGTGTCGATGGTGTAGCGGGTGCCGATGAGTGCCGCGAGGTTGAGCATCGGCGAGGCGGATGTGGGCTCCACGACGTGGAGCTTGCCCTGATGCAGGAGCAGTGGGGGAGGATGCCCGCAGTTCAGGACCCTGATGCAGTCGCCTTGGTGCGGGAACTCGGCGAGCACCACGGTGGTGAACTGCTCCAGCAGGTCCTCGGCCGCGAGCGTACAGCTGTGCCGGGTGCTGCTGGCCTCCAGGCGGGTGACGATCTCCTCCAGCGTCGGCTCGTCGTACGCCGCCTCCCGGAAGCAGTTGACCACTGCCGCGGCCGCTCCCACGGCGGGTAGTCCCTTGCCACGGACATCGCCGATGATCAGGCGCACGCCGAAGGGCGTGACGACGGCTTCGTAGAAGTCCCCGCCGATGCGGGCCTGCGCGGCGGCCGCGAGGTACATCGACTCGATCTCGATGCGGCCGACCCGGCGAGGCAGGGGCCGCAGGAGCACTTTCTGTGCCGCGTCGGCGACGAGGCGGAGCTGGAAGAACGCCTGCTCCCGCTGGATGCGGACCTGACACGCGTACGCGGCCGCCACCGTGACCGCGCCGATGGCGCCCACCGTGAACCAGGTGCCCAGATCGGGGTAGACAAGGCTCAGTCCGACCATGATCGCCACGCATGCCACACCCAGCAGGACCGTCGGCAGCACAGGCCAGACGGACGCCGCGAGAGCGGGCACAGCGGTCAGAAGACGGCTGAAAGCGAAATTTCTAGGAGTGGAGAACGCCAGGCTCGTGATGACCACAGTCAGAATCAGTGGCGAGAGCAGGGCGACATTCCACCGCCTGCGGAGCGGACGACGAGGCCACATCCACCCAGTCCGGGGCACGAAAGACAGCATAACGGCATATGCCGGGCAAAGTGACTTATGGCACGCCTGCTCCACTTCATGTCGGTGACCGGCCGGGGGAGCGGTCAGGTGGCCAGGAGGGAGTCGTCCTCCACGCGGGCACCGGGCAGGCGGTGCCGGGCCGCGATGAGGGCGGCGTCGACATCGGCGGTACCGGTCGCCACGCACAGCGTGTAGGCGATGTCGTCCATGCGCTGGCGCACCTCCTCATGACCCTCGTCCGCGTGCAGGACCCGCAGCGTCTCGTACTGCTCGATCAGGTTCTTCAGCACGGCGGGGTGTGCCATGAGCATCACAGGCCTCCTTGTGGTCACCGTTCACATGCGTTGTACACCGGCCCATGTGCCCCGTCGTCCCCAGACCATTCCCCCCGGTCGGCCCACGCGCCCACGGCGGCGCCGGTGCCGTGACCGGAAAGGTTCACCGGCAAACCTTTCCGGTCACAGCACTAGTCACCCCGGGAGGCCCCCGGCGCCCACTCGTCCCCGCTGCGCTGCTGCGGAATGACCACCGATCCCTGCTGCAGCGTCACCGTGCGGGTGGGGGCCGGGATGCTGATGCCCTCCGCGCGGTAGCGGCGGTGGAGGCGTTTGATGAACTCGTGCTTGATGCGGTACTGGTCGCTGAACTCGCCGACCCCGAGGATCACCGTGAAGCCGATGCGGGAGTCGCCGAAGGTGTGGAAGCGGACGGCGGGCTCGTGGTCCGGGAGGGCGCCCTCGACCTCCTGCATGACCTCCGTCACGACCTGCGCCGTCACCCGCTCCACGTGCTCCAGGTCGCAGTCGTAGCCGACGGCGGCCTGCACCAGCACCGTCAGCCGTTGCTCGGGGTGCGTGTAGTTGGTCATGTTGGCCTTGGCGAGCTGGCCGTTGGGGATGACCACCAGGTTGTTGGACAGTTGGCGGACCGTCGTCTGACGCCAGTTGATGTCGACGACGTAGCCCTCCTCCCCGCTGCTGAGGCGGATGTAGTCGCCCGGCTGGACCGTCTTGGAGGCGAGGATGTGGATGCCCGCGAAGAGGTTGGCGAGGGTGTCCTGGAGGGCGAGGGCGACCGCCAGACCGCCGACGCCCAGGGCGGTCAGCAGGGGCGCGATGGAGATGCCGAGGGTCTGCAGGACCACCAGGAAGCCGATGGCCAGGACCAGGACGCGGGTGATGTTGACGAAGATGGTCGCCGAGCCCGCCACGCCCGAGCGGGACTGGGTCACCGTGCGGACGAGGCCGGCGATCACCCGGGCCGCGGACAGCGTCACCACGAAGATCAGCCACACCTCGAGGGCCTGGTCGACGTGGTGCTGGACGGTCCGGGTCAGCGGCAGCACCGCCGCCCCCGCCGATGCACCGCCCGCGATCGCCGCCCAGGGGACGACCGAGCGCAGCGCGTCCACGATGACGTCGTCGCCGCTCCAGCGGGTCCGCTTGGCGTGCTTGGCGAGCCAGCGCAGCAGGGTGCGCGAGAAGAAGGCGAGCAGCAGGCCCGCGGCGAGGGAGATGCCGGCGAGCACGAGGTCGTCCAGGGTCAGTGCCCGGTTCACCGGTCACCTCCGGAGCACGCGCCTGCTGCGGAGTTGCGAAGTCTCGTCACGTTGTCACCTGCTCGATGTGCGGGAAGTGCGATCGCGCCGGCCGGAGGAACTCCGGTGACCGGCGCGATCGTTCATCCTGCCGTATCCGGAACGCCAGTTCGCACCCGGACCGGGGCCCCGAGCCGGCGCCCGGGGCGAGATGCTCAGACGATGCCCTCCGCCAGTTCGGCCTGGTCGCGGTCGCTGCCGTACGCCGCGGCGCTGGGCGTGCCGTACGAGCGGCGGGCGATGTACCACCAGATGGTCGCGAGGACGAGCACGGCGGCGAGCGCCACCGAGGCGTAGTTCATCGTGTCGACGGTGACCGGCGAGGCCTGCGGGAGGCAGAAGAGCACGGTCACACAGGCCACCCAGACCACCGCGATCCAGCCGATCGGCCGGCTCCAGCGGCCCAGATGCCACGGCCCCGGCCGGAAACGGTCGCCCGCGCGCAGCCGCAGCAGCACGGGGATGGCGTACGCGGGGGTGATGCCGATGACATTGATGGCGGTCACCGCGTTGTACGCCGTCGTCGAGTACAGCGACGGCAGGGCGAGCAGGCCCGCGACGACCACCGCCAGCCACACGGCGGCCACCGGTGTCTGGGTACGGCCGCTCACCTTGCGCCACAGGTGCGAACCGGGCAGCGCCCCGTCGCGGCTGAACGCGAACACCATCCGGCTGGCCGCGGCGACCTCGGCGTTGCCGCAGAACAACTGCGCGATGATCACGACCAGGAGCAGCGCGCCGGCGCCGCCGGTGCCGAGGCCGTCGAGCAGGATCTGCGCGGGCGGCACCCCGGTGGCGGTGGTGCGCGTGGCGTCGTAGTCCTGGATGGCGAAGGTCAGCCCGGCGAGCAGGACGAAGCCGGCGATCCAGGACACCCAGATGGACCGCACGATGCCGCGCGCCGCCGACACCGAGGCCTGCGACGTCTCCTCGGACAGATGGGCGGAGGCGTCGTAGCCGGAGAACGTGTACTGGGCGAGCAGCAGCCCGATCGCCGCCACGTACAGCGGGTTGTGCCAGCCGGTGTCGTCGACGAACTTGGTGAACACGAAGGACGCCGACTCGTGGTGCTCCGGGACGATCGCCAGCGCCCCGACGATGAGGGCCACGCCGGCCAGATGCCACCACACGCTGACCGAGTTGAGCAGGCTGACCAGGCGGACGCCGAACAGGTTCAGCACCGCGTGGAGCAGCAGGACGGCGCAGAAGATCAGCATGGTCCTGCCGGGCGTCGGCTCGAAGCCCCACTGCAGGTTGGCGAAGGCACCGGTGAACAGGGCCGCGCCGTAGTCGATGCCGGCGATCGCGCCGAGCAGGCCGAGCAGATTCAGCCAGCCGGTGTACCAGCCCCAGCGCCGCCCACCGAGCCGGTCCGCCATGTAGTACAGGGCGCCCGAGGTGGGGTAGGCGCTGGTGACCTCCGCGAGCGCGAGGCCGACGCACAGCACGAACAGGCCGACGCCCGCCCAGCCCCACAGCATCACGGCGGGGCCGCCGGTGCTCAGGCCGAAGCCGTACAGGGTCATGCAGCCGGACAGGACCGAGATCACCGAGAAGCTGATCGCGAAGTTGCCGAAGCCGCCCATGCGCCGGGCCAGCACCGGCCGGTAGCCGAGTTCGCGCAGCCGCTGCTCCTCGTCCTGCTGGGGCAGTCCGGGCGAGGGTGCGGGATCGGGAGTGGGGGACATGCGGGGGGAACCTCCGGGTCAAGAGGGGCGAGGACAGGGACGCGCGGGGGCCGGCGGGTCGGGGGCGGACAGGGGACGGTCAGGTGCGGGAGTCGTGCGCGGCCGTCCGGGAGCGCTCGCGGGCCTGGCTGAAGACCTCCACGGCGCGGTCGCGGTCGGGGGTGCGGTACATCCAGGGCGGGGGTGTGAAGTACGGGCCGATGGCGTCGAACACCCGTGCCGCGTCGGGGAACTGCAGCGAGCCCCACAGGGCGTGGGCCAGATGGTTGAGGTCCAGCAGCGAGCGTTCGGCGCACTGGGTGTGATCGAACCAGGAGCGCAGGGCGCGCCGTGCCTCGCGGGCCGCGTCCTCCGCCACCCAGTGCAGGTCGAGCGCCGCGTCGTGTCCGCGCTCGCGCCGGTAGCGTTCGACCCGCACGTACAGTGGCAGGACATGCAGAGCGGAGCCGGGCGGGGCCTGCCCGGCCGCCCACTGGGCATAGCCCGCGGCCTCGGCGAGCCGGCCCGAACCGCCGCGCGCGTACAGGAACTGCAGCATCCGGTGGTGGGCCTCACGGTTGTACGGGTCACGCTTGCCGGCCTCCGCCAGCAGCCCCCAGGGCCCCGGCGGCAGCATCGCCTCGGGCGCGGGCGACCGGTGCTCCTCCCAGCGCTGCTCCGGGTCCAGCTGGGCCAGGGCCAGCAGGCACACCCACGGCACGGGGTCCTCCGGGGTGAGACGGGTGGCGGACTGGGCGGCGTCCCACGCCTCGATCCACAACTCGTGGGTACGGCGGTGCCCCTCGCGCCGGGCCCGCAGCGCCCGCTCCACCGCGACCCTCGCCCGCATCACCGCGGCGTGCACGCTGTCCGGCTCCTCCGCGAGCCAGGCGCGCACCACGTCGGTTCCGGCGGCGGCCGCCGCGAGGACCTGGGTGCGCCGGGTCCACTGCCACCCGTCGGTGGTGTCGGCGAGCAGCGCGCGCATGGCCATCCAGCGGCCGGTACGCAGATCCTGGAGCGCGCCGCGCAGGGCGAGGTCGGGGCCGGCGGGGTCGTAGGAGGGACGGGGTCCTTCTCTGGCCATCAGCCGTCGGTCCCGGGCCGCCGGCGCACGGGCGAGCTCGCGGTGTGGCGTGACAACAGCCCTCCTGTCGGGCAGCGATCGAGGTGGTGCGCGCTGGTCGGCGGTCACTATAGAGGCGTGGGTTCCGCCTCGCCATTGTTGCCAACTCAAATAGCTACCAGGGGAGTTGAACTCGGACGGCCCTTGACGCCGTCCCGTCGCGGCGGCAGGCTGGCGCGGTGATCTTCGATGCGGAGCGGGAGAGGACGCGATGACGCATCCGGTGCTCGCCGTCGACCAGGGCACGTCCGGCACCAAGGCCCTGGTGGTGTGCCCCGAACGCGGCGTGCTCGGCTCCGGGTTCGCCGAGGTCCGCCCCCGGTACCTGTCCGGCGGGCAGGTCGAGGCGGACCCGGCCGAGATCTACGGCTCCGTGGTCGACGCGGGACGGCAGGCGCTCGCCGAGGCGGGCGAGGACGTCGTGGCCCTCGGTCTGGCCAACCAGGGCGAGACCGTCCTCGCCTGGGACCCCGCCGACGGCCGCCCGCTCACCGACGCGCTGGTGTGGCAGGACCGCCGCGCCGAGACCGTGTGCGCCGAACTCACCGGCCACGCCGAGGAGTTGCGGCATCTGACCGGACTGCCCCTCGACCCGTACTTCGCCGCGCCCAAAATGGCCTGGATCCGCCGCAACCTCACCCACGAGGGAGTCGTCACCACCTCCGACGCATGGCTGGTCCACCGCCTCACCGGCGCCTTCGCCACCGACGCCGCCACCGCCGGCCGCACCCAGCTCCTCGACCTGGACCGCGTCGAGTGGTCCTCGCGCGCGCTCGAACTCTACGGCCTCGCCGGCGAACGCCTCCCCGAGGTGACCGATGCGGCCGCACCGGTCGGCACCACCACGGTGTTCGGCCGCGAGATCCCCCTCACCGGAGTGATCGTCGACCAGCAGGCCGCCCTGCTCGCCCACCGCATCACCGCCCCCGGCGCCGCCAAGTGCACCTACGGCACCGGCGCGTTCCTGCTCGCGCACACCGGCGACCGCCCCCGGCGCGGCGGCTCGGGCCTGGTCAGCTGTGTGGCCTGGCGGCTCGCCGGAACCACCGGCTACTGCCTGGACGGGCAGGTCTACACCGCCGCCTCCGCCGTCCGCTGGCTCAGCGACCTCGGGGTCATCTCCTGCGCCGCCGACCTCGACCCGGTCGGCGGCGCCGTCCCCGACAGCGGCGGCGTCACCTTCGTGCCCGCCCTCGCCGGACTCGCCGCACCCTGGTGGCGCGGCGACCTGCGCGGCTCGCTCACCGGACTCGGCCTCGACACCGGCCCCGGCCACCTGGTGCGCGCCCTGTGCGAGGGCATCGCCGCCCAGGTCGCCGAACTGGCCGACGCGGCCGCCGCCGACCTGGGGGCCCCGCTGGACCGGCTCCGGGTCGACGGCGGTCTGACCCGTTCGGCGCTGCTCATGCAGACCCAGGCCGACCTGCTGCAACGGCCCGTCGAGGTGTCCGCGCTGCCCGACGCGACCGCCCTCGGCGCCGCCGCCCTCGCCTGGCTCGGCGCGGACCGTACCCTGGGCGTCGAACAGGCCCTGCCCGACGGGAAGCCCGCCGCCGTGTACGAACCCCGCATCACCGCCGACCAGGCCGCTGAGCGCCGCGCCCGCTTCCGTACCGCCGTGACCGCCCTGCTCGGCGCATGACCGTCACCGCCCAGGACCCGCTGCCCACCCGGACGTACGACGTCGTGATCGTCGGTGCCGGCGTCGTGGGCTGCGCTGTCGCCCGCGAACTCGCCCGCCGGCCCCGGCTGAGCGTCGCTCTGGTCGAGGCCCAGGACGACGTCGGCCAGGGCACCTCGAAGGCCAACACCGCGATCCTGCACACCGGTTTCGACGCGGCCCCGGGAACCCTGGAGGCCCGGCTGGTCCGCGAGGGCTACGCGCGCCTCGGCGCCTACGCGGCCGAGTCCGGCATCCCCGTCGAGCGCGTCGGCGCCCTGCTGGTCGCCTGGGACGAGGAGCAACGGGCCACCCTGCCCCGGCTCGCGGAGAAGGCCGGGCGCAACGGCTACCACGAGACCCGCCTGCTCGGCGCCGCCGAGCTGTACGCCCGCGAGCCCCATCTCGGCCCCGGAGCTCTGGGCGCCCTGCATGTGCCCGGCGAGAGCATCGTCTGCCCCTGGACGACGACCCTGGCGTACGCCACCCAGGCGGTCCGCGCGGGGGTGGACCTGCACCTGAACACCGCGGTGCGGCAGGCGAGTCACGGCGACGGTCACCGGCTGCTCACCTCGCGCGGCCCGCTGCGCGCCCGCCACTTGGTCAACGCGGCCGGACTGCACGCCGACACCGTCGACCGGCTGTTCGGCCACGAGGACTTCACCGTCACCCCGCGCCGCGGCCAGCTCCTCGTGTACGACAAGCTCGCCCGACCGCTCGTCCGGCACATCCTCCTGCCCGTCCCGACCGCGCTCGGCAAGGGCGTCCTGGTCGCGCCCACCGTCTACGGCAACGTGCTGCTCGGGCCCACCGCCGAGGACCTGGACGACAAGCGGGCCACCGGCTCCACCGCCGATGGCCTCGCCGGACTCAGGGACAAGGGCGGCCGTATCCTGCCCGCCCTCCTCGACGAGGAGGTCACCGCCGTCTACGCCGGGCTCCGCGCGGCCACCGGACAGGAGGACTACCGCATCGCCGCCCACCGCGAGCAGGCGTACGTCACCGTCGGCGGCATCCGGTCCACCGGCCTGACCGCCTCGATGGCCATCGCCGCGCACGTCACCGGCCTGCTGGCCGGCACCGGGCTCGACCTCGGCCCGGTGCGGGAGCCGGAGCCGGTGACCATGCCCAACCTCGGTGAGGCCCTCCCGCGCCCCTACCAGCGGCCCGAACTCATCGCCGCCGACCCCGAGTACGGCACCCTGGTCTGCCACTGCGAGCGCGTCTCGCGAGGAGAGATCCGCGACGCCCTCGCCGGTACCGTCCCGCCCCGCAGCCTCGAGGGCCTGCGCCGCCGCACCCGGGCTAGGGCGGGCCGGTGCCAGGGGTTCTACTGCGGGGCGACGGTACGGGAGTTGTTCGAACGAAGCCTTGCGGAGGGCGAATCATCACCCCGGGGGCCGGCCGCAGGGGAGCGGACGGGCCGGGAGCCGCGTGCTGGGGAGCCGGCTGGAGGGGAGCCGGCCAGGGGCGAGGCGGCGCCAGGAGAGCTGCATGCGGGGGAGGCGGTGCGCCCGGAGAGCGGTGCCGGGAACCAGGTGCGCCGGGGGCCCTTCGGAAAGGGCCGGCCATGACGAACCCGCCCATGGCCAACCCGCGCCGTGTCGACGTCCTCGTCGTCGGTGCCGGCCCCGCCGGACTCGCGGCCGCCGCACGGCTGGCCGCCGCCGGTGCGGGGCGCGTGGAGGTGCTGGAGCGGGAGGCCGAGGCGGGTGGAGTCCCGCGGCACTGCGCACACGGCGGCTTCGGCACGTGGCCGCGCCCGCTGACCGGCCCCGGATACGCCCACCTGCTGATCGGGGCCGCCGAACGGGCGGGCGCGGTGATCCGCACCCGGGTGACGGTCCTGGACTGGGCGTGGACCGGGTCGCCGACGACCGGGTGCGGGTCGGGGCCGTTGGCCGGGGAAGTCTTCGAGGCGGGGACGGGTGGAGCGGCCCTGGTGGCAGGGGCGTCCGATGCGGGCCCGGACGTTCCGGATCGGGGCGGGGCGGGGAGCTTCCCCCCGGCACCGACGGGAACCGCCCGGCCCGGGCGGCCGACCCCGCCCCGAACAGGGCCGTCCGGGCCACCGGGCACGGGCCTGGACGACTCCGGTGGCGGTCCGGTGTTCGAGGCGGGGTCAGATGTGGGTGGGCCGGCGGATGCCGGCTGGGGAGGTGTTCCGGAGTTCGGTGCCGGAGGTGGGGCGGGCGGGTTGCCGGGCCCTGGCTCTGCCGACTCCGGTGCCGGTCCGGTGTTCGAGGCGGGGTCAGGTCTGGGTGCGTGGGCGAGCGCAGTTCCTGTCGGCCCCGGTGGCGGTTCGGGACCCGATGCCGGGAGGCCCTGGGTCGGGCCCGTGCTCATCGCCGTCGGCCCGGGGGGACCCGAGGTGATCCAGGCGCGGGCCGTCGTGCTGGCCACCGGGGCCCGGGAGCGTCCGCGCACCGCCCGGCTGGTTCCCGGCACCCGACCCGCCGGCGTCTACACGACCGGGGAACTCCAGCAGGTGGTCCACCTGTTCGGACAGCGCATCGGCACGCGCGCGGTCGTCGTCGGCGCCGAGGACGTCTCGTACGCGGCGGCCGCCACCGTGCGCGCCGCCGGCGCCGCGGTCGTCGCCCTGGTCACGGAACACGAGCGGGCCCAGACCGGCCGGGCCCGCGCCCGGTCGGCGCGGCTGCTTCACGGCATTCCGCTGCTGACGCACACCACGGTGAGCGAACTCCTCGGTCACGGCCGCCTGTCCGGCGTCCGCGTCCGCCACCGCGACGGCCGTACGGCGGTCCTGGCCTGCGACACCGTGGTGTTCACCGGAGACTTCGTCCCCGAGCACGAACTCGCCCGCCGCGGCGCCCTCGCGCTGGACCCCGGCACGCGCGGCCCCGCCGTCGACGGCGCCCTGCACACCTCGCGCCCCGGAGTCTTCGCCGCCGGGAACGTCCTGCACGCGGTCGAGCGCGCCGGCACGGCGGCCGGCGAGGGCGCCCGGGCGGCCGGTGCCGTCCTCGGCTTCCTGGCGGGTGCCCCCTGGCCGGAACCCGGAGTGCCGCTCGCCGTCGAGGCGCCGCTGCGCTGGATCGCCCCGAACCGCCTCACCGCGGCCGATCCGCCCGGCCGATACGTGCTGCGCACCGGCGCCCCGCTGGCCCGCCCGGTCCTCCGCGTCCACCAGGACGGCCGCCTTCTGCACCACGAGCGGCAGGGACGGGCGACCGCGCTGCCGAACCGCACGATGACACTGAGCGCCGGCTGGACGGAACGGGTCGATCCGAAGGGCGGCGAGGTGCGGGTGAGCGTGGGCTGACCCTCGGCCGAGCGGGCTCCCTGGCCGGTGCCGCGCACGGCGTCGCCGACGGGAGCCGCCCAAGGTCGCGCAGACCGCCGGACGGCCATGGGCCGGGGGCGGTTCACAGATCCGTGAACGACCCGTGCCGCCCGGCCCCGGAGGCGAACCGGGCGGCGCCCTCCGTGCTCTGCGGCAGCACCGCCATGCCGTACCGGAGTTCACCGCGCAACGCCGACTCCTCGTCCAGTCCCTCCTGGTCGAGGACCGAGGCGCGGTCGCTGCGCAGGCAGGCCTGCGGGTGGCGGGCGATCTCCGCCGCCAGCGCCTCGGCCTCGGCGCGGGCACGTCCGGTGGGCACCACACGGTTGGCCAGGCCCATCTCGTACGCCTCGGGGGCCGGCACCGGCCGCCCGGTGAGGATCATGTCCATGGCCCGGCTGGTGCCGATCAGCCGGGGCAGCCGTACCGTGCCGCCGTCGATCAGCGGCACTCCCCAGCGGCGGCAGAACACCCCGAACACGGCGTCCTCCTCCGCGACCCGCAGATCGCACCACAGGGCCAGCTCCAGACCGCCCGCGACCGCATGCCCGGCGACGGCAGCGATCACCGGCTTCGAGAGCCGCATCCGGGTCGGTCCCATCGGTCCGTCACCGTCCTCGGCCACCCGGTTGCCGTGCCCGGTGCCGATCGCCTTCAGGTCCGCGCCCGCGCAGAACGTGCCGCCCTCGCCCCACAGCACCGCCACCCGGGCACGCTCGTCCGACTCGAAGTCCCGGAATGCGGCGGCGAGTTCGGCGGCCGTCGGCCCGTCCACCGCGTTGCGGGCCCGAGGCCGGGAGAGGACGACAGTGGTGACGTACTCCGTGCGTTCCACGCGGACCGGCATGGGTGGCCCTCCTCGTTCTGGTCGGGAGGGCCACTCTGCCTCAGATGACCTTGAGCCGGACCAGCGCCCCCAGCGTCAGCGCGCCGGGCAGCAGCGGGACCCACACGGTGATGATGCGGTAGGCCAGGACCACCGCCGTGGCCACCGCGGCCGGGGCGCCCACCGCGACCAGCGCCACGATCAGCGCCGCCTCCACGGATCCGAGGCCGCCCGGTGTGGGCACCAGCGCCACCGCGACGGTCGCCGCGAGGTAGGCCAGCGCCATGTGCGTCACCGGCACCGGCAGCCGGAGCGCCTGGCCGACCGCGGCCAGCCCGGCGGCCTGCAGGGCCGGGAAGGCCAGCGAACCGCCCCACAGGGCCAGGGCGCGGGCCGGCCGGGTGTGCACCGAGCGCGCCTCGCCGAGGGCGTCCCGCACGAACCCCGACACATGCGTGCGCAGCGGCCGTACCAGGGCCACGACGGCCGCGACCACCGCCAGCACCCCCGCCGCACCGAGCAGCAGCGGCAGGGGCGAACCGTCCGGCAGCAGCGGGCCGAGCCGCAGCGCGTCGGGGAAGGCGAGCAGCAGCGCGACGAGCAGACCGAGCCGGCCCACCGCCTCGGCCAGCAGATACAGGGCGAGCGCGGCCGAGCAGCGGGCGAGCGGCACCCCGCACACGGTCATGAAGCGCAGGTTCACCGCGCCCGCGCCCAGCCCGGTGGGCAGCAGATGGTTGGCCGAGGCCGCCGCGAACTGGGTGGCCAGCAGGCGCCCCTTCGGCAGCGGCTGTATCACCGCGCCCTGCCGGGTGAACGCGGCGGCCACCCACGTCAGGCACGTGGCGCCGACCGCCGCGAGCAGCCACGGCCAGGAGGCGGTGCGCAGCTGGCCGAAGCCCTCGGCGAGCAGGGAGCGGTTGCGTACGGCGACCACGGCGACGAGCAGGAGCGGGACCAGGCACAGCACCTGGCGGACGGGGACGCGACGGGGGAGTCGTCCCCGGGGTGGTGGGGGAAGCAGGACGGCAGTCACATCCGGAGAGGTTTTCCGTGCCGGCCCAACGGCGGATGGCGGACGCGGGGCCGGCGGTTTACAGGCTGTGGTCATCGGGGCCTCGGGGTCCTCGGGCGAGGGGGACGCAGGCGCGGCGGGCGTCGGTGAGGGTGAAAAGACGCGGACCTTGACCTCAATGAAGCTTGAGGTCCTACGTTCTGTCCCATGAGTATGGAGACCACCGCCTGGATGCAGCTGCACAGCGTGATGAACGCACAGGACGAGCGCCGTCCGTTCGCCCGCGCCACGCTGCGCCGTATCGCCGCCTTCGCCCGCCCGCACCGCGCGGGCATCGTCCGGTTCGTCCTGCTCGGGGTGGTGACGGCCCTGCTCGCCGTGGCCACCCCGATGCTCGCCGGTCGCGTCGTCGACGCGATCGTGGCGGGGCACGACTCCGCCACGGTGATCCGGCTCTCCCTGCTCATCGCGCTCGTCGCCCTCGGGGAGGCGGGCCTGGGCATCCTCGGCCGGCGGCTGTCGGCGACGCTCGGGGAGGGACTCATCCTCGACCTCAGAACGGCTGTGTTCGATCATGTGCAGCGCATGCCCGTCGCGTTCTTCACACGGACTCGTACGGGCGCGCTGGTCAGCCGTCTCAACAACGACGTGATCGGCGCGCAGCGAGCCTTCGCCAACACGCTGTCCGGCGTGGTGAGCAACCTGGTCACCCTGCTGCTCACCCTCGCGGTGATGCTGACCCTGTCCTGGCAGATCACCCTGCTCGCGCTGGTGCTGCTGCCGGTGTTCGTGCTGCCGGCCCGCCGCATGGGCACCCGGATGGCCCGGATGCAGCGGGAGGCTGCGACGCTGAACGCGGCCATGGGCACCCGGATGACCGAGCGCTTCTCCGCCCCCGGCGCCACCCTCGTCAAGCTGTTCGGCCGTCCCGAGGAGGAGTCCGCGGAGTTCACGGCGCGCGCCGCGCGCGTCCGGGACATCGGGGTGCGCACCGCGACCGCCCAGTCGGTGTTCATCACCTCCCTCACCCTGGTCTCCTCCCTCGCGCTGGCCCTCGTCTACGGCCTCGGCGGCTGGTTCGCGCTGCACGGCACCCTGCAGGCCGGCGCGGTCGTCTCCCTCGCCCTGCTGCTCACCCGTCTCTACGCCCCGCTCACCGCGCTGGCCGGAGCCCGGGTCGAGGTGATGAGCGCGCTCGTCAGCTTCGAGCGGGTCTTCGAGGTGCTGGACCTCGAACCGCTGATCGAGGAGAAGCCGGACGCCCGGGAGGTGCCGCAAGGTCCGGTGGCGGTCGAGTTCGACGACGTACGCTTCGCCTATCCCTCCGCCGACCAGGTCTCCCTGGCCTCCCTGGAGGAAGTGGCCGCCCTCGACACCCGCGGCGGCACCGAGGTCCTGCACGGCGTCTCGTTCCGTGCCGAACCCGGACAGACCGTCGCCCTCGTCGGCTCCTCCGGCGCCGGCAAGTCCACCATCGCCCAGCTGCTGCCGCGCCTGTACGACGTCGATGCGGGCGCCGTCCGCCTCGGCGGCGTCGACGTGCGCGACCTGACCGCCGCCTCGCTGCGCGGCACCCTCGGCATGGTCACGCAGGACGGTCACCTCTTCCACGACACGGTCCGCGCCAACCTCCTCCTGGCCCGGCCCGAGGCCACGGACGAGGAGCTCTGGGACGCCCTCGGCCGCGCCCGCCTGGCCGACGTCGTACGGTCCCTGCCCGACGGTCTGGACACGGTCGTCGGCGAGCGCGGCTACCGTCTCTCCGGAGGCGAACGCCAGCGGATGACCATCGCCCGGCTGCTGCTGGCCCGCCAGCGCGTGGTCATCCTGGACGAGGCCACCGCCCACCTGGACAACACCTCCGAGGCGGCCGTGCAGGAGGCCCTCACCGAGGCCCTGGAGGGGCGCACGGCCGTGGTGATCGCCCACCGCCTGTCCACGGTCCGGGCCGCCGACCAGATCCTGGTCGTGGAGTCCGGCCGGATCGTCGAACGCGGCACG
The DNA here is from genome assembly GCF_040645475.1 of Streptomyces sp. NPDC046759. Taxonomy (NCBI): domain Bacteria; kingdom Bacillati; phylum Actinomycetota; class Actinomycetes; order Kitasatosporales; family Streptomycetaceae; genus Streptomyces; species Streptomyces sp. NPDC046759. The sequence goes on along the minus strand of NZ_JBEYYJ010000001.1, from coordinate 224,406 downwards.
CACGAGGAGCTGTTGGCGACCGGCGGACGCTACGCCGAGCTGTACCGGACGCAGTTCGCCCAGCGGGAAGGCGAGCCGGCGGCGCCGGCCGGGGTGACGCCGGCGTAGGCCGTCAGGGCGTTCCCTCCTTGCGCAGTGCCACCAGCCGGTACAGCAGGTCCGGGCGGGGGTGTCCTGCTCGCAGGGCCGCGAGGCCGTCGAGCACCTCGGCCACCCGTGACGGCTCGGCATGCCGGCACCACGGTATGCGGCCTGCCGTGATGACCTCCCGCCACCGGCGTGGGCTCCGGCCCTGGCCGGTGCCGGGGAAGACGGTCTCGTGGGCGGGCCGCATACCGTTGCGGGCCGCCCGGCCCAGCATCCGGCTGCGGCCGTCGGGAACCCGGAGCCGGTACTGGTCCCGCAACCGGGCCGTGACCCGGGCGACATCGCTGCCCGGCACGAAGTAGGCGCCGTTCCTGTCGACCGTGGTGACGAGCACCCCTCGGGGCCTGAGCCGCGGGAGCCTCCGGGTCACGATGCCGGTCCCGCATGCGAGGTCCAGGAGGGTGCCGGTGTCCTGCGGCAGCAGCCTCTCCAGCGCCTGCGCCGCCGCCCGCGCCCGGGGCTCGCCGCCCCGGGAGGCGTCGTACCGCCGCGCCTCTTCGACGTAGGCGATCACCCGTCCATCATGTCCGGATGTCCGCGCACGCGGGGTGAGTTGGTGCCGTACCCCTTGACTCCACTGGTACGGACCTTTAGCTTCACGCCTTAAACAAAGCCTACGGACACCCCAACGCCCCCTTTGTTCAGCGACGTTGGGTCCCCCCCCCACGCGAAAGGCCGCCCCGCACATGGCCAGACCTCTGCCCACCGCAGTCTCGTTCGCCGTCCTCGCGCTCTCCGCCGGACTGCTCACCGCGTCCCCCGCCCAGGCCGCCACCGGTGCCATCACCGGGCTCGCCGGCAAGTGCCTCGACGTCGCCGGGGCCAACTCGGCCGACGGCACGCCCGTGCAGCTCTACGACTGCAACGGCACCAACGCCCAGCAGTGGACCGTCGGCAGCGACGGCACCATCCGCGCGCTCGGCAAGTGCCTGGACGTCACCGGCAATTCGACCGCCGACGGCGCCAAGGTGCAGCTGTGGTCCTGCACCGGCGGCGCCAACCAGAAGTGGACCGTCACCGCCGCCCACGACATCGTCAACCCGCAGGCGGACAAGTGCCTTGACGTCACCGACAACAACTCCGCCAACGGCACCCGGACCCAGATCTGGAGCTGCAGCGGCGGCGCCAACCAGAAGTGGAACGCGCCAGCGGCCGGCGGCGGCACCCCCTCCGTGCCGATGGCCGTGGCCCCGTACCTCTACGACGGCTGGGGCAGCCCGCCCAACCCCTCCACCATCACCCAGGCGACCGGCGTGAAGTGGTTCACCCTCGCCTTCGTGCTCAGCAACGGCTACTGCAACCCGCAGTGGGACGGCAGCCGTCCGCTGACCGGCGGCGTCGACCAGCAGACGATCAACACCGTGCGGGCGGGCGGCGGTGACGTGATCCCGTCCTTCGGTGGCTACAGCGGCAACAAACTGGAGAGCTCCTGCTCCAGCGCGGGCGAGCTGGCGGCGGCCTACCAGAAGGTGATCAACGCCTACGGGCTCAAGGCGATCGACATCGACATCGAGGCCGACGCCTACAGCAACGGCACCGTCCAGCAGCGGACCGTGGACGCGCTGAAGACCGTGAAGGGGAACAACCCCGGTCTGAAGGTGTACATCACCCAGGGCACCGGGCAGTCCGGCCCCGACACCAGTTTGATCGACCGGGCCGCCTCCTCCGGGCTGACCGTGGACGCCTGGGCCATCATGCCGTTCGACTTCGGCGGCGCCGGGCAGAACATGGGCAACCTCACCACGCAGGCCGCCGAGGGCCTGAAGAACGCGCTGAAGAACGCCTACCACTACAGCGACGACCAGGCCTACCGGGACATGGGCATCTCGTCGATGAACGGGATCACCGACAACAACGAGACGGTCACGGTGAACGACTTCCGGACCATCCTCGGCTACGCGCAGGCGCACCACCTCGCCCGGCTCACCTTCTGGTCCGCCAACCGCGACCGGCCCTGCACCGGCGGCCCGGCCGACAGCTGCTCCGGCGTCGCCCAGTCCGACTGGGACTACACCCGCGTCTTCGCCGCCTACACCGGCTGAACGCCGACCCGAGCGTCGAACTCCTCGCCCAGCGTGGCGGACCTGGTCCGCCACCCTGAGTGAAGGGTGTGGCCTTTCGGACGTGTGAGGTGCCGTCGCGTGGATACGCGGTCTGGACGGACACCAGGGCCCGTCCGGAAGGTCCCCCCTGCCATGACCAGAAAAGATCAGCTCCCTGCCGCGTCGGAGATCACTCTCCGGGTCAACGGCAAACCCCACACCCTGCACGTCGACCACCGACGTGTCCTACTGGACCTGCTCCGGGAGGACCTCGGCCTCACCGGGTCGAAGAAGGGCTGCGACCACGGCCAGTGCGGTGCCTGCACCGTGCTGGCCGACGGGCGCCGCGTCAACAGCTGCCTGTTGCTGGCGGTCGCCCTCGACGGCAGCGAGATCACCACCGTCGAGGGACTCGGCGGGGACGGCGAGGAGCCGCACCCGCTGCAACGCGCCTTCCTCGACCGCGACGCCTTCCAGTGCGGCTACTGCACACCGGGGCAGATCTGCTCCGCCGTCGGGATGCTCGCCGAGGCCGCGGCCGGCCACCCCTCCCACGTCACCGACCCCGCCGCCCCCTCCGGGCGGCCCGTCCCACTGGACCGGGACGAGATCCGTGAGCGCCTCAGCGGCAACCTGTGCCGTTGCGGCGCCTACCCGCGCATCGTCGAGGCGGTGGAGGACGTGATCCCGTGAACGGTTTCGGATACCTCAGGCCCGGCACTGTGCAGGAGGCCGTCGAGGCGTACGCCGCCCACCCCGGCGCCCGCTATCTGGCCGGCGGCACCAACCTGGTCGACCTGATGAAACTCGGCGTGGAGCGCCCCGCCGTCCTCGTCGACGTCGGCCGGCTGCCCCTCGGCACCATCGAGGAGCTGCCCGACGGCTCCCTGCGGGCCGGCGCCACCGTCCGCAACAGCGACCTGGCCGCCGACCCCCGCGTCCGCGACCGCTACCCGGTCCTGTCCCAGGCGCTGCTCGCCGGCGCCTCGGGGCAGCTGCGCAACGCCGCCACCACCGGCGGCAACCTGCTCCAGCGCACCCGTTGCCCGTACTTCCAGGACCTGGGCAAACCCTGCAACAAACGCGAGCCCGGCAGCGGCTGCGGCGCCCGGGACGGCGTGCACCGCGACCATGCGGTCCTAGGCCACTCGGAGCACTGCATCGCCACCCACCCCTCCGACATGGCCGTCGCGCTGGCCGCCCTCGACGCCCAGGTCGAGCTGTACGGCGGCGAGGGCACCCGGCGCGTTCCGGTGGCCGAGTTCCACCGGCTGCCCGGCGAGCACCCCGAGCGGGACACCTGGATCCGCCCCGGCGAGCTGATCACCGGCGTGGTGCTGCCGGCGGCCACCGCCGGTGTCCCCTCCGCCTACCGCAAGGCCCGCGACCGGGCCTCGTACGCCTTCGCGCTCGCCTCCGTGGCCGTCGTGCTGCGGGTCACGGACGGCGTCGTCGACCAGGTCGCGGTCGCCTTCGGCGGGCTCGCCCACAAGCCCTGGCGGGCCCGGCACACCGAGCTGGCCCTGCTCGGTGCCCCGGCGACCCCCGCCGCCTTCGAGGGAGCCGTGGCGCTGGAGCTCGCGCACGCCGAACCGCTGCGCGACAACGCCTACAAGGTGCCCCTCGCCCGCAATCTCGCCCTGGACGTCCTGAACCGTCTGGCCCCGGCACCCGCGCCGGCCTGAGCCCGCACGGGAGGAGCAGGAGGACCCCATGACCGCCACCAGCCTGGGCGCGCCCGCCGAACGCCGGGAAGGACGGCAGAAGGTCACCGGCAGCGCCCGCTACGCCGCCGAATACCCCCTGCCCGGCCGTGCCCACGCCTGGCCCGTGCCCGCCACGGTCGCGCGCGGCCGGGTCACCGCCGTCGACACCTCGGCCGCCCTCGCCGTGCCCGGCGTCCTCGCCGTCCTCACCCCGGACGACGCTCCCCGTCTCGCCCCGCCGGACGACGCCACCCTCGCCGTCCTCCAGGGGCCGGGTGTGCCGCACCGGGGCTGGTGCGTGGCGCTGGCCGTCGCCGACACCCTGGAGGCGGCCCGAGCCGCCGCCCGGGCGGTCCGCGTCACCTACACGGCGGAACCCCACGACGTCGCTCTCGATCCCGCCCACCCGCACGCCTACGAGCCGGAAGAGGCCAACGCCGGCTACCCGGGCCGGGTCGAGCACGGCGACCCGGAGGCCGCATTCGCCACCGCCGAGGTCCGCGTCGACGTCACGTACCGGGTGCCGCCCCTGCACAATCACCCCATGGAGCCGCACGCCAGCACGGCCCACTGGGACGGGGACCGGCTCACCGTGTACACCTCCAGTCAGGGCGGTACCACCGTGCGCACCGTCCTCGCCCAGATGTTCGAGCTTCCCGAGGACCGCATCACCGTCGTCACCGAGCACGTCGGCGGCGGCTTCGGCTCCAAGGGCACCCCCCGCCCCGACGTCGTCCTCGCCGCCATGGCCGCCCGGCACACCGGCCGGCCCGTCACCCTCGCCTACCCCCGCCGGTACCTGCCCACCACCGTCGGCCACCGGGCCCCCACCGAGCAGCGCCTGCGCCTCGGCGCGAACGCCGACGGAGCGCTCACCGCAGTGCTGCACGAGGCGACCACCCACACCTCCCGGGTGAAGGAGTTCGTCGAGCAGGCCGCGGTGCCCTCACGCATCATGTACGCCACCCCCGCCCTGCTCAGCTCCCACCGGGTGGTCCCGCTCGACGTGCCCACCCCGTCCTGGATGCGCGCCCCCGGCGAGGCGCCCGGCATGTACGCCCTGGAGTCCGCCCTGGACGAACTCGCCGACGCGCTCGGCACGGACCCGGTCCAGTTGCGCGTCCGCAACGAACCCGAGCGGGAACCCGACAGCGGCAAACCGTTCAGCAGCCGGCACCTCGTGGAGTGCCTGCGCGAGGGCGCCCGCCGCTTCGGCTGGGCCGAGCGCGACCGGCGTCCGGGCATCCGCCGCGAGGGCCCGCTGCTCATCGGCACCGGCGTCGCCGCGGCCACCTACCCCGCCTCGGCCGTCCCGGCCACCGCGACCGCCCGCGCCCTGCCCGACGGCACCTGCACCGTCCGGATCAACGCCACCGACATCGGCACCGGGGCCCGCACCGTCCTCGCCCAGATCGCCGCCGACGCCCTGGGCGCGCCCCTCGACCGGGTCCGCACCGAGATCGGCCACAGCGACCTGCCGTCGGCCTGGCTGGCCGGCGGCTCCATGGGCACCGCCTCCTGGGGCTGGGCCGTGCACGACGCGTGCGCCGAGCTGGCCTCCCGGCTCGCCGCGCACACCGGCCCGCTGCCCGCCGACGGCATCGAGACCCACGCCGACACCGCCGGGCGCGCCGACGCCGACAGCCCCTACGCCCGGCACGCCTTCGGCGCCCACTTCGCCGAGGTCGCCGTCGACACCGTCACCGGAGAGACCCGGGTGCGCCGGCTGCTCGGCATCTACGCCGCCGGACGGATCCTCAACGCCCGCACCGCGCGCTCCCAGTTCACCGGCGGCATGACCATGGGCCTGGGCATGGCGCTCACCGAACACAGCACGCTGGACCCCGCGTTCGGCGACTTCACCGAGGCCGACCTCGCCTCCTACCACGTGCCCGCACACGCCGACGTACCCGACATCGAGGCCGACTGGATCGACGAGGACGACCCGCACCTCAACCCCATGGGCAGCAAGGGCATAGGCGAGATCGGCATCGTCGGCACCGCCGCCGCCATCGGCAACGCCGTCCACCACGCCACCGGCATCCGCTTCCGTGAACTGCCCCTGACACCCGACCGGATCCTCGCCGGCCTGCTGTCCGAGGGGGGACCGTGACGGGACCCACCTGGGAGTACGAGGGCTACCGGCCCGAGGAGGAACGCCTGCGGGAGTCGCTGTGCACGCTCGGCAACGGATACTTCGCCACACGCGGCGCGCTGCCCGAGTGCACCGCCGACGACGTCCACTACCCGGGCAGCTACGCGGCCGGCTGCTACGACCGGCTCACCTCCGAGGTCGCCGGACGCCGGGTCGAGAACGAGGACATGGTCAACCTGCCCAACTGGCTGCCGCTGCGCTTCCGTCCGGCGGGCGGCGCCTGGCTCACCCCGGACGCCGATCCCGTCCCCGAGCACTATCTCACGCTCCATCTCGAGCCCGGCCTGCTGGAACGCCGTACCCGCTACCGTCTCGACGGCGACACCACGCTCCATGTCCGCCAGCTGCGCCTCGTCCACCTGGCCGACCCCCATCTCGCCGCGCTGCGCACGGAGTTCACCGTGGACGGTGCCGCCCTCGACCTGGAGGTCGAAGCCGCCCTCGACGGACGCGTCACCAACGCGGGCGTGACCCGCTACCGGGAACTGGACGGAAGGCACCTCACCCAGGTACGGACCGGGCTCGCCGCACACGGCGCGATGTGGCTGCGCTGCCACACCCGCACCTCCCGCATCGAATGCGCCCTGGCCGCCCGGCTGACCGTCGACGCACCGGTGGCCACGGGGCACGAAGCCCTGCGAGCCGTCCAGCACGTGCGGCTGCGCCTGGCACCCGGCCGTACCCGCACCGTCGACAAGACCGTCGCGCTGCACACCTCGCGCGACCCCGCCATCGGCGACCCGCTGGACGCGGCCGTCGACCGCGCCGGCGCCGCCCCCGGCTTCGACACGCTGCTGGAGACGCACGCCACGGCGTGGGAGCAGTTGTGGCGGCGCACCGCGCTCGACGTGCCCGGCGAGGCGGGCAGCATCCTGCGCCTGCACCTGTTCCACGTGCTGCAGACCCTCTCACCGCACACGGCCGACCTCGACGTCGGCGTGCCCGCGCGCGGTCTGCACGGCGAGGCCTACCGGGGCCATGTGTTCTGGGACGAGCTCTTCGTCCTGCCGTACCTCAACCTGCACCTCCCGGAGGTCTCCCGCGCCCTGCTCCGCTACCGGCACCGGAGGCTGGACGCCGCCTGCCGCGAGGCCCGGGAACTCGGCCGGCGCGGGGCGCTCTACCCGTGGCAGAGCGGCAGCGACGGCCGCGAGGAGGCCCAGCAGGTCCACCTCAACCCCCGCTCCGGCCGCTGGGTCCCGGACCACTCCCGGCTCCAGCACCACGTCGGCTCGGCCGTCGCCTACAACATCTGGCAGTACTGCGAGGCCACCGGAGACACCGACTTCCTGCACGGCGAGGGCGCCGAGATGCTGCTGCACATCGCCCGCTTCTGGGCGGACTCGGCGCGCTACGACCCGCACCTCGGCCGGCACCGCATCCGGGGCGTGATGGGTCCCGACGAATACCACGACGCCTACCCCGGCGCCGGCGCACCGGGTCTGGACGACAACGCGTACACCAACGTCACCGCGGCCTGGGTGCTCGCCCGCGCCCTGGAGCTGCTGAGCACCCTGCCCGAGCCGCGCCGCCGTGAACTGGCCGAGAGCGCCGGCCTGGAGGAGGACGAGCCGAACCGCTGGGAGGAGGTCTCCCGCACCCTCCACGTGCCCTTCCACGACGGGGTGGTCAGCCAGTTCGAGGGCTACGGCGACCTCGACGAGCTGGACTGGGACGGCTACCGCAAGCGCTACGAAGACATCCGGCGCCTCGACCGGATCCTGGAGGCGGAGGGCGACACGGTCAACCGGTACAAGGCGTCGAAGCAGGCCGACGTGCTGATGCTCGGCTACCTGTTCTCGGCGGCCGAACTGCGCACCCTCTTCCGCCGGCTGGGTTACCGGCTCGACGAGCCGACCTGGACCGCGACCGTCGACCACTACCTGCACCGCACCAGCCACGGCTCCACCCTCAGCGGTCTGGTCCACGGCTGGATCCTCACCCGCGCCCGCCGCGCCGACGCCTGGGCCTTCGTCCAGGAGGCGCTGCGCGGCGACATCGCCGACCTGCAGGGCGGCACCACCGGCGAGGGCATCCACCTGGGCGCCATGGCCGGCACCCTCGACCTCGTCCAGCGCGGTCTGACCGGCCTGGAGACCCGCAGCGGCGCCCTGTGCCTCGACCCGGTCCCGCTGCCCGAACTCTCCTCCTACGGCTTCGTCATCCGCTACCGCGGCCACTGGGGCGTCCGGCTGCACCTGCGCAGCGGCCTGCTGGGCATCGCCGTACCGGACTCCGACCGCGCCCCCATCGACGTCTGCCTGCGCGATCGGGTGGTTCCGGTGGGGCCGGGGGAGCGGGCACAACTGGTGGTACCGGATTAGGGCCGTTCCGCCCTCGTCGGCACTCGACGCGGACGGCCGGGGCGACCACCATGCACCGGTGAAGGGCCGAGGGATCGCAGGGGGAAGAAGGGCTGGACGGATGAGCGCGAGCGACGTGCCGTTGCGTGTGCTGGCGGTGGACGACGAGGAGCCCGCGCTCGAGGAACTGCTGTACCTCCTGGGGCAGGATCCGCGGATCGGCACCGTGACGGCCGCGGCGGGACCCACCGAGGCGCTGCGCCGTCTCGGCCGTGCCGTCGAGGGCGGGCCGGGCGGCGCCCGTGCCGTCGACGTCGTCTTCCTCGACATCAACATGCCAGGTCTCGACGGTCTCGAACTGGCCCGCCTGCTCGGGCGGTTCGCCGCCCCACCGCTGATCGTCTTCGTCACCGCGCACGACGACTTCGCGGTCCGCGCCTTCGACCTGAAGGCCGTCGACTACCTGCTCAAGCCCCTGCGCAGGGAACGCTTCGCCGAGGCCGTCCGCAGGGTCGCCGAGCTGGTCCGGGCCGGGCAGGGCCCCCGGCCGGCCGCCGTACCCGCTGCCGCGCCCGAACCGGCACCCTCCCTCGGTGATCACGTCCCGGTGGAACTGGGCGGCGTGACCCGGTTCGTGCCCATCGCCGACATCACCCACGTCGAGGCCCAGGGCGACTACGCGCGGCTGCACACCCGGCACGGCAGCCATCTGGTGCGCGTCGCACTGTCCACGCTGGAGGAGCAGTGGCGCGCACGCGGGTTCGTGCGCATCCACCGCAGCCGGCTCGTCGCACTCGACCGCGTCGAGGAACTCCGCCTGGACGGCGGCAACGTGACCGTGCGGATCGGCGACCGCATCCTCGCCGTGAGCCGGCGCAACGCCCGGGAACTCCGGGACCTGCTGGCCGGACATGCGGCACGCAGGGCCCGCTGAGCGGCCGGAGCCGTCCCCGGGTGACGGACCTGTGGCGATTTACGTCCGCCGACTGTCTCGGCGCGGGCCCGCTGCGTACACTCGCCGCAACACAAGGTGATCACCGCGGCGTCGGGAGTGCGTCATGGGTGCGGATTCCGTCCCTCGCAGAGAGGTGGTCACCGGACGGCCGCGCCCCGCGAGCGGTACGGCCGCGCCGGGCCCCGCCGCCTCGCCGCAGCCCCGGCCGGACGTCCAGGTACGCCGGTTGATGCGCCGTCAGCTGCGGGCCGCGCTCACCGCCACGACGTTCCTCGCCCTCCCGCTCGGCCTCCTCCCCGTACTCCTGCGGGCCCTGCCGCACACCGGCGCTGCGCCCCGCGTGCCCCTCACCGTGTGGTTCGTCCTGGGCGTGGCCCCGTACGTCGCCCTGCCGGCCGTCGGCGCCTGGTACGTCCGCCGCGCCGAGCGCAACGAGACCGGCACGGCCGCCGCCGGCGCCCCCGCGGAACGCCCCTGACCATGCGCCGACTTCCCGCCGGGACCGGCCGGTGAACCGGACGTACGGCATCGCGGGTGTGACGGCCGTGATCCTCGCAACCGTCCTCGTCGGCGCGCTCGGCCTGCGCATCTCCCGCACGACCTCCGACTTCTACGTCGCCTCGCGCACCGTCGCCCCCCGCCTCAACGCCTGCGCGGTCAGCGGCGAGTACCTGTCCGCCGCGTCCTTCCTCGGCGTCGCCGGACTGGTCCTCGCCCAGGGCGTCGACATGCTGTGGTTCCCCATCGGCTATACCGCCGGATTCCTGGTGCTGCTGGCCTTCGTCGCCGCCCCGCTGCGCCGCTCCGGCGCCTACACCCTGCCCGACTTCGCCGAGGCCAGGCTGCAGTCCCGGGCGGTGCGCCGGGTCGCCGCCGTGCTGGTCGTCGGCATCGGCTGGCTGTATCTGCTGCCCCAGCTGCGCGGCGCCGGCCTCACCCTGCGGCTGCTCACCGGCGCACCCGGGTGGCTCGGCGGCCTCCTCGTGGCCGCCGTGGTGACCGCTGCCGTCGCCGCCGGCGGGATGCGCAGCATCACCTTCGTCCAGGCCTTCCAGTACTGGGTGAAACTCACCGCCCTGCTGGTGCCCGCGGTGTTCCTGCTGCTCGCCTGGCGCGCCGGCCACGCCCCGGCCCCCGTCTGGGACGACCGGCCCGTCTTCCACCGCGCCACCGAGGTGCGCGTCGACCGGCCGCTCACCCTCACCGTGCACGAGCCGGTCCGTGTGACCGCCACCGGCGCCGTCGACGGCCGACCGGTGCACGCGGCCCCACTGCGGCTCGGCCAGGGCCGCCACCGGATCGGCACGGACACCACCCTGCGCTTCCCGGCCGGCGCCCGCGTCCCCCTGCCGGACCGGACGCCCGAGCGCACCGCGCCCTCCAGTTGGGCCAGGCCGCTGTCCGCGGACCGCGAACAGCACGGCCTGTACTCCACCTACGGACTGATCCTCGCCACCTTCCTCGGCACCATGGGCCTGCCGCACGTCGTCGTCCGTTTCTACACCAGCCCCGACGGCCGCGCCGCCCGCCGCACCACCGTGAGCGTGCTCGGCCTGCTCGGCGCGTTCTACCTCCTCATACCCCTGTACGGCACGCTCGGCCGGCTGTACGCGCCCGACCTGCTGCTCACCGGCGACACGGACGCCGCGGTCCTCGTCCTGCCGGGGCGGCTGATCGGCGGGGTCGTCGGGGACCTGCTCGGCGCGCTCGTCGCCGGCGGCGCGTGCGCGGCGTTCCTCTCCACGGCCTCCGGCCTCACCATGTCCGTCGCGGGCGTCCTCGCCCAGGACGTCCTGCCCACCCTCGGCGTCCGCCACTTCCGGCTCGCCACGCTGCCCGCGATCGCGGTGCCGGCCGCCGCAGCTGCCGTGGTCAGCGATCTGCCGGTGGCCGACGCGGTCGGCCTGGCCTTCGCCGTCTCGGCATCCTCCTTCTGTCCGCTGCTCGTCCTCGGCATCTGGTGGCGCGGACTGACTCCGCCCGGTGCCATCGCCGGACTCCTCCTCGGCGGCGGCTCGGCGCTCGCCGCGGTGACGGCCACCATCGCCGGCGGCGCCCGCTCGGGCTGGATGCACACCCTGCTGGCCTGGCCCGCGGTGTGGTCCGTCCCCGTGGGCTTCGCCGCGATGATCCTGACCTCCCTGGCCACCCGGGACCGCGTCCCACCGGCCACCGCCGCCACGATGGCCCGTCTGCACCTCCCCGAACCCACGCCACCTGTCGCGGCGCGTCGTGGCTGGCCGGGGTGGGGGCGCCCGTGACCGTCCTCGGTGTGGTGGCCCTGGCTCTGGCCGGGTTGGCGTTGTTCGTGCTGGGGGCCGCTTTGGGGCACGGTGCGGCGGCTCGGCAGCGGGAGCACTCGGTGGACGGCGACGGGGCGCACGCCCTGGCCAGTGCCCTGCGCACCGCCGCGTACGCCGCGGCACCCCTGCGCGCCGGGCTCTCCCCGGACACCGCCCGCAAGGCGGCCCGCAGGCTGCGCCCCCTGCTGGGCACGCCGGCCCTCGCCGTCACCGACGACGCCTCCGTGCTCGCCTGGGACGGCGCCGCCGACCATCACCGCGCGGAACTGATCGCGTGCCTCGCCGACCCGCTTCGCACCCGGACCTTCACGCCGTCCTGCGACGACGCCGGCTGCCCGGTCCGCTGGTGCGCCCTGGTTCCGCTCGCCGCCGACGGCGCCGCCCCCGGCGCCCTGGCCGTGTTCGCCGCCGCCGAGTCCACCGCTCTCCTGCGGGCCACCGAGGAAGCGGCCCGTCGGCTGTCCGTGGAGCTCGCCCTGGCCGACCTCGACCGGGCCCGCGCCGGCGCCCACGAGGCCGAGGTCCGGGCCCTGCGCGCCCAGATCTCCCCGCACTTCATCTACAACTCCCTCGCGAGCATCGCCTCCTTCGTCCGCACCGACCCCGGGCGCGCCCGTGAACTCCTGCTGGAATTCGCCGACTTCACCCGCTACTCCTTCCGCCGCGAGGGTGACTTCACCACCCTTGCCGAGGAGCTGCGCTCCATCGAGCAGTACCTCGAACTCGCCCGCGCCCGCTTCGGCCGCCGCCTCCGCGTCACCCTGCGGATCGCTCCCGAAGTGCTCCCCGTGGCGCTGCCCTTCCTCTGCCTGCAGCCGCTCGTGGAGAACGCCCTCAAACACGGCCTGGAGGAGTCCGTGGAGCGCAGTACCGTCACGATCATCGCCGAGGACGAGGGCACCGAGGCCCGGGTCGTCATCGAGGACAACGGCATCGGCATGGAACCGGAACGCCTGCGCGCGATCCTGCGCGGCACCGCCGGTCCGGCCACCGGCATCGGCCTGAGCAACGTCGACCGCCGGCTGCGCCAGGTCTACGGCGACGACCACGGCCTCGTCATCGAGACGGGCGTCGGAGCGGGCACGAAGATCACCCTCCGCGTCCCGAAGTTCCACCCGGGTGTCCAGCCCCAGGCGCAGGCCCCGCCGTCGTGACCGGCCTTCGTGCCCCCCATACCTGCCTTGCCGAACTGCCATGGTCCGCGCGGCTCTTGACACTGCCGGTCGCGTGGGTGTGCGCGGGAGCGCCCCACACGGCCGGTGGGTTCTCCATCCGTGGATGGAGGGCGGCGGAGAGCTCTCCATCGACCCATGGGTGGTGGTGGTCCGCCGGGTGCGCGGAGCAGTCTTGAGGCATGGGGAATCTGCACTCGGCACTGGTCCTGACCACCAGCATCTGCATCCTGGTCTTCGTCGCGGCGTGGGTCGTGGGCGCCGTCTACTTCGGCGTGAGGAGCCCGGCCGGTCCGCGCGCCTGGGCGCACGGACTGCGCCGCACCCTGCCGCGCCGGCTGCTGCTGATCGCGGGCGTCTCTGCGTTCTTCGCGCTGGTCGGACACTCCCGGGGCTTCTGGCGTCACCTGCAGTACTGGCAGCCCGCGCCGGCGCTCGCGGGAGCCGCCCTCGCCGTCGCCTCGACCGCCCTGCTGTTGTGGGCCCGCTGGGTCCTGGGCACCATGTGGGCCAGCGTCCCGACCGTCCAGGAACACCACGAGCTGCGCACGAGTGGTCCTTACCGGCTGGTCCGTCACCCCATCTACACCGGTCTGCTCGGCCTGGTCACCGGCTCCATGCTGGCCTGCGGCTTCGGGGTCTGGACGGCTTTCCCGGCGGTCACCGTCCCCTGGCTGCTGCGGCGGGTCCGGATCGAGGACGGCCTGATGGCCCGGCAGTTCGGCCCCGCGTACGACGCCTACCGCGCCGAAGTCCCGGCGCTGATACCCCGCATACGTCCCGCCCGGACCGGCGCCCAGCATGCCGGCACCGGGCAGCGGTAGCCGGGGCGGCGCCGTGCGGGGCTTCTGCCCGGTGATGGGATGATGACCGGCGATACAGGGCGACGGCGGTCCGAGGAAGCCGGTGCGAATCCGGCGCGGTCCCGCCACTGTGACCGGTGAGCGAGTTCCGGCAGGCCACCACCGCGACGGGGGTGGGCAGGGGGCCCGCGACGACCCGGGAGCCAGGAGACTCACGCGGTCGCCTCCTCGACGGACTCCGGGGCGGATCTCCCCGGGAGGGGAGTGGGCGGAATGCCCGAGAATCCGGTGGATCAGGCGTCGTACGACACTGAGACGGACAGCGGGGCGGTGCCGTGCCGGGTCGTCGTGTGCCGGGACTGCTGCTGCGGCAGTCCCAAGGTGACCGGGGTGGATCACGTGGCGCAGACCGCGCGTCTTCAGGCGGAATTGCCGGTGCGCGTCTCCGAGTGCCTCGACGCCTGCGATCAGGCCAACGTCGTCGTCGTACAGCCGTCCTCCGCGGGGCGTGCCGCCGGTGCGCGGCCGGTATGGCTCGGGCTGGTCAACGATCCGGACGCGACCGAGGACATCGTCACCTGGGTGCGCGCCGGCGGACCCGGTGTGGCTCCCCTGCCGGACATCCTCGATCTGTACGCCTTCACACCGCCGGGGCGCCGTGCGGATGCCCGGTGACGGAGCCGGCCGGGCCGCCGCGGACCACCGGGCCGGTCCGGAACTCGGCTTGCAGGCCGTCGGGTTGCGCGTCACCGGTGAGAACGAGCCGGAGCCACCTGGGACTTGCCCGGCGCCGCACGGACCGTCAGGGGGAGAGGAAGATCACGTCACGGGAGGCGGTCTTGGCCGTGTGCGCGTCACGCGGTACGGTCTGTCCGATATCGACGACGGCGAGACGGAAGCCGGTGGGAATCCGGCACGGTCGCGCCACTGTATGCGGGACCCTCGGAGGGGACTCGTGAGTCAGACCCGTGGCCGTCGTCCTGTGCACCACCGAGATGGGACGCGAACTCCCAGAGGAGGTCCTGCCATGGCGCAGACCGTCGCCCAGCCGACAGCCACTACCCCCGCCGTCCCCGCCAAGCTGCCGCTGAAGGCGATTGCTCCGTGGGCCGTCTTCTTCGGCATCCTCATGCTGATCCTGCTGTACTTCGTCGGCGCCGAACAGGGCGCCACCTCCGTGTTCAACGGCGCGGACGTCCACGAGTGGGTGCACGACGCCCGCCACCTGCTCGGCTTCCCCTGCCACTGACGCGAGGGCACCGCACAGGCATGAACTCCGCAACCGTACGGAACCTTCTCGTGCGGGGCATGCTCGCCGGCCTGGCCGCCGGCGTGCTCGCCCTGATCGTGGCGTATGTGCTCGGTGAGCCGAGCGTCGGCAAGGCGATCAGCTTCGAGGAAGCCCACTCCCACGAGCACGAGATGGAGGTCGTCTCGCGGTCCCTGCAGTCCACCGCCGGCCTCGCGACCGGCGTGCTGGTCTACGGGGCCGCCTTCGGCGGAATCGCCGCGCTCGCCTTCTGTTTCGCGCTGGGCCGCGTGGGCCGTTTCAGCCCGCGCGCCACGGCGCTGCTGCTGTCGGGCTGCGCCTTGCTCGCCGTGTACGTCGTGCCGTTCCTGAAGTACCCGGCCAACCCGCCGTCGGTGGGCAGCGCCGACACCATCGGCAAACGGACCACACTGTACTTCCTGATGATGCTGCTCAGTGTGCTGCTGGCGGTCGCCGCCACCATCCTGGGCAAGAGTCTGGCGCCCAGAACGGGCACCTGGTGGGCGGCCGTGGTCGCGATCGTCGCGTTCGTCGTCGTCATCGGCCTGGCCTACCAGTTCCTGCCGGTCGTCAACGAAGTGCCGAAGAACTTCCCGGCCACCCTGCTGTGGCGGTTCCGGCTCTCCACCCTGGCCATTCAGCTGAGCCTCTGGACAGGCTTCGGCCTGCTCTTCGGCGAGCTGGCGGAACGGCTGCTGAACCCCGGACCGGCGAAGGCAGCGGCCGCGCGGACGGTTCCGGCCGCGCGCTGACTCCTCCGGGACCCAGAGGGCCTTCGGAACCGTCCGAGGGCTCTCCGGCGTTCTCCGGACACCGAAGCGCACGGAACCCGGCAGCCCGGTCCACCGGTCGGCAGTCTCTAGTAGGACTCCGGCACGGCGAGCGGACGCCCCAGACGCAGGTTCCAGCGCCCGGCCCGGCCACTGAGTTCCGTCACGGTCAGCGGCGGCACGTCGAGGCGCCAGAAGACCGAGGCGGGCAGGCCCAGCGCGTGGACGACCGCCGCCCGCACCACCTCCGGCTCGACCACGGCGAGCGTACGGCCCGGCAGGGTCTGCGCGTCGCTCAGCCAGCGCGCCACCCGCCCGCACAGGTCCTGCACGGACTCGCCTCCATGCGGTGCGGAACCGGGGTCCCCGAGCCACCGTCCCACTGCCTCCGGCTCGGCGGTCCCCACCTCCTCCAGGGTGCGTCCGCGCCAGCGGCCCACGTCGAGACCCGCCAACTCCGGCACCGGCACGTCGTCGAGGCCCAGCGCGGCGGCCGTCTCCCGGCAGCGCACCCCGGGCGAGGAGAGGACGCGGGCCGCGGCGGGCAACGACCCGGCCGCCGACCGGGCCCTCGCCGCGCCGCCGTCCTCGATCGGGCCGCCGTCGTCGAATCGGGCCTGCCGGGACGACGCGCTCATGGCGGGGGAGACGAGAAGCACACGGCTGGTCACGAGGTCGCTCCTGCTGCTGGCGCGGTCGGCGGGTGCGGGACTCCTGCCGCACCGCCGCGAACCTAACACCTCGTCACGCAGGCCCGGTCGCCCTGACTGCCCGGCAGCCCCGCCGAGCGTCCCCTCAGTAGCCGCCCAGCAGGGATCCGGCTCACCCTCGACGAGGGCAACAACATCGCCGGTCTCGGACGCCTGCGGCAAACAGCAGCACATGCTCGGTCATCGGGGCATGCACGAGCCCCGTCTGCTGTCCCGGAGCATCTACCTGCACAAGGGCATGCCGATCGGTGCCGCCGCCCACCAGACCGGAACCGTGCGCTTCGGCACCGACCCGGCGTCCTCGGCCCTGGACGTCAACTGCAGGGCCCACGACCTCGACAACCTCTCCGTCGTCGGCACGAGCTTCTTCCTGAGCATCGGCGCGGTCAACCCGTCCCTGACGGCCATCGCCAACGCCCTCCGCGTGGGCGACCACCTGCTGGAACGGCTGAGCTGACCCTGCGCCGGCGCCCCCGACTCCGACCGGGCGAAGATCCTCAGCCGGGCAGCGCAACGCGGTCCGCTCCGGCATGCCGCCGCCCCTCCGCGGTGCTTGTCTGATTGCCCGGACCGCCGGGCGACGGGCCCGGCGAAAGCGGGCACGCAGTGGAGGAGCAGCACATCGTGAGTTCCACCGAGGGCGCACCCCAGGGCGTGATCCCGTCCCACCTGCTGCGGGGGCAGAAGGCACTCGTGACCGGCGCGAACTCCGGAATCGGCAGGGCGACGGCCGTCGCCCTGGGCCGGGCCGGGGCCGACGTCGTGGTGAACTACGTGGCCGGCCGCGACGACGCCGAGAAGGTGGTCGAGGAGATCACCGGATCAGGGGTCCGGGCGGCCGCCTACGAGGCGGACGTCTCAGACGAGCAGCAGGTCGTCGCCATGATGGAGCGGATGGTCGAGGAGTTCGGCACGATCGACATCCTCGTCGCGAACGCGGGACTGCAGCGGGACGCCGCGGTCACGGACATGACCCTCGCCCAGTGGCAGAAGGTCCTGGACGTCAACCTCACCGGGCAGTTCCTCTGCGCCCGTGAGGCCACCAAGGAGTTCCTGCGCCGCGGGATCGTCCCCGAGGTGTCGTGCGCCGCCGGCAAGATCATCTGTATGAGCTCGGTCCACCAGGTCATCCCCTGGGCCGGTCACGTCAACTACGCCTCGTCCAAGGGCGGCGTCCAGATGATGATGGCGACCCTCGCCCAGGAGCTCGCCCCCAAGCGCATCCGTGTGAACGCGGTCGCCCCCGGTGCCATCAAGACGCCCATCAACCGCAGTGCCTGGGAGACGGCGGAAGCGCAGCAGGATCTCATGCGGCTCATCCCGTACAAGCGGATCGGTGACCCCGAGGACATCGCCCACGCCGTCGTCGCCCTCGCCTCCGACCTCATGGACTACGTCGTGGGCACCACCTTGTACGTCGACGGCGGGATGACGCTCTTCCCCGGCTTCGCCACCGGCGGCTGACCCGCTCCACTCACGTCGGCCACCAAAGGCACCCCCATGCCACATCAGCCTGGTGCCGCTCGGGGTCGCGCTGCCGCTGATCACGCTCCTCATGCACGGCTACGGACTGCGCCGTGACGATGCCATCGCCCTGCTGCCGGCCCGGCGATGGTCGGCCGTCATGGCGGTCCGGTTCGCGATCGGCGTCGTCACCCGCACCGTGCTGTCCTTCGAGTTCGGTCTGCTGTGGGCGGGCATGATGGGCCGTTGGGGCGATGTCTTCGGGATCGGTTTCGGCGTCGAGGCCTGGGCGTTCTTCCTGGAAGCCGTCCTCATCGCCATCTACCTCTACGGCTGGCGCAGGCTCCCCTCCCGTACCCACTGCCTGCTCGGACTGCCGCTGCCCTTCGTGGCCCTGCTCGGCGCCTTCGGCATCCCTGGCCGCCAACTCGTGGACGGGCTTCCCCGTCCTCTTCCAGCGGGTGTCCACCACGATGTGGCTGCCCCTGGCGCTGGCCGCCGTCGGCATCGTGCTGCGCGGCGCCGGCTTCGCCCTGCGCAGGCCCGTCCGGCGGCTGGCCGGGCGGCGCCTGTACGGAGCGGTCTTCGCCGTCGCCTCGCTGCTGACGCCGTTCGCCCTCGGCGCCGCGGCCGGGGAAGTGGCCTCGGGACGGGTGACCGCCACCACGACGGCGTCCACCGACGCCTGGGCCAATCCGACGTCCCTGCTGTTCGGCCTGCTCGCCATCGCGGCCACGGCGACGCTCGGTGCCGTCTTCCTCGCCGCGGACGCCCGCCGCTTCGCCGTGCCGGACCTGGACCGCTACTTCCGCCGGCGGGCCCTGGGCGCCCTCGCCGCGGTCGCCCTGCTCGCCGTCGTCACCCTGTTCGTCACCCACTGGGACGCGCCGCACGCGTGGCACGGGCCCACCCATGGGGCGGGTCTCGTCTTCGTCGTCGTGGCGGCGCTGGCCACGCTCGCCACCGCATGGCTGCTGACACGTCCCTCAGGCGCCTGGTCCCGGGTGTCGGCGGCCGGCGTCGTCGCGTCGGCGATCATCGCCCGGGGCATGGCACAGCGCCCCTGTCTCGTCCCGACCTCGCTGACGATCGCCGAAGGCGCCGGCGCCCACCCCACGCTGCGCCGGCGTTCGTCATCCTCGTCGCCGTCGTGCTCGTCGTCCCCGCGGTCGCCCCGCTCCACCGGCTGCACACCCATGGCGAGCTGGACGGCCTCACCGACGCCGACCTGCGGCGCGGCGGCGCCGGTGACCAGGGCTGACCTCGTGGCTCGCGGCCTCCCACGCGCCTGCTCCGCAGGTGTCATCGCCTGTCGAGCGCCTCGTTCAGGGTGAGGGCCGAGTCGATGAGGGCGAGGTGGGTGAACGCCTGCGGAAAGTTGCCAAGTTGACGGCCCGTCGGGTCGATCTCCTCGGAGAACAGCCCGAGATGGTTGGCATACCCCATCATCTTCTCGAACACCAGCCGTGCCCGGGTCGTCCGCCCGGCACGGGCGAGTGCGTCGACGTACATGAACGTGCACAGCGAGAAGGTGCCCTCCGAGCCGCGCAGGCCGTCCGGCGAGGCGTCGGGGTTGTAGCGGTAGACCAGGCTGTCGCTGACCAGCTCCCGCTCCATGGCGTCCAGGGTCGACGCCCACATGGGATCGTTGGGGGTGAGGAACCCGACCGTGGCCATGCGCAGCAGTGAGGAGTCCAGTACGTCACTGCCGTAGTGCTGCACGAACGCCTGCCGTTCCTCGCTCCATCCCTTGGACATGACCTGCTCGTAGACGGCGTCCCGCTCGGCGCGCCAGCGCCCGGACGCCGCCGGCCACCCCTTCGACTCCGCGAGCCGCACGGCGCGGTCGAACGCCACCCATGACATGACACGGCCGTAGGTGAAGTCCTGGCGGCCGCCGCGGGTCTCCCAGATGCCCTCGTCCGCCTGGTCCCAGTGGTCGGCCAGCCAGTCCAGGTCCGCCCGCATCGAGGTCCACCCCCCGTACCCCACGTGGAAGCCGTGCCGGTGCGCGAAGTAGATGCTGTCCAGCGCCTCGCCGTAGATGTCCAGCTGCAGCTGTGTCGCGGCGCCGTTGCCGATCCGCACCGGTGCGGAACCCGCGTAGCCCTCCCAGTGGTCGAGGAGCTGCTCGTTCAGTTCGGAGGAGCCGTCGACCGCGTACATGATGTTGAGCGGGCCCGTGTTCCCGCCGCTGCCGACCCGCTCCTTGACCCGGTCGCTCAGCCAGAGGATGAACGCCCGGGCCTCCTCCGTGAAGCCCAGTCCCAGCAGGGCGTACACGGAGAAGGAGGCGTCACGGATCCAGGTGAACCGGTAGTCCCAGTTGCGTTCGCCGCCCAGTTGCTCCGGGAGAGCGGTCGTCGGTGCGGCCACCACGGCGCCGCTGGGCGCGAAGGTCATCAGCTTCAGCGTGATCGCGGAACGCTCCACCACCTCACGCCAGCGCCCGGTGTAGCGCGACTGCGCCAGCCAGGTGCGCCAGAACGCCGCGGTCTCGTCGAAGAGCCGCTGGTATGCGTCGAGGCGTACCTCCACGGGCGGTCCCTCGGCGCCCCACTCGAGAATCAGGCCGCGCTGCTGGCCGGCCTCCAGGACCAGCGAAAGGTGCAGGTCGGCATCCCGGTCCGTGAGGACGTCCACGAGCCGCTGGTCGTCCGGCTCCCGGATGGGGTGGACAGTGAGTTCCGTGCCGTCCTCCGCGGCGAAGACCGCTCCGTGCGGGGTGATGTGCAACTGGTGCTTCTTGCGCCCGTAGCCGAACCGCGGGGCGATGTCCACCTGGAACGTCATGCTGCCGCGCACACAGCGGACCAGGCGGACCAGGCGGTGGCGGGAGGTGGCCGTCGTGCCGGTCACGGGCATGAAGTCGAGCACCTCTCCGGCGCCCGCCTCGGTCATGAACCGCGTCACCAGGATCGCCGTGTCGGGCAGGTACAACTGCTTGGTCGCATGCATCCGGTGGGCCGGCCGGACCGTGCAGTGCCCGCCCTTCTCCCTGTCCAGAAGCGCTCCGAACACACTGGGCGAGTCGAACCGCGGCGAGCAGAACCAGTCGACCACCCCTTCAGTGGTCACCAGTGCCGCGGTCTGCAGATCGCCGATGAGACCGTGGTTCTCGATCAGCGGGTAGTCGTCCATCAGGGTGCCCCTTTCGGAGTGCGATTCACCCGGATGTCCCCTGATCAGCCTAAGCCGCGGGGCATGCGCCGGCTCGTCGGGCCGGACGCGCCCGCGTGCGCCGGTCGTCGTGCGGGTCGGCCGGATCTGGCGGATAGTGAGGAGAGGATGACGTTCCGGGCAGCACCCCGTACCTCAGGAGGCTCGATGCCCCCTTCACGGACGTTGGCCGCGCTCGTCGGCGTCACGCTTCTCGGTGTCGCGCTCACCGCCTGCCAGGACAGGGCGTCCGGTCAGATCGTGGCGCGCAGCGGTGTCAGGGTCGTGGAGACCATCTCGAACCCGCCGATCAACGGATGTCACCGTTTCTCCGCAGGCGTGACCCACGTCGACAACCAGACACAGAACAGCCTGCTCCTGTACACGACACCGGACTGCACCGTGCCACCGGGCGGGCAGAGCGTCTATCTGGACATCGGGGCGTCGGACCAGGTCACCACGGCCTCCGGTCTGTGGCGCAGCTTCTCCTTCGCTCCCGATTGACGCTTCGCTTCGAAACGACCCTTCGCTCCCGATCGACACTCCGCTCCCGGTCGACACGGACACAGAGCAGAGCCGTCCTGCCCGCCCGGACGACGAGGCCGTACCGACGCAGGCCGTACCTGAACCAGCTGGTGAACGGCGCTACTTCACGCTGGGCGACGGCGCTGCCCGCCACGGCGAGCCGGTGGCGGACCCGGGTCTGTGTCGGCTCCGCCGGGACACCGCCTTCACCCCCGAGGGGTGAGGCGCCATCCACCGCACTGCCGGAACCTGGGCCCTGGCGGGTCCGGAGAACGGGCTTGCCGGGCGCGCAGGCGCGCAGTTGCGGGAGGTCCCATGCGGCGCTATCCCCCCATCTCCGAGCACGGCATGATCGGCGATCTTCAGACAGCCGCGCTCGTGTCCTCGGACGGAACCCTCGACTGGTGGTGCACGCCCCGCTTCGACTCGCCCAGCGTGTTCGCCTCGCTCCTGGACAGCGAGCGCGGAGGACTGTGCTGTCTGGCCGCCGAGCTTCCGGGAGGAAACGGCATGACCACCCGGCAGCTGTATCTGTCCGACACGGCCATCCTGGTCACGCGGTTCATGGGCCCCGGCGGCGTCGGTGAGGTCGCCGACTTCATGACGCCCGTCAACTCGTCGGCGCCCGAGACCACACACCGTGTGGTCAGGGTCGCCCGTGTCGTGCGGGGCAGCATGGCCTTCACCTTCACCTGCCGCCCACGCTTCGACTACGGCAGGGCCCCCCACACACTCGAACAGGCCGACGAGCACTCCGCGGTCTTCCGCGGACCGGGCACCGACCTGCACATCCAGTCCACCCCCGGATTCTCGCTCGGAGCCGACGGCGACGACGTGACCGCCCGCTTCACCCTGTCGGCCGGCCAGGCCGCCGCGGCTGTGCTGACCAGCACGGCAAGCGGTGTTCCAGCCCCTCGCAGCCCTTCCCTCGAAGAGGTCGCCGACGCATTCGAGACCTGTCGCACGTACTGGCTGTCGTGGCTGCGCGCCTGCACGTACCGCGGCAGATGGCAGGACGTCGTCAACCGATCGGCGATCACGCTCAAGCTCCTCACCTACCGCCCCACCGGTGCACCCATCGCCGCCGCGACGATGGGACTTCCGGAGCAGATCGGCGGTGAGCGCAACTGGGACTACCGCTACACGTGGATCCGTGACGCCGCGCTCTCCGTCAGGGCACTGATCGACTTGGGATTCCAGGAGGAAGCGCAGGCTTTCCGCCGCTGGCTGCGCCACCGTATCGAGGCCGGGCCCACCCCCTCCGGCGAACCCCTGCAGATCATGTACCGAGTCGACGGCGACCCCCAGCTGACCGAGGAGACCCTCGACCACTGGGAGGGCTATCAGGGGTCGCGTCCGGTGCGGGCCGGCAACGCCGCCGCCGATCAGTTGCAGCTCGACATCTACGGCGAGGTCTCGGATGCCCTGGTCGTCGGTGGCGACATCGGTGCGCTGCGCGGGTGGAAGGCGCTCAGCGGCGTCCTGGACTGGCTCGCCGACCACTGGGACCGGCCGGACGAGGGCATCTGGGAAACCCGTGGGGGGCGCGAGAACTTCACCTTCAGCCGGCTGATGACATGGGTGGCCTTCGACCGCGGCATCCACGCGGCCACCCGCTTCTCCCGCCCCGCCGACGTCGCCCGCTGGACCGGCGCCCGGGACGCGGTGTTCGAGCAGATCCTGGAGCACGGCTGGCACGACAAACGGGGGGCCTTCGTACAGCACTACGACACCGACGTCCTGGACGCCTCGCTCCTGCTCATGCCGAAGGTCGGCTTCCTCACCCCAGGGGATCCGGACTGGCTCAGCACGCTCGACGCCATGGACGAGGAACTGGTCAGCGACAGCCTCGTCTACCGATACGACCCCATGGCGTCCCCCGACGGCCTGCGCGGTTCGGAGGGCACCTTCAACCTGTGCAGTTTCCTCTACGTCGAGGCGCTCGCCCGCAGCGGCAGGCTCAACGAGGCCCGGCACGCCTTCGACAAGATGCTGACCTACGCCAACCACGTCGGCTTGTTCGCCGAGGAGATCGGTCCCTCGGGTGAGCAACTCGGCAACTTTCCCCAGGCGTTCACCCACCTCGCCCTGGTCACCGCGGCCATGGCGCTCGACGAGGAACTGGGCAGGGCGGAGACCGGGCCCCCGACCGGCGATCACAGGCATCCGGCGACCCATGGCGTCACCACGCCCCCCGAGGACATGACCGGGGACACCAGTGTCTGAGGCCGCCGCGCGGAAGAAGCCGGCAGGACAGGGGCGGGTCCTGGCCGCCCTGGCCCTCGCGCAGTTCATCTGCAGCTTCGCCGGTTCCAACATGAACGTGATGATCAACGACATCAGCAGGGACCTGGACACCACCGTCCAGGGCGTACAGGTGGCGATCACCGTCTTCCTGCTGGTGATGGCAGCGCTGATGATCCCCGGTGGGAAACTGACCGACCGCTACGGCCGCAAGCGCTGTTTCCTGACCGGCCTCGTCGTCTACGCGGCCGGCGCCCTGCTGAGCGCGGCAGCCCCGGGGCTCGGCGTGCTGATCCTCGGCAATTCGATCCTGGAAGGCGTCGGCACCGCCCTGCTCATCCCACCCGTCTACATCCTCACCACCCTTCTGTACCCGGACGTGACCTCCCGTGCCCGCGCCTTCGGGGTCATCATGGCGCTGGGGGGCATCGGCGCTGCCGCCGGACCGCTGATCGGCGGACTCATCACCACAGGGATCAGCTGGCGCGCGGCCTTCGTGTTCCAGGCCCTGGTCATCGCAGTGATCGTCATCCTCAGCCGCCGCATCGACGATCCGCTCCCACCCGATCCGACCCGCTCGTTCGACACCGCGGGAGCGGTCCTCTCCGCCGCCGGTCTCGTCCTCGTCGTCATGGGCATCCTGGCCGCGGACAACAACGTCTGGCTCATGATCGTCCTGCTGGTCCTCGGCGCACTCGTCCTGTGGTGGTTCTTCCGCTCCGTGCGCGCCAAGGAAGCCTCCGGGAGAGAACCACTGCTCTCGCTCGCCCTCTTCCGCAATCGCACGTCCAACCTCGGGCTCGTCACCCAGAACGTCCAGTGGCTCATGCTCCTGGGCTCATCCTTCACGGTGGCGGCGTACCTGCAGGTCGTACGCCACTACGACGCCATACAGACCGGTGTCATCTTCACCGCGGCGACACTGGGGCTCCTGGTCACGTCGCTGTGCGCCCAGCAGCTGGCCGAACGCCGCTCGCAGCGCACCCTCATCATGACCGGCTTCGTTGTGTGCATCGTCGGCGTGGCCGTCCTGGTGGGCCTGGCCGGCAGCTTCTCGACCGCCTGGGCCTTCGTCCCCGGACTCCTGCTGATCGGACTCGGACTGGGCGTCATGCTGACCCCGTCGGTCAACGTCGTGCAGTCGAGCTTCCCCGAGGAGCAGCAAGGGGAGATCTCGGGCCTGTCCCGCAGCGTGTCGAACCTCGGCTCCTCCTTCGGGACGGCCATCGCCGGCACCATCCTGGTCTCCGGGCTCACCCAGGGTGCCTACGCCACGGCGATGATCACACTGGCCGTCATAGGGCTCGGCGGCCTGGCCGCAGCGGCGCTCCTCCCGCGGGGAACGGGCGCAGGCCCGACGACGCCACGCCGCCTCACCCGTTCCGGGTGAGGCGGCGTGGCCCGTTGACGTGCGCAGACTGAACGTGGCGGATCCGATGCCCGCGGACCGTAGGAGAAACGACCATGAGTTCGCACACGTACCTGGCGTACGACTACCCGCTGCTGAGCGCCTTCTGGACCGTCCTCTGGATCGGCCTGTGGGTCCTGTGGTTCTTCCTGCTGTTCAGAGTCGTCTTCGACATTTTCCGCGACGACGATCTGGGCGGCTGGGGAAAGGCGGGCTGGCTCGCTGTCGTCGTCGTGCTGCCGTTCCTGGGCGTCCTCGTCTACCTCATCGCTCGTGGCAAGGCGATGGGGCGACGCGAGGTGGCATACGCGCAGGCGCGGCAGAAGGAGTTCCACACCTACGTCCGTGAGACGGCGGGCGGCGCTCGGCCGAGCAGCGCCGACGAACTGGCGAAGCTGTCCCGGATGAGGGAACACGGCGACATCACGGAGGAGGAGTTCGTCCGCGCGAAAGAGGTGGTCCTGAGCGGTGGCCGAGGCGGCTCCTGACCGCGTCGCGGGCCTTTCGACACCGTCGGATCCCGCTGATCCGGCGGAGCACACCAGGAGGTAGGTCATGACTGCGACACATGCAGCCCGCCCGGAATCGGGGAAGCAGCAATGGGCCGGCGGCCTGATGGTGTTCGGCGCCGTCATGCTGATGATCTGCGGAGTGATCGACATCTTCCGCGGCATCATGGGCATCGCGCAGGACAACGTCTTCATCACCACGAACGGCTACGTCTTCGAGTACGACCTCACCGGCTGGGGCTGGATCCACGTCGTTCTCGGAGCGGTCGCCGTCGTCGTCAGCCTGGGCCTGTTCCAGTCGGCGACGTGGGCTCGGGTCGCCGGCGTGATCATCGCCGGATTCCTCATCCTCGCCAACTTCCTCTCCCTGCCGTACTACCCGTTGTGGTCGATCGTGGCGATCGCGATCTCCGGATTCGTGATCTGGGCGTTGTGCGTCGTGCGGACCGACCGGCCCTCGGCCGGTTTCCGATAGGCGCTGCCCGTTGCACGGCACCTTGTGCGCAGCGTGAAAGGACGGGGAGGCACTCGACGTGCGACAGCTACGGCGCCGGGACTCACGCGGCGTCGAATCGGCAGCCGACCGCGGAACGCCCGTGGCGTGGGCCCGGCTGGCCCTCCTCGCCCTCATGGCCAGCGTGCTCGTGCTGCTCGTCAACGCCGGCCTGAAAGGCCTGCTCTGGGTGCTCATAGCCGTGGTGGGTGCGGCCCTCACAGCCATCGGCCTGTGGTGGGTCCTCGCCCACTCCGGAGTCGTCCGGGCCGCAGGAGCCCTCGTCGCCGTGCTGGCTCCCGTCGCGACGCTCGTCCTGTTCGCCCTGCACGGAATGCTCTGGCCCGCCTGCCTGTCCTTGGGCCTGTGGATTCTGGCACTTGCAGCCGCCCGGATCGCGCTCACCCCGACAGGACCTTCCCCCGGACCCGGCCGCGAACCCAGGCCGGTGCCGGCGGCGCTGCATCCGTGGGTGGTGATGAACCCGCGCTCCGGCGAGGGCAAGGTGGAGCGCTTCCACCTGGTGGAGAAGGCGAGGGCCGCGGGCGCGAGCATCGTGGTGCTGGATCCGGTGCGACACCAGGACGTGGCGGACCTTGCCCGGCGTGCGGTGGCCGAGGGAGCCGATCTGCTGGCCGTGGCCGGCGGGGACGGCACCCAGGCTCTGGTCGCCGAGGTCGCGGCCCGGCACGACGTGCCCTTCATGGTGATCCCGGCCGGAACGCGCAACCACTTCGCCCTCGATCTCGGTCTCGACCGAGACGACCCGGCCGCCGCCCTGGAGGCGTTCACCGACGCCGTCGAGTTCCGCGTCGACCTGGGTTTCGCCGCCGACCGGGTGTTCGTCAACAACGCGTCCTTCGGAACGTACGCGGCCGTGGTGCGCGAACCCACCTACCGGGAGGCCAAGCTGCGCACGGCGCTGGAGGCGCTGCCCGTTCTGCTCACCGGCCCCGAGGCACCACGGCTGTGCATGCGTACCGGGCACACGCGGATCGAGGGACTGCAGGCCCTGCTCGTCAGCAACAACCCCTACCGCCCCGCCGTCGTCGACTCGGCGCGTCCCGGACTCCGGGAGAGCCTGGACTCCGGACGACTGGGGGTGCTGTGCGTGCGCATCGACACCCCGGGCCGGGCGGCCCGGTTGTCGACCCGCCTCCTGGGTGGCCCGCGGTCACCGGGCGTGACCCGGCTGTCGTCCTGCGAAGTGGTCGTCGAGGCCGACGCGGACACCGTGCCGGCCGGCATCGACGGCGAGTCCGTCGTGCTGCCCGCTCCGGCCGTCTGCCGGGTGGCCCCCGGGGTCCTGCGGGTGCGTGTCCCACGGCACCGTCCGGGAACGCCGCCGAACAGGCCTGTGGCCCACTGGCGCAGAGTGCTCCGCCTGGCGCTGGCCCGTCCGGGTCGGCAGCGCATCTCGGCGGCCGCCTGACGTCGGGGGCAGGGCGCGTGCGCCGGCTGCCTACCCATCGGCCGTCAACATGACGGGAAAGCCCTGGAACAGCCCAGCCGCCAGGTCGGGGACACCGATCCCCGCCATCTCCCGGTTGCCGCGGACCTCCTGTCCCGAACGGGCGGCGACGACCGACGCGTGTGACTGCGACGGCGGTCGCGGCTACCCCCAGGACCAGGATCCTCGAAGGCGACCAGGAGCCGCGACGCCGCCCCCTCAACGACGGGGCTCGAAGGTGTGGAGCGTGTCCCGGCCCGGCTGGACCATGCCGTAGCTGCTCTCCGGAACTTCGTTCCACGCTCCGGGGAGGTCGCTCAGCGGCTCGGAGACGACGAGGCGCGTCTCGTCCGAGATCTCCTGCAGGTACGAGGCGTCCGGGTGGAGCGCGCGCAGGGCGTCCACCCTGGTGCTGTAGTACAAAGACCGCGAGGCGCCCTCGCTGGAGTAACGGAAGGCCCACAGACTCTCACCGTCGGACACGGCGACCGTCATCTGCAGGGGGTGTTCCACGCCGTGCCGGTGACCCGTGCTCTCGACCAGACCGGCCATGCGGGCGACGGCACCCGGCGGATCGTCCGCGAGGCCGAAGGTCTGGGCGAGGAAGAACATGAGCTCGGAGTCCGTGGACCCCTCCATGTCGGCGTACAGGGCGGGGTCGACGGCCAGCGCGAGGTCACGCCTGAGGCGGTGGAACTCGTGGATCACGCCATTGTGCATCCACAGCCAGCGGTCCTTGCGGAAGGGATGGCAGTTGGTCTGTTGCACGGCTGTTCCGGTCGTGGCCCGGATGTGGGCGAAGAACAGGCCCGAGCGGACGTGGTGGGCGACCTCCTGGAGGTTCCGGTTGTTCCACGCCGGGCCGACGTCGCGCAGAACCGCCGGCGTGGCGAGGCCCTGGCTGTACCAGCCGACCCCGAAGCCGTCGCCGTTGGTGGTCTCCACTCCCAGACGGGAGTGCAGGCTCTGATCGATCAGGTTGTGTTCCGGCTGGAACAGAACCTGGCTGAGAAGAACAGGCGTGCCCGAGTAGACGATCCAGCGGCACATTCCGCACCCACCTCCCGGTCCAGCCGGGTCACCACAAGTATGGGCCGCACGGACGGCTGCGGCACGCCAGGCCGGTTCACGTGTTCATGATGCGATGTCAGTGCGGTGAGCGAACGGCGCATCGTCCGGCGTACTCGTGTCCGACGACGGCACCGAGGTGGATGACCACTCCCACCGCCACCAGCCAGGACAGAATGACCATGACGACGCCCACAGGGCCGTACTTCTGGTTGTTGGCCACGATCGTCTCGGAGAAGAAGTGCGAGGAGAACCACCCGAGGCCGGTCCAGGCGACACCCGTGGCCACAGCCGCAGGCAGGACGAAGCGCCAGGTGACCGCCCCGGTCAGCAGCAGTCTCATGGTCCCCCACCAGAAGAACAGCGCCAGGGCGAAGTCCGACAGGCTGCGCAGCTGCGGTCCGAGTGCAGCGCCGATCCCGGCGCGGGCCGCGCCGTAGGCGACCAGCGTCGCCAGCCACGCGAGCTGAGCCCCCAGATCCCGCCACCACCGCGGTGGCACTCCGAAAAGGAACTGGTACCAGCCTTGCAGGGTGCCGGCCACGGCGACCGCCCCCGCGATCAACAACACGGCACTCGTCAACGTGAGGGTGACCGAACCGGGGTTGGGTTTGAAAAGACCGGCCACGGCCTGGGCCGCCTGCTCGTTCAGCCCGAGCCAACCCGCCATGACCTCCGCCGCGCCCTGGCCGAACGCAGCGGTGACCAGGATCAGGAACGGGAAGAAGCAGAGGAACGCGAGCGACGCCAGCTGGAACGAATGACCGAAGAAGTCCGCCGCGCTGAGGCGTCCCCACAAACGTCCCGCCGCACTCGCCTCGAAGCGCCTGCCCGCCGCCTGCCAGGCGTGGCCCAGCCGGGACCAGCTCAGGGCCCTGCCGCGGCCATCACCGGGCGCTCTCCTCCAAGTGTGCACACCAGGCAGTACACCGCGCTGAGCGGCCGGTGTCGCGCCGGCTCGGGAGGAGTCGGCCCGGATGTCGGGTGAGCAGCATCACCGGAGGCGACCATGGCCGAAACCCCGGATACGACTGCCGACCGGGCCGTTCACCGGCCCCACCCGGTGGTACGGACCCGAATGCCTGACGTGTGGGGACGGGAAACTCAAATTCTGGGGACCCGCCGCCCCTGGTGCGTGCCCATGAGGCCCCTTGCCCGCACCGCCGCGCTGAACGGCTACGTCGAGCTGAGCCGTTCCCTCGGCCTCGATCCCCGTGCGCTGATGAAGAGCGTCGGCCTGGGCACCGCGGACCTCGCCGTGCACGACCGGTGGATCTCCGGCACGGCCGTGGTCAGGCTGCTGGAGCTGTCGGCCGCCGCCTCCGGGCGCGAGGACTTCGGACTGCTCCTCGCGGAACTGCGGCGCTTGTCCAACCTCGGACCCATCAGCCTGCTCGTTCGCGAAGAACCCGATGTGCGCAGTGCCTTGGCACTGCTGATCCGCCATCAGCACACGTACAACGAGGTCCTGCACGCCCGGCTCTCGGAAGGCAACGGGGTGGCCACGCTCAAGGTCGATCTCAGCTGCGCAGCTGCACCCGGCAGTACTTCGAGCCCGTTGCGCCCTCCACGGAGCCTTCCGAGGCGGACCGGGTGCGCGAGCTCATCGAGGCGCTGCTGCCGACCGGGCGCCGCTCCATCGAGCAGATCGCGCGCAGCCTCGGCGTCGACCGGCGCACGGTGCACCGACACCTGGCGCGCTCCAGGGAGACGTTTTCCTCCCTGCTCCATTCGACTCGCGCGGTGCTCGCGGAGCAGTTCGTCGCCCATCCCAGCCGTTCCCTGACCGAGGTATCCACGCTGCTGGGGTTCTCGCCGCTGAGTGCTTTCTCCCGCTGGTAGGACCGCTCGGCTGCACACGTGTCCCCCATGGGCAAGTCACCTGTCACCACGGGCAAAGCGGGTGCGTGCCGCCCGCCCTACCGTGGCATCACCGCGCAGGCGGCCGGCCTCCGGAGGGAAGGCTCTTCGACTCCCCTGAGGGCACTCCCTCCGGACCGGCCCGCAAGCACCCGGCCGGGTGTGCCACCGGCCCGGACGTCCGCTGCGCGCAGGCCCTTTCGTGGCCTTTGTCGCCCGCTCCGTGACGCGATGACCCCTAACGCCAAGGAGAAACACCGTGCTCGCGAAGCCGGACTACTACCGGGCCTACCGCGACATGGTCGTCGAGGCCGGTCCGGAGTTCTACCTGGAGCACCTCAAGCGCCTGCACGCGAACGGCATCCAGCCGCACTGCCAGCTCGCGCACCTGGCGCAGCTGGAGACCGTGGAGCGGCTGATCCGATCGGGCGTCTACGCCGGGCCCCTGGTCCTCAACTACGTCGCGGTCGGCGGCGGTTTCGCCGGGCGGCACCCCGCCGACCTGGTCGAGTTCATCCGCCGTGTGCCGGACGGCGCCGTGTTCACGCCACCAGATCTCGAGGCGCCTCTGCCGGACCGCTGGCCCCCGCCGAACTGGCGGCCCACGGCCGGCCTCCCGTGCCCCGAACGCCACTGCCCTGACATCGCGCTGCGGCATGGACGGGGGCCCTGGCGCCGAAGTGACCGGGGCGCGCGGGAGGCCGTAGAAAGACTGGTCCAACCAGTTGACCAATGAGTCGGCCGGGTTCACCCTGATCGCCATGAATCAGGGGCTCATCCGCCGCGAGGCGGTTTCCGATCAGCTCTTCGCCCTGCTGCGCGACAGGATCCTCGGAGGGGAACTGCCGCCCGGTGCCGCGCTCACCGCGGAACGGGACCTGGCAGCCGAGTTCGGGGTGAACCGGCACGCCGTCCGTGAGGCCGTCAAGCGGCTCCAGCAGGCCCGGCTGGTCGAGGTCAGCCACGGCGGCCGCACGCTCGTCCTGGACTGGCGGCACACCGCCGGCCTCGATCTCGCCATGGGCATCGCGGCGGCCGACACCGGGCCCTCGGTGGAGGACCTCGCCCGCGACGCCCTGGAGATGCGGGCGTGCATCGGCGCCGACGCGGCCCGGCTGTGCGCGATCCGGTGCTCCGAGGACACCGCCGGAAAGATCACCGAGGCCGCGGGCCGGTACGCGTGCACCGGGCCCGACCTGACCGAGTTGTGCGACGCGGACGTCGCCTGGTGGCGGCTGATCGTGGAGGGTTCCGGGAACGTCGCCTACCTGCTGGCCTTCAACAGCCTGGTGGGCGGCACGCTCCCGGTCGCCGACGTACCGGACGACCTGCGGACCGCGGAACTCCTCGACGTCGAAGCGCATCGGCGGCTGGCGGCGCACATCGCGGCACGCGAGGCCGAAGCGGCCGAACGACTGGCGCACGAGCTGCTGTCCCGCAGCGTGCCCGCGACGCCGCGGAAGGCGGTGCGCTGACATGATCCCGGCCGTGGTCTACGCGATACCCGCGTTCGTGCTGCTGGTCGTCGTCGAGGCGCTGTCCTACCGCTTCCTCCCGGACGACGACGAGCGCGGCTACGAGTTGCGCGACACCGTCACCAGCATGTCCATGGGCGCCGGGAGCCAGGTCGTGGCGATGCCCTGGAAGGCGGTGACCATCGTGGTGTACGCGGCTCTCTTCACCGTCGCCCCCTGGCATCTGTCGCCGTCCTCCGCCTGGACGTGGGTGCTTCTGTTCTTCGGCGACGACTTGGCGTACTACGCCTTCCACCGCGCCCACCACCGCGTGCGGGTGCTGTGGGCGAGCCATGTGGTCCACCACTCCAGTCTCCGGTTCAACCTCTCGACAGCCCTGCGCCAGAGCTGGACACCGATGACGGGCTTGCCCTTCTGGCTGCCGCTCGCCCTGCTCGGCGTTCCGCCGTGGATGATCCTGCTCCAGCAGGCCTTCAGCCTCGTCTACCAGTTCTTCCTGCACACCGAGCGGGTGGACAAGCTGTGGCGGCCCGTGGAGTGGTTCTTCAACACGCCCTCCCACCACCGCGTCCACCACGGTTCGAACAACGTCTACCTGGACCGCAACTACGGCGGGATCCTCATCCTCTGGGACCGGGTCTTCGGCACCTTCGAACCGGAGGGCGAGCGGGTGGTGTACGGCCTGACGAAGAACATCGGCACCTACAATCCGGTGCGGGTCGCCTTCCACGAGTTCGCGGCCGCCTGGCGCGACGTCCGCGCGGCGCGGCGCTGGCGCGACCGTGTCGGGTATCTGTTCGGGCCGCCCGGCTGGGCACCCGGGGCGGACGGGTGACATACCGCCGCTCGTCGTCGCCGTACGGGCCGCTCTTCTTGGCCGGTGGCTGTCAGGCGAGGCGGCGGAGGGCTTCGGGGGCGAGGTCGGTGAGGGTGGGGTAGCCGTCGACGGCCATGACCAGGTCTGCTTCGGCGAGCAGGGACCGCAGGACGTGGACGACGCCGGCCTCGCCGCCGTGGGCGAGGCCGTACGCGTACGGGCGGCCGACGCCGACGGCGGTGGCGCCCAGCGCGATGGCCTTGACGATGTCGGCTCCCGTGCGGACACCGGAGTCGAACAGGACGGGGGTGCCGTCGGCGGCCTCGACCACGCCGGGCAGGGCCTCGAGAGCGGGCAGGCCGCCATTCGCCTGGCGTCCGCCGTGGTTGGAGCAGTAGATCCCGTCCACACCGCCGTCCTTGACGCGGCGGACGCCGTCGGGGTGGCAGATGCCCTTCAGGATCAGCGGCAGATCGGTGATCGAACGCAACCAGGACAGGTCGTCCCAGGTCAGCGGGTTGCCGAAGATCCGCGCCCACTCGGCGACCGCGGCCGCCCAGTCGTCCTCCGGTCTCCGGGCGAGTCGGGCGCGGAAGACCGGGTCGCCGGTGTAGTTGGCCAAGGCAGTGCCCGCGCAGCTGGGGGAAGTTGCTGACGGCGAGGTCGCGGGGGCGCCAGCCGGTGATCCAGGTGTCCAGAGTGACCACGATGCCCTTGACCCCGGCCTTCTCGGCGCGGTGGACGAGGCTCTCGGCCAGCTCCCGGTCGGTGGGTGTGGAGAGCTGGAAGAAGCACAGCTCACCCGACGCGGCCTGCTGCGGTTCCGCTGCCACTTCGCCCGACCCCTCGGCGGCTGGCCCGTCTCGGTCACCCTGTGGGCCAGAGTCCCGCCCACCGACCTCCCCGAGATCGGCCACGCACTCATCCGCCTGCCCGAGACCTGCAACTGCGCCGCCGTCAGTGGCCCCCACAACCTCGTTCTCCGGGCCAGCCTGCACTCCGTCAGCGACGTACTGCGCCTGGAAACCCAGCTGGCCTCCGCCCATCCGAGCCTCGACATCGTCGAGCGCGTCATCACCCTGCGCCAGGACAAGCTGCTCGGACGCCTCCCGGACCCCCACGGCCGCTCCGTCGGCATCGTCCCGCCCGACCGCTGGGCGGCGCCGGCGGTGTGACGCGCACGGTGCCCGGAGCCTTCGGCGGCAGCGGTGCCGGCCGCCTCCAGGAGCAGCCGGTCCTCGCGCGCATCGGCCGGTCGGACACCGCCGAAGCGTCACGAGGCGACCGCCGGCACGGCCCCCTGCAGGTGCGGGTTCAGTCGCCGGTATGCCTGGCCGGTGTGCCGGCAGTCGGTCCAGGTGTGTGTCACCCGGGTCTGGGCCGAGGATGGATGCAGGCGGATGCCCTCCGGCACGGCACGCGCCGGAGCGCCGAGCGTGAAGGAACACGAGGCATGGGTACGACGGACTCCCGAGCAGGCCACGGCCGGTCCGTGGGGGGTCCCGCCGCGCCGCCCAGTGGCCTGCTCGATCTGCTCAGCGTGGCCGCGGTGGTGCTGAACCCGCAGGGGCGCGTGGTCTTCTGGAGCCCGAAGGCCGAGGAACTGTTCGGCTACACCGCTGCGGAAGCCCTGGGCCAGCACGCGGCTCGGCTGACGGTCCACGAGGAGCACCGGGACGCGGTGACCAAGCTGTTCGCCGAGATCATGGAATCCGGCACCGACTGGGCAGGGGTGTTCCCGATCCGGCACAAGGACGGCAGCACCCGTCTCGTGGAGTTCCGCAACATGCGGCTGCTGGACGACCTCGGCGACGTCTACGCCCTGGGCCTTGCCGCGGACCAGGCCGCTGTGGAGCGGATCGAGCGAGACGCCGCCCTGGCCATGCGTCTGGTGTCCCAGTCGCCGGTCGGGCTGGCCATTCTGGACCCGGACCTGCGGTACCTGGCGATGAATCCCGCCCTCGAACGCATCACCGGTCAGTGCGCCGGCGAGCGTCTGGGCCGGCCCGTCGGCGAGATCCTGACGTACCTGAAGACGGACCCCGAGGCACGTCTGCGCCGTGTCCTGGAGACAGGCGAGTCGGTCGTGGACCGGGAGATCGTCTGTCGTCCCCCCGCCGACCCCGACCACGAGCACGCCTGGTCGGTCTCGTACTACCGGCTGGAGGACTCCGGCGGGCGGGTACTGGGCCTGGCCTATTCCGTCATCGACGTCACCGAGCGTCACCAGGCTGCTACCGAAGCGGCACAGGCCCGGCAGCGGCTGACATTGATCGCCACTGCTTCCGCCAGCGTCGGTACCACCCTCGACGTGGAGACGACAGCGTGCGAGCTTGCCGACATGGTCGTACCGGTCCTGGCAGATGTGGCCGCCGTGGACGTACTCGACAGCGCACTCGACGGCCGGACCGCGCTGCCCGAGGGCCCGACCCTCTTCCGCGCCCTCGCCGTCAGCGCGGCCCACTCCACCGAGGCCGCCCAGGCGGCAGACCCGCCCAGGGGACTCGCCGCCTACGACAGCGACCGCCTGATCACCCAGTGCGTGCGCACCCGCCAACCGGTACTGGTGGCCCACACCACGCGTCAGGATCTGGAGCGCATCGCCCCCCATGGCGAGGCCGCCTCCCTCCTCGCGGCGGCCGGCGTGCACTCCTACTTGGCCGTACCGCTCCTGGCCCGGGGCGAAGTCCTGGGCGCCCTCGACCTCATACGCATCGAGAACCCCGCGCCTTTCGACGACGACGATGCGCTCCTCGCCGCGGAGCTGGCCGCGCGAGCCGCGGTCTGTATCGACAACGCCCGCGGGTACCAGGCCCAGCGCGAAGCGGCCCTCACCCTCCAGCGCAGTCTGCTTCCCGAGCCCCCGACGCACCTGCCCGGCTTGGAGGTTGCCTGCCGCTATCAGCCTGCCGGCGCCACGAGCGAGATCGGCGGCGACTGGTACGACGCCATACCCCTCCAGGGTGACAGAAGCGCCCTGGTCGTCGGGGACGTCATGGGCAGCGGCATCAAAGCCGCCGCCACCATGGGGCAACTCCGCAGTGCGGCCCGCGCGTTCGCCGAGCTCTCCCTCGCCCCCGCCGAAGCCCTTCATCACCTGGACCACCTGACCGAGGGTGTCGAGCAGACCATCACCACGTGCATCTACTGCGTCTACGACCCTCAGCGGGGCGAGTGCGAGGTCTGCCTCGCCGGCCACCTGCCCCCGGCCCTGATGCGACTCGACCACAAGGCCACGCTGCTCGACCTTCCCACGGGCGCGCCGCTGGGCGTCGGAGGGGTGCCCTTCGAGTCCGCCACGATCACCTTCCGCCCCGGCGACGTGCTGGTGCTCTACACCGACGGTCTGGTCGAAACCCGAAGCGAACCCATCGACGCCCGTCTCGAGACTCTCCTCGACTCCCTCACCGCGACACGCGGCCACGATCTGGAAGGCACCTGCGACCGCCTCCTGGAGATGTTGCGCTCGCCCGGTGGTGAGGACGATGTGGCGCTGCTCATGGCCCGGGCCCGGTAGCGCGAGCAGAACGCCACCGGCCCCTGAGCAGCAGGCCGGGAGGGGCGCCCACCGCGCGCGGTGGAGGGCCTCGGCAGCACGCCGGCGGGTGCCGCGCGGCCGCGCAGGAGGAGTACCTGCTGCGCGGCCCGAGCGGCTACCGGACGGAGCCCGGATCCCAGTCGTGGTAGGTGACGTCCGCGCCGAAGTGGATGACCTTGCCCCGGCCGCAGTCGTACGGGCCGGCGGCGACGATTCCGGCTCCGTCGAAGGTGCCGGAGTAGGCGACCTGGAGCTGGGTGGCCATGAAGCCGCCGGAGGAGACCGGTGACGTAGGTGCCGGGATGTCCAGGTCCGGTAGGCCCCCCGTGTTTCCCATCGATGATGCGTGTAACCACATGTTCACCTGAGATCAATCGAAAATATGCCCGGGAAGCACCCATGGATCGGGAAAAGGAGGCATTGTCTGATTTCGGACATCCGTATCCGAGAACAGAAAGTCAGCCAAAATGGCCGAGATGCTGGCAGCCGTGGCAACGAAGATCGTCGTTGCGCTCGTTGAGGCGCTCGTCCTGCGCCTCGTGTGGCAGATGTGGTCTGCTTACGCACCTTCTCTGCGCAGGGCCTTCGCACGGGCCGCGTAACACCCCCGGCGCCCGGCAGCGCTCACGCCACCGCGCGCCACTGGTTCTTGTCCGGCGCCACTGCCTGTCGATCGACCGGCCGGGCGTCGGACTGCCCCCCACGCCTGGACGATTACGTCTACGTCCGGGCGTCTGCCGCCTGCCTCTCCTTCTTCTCCTTCTTCTCCTTCCGCCCGCTGCGTAGCAGCCAGGTGGCGCCGCCGACGGCGAGGGCCACGGGCCATTCCAGAGCCCCTGCAACGGTCAGTGCTCCGAGGCCGCCGTAGAACGCGAGATCCTTGGCGGCGGGCGTACCGGGCAGTCGTGCCGTCGCCGCCCGGGCCGTGCTCGTCATCTCTTCCCTGGTGACGTACGGAATCGGCACCGGAGGATGCAGCGTGCGCATGTGCAGGTGCAGACCCGCGCCGTCGCCCTCATGGGTTCGCTGTTGCGGTGTCTCCGCTGTCTTGGCCATCCCCCTCCTCCCTTCATCGGAGTCGGTGTGGTGTGCCGCTTCAATTGTCCCATGCGCTACTTCGCGCTCCGGCAGCGGCAGCGGCTCCGGCAGCGGCAGCCGCCGGCGCCGTCAGCCGGGGAACTCCGCCACGGCCTTGCCGAGACCCCGTTCGAGGTCACCAGGTGTCTGAAGGCCCCGGTCCGCGAGGTGGTCCAGGCGCTCACGGCTTTCGGGCAGTGCGACCAGGCCGAGGAACGTGGCCGAGTCGGGGCGGACGTTCGCCGGCTGCGGCAGCGTGAGGTCGTTGATGGCGCGCTTCGCCGCCTTGACTCCCGTGGGTGGGAATCCGGCGATGCGCTTGGCCAGTCGCTCGACGAAGCCGTCCAGTTCGGCGTCGGGCAGGGCGCGGTTGATCCAGCCGTAGCGCTCCGCGAGGTCGGCGTCGAAGTCGTCGCCGCCGGTGATGGCCTCGATGGCACGGGTTCTGCCGAGCCGCCGGGTGAGGTGCTGGATTCCGCCGGCGCCGGGCACGGCGCCGGTGCCGGACTCGAACTGTCCGAAGACCGCGTTCTCGCGAGCGGCGAAGATCATGTCGCAGGCCAGGGCGAGTTCGTTGCCGCCGCCGCGGGCCCTGCCGCGCACCTTGGCGATGGTGATCACCGGGACGTGTGCCAGCTTGTGCAGGAACATGCCGAGCGAGGCGTCACCAGGGCCGCCGGCCTTGGCGGCTTCTGCGGTGTACTGCGGGATCGCCGTGAGGTCCACGTGCGCCGAGAAGAATTCGGGTGAGGCGCTGTCGATCACCACGACCCGCACGTCACCGGGGTCGGTGTACAGCGTGCCGACGAGCGAGACCAGATCACGGGCGAGGTCGACACCGATGAGGTTGAGGGGGCCGGCGTCGAGGGTGGCGAACAGGACGCCGGCCTCCTCTCGGGTCCGAACCGACGAGTAGGCGAAGCTCATGATCTTTCCTTTGCATGGGGGTGCGGAAAGCAGCTGGGAAAGTGCGCAGGCCCCGCCAGAACCACCTCAAGGCCGTGCGGGGCATGTCTCGGACTGCGCGGGGTATGGCTATGCCTTCCAGCTTTCCCCTGGAGCGGCAGGTTGGCCTGCGGCTACGTACTCCGGGGCGAAAGGGTGCGTTCGCCTGTCAGGCGAGGTGCTCACGGAACCAGGCGCGGGCGGCGCCGCTCGCCTGGTCGAACTGGCTGGTGTAAGGGTCGAAGTGGCCGCCTGGGATCAGCTGCAGCCGCTTGGGTTCCAGGGCACGTTCGTAGGCGGCGAGCGCCAGGTCGGTCACGGTGACCGCGTCGCCCAGGGCGACCACCATGAGCAGTGGTGTGGGCGAGACCCGCGTGATCCAGATCCCGGGCTCGTACATGCGCGCCGCGCGGGTCGAACGGACCGTGACGCTGTTCTGCCACGCGCCGTCGGGCGTGGGCTGCAGATAGAAATCGATGGCCTCCTGTGATCGGTAGGAGGCGGGCACCGCCGGATCGCTGCTGACGATGGCCACGGTGTGCGGAGCCTCTCCCCGGAACCGGGCCCGCTCGTCCTGCGCGAAGGACTCCTCGAGGCCCGCCACCGCGTCCGGTGCAACGCGGCGCAGGCCCTGCTCGTACCCGCTGATGGTCGGCACCTGGGAGACCACGGCGCGCAGCCGGCGGTCGGTCGCACCCAGGACGATCGCGTGCCCGCCGGCATAGCTGCTTCCCCACAGACCGATCCGGTCGGCGTCGGCCTCCGGCCGGCTCTCCAGGTACGAGATGGCCCGCCGCCAGTCGGCGATCTGCTGCCAGGGGTCGACGTCCTGCCGGGGCTCGCCGTCGCTGGCCCCGAAGGTGCGGTGGTCGTGCACCAGGACGACGAACCCGTCCTCGGCGAAGGCTCGCGCGAAGGGCTCCAGACCGTGCTCCTTGACCCCCGCATAGCCGTGGGCCATGGTGATCGCCGGGTGCGGGCCCGGCCCGTCCGGCACGAACAGCCACCCGCGAAGAGTGACCCCGCCGTCGGCTTCGAACTCGACATCCCTGCGCTCGATCATGAAAAACTTCCAAGTGGTAGCAGCAATCGGCCTGGTGGAACGATCAGCCTCCATG
The DNA here is from genome assembly GCF_040645475.1 of Streptomyces sp. NPDC046759. Taxonomy (NCBI): domain Bacteria; kingdom Bacillati; phylum Actinomycetota; class Actinomycetes; order Kitasatosporales; family Streptomycetaceae; genus Streptomyces; species Streptomyces sp. NPDC046759. Next base: position 184,920 of record NZ_JBEYYJ010000001.1, on the reverse strand, counting down.
ACGCCGCGCAGTGCCGGGGCAGGCCGGGACGGGGGTTGGCCGCGTCAGGTGGACAGCCGGACGGCGCCGGGGCCCAGGACCGGCTCGACGTCGGCACCGGCAACCTCGTGACCGCCAGAACAGCGCAGCTCGACGTGGACGTGGCCGCCGCAGCCGGAGTGGCGCAGCACCACCGGGGCGGCTGCAGGGTCGCCGAGGTGGGTGTCGCCGTACTGGAGCAGCGCGGCCAGGACCCATTGCAGGTCGTGGGCGCGCGCGGTGAGGTGGTACTCATGGCGCGAGCGCTGCCCGGCCTCCTGGTAGCTCCGGCGTTCCAGCAAGCCGGCGTCGACCAGTTGCCGAAGGCGCTCGGTGAGGGCCCTGCGGGAGATCCCGAGGTGCTCGGCCATCTCGTCGAACCGATGCAGCCCCGCGAAGACCTCACGCAGGATGAGCAGGGTCCATCGCTCGCCGACCAGGCCCAGTGTTGCGGCGACGCTGCAGTTGCCCAGATCGAGTTCTCGCCACTCCATGACGACAGCGTACCTCTTGAGTTCCGCATTGGAACTCAGCCTTGACGCCTCCTGGGTTCCAGATGGAGACTTAGATGGCCGACGCTGATCCATGGATCTCCTTCGAGCGGTGGCCGCAAGCCTGATCGGCTCCGCGTCGGCGTTGCCGGGAGCGCGAACAGCCTCTCCGCCCCGTGTCCAGCCCCCAACCGCAGCCGCAGCCGATCAATCCCCCGACTGCACAAGCCGACACCGCGGCCCCCGAGGAGCAGCTCATGCCCGTCTTCAACGCCCACGTCCCCGCCAATCGCTTCTCCTCGGAACAGGAGCGCCTTCTCGCCGATGCGCTGAACCAGTCACTGGTCCAGGCGCTCGGAATTCCCGAGGGTGACCGGTTCATCATGATCAGTGAGCACGGCGAGAACGAACTTTTCCTGGACCCGACGTTCATGGGCATGCAGCGCAGCGGCGACGCCATGATCATCACGCTTCAGCTCGGGGCCCACCGACCTCTGGAGGACAAGCGGGCGGTGGCTGCGGCCATCAACAAACTGGTGGTCGAGGCACTCGGTGTCTCGCCCGACGACATCTTCATCGCGTTGATCCCGGTCCCGAACGAGAACTTCTCCTTCGGCCGGGGCGAACTCCAGCTCGCCGACGGGGCCCCGCGATGGTGAACCACGGCCGCATGGTGAGATTGCCCCACCCGAGTCAGCCTTGGCCTGGCCCTCGCCGCTGAATGGCGAGCCATCGATGAACGGTGTGGAGGTGAGCGGGCAGCGCCCGATGGAGTTCGTGACCGAAGCCGAGGTCGTGCTGATCGGCAGTGGCGTGAAGGCACGAGACGTGGTCGCCGACGACCGGCTGACGGGGTGAGCGTGCGGACGTCCAGGGAGGCGATGTAGCCGCCCGGCCAGAGGCCGGACATCGGCCACGGGGTGAGCGCCTCGGGCGGGGTGAGGCGGGCGTCTGGACCGCCCTGGACCGCGGTCGTGTCGAGATGGGCCAGGAACCAGGCGCGGGCCCGGACAAAAGGACGATGTGGAGCGCGGTACGGGCGCCGACGCTGAAGGCCGACGCTGAAGATGGTATGGCGGCCGAAGGCGAGGTGAACGACCACCGGGACGGCGACGGCGAACAGCGCGTACCAGGGGCCGGCGAGTCCTTCGTGGATGATGTTGCCGGCGCCCCGCACCGCGCCCGGCATGACAAGCTGTGCTTGCCCACCCCCGGACCCAGGAGGTCACCATGACCGCAGAGCACGTATCCACGGAAGGTTCGGAGCCGACTGACCCGGAGACGTCCTCTCTGGCGCCGGACAGCGACGGCGACTACGACCTCAAGCGCAAGTTCCGCGAAGCCCTGGCGCGCAAGCGCGGTGCGCAGTCGGACGCCGCCGATGCCGCCGCCAACCCCAATGCCTCCAAAGTGCGTGCGGCGCACGGCCCGGCTGCGAGCCAGCGGTCGTTCCGGCGCAAGAGCGGCGGCTGAGTCGATCAGTTCCGGGATCGGCGTGCAGATCAGCTCGCGGGTCGCGGCGTCCCCGGCCGCACAGCAGTCCGGCTTCCGGACCGGCCGGGGCTCCGGACCAGCGGGGTCGGGACGCGTGCCGGCCTCAGGCGGGGGACGCGCCGACCTGTAGCCGTCGCGGACCACCGCGCGCACGGTGCCCGCGAGGGTGGCGGCGTCGTCGGGTCCCAGGGGCCGCCCGTCCTGGGCGCGCAGTGCGAGGGCGGCCACCGGCAGGCCGTCGCGCTTGTCGACGAGACCGAGCCGCTCCTCGTCGGGTTCGTACAGGAACGCTTCGCCCCACTGTCGCAGTGCTACGAGCGGGACCCGCAGGGCCAGACGTGCGCTGAGGATGTTCTTGGCGCAGCCGAGGCTGCACTGGAGCTCACTGAAGCGGGTCATGCCGGCCAGCGGGTCCCGGACGATGAGCAGCGACCACCAGTCACCGATGTCAGCGACACCAGTTGCTTGGTGCACCTGTCCTGGATCACTTCGATCGATTGCCGAGAGCACCGTCATGTTCCACGGCCTCAGCGCCTTCCCCCTGACGCCCACCGACGAGCAGGGCATCGACTACACCGCGTACGCATCGCTCGTGGCCCGCCTCGCCGCTGCCGGAGTGGACTCCGTCGGAGTGCTCGGCTCCACCGGCGGTTACGCCTACCTCACCCGCGAACAGCGCGCCCGCACCGCGAAAGTCGCCGTCGAGGCCGCCGACGGCGTTCCCGTCATGGTCTCCATCGGCGCGCCACGCACCTCTCACGTCCTGGCTCTGGCCGAGGACGCCCAGAAAGCCGGCGCGCGGGCGGTGTTGCTCGCACCGGTGACGTACCAACCGCTCACGGACGACGAGGTGTTCGGCCTGTACGAGGACGTCACCCGCGAGCTGTCCGTGCCGCTGTGCGTGTACGACAACCCCCGCACCACCCAGGTGCACTTCACCGACGAACTGCACGGCCGCATCTCCCGGCTGCCGAACGTCCGCTCGATCAAGATCCCCGCTGTTCCGGACGACTTCGGTCAGGCCAAGGCGCGGATCGACGCGCTGCGAGCGGCGATCCCGGAGACGGTCACCATCGGTGTGAGCGGCGACTGGGCCGGCGTGCGCGGTCTGAATGCCGGGTGCGACGTCTGGTACTCGGCCGTGGGCGGCCTGTTCCCCCGGACCGCGCTCGCCCTCGCCCGCGCAGCCCTGGCCGGTGACGCGGGCCGGGCCGCGGAGGCGTCCGACGCGCTCGAACCGTTGTGGGCCCTGCTCCGTCAGCACGGTGGTCTGCGCGTCCTATCCGCCGCGGCGTCGCACCTCGGCCTGACGTCGGAGCCGAATCTGCCGCGTCCCCTGCGCGGCCTGGACGAGGCCGCGCGCCGGGACGTCACCGCCGTACTGGACGCCCTCCAGCTCACGACCTGAGCAGGCTCAGCGCATCCGTATACGCATCCGCATCGCATCCGCGTCCACATCCGCCTCCGGGCGTCGGCAGGGGTTCGGTCGACGTGGGCGGTCGGTGATCCTGAGTCACGCGTGCCGCCCGTCTGATCCGTGTGGTTCTCCTCGCCCAGTCGAGTCCCGGTCTGACCGCCGCTGCCCATCACCACGGCGGCCCGCATCCTGGACGCCGGTCCGTGGGACGCAGCTTGATCCGGCTGTGACGGTGCTCAGGCCGCGCAACACGACCACGCTCCCGGACTCCGGACGCCGTTCTCGGTGCTCTCCCGACGTCGTTCGCGGTGGCCGATGACCGCTGGTGTCAGCGTCACGTCAGCGTTCGCCCCATGCCCGTCAGCATCGCGTCATGAGTCGGCGAAGGACCTGGGTAGGCGGGCATAGCGTCAGTGGCGAGCCCCGTTCCGCCTCCCGCGTCCGGGGCCGTCAAGCCCATCACCCGAGCCCACTCGGGTCCCTCGGAGGCATCCCATGGCAGAAAACCCGTGCAACGAAGACCCGGAACTTTCTGATCGGTTCCCGGCCGGACCGCTGTTCGTCCCCGTCCGGCCGGGCCCATCAGGGTGTGTGACGCGTGTCTTCCGCACACCCCTCGGCGAGCGCACGGCCGTCGGCTTCACCTCCGAGGACAGGCTGATCGCGACGCTCGGCGCCGGGCAGGCGTGGATCAGGCTCGCCGAGCCCGCGCTGCGCGCGCTGGCCGAACCGCTCGGCTTCACCACCGTCACGGTGGATCCCCAGTTCACGGCCCGGTCACCCCGGCCGGTGAACCCCGTCGTTCCCGCGTTCGCCCTGCGTGTCGGCTGAGAGGGGAAGACCACGATGACCACCGTTCACGACCCCGCGGTCACCACGATCACCAGTGACCTGTCGGTGTGGCCCGCGTCCACCACCGAGCTCCGCCACGGCGATCTCGCCGTGGGTGGGGTGTCCCTCGCGGAGGTCGCCGACCGGTTCGGCACCCCCGTCTACGTCCTGGACGAGGCCGAGGTCCGCGACCGCTGCCGTACCTACCGGGACACGTTCCCCGACGCCGAGATCCTGTACGCGGCCAAGGCGTTCCTGTGCCGAGCGATGGTCCACTGGATGGACGAGGAGGGCCTGGGGCTCGACGTGTGCTCGGCCGGCGAGCTGGAGCTCGCGGTCACCACCGGGTTCCCCGCCGAGCGGATCGTGCTGCACGGCAACGCCAAGTCCCCGCACGACCTGGAGACCGCCCTGCGGCTGGGCGTGGGGCGTATCGTCATCGACAGTCCGTCGGAGATCGCCCGGCTGGCCGCCGCCGTCGGGCCCGACGGGCACCAGAAGGTCATGGTCCGCGTCGTGCCCGGGATCAGCGCCGGCGGCCACGACAAGATCCGCACCGGTACCGAGGACCAGAAGTTCGGTCTCAGCATCTCCGACGGCTACGCCCAGCACGCCATCGCCCGGATCCTGGACCAGCCGCAGCTCGAACTCACCGGCCTGCACTGCCACTTGGGCTCGCAGATCACTACGGTCAAGCCGTACCTGGCCGCCGTGCGCCGCATGGTCGGCCTGATGGCCCGCCTGTACGAGCAGCACGGTCTCGTCCTGCCCGAGCTCGACCTGGGTGGCGGGCACGGCATCGCCTACCGCCCCGGCGAGCCGGCCCTGGACCTGACCACGCTGGCCCGCAAGGTCCGTGCCGAACTGGTCGAGGCGTGTGCGACGGCCGGGCTCACCGTCCCGCGCCTGGTCATCGAGCCGGGCCGGGCCATCGCCGGACCGGCCGGCGTCGCGCTGTACCGGGTGCTGTCCGTCAAGCGCACCGGCGGGCACACGTTCGTGGCCGTCGACGGTGGCATGAGCGACAACCCGCGCCCGGCTCTGTACGGCGTCCGCTACTCGCCCCGCCTGGTGAGGCGGCGCGGCAGTGCGGTCAGGGTCCCGGTGACCGTAGTGGGGCGGCACTGCGAGGCCGGTGACGTGCTGGCCACGGATGTGGACCTCCCCGACGACGTCCATGCCGGAGACCTGCTCGCGGTCCCCGTCGCCGGCGCCTACCACCTGTCCATGGCCTCCGGATACAACCTGGTCGGCCGCCCGCCCGTCTCCGCAGTCCGCGACGGCCACGCCCGGCTCCTCGTGCGCCGGGAAAACCTGGACGACATCCGCAACCGCGACGTGGGCCTCTAGCCCCACGCCGTCTCCCGGTCCCACCTCCGGGCGAGCCCTGGCCCGGCCCTCGCCCGGAGGTCTTCCATGGACCGGCTGGTGCAGCGCAACGTGCTCGCCTTGTCGGGCCGGGTGGTCGAGGCGGCCGGTGACGTCGGCACCCTCCTGCTCGACAAGACCGGCACCATCACCTACGGCAACAGGCGCGCGAGCGAACTGGCGCCGCTCGGCTCGGTGACAGGGCGGCAACTCGCGGACGCGGCACTGCTGTCGAGCCTCGAGGACGAGACGCCCGAGGGCCGCTCGATCGTCACCTGCGCGCACGAGCAGTTCGCCCTGGAGCGGGAGGTGCCCGAGGACGCCGAGTGGGTGCCGTTCGCGTCGTCCATCTCAAGGACGTCGTCAAGCCGGCTTGCGCGAACGCTGCGCCGTGCTGCGCCGGATGGGTGTCCGCACGGTCATGGTCACCGGTGACACCCGGTCACCGCGAAGGCGATCCGCCAACGAGGCGGGCGTCGACGACTTCCTCGGTCATGTGTTCCGCCCGCCGCGGTGGTCTCAACAGCCCTTCGGCGGCCAGCCCCTTGAGATCACTTGATAGCCGCCGCTGTTCCCGATCAGGACAGCCCGGACGCCCTGAGGACGGCCTGCGTGGTCTCGTCGTCGATCCGATGACCGAGCCGTACCAGGACGTCCGTTCCGTGGCGCAGAGTGCCGCGCTCGGCGGAACGGCGTACGCCCGTGTCGAGTTCGTGCCAGATCAATGGGTTGGCGGCAAGGACACGGGGGTCGAGTTCCAGGCGGTGGCCGTGGACGTCCCGCAGGACCAGGTGGGAAGAGACGCCGTCGTACTGCCGTACGGTCGCCAGCGCGTCCGTGCGGACGATGCGCCGGCGCAAGAAGGTCCGTGCCGCGAGCCATCCGGGACCCGCACTCACCCGCTGTGGCAGCAGCACGGCGCACACGGCGGTCGACAAGGTGGACCAGAGCAGGGCGCGGAGCGGCGTCAGGCTTCCCGCGTCCCAGTCGACCAGGAGGCTCATGGTGCAGAAGACCAGGGCGCAGCTCACCGCGAGCCGAGCGCTGCCTCGCCAGTGGCGATCGCCGGCCGAGCCCGGTGGTCTGCTCCGTCGCATGTGGCTGACGCTAAGCGCCTCTGCGCGGTCCGGCGACCGCCGCTGACGGAGCCCTAACGCGCCACGACCGATCCTGACGGGATCCTTACGCGTTCCCGCCTCAGCCCGTGTTTGTCTGCGGTTCCAGGCCAGGAGGCGTCTGGCGCGGCCGTGGACCGAGCAGTTCCAGGGTGCAGGCCAGCGCCAGGATGCGGCCGGTGCGGCCCAGGCACGCCGGAGGCGGCGAGGCCCGGCGGGCCGCCCCTGCTCGCGGAGAGCCAGGACGCGTCGGGGCCGAGGGCGTGCTTCTTCGAGCGGTGCGGCCGACCAGCAGGTCCGCCAGCTTTCTCAGGCGCCGGACCGTGCGGTCCTCCGGCTGCCGGGAGACACTGAGGAGCCGAAGGGATGCCGGCGGTCATGCGGATGCCCGCCACGTCCAATGCATGGGACGGCCGGGCATCCGTCAGACGTCAGCGAGCCGGGCCTCTTCCAGGTCCAGGGAGCGTTGGAGGCGCCGGCGGGTGGTGTCGCTGATGCGGTGTGTGTCGTAGAGACGGTGCAGTTCCTCCGTCTCCACCGTGATCAGGTCGCGGCGCAGCTGGCGGTAGACGAGGTCGGCGGACTCGGTGGCCGCGCTGTCGCTCCCGTCGTTCTCGGCGAGGCGGTCGCGGGCGTCCTCCAGGCGCGCCGTCACGCCGCGGCGGAGGCGGTCCAGGACGACGTCGGGCACGACCTCCAGTTCCGCGAGCTCCTCCAGGCGGGCCAGGCCGGCGTGGGCGAGGCGGGAGCGGGCCTCGGCCTCCTCGCGGGCGGTGTGGGCGGGCTCCAGGGCGATGCCGGACGCGCGGACGATGGGGGCGAGGGTGAAGCCCTGCACGACGAGGGTGACGACCACGACCGAGGTGGTGAGGACGAGTACCAGCGGGCGGTCGGCGAGCAGTGTGCCGTTCTTCGCGACCTCGGGTATGGACAGCGCGGCGGCCAGCGGCATCACCCCGCGCGTGCCGGCCCAGGTCAGCACCACTGGAATCCGCCAGTTCGGCCGGCCGATCCCGCCCTTGCGCTGTACGACCGCCGACAGGGGGGCCAGCCACAGCAGGCGTACGGCGACGAGGGTGGCGGCGATGGCGAGGGCATACAGCGGCCAGGACCGGTCGCCGTCGGCCAGCGCCCGCACCTCGCCGGGGAGGGCCAGCCCGATCAGGCTGAAGACCACGCTCTCCAGCAGGAACACGACCGTGCCGTACACGGCGTGCAGCTGGAGTCGTATGCGGGCGTTGGTGAGGCGGTCGCCGCGGCCGCCCAGGACGATTCCGGCGACCACGCAGGACGTCACTCCGGAGGTGTGCGCCGCTTCGGCGAGCAGATAGGCGGCGTACGGGGTGACCAGGGCGATCACCGTCTCCAGCACCGGTTCCTCGGTGCGGCGCCGGATCAGCGCGACCACGCCGGCCACCGCCGCCCCGATCACCGTGCCACCGCCGGCCAGCAGAAGGAACTCACCGCCCGCGGACCCCCAGTCAGCGGCGGTCGAGGCGATGGCGATGCCGGCCGCCACCCGGACCAGCACCAGGGAGGTCGCGTCGTTGAACAGGCTCTCCGCTTGGACGAGGACCTGCACGCGTGGGGGCAGGGCGAGCCGGCGGCCGAGCGCGGTGACCGCCACCGGGTCGGTGCTGGCCAGCACCGCGCCCAGCACGAACGCCATCTGCCAGGACAGCGGGGTGAGCCAGGCGGCCACCGCCGCCACCGCGGCGGCGGAGGCCAGCACCAGCCCTATGGCGAGGATCCCGACCGGTTTCCAGACCGCGCGCAGCTCCCGCCAGGGCATGTCCTCGGCGCTCGCGTACAGCAGCGGCGGGAGGACGACGAGGCCGATGATCTCGGGACTGATCTCGATCTGGGGAGTCCCCGGCAGCAGCGCCACCGCGAGACCGGCGACCACGAGGAGGGAGGGGGCGGGGATGCGCCAGCGGCGTGCGAAGGTGGCGACCACCGTGGCGAGGATCACGAGGGCGAGAACCGTGCCGACGCTGCGCATGCCGTTCCCCGGAAATGTCGAAGGGACTGCGGAAGCCGCTCCGGCTCCCGGCCGACCAGACTTCCCGGCACACCTGCGGTCACCCTATCGGTCCAGGCCCCCATCAAGACAGTGTCAATGTCTCCGGGAGCGCCGCCAAGGAATCGCTAACGACCACACCGATCGCCTCACGAAGCGGCTTCCTTGAGAGCAGAAACCCTTCTCCATCGAGGGAGTCCGATCAGTGAGCGGAGCGCGTCGGCGGCGATGAGTGACGTACGGCCTGGACGGCTGAAGGTCTACCTGGGTGCGGCCCCGGGAGTGGGCAAGACCTACCGGATGCTCGACGAGGGGCGGCGCCGTGCCGCGCGCGGGGCGGATGTGGTGATCGGGTTCGCGGAGTGCCACGGACGCCCGCGCACGGAGGCGATGCTCGACGGCCTGGAGACCGTTGCGCGCGCAGCCTGCCTCTACCGGGGCGGACGCTTCGAGGAGATGGACCTGGGCGCGGTCCTCGCCCGTCGGCCGCACGTGGCGATCGTGGACGAGTTCGCCCACACCAACGTCCCCGGCGACGGCCGCAACCCCAAGCGCTGGCAGGACATCGAGACCCTGCTGGACGCCGGTATCGACGTGATCACCGCGCTGAACATCCAGCACCTGGAGTCCCTCAACGACGTGGTCGAGAAGATCACCGGCGTGCCGCAGCACGAGACGGTGCCGGACGAGGTGGTACGGCGGGCCTGGCAGATCGAGCTGGTGGACATGCCGCCCGAGGGGCTGCGCCGGCGCATGGCGCACGGGAACGTCTACGCCCCGGAGAAGATCGACGCCGCGCTGGCCAACTACTTCCGGCCCGGCAACCTGACAGCCCTGCGGCAGCTGGCGCTGCTGTGGACGGCCGACCGGGTGGACGAGGCGCTGCAGGAGTACCGCTCGCAGCACGGGATCGGGCGGGTGTGGGAGACCCGGGAGCGGGTGGTGGTCGCGCTGACCGGCGGCCCGGAGGGCGACACGCTGGTACGGCGGGCCGCCCGCATCGCCGACCGGTCCGCCGGTGGCGATCTGCTGGCCGTGCACGTGGCCCGCAGCGACGGGCTCGCCGCGGGGGTCTCGCACGCCTCACTGGCCCGGCAGCGGCGGCTCGTGGAGGATCTCGGCGGCAGCTACCACTCGGTCGTCGGCGACGACGTCGCGACCGCCCTGGTGGAGTTCGCCCGCGCCGAGAACGCCACCCAGCTCGTACTGGGTACGAGCCGCCGCGGCCGACTGGCACGGTTCCTGACCGGGCCGGGCACGGGGGAGACGGTGACCGAGTTGTCCGGGGACATCGACGTCCACCGGGTCACGCACGAGCGGGCCGGACTCGGCACGCTCCTGCCGTCCAGGCGGCGCACGCTCTCGACGGCCCGGCTGATCGCCGGGCCGGTGGCCGGACTGGTGCTGCCCGTCCTGCTCACCGCCGTCCTCGCCCAGCTGCGCGGCACGCTGAACCTGACCAGCGAGGCCCTGCTGTTCCTGCTGGCCGTCGTGGGTGTGGCCTGCATAGGCGGGGTGGTCTCGGCGGTGATCGCGTCGGTGACGGCGTCACTGTTGTTGAACTACTGGTTCATCCCGCCCATCGGAGCCTTCACGCTGGACGACCCGAACGCGCTGGTGGCCTTGGGGGTGTTCGTCGTCGTGGCGGCCGTCGTGGCCGCGGTCGTGGACCGGTCGCTGCGGCTGTCGCGCCGCTCGGCCCGGACGACGGCCGAGGCGGAGACCATGTCGTCCCTGGCCGGCAGCATCGTGCGCGGGGAAGCGACCATTCCGGCGCTGCTCGAGCGGACCCGGGAGACCTTCGGGATGGAGTCGGCGGACCTGGTGGACGAACCGCCGGACGCGCCCGATGTGACCGCCGTCCCCGCCGGGCCCGGCGCCTACCTCGCGCTGAGCGGCCGCACGTTGTCCTCGTCCGAACGGCGCGTCCTGGCCGCGTTCGCCGCGCACGTGGGCTCCGCGGTGGAGCGGGCCCGGCTGGCCGAGGCGGTGGCCGAGGTGGAGCCGGTGAAGGCCGCCGACCGGCTGCGCACCGCGCTGCTGCGGGCCGTCGGCCACGACCTGCGCACCCCGCTCGCCGCCGGCTGGGCGGCCGTCGCCTCCCTGCGCAGCAGGGACGTGGCCTTCTCCGAGGAGGACCGCGACGAGCTCCTCGCCACCGCCGACGAGTCCATGGCGAAGCTCAACCGCCTGGTGGAGAACCTCCTCGACCTCAGCCGCCTGGAGGCGGGCGCCCTCCCCCTGAACCTGCGGGCCACCACCCTGGATGAGGTGCTGCCCATGGCCCTGGCCGACGTGCCGGACGTCGAAGTGGCGGACGTCGAGGCGATCCCGGCGGTGCTGGCCGACCCGCCGCTGCTGGAGCGGGTGATCGCCAACCTCGCCGGAAACGCCGCTCGGCACTCGCCTCCCGGCCGGAACGTGCTGGTCACCGCCAGCGCCCTGGCCGGGCGGGTGGAGCTGCGGGTGGTGGACCGGGGGCCCGGGCTGCCCGCCGAAGGCAGGGACCGGCTCTTCGAGCCCTTCCAGCGGCTCGGCGACACCGACAACACCACGGGACTCGGCCTCGGTCTCGCCCTCGCACGGGGGCTGACCGAGGCAATGGACGGAACCCTCAGCCCCGAGGACACCCCCGGCGGCGGCCTCACGATGGTGGTGTCGCTGCCGTGCGCGGCACACACGACAGCTGGTGCCGCCGCACCGACCGAACAGAGCGCAGGAGGTGCGTGATGAGCGCAGTGCCACCTGGGAGCTGCACCGTAGGGGAGAAGCCCGCACCGCACGACCCTGGCCGCTGCGGGACAGGTTGGCGCTGGTGGCGGCCCTGGCCGTCCCGTTCCTGGTGGCTCTCGCGCTCGTACCGTTCCGAACGTGCCGCACACGAACGCCGCGCTCGTCCTCGCCGTGGTGGTCGTCGCCGTGGCCGCGCTGGGCAGCCGCAGGTTCGCTCGGCGGACCCGACGGCGGGCGTGGTCGCGGCCCTGTCGGCGGCGGCCTGGTACGACTTCTTCCTGGCCCGGCCGTACGAGACCTTCGACATCACCGCCTCGGCGCACATCGAGACGGCGGTGCCGCTCCCGGCCGTCGGTGTGCGCGTCTCCCAACTCGCTGCCCGGGCACGGCGCCTGAGGGTCATCACGGTGACGGACGCGGCTCACCTGGCACGCGTCCACCGCACGGCCGAACTCTCATGACGGGCGTACGGCCGCATCCGGCAAAGCGCAGGCACTGAGTCGCCCTAGTCCAGACCGGATGCCGTGAACACGGCCCGTGCCGTCTCGCGGTCCATGCGTGCCGAGAGGCGACGCAGCGCGGTCTGGCCGCACAGCAGCAGTCCGTCGTCCGCCGCCTTCTGTGCGCCCTCGTTCAGGCAGGACCACAACCGCGGGTTGCGTACCAGGACCTCGGGGTCGATCCCGACGCGACCGCCCAACGCGTCCCGCAGCAGGAGCCGTTGGGAGATGCCGTCCAGGCAGCGGACCGACACCAGCAGGTCCGTCCGCACCCGCTGTTCGTGCACCACCCGGCGGCAGGCCAGCCAGTTCCCTCCGGCGGACACGCGGGCGGGAAACAGCACGAGGAAGAGCAGCCCGGCGAGCGCGAACCACAGCGCGGTGCGCCACAGGGTGAGCCGGCCGGTGGCACAGTCGACCAGGAGGAGCAGGGCGAGCGGCACGCCGGCGCAGCGCACGGCGCTCCGCAATTCCCGCGCCCACTCCAGGTTGTTCGCCGCCTCACCTGATCCATCAGGGCGTCCCATGGATGAAGACGGTAGTGACCTGGAGAATCGGGACGGGCCACCTTGATACGACTCTGACGGAGACGGCCGTCAAGATCGCGTCAAGGTCTGCCGATCGGGCGCGAAGATGCCGCAAGGAAGGACCGGATGCGGCGGCGGACGGCCAGAACCTGGGTGCACCGCGTGCACTTCGACTTGGTGCGCGGCCGAGGGAAGAAGGAGCAGCGCCCATGTCCGTCCTGACCACCGAGCCGGATGCCGTCCCCGCCGGCGAGGAGCCGCCCGATACCGAGGAACGGCACCGGCTGACCGCGGTCACGGGGCTCGCGGCGCTGTCGTTGGATGCGATGGCGTCGGTGGCGTACGGGCCCGAGGCCATCGTCCTGGTGCTCGCCGCCGCGGGCGCGCACGGCCTGGGTTTCACGCTGCCGGTGACCTTGGCCATCGCGGCCCTGCTGGCGGTGCTGGTGGCCTCCTACCGGCAGGTGATCGCGGCCTTCCCGGACGGCGGCGGCTCCTACGCGGTGGCGAAGAGGCATCTGGGAGCGCGCACGAGCCTGGTGGCCGCCGCCTCGCTGGTGCTGGACTACGTGCTCAACGTCGCGGTCGCCGTCACGGCGGGCGTGGCGGCCCTGACCTCCGCCTTCCCCGCCCTCTACGGCGACCGGCTGTGGCTGTGCCTGGCGGTTGTCGCGCTGATCACCGGCGTCAATCTGCGCGGGATCGTGGAGTCGGCGAAGGCGTTCATCGTGCCGACGGCCGTCTTCGTCGGCTCGATCTTCACACTGATCGTCGTAGGCCTGTTCAGGTCCCACCCGGCGAGTACGGTGACGGCGGCCGGGCATGCCTCGGTCGTCGCCGACAACGCCTCGACCGTAGGGGCGCTGCTTCTGCTGAAGGCATTCGCTTCGGGGTGTGCCGCGCTGACCGGCGTGGAGGCCATCGCCAACGCCGTTCCCTCCTTCCGGGTGCCGCGCGTAAGGCGGGCCCAGCGGGCGGAGGCCGCCCTCGGCGCCGTGCTCGCACTGATGCTGATCGGCCTGTCGGTGCTGATCGGCCGCTTCCACCTCCAGCCGGTCGCGGGCGTCACGGTCCTCGCCCAGCTCGCGGACGCGTCGCTCGGCCACAACTGGGCCTTCTACGTCATCCAGTTCGCGACGATGATCCTTCTGGCGCTGTCGGCGAACACCTCCTTCGGCGGGCTGCCGGTGCTGCTGAAGCTGCTCGCCCGGGACAACTACGCGCCGCACGTCTTCGCCCTGAGAGCCGACCGTCAGGTGCACCGGCACGGCGTTCTCGCGCTCGCCGTGGTCTCGGCCGGGCTGCTGGTGTTCTCCGGGGGAGACACCGACACGCTGGTGCCGATGTTCGCCGTCGGGGTGTTCGTCGGCTTCACGATCGCCCAGGTGGGGATGGTCCGGCACTGGCGGCTGGAGCGGAGCCCCGGCTGGCGCGGGAAGGCGCTGCTGAACGGCTTCGGCGCGGTTCTCACCGGCGTCGCGACCGTCGTGGTCACGGCAAGCAAGTTCACCGAGGGCGCCTGGCTGATCGTGATCGCCCTGCCGCTGTCGGTTGTCGTTTTCGGGGCCGTGCGCCGCGCTTATGGACGGATCGGTGAGCGGCTGGGTCTGGGGCGTATCCCGGCGGCCCCGCACCGCGACCGCTCGCTGGTGGTCGTCCCCGTCTCGTCCCTGTCCCGGCTGACCTCCGAGGCGCTGACGGCGGCCGCCTCCCTGGGCGACGAGGTCCGGGCGGTGACCGTGTGCTACCCGGACCCCGAGGACCGGGCCCAGCTGCACGCCCTGGAGCGGTCCTGGGCGGAATGGGACCCGGGGGTGGAGCTGGTGCGTCTGTCCTGCGAGCGGCGCAGCCTCGGGCGTCCCATCGCCGCCTACGTGCGTGAGGTGGCCGCCGCCGAGCCGGCCACGCGGGTCACCGTGCTGATCCCGGAGGCGGAGCCGGAGCGGCTGTGGCAGCGGCTGCTGCAGAACCAGCGGGGCGCGGTCGTCGCACACGCCGTACGGCGGGAGACGGACGCGGTGATCTGCCGGCTGCGGTTCCGGCTGTGAGCTGGGTCACCGAGGGTCACGACGGCCTCCTCACCGGTACGGCCCAGGGGTCGTAAGAGTCCCGTCAAAGCCGTGAGCACGGTCGTATGGGAGCCGTCAACGGGTGACCGGATCCGGCCAGAGAGGCGCTTTCCTCGTAAGCGTCCATTTCAACCGAACCTCACTCCAGGAGTTTGCGATGGCCGATCTGGCCTTCGTCGTCACCGTGCTCGCGGGTTTCGCGCTGGTGGCTCTCGTCGCCAAGGGGGTGACGAAGCTGTGACCGTCGAGAACATCGTCGGCCTGGTCGTGGCCGTCGCCCTGCTCGGCTATCTCGTCCTCGCCTTGATCTTCCCGGAGAGGTTCTGAGACACGACATGGGTCCCGTACTCGCAGGCGTGCTCCAGTTGCTCGCCCTGATAGGCGCCCTGGCGCTCGCCTACGTCCCCCTCGGCAACTACATGGCCAAGGTCTACTCCTCGCGCAAGCACCTGCGGGTGGAGAAGTGGATCTACAAGGCCATCGGTGCCAACCCTGACACCGAGATGACCTGGCCCGCGTACCTGCGCGGTGTGCTGGCCTTCTCGGCGGTCAGCGTCCTGTTCCTCTACCTGTTGCAGCGGCTGCAGGGCGTCCTGCCCGGCTCGATGCACTTCTCCTCGGTCAACCCGGCGCAGTCGTTCAACACGGCTGTCTCGTTCGTGACGAACACCAACTGGCAGTCGTACTACGGCGAGCAGACCATGGGTCACGTCGTGCAGACCGTCGGTCTGACCGTGCAGAACTTCGTCTCCGCCGCGGTGGGCATCGCGGTCGCGGTGGCGCTCGTGCGCGGCTTCGCCCGCTCGCGCACCGGTGAACTGGGCAACTTCTGGGCCGACCTGGTGCGCGGCACGCTGCGCATCCTGGTGCCGGGCGCGGCAATCGCCGCGATCGTCCTGGTGGCCTGCGGTGCGATCCAGAACTTCTCCGGCATCCACGAGGTCGGCCAGTTCATGGGCGGCTCGCAAGAGTGGAACGGCGGCGCGGTCGCCTCGCAGGAGGCCATCAAGGAGTTCGGCACCAACGGCGGCGGCTACTTCAACGCCAACTCCGCCCACCCCTTCGAGAACCCCACCCCGATCACCAACCTCTTCGAGATCTTCCTGCTCCTGGTGATCCCGTTCGCGCTGACCCGCACGTTCGGTGTGATGGTCGGCAGCGTGAAGCAGGGTTACGCGATCCTCGCGACGATGTTCACCATCTGGCTGGGCTTCACCGCGCTGATGATGTGGACCGAGTTCGCCCACCACGGCCCGGCGCTGCAGGCCGCCGGTGGGGCGATGGAGGGCAAGGAAGTCCGTTTCGGCGTCGGCGGCTCGTCGATCTTCGCGGTGGCGACCACGCTGACCTCGACCGGTGCGGTGGACTCCTTCCACTCCTCCTTCACGGGCCTGGGCGGCGGCATCACGATGCTGAGCATGATGCTGGGCGAGATCGCGCCCGGCGGTACCGGTTCCGGCCTGTACGGCATCCTGATCATGGCGGTCATCGCGGTGTTCATCGCCGGCCTGATGGTGGGCCGTACGCCGGAGTACCTGGGCAAGAAGATCGGTGGCCGCGAGATGAAGCTCGCCGCGGCCTACATCCTGATCACCCCCGCCCTGGTGCTGGTGTTCACGGCGGCCTCGATGGCACTGCCGACCCCGCCGCACTCGATGCTCAACTCCGGCGCGCACGGCTTCTCCGAGGTCCTCTACGCCTTCACGTCGGCGGCGAACAACAACGGCTCGGCCTTCGCCGGCCTGAACGCGAACACCGACTGGTACAACACCATGACCGGGCTGGCGATGCTGCTGGGCCGCTTCCTGCCGATGATCTTCGTGCTGGCGCTGGCCGGCTCGCTCGCCGAGCAGAAGCCGGTCCCGGTCACCGCGGGCACCCTGCGCACCGAGAAGCCGCTGTTCACCGGCCTGCTGGTGGGCGCGATCCTGATCATCACCGGTCTGACGTACTTCCCGGCGCTCGCGCTGGGTCCGCTGGCCGAGGGGCTGGCGTCATGACCACCCGAACGGAAAACCACGAGGACGCGATGTCCACTCCCACCCTTGCGCCCCACCAGGACGCGCCGACCGGGCACAAGCCCGCCGAGGGCCGTGTAGGAGCGGGCCTCTTCGATGCCAAGGCACTGGTCAAGTCGCTGCCGGACGCGTTCCGCAAGCTCGACCCGCGGGTGATGGTCAAGTCCCCCGTGATGTTCGTGGTGTGGATCGGCTCGGTGCTGACCACCGTCTTCTCCTTCCAGCACCCGGGCGACTGGTTCGGCTGGACGATCAGCGCCTGGCTGTGGCTGACGGTGATCTTCGCCAACCTCGCGGAGGCGGTCGCCGAGGGCCGGGGCAAGGCCCAGGCCGACACCCTGCGCAAGGCCAAGACCGACACCGTCGCCCGCCGGCTCCTCGCGGACGGCACCTTGGAGGAGCAGGTGCCGGGCACCGCACTGACCATCGGTGACCTGGTGGTCTGCGAGGCCGGCGACATCATCCCCGGTGACGGGGACGTCGTCGAGGGCGTCGCGTCGGTGGACGAGTCGGCGATCACCGGCGAGTCCGCCCCGGTCATCCGCGAGTCCGGCGGCGACCGCTCCGCGGTGACGGGCGGTACGAAGGTGCTGTCCGACCGGATCGTCATCAAGATCACGACGAAGCCCGGCGAGACCTTCATCGACCGGATGATCAGTCTGGTCGAGGGTGCCGCCCGGCAGAAGACGCCCAACGAGATCGCGCTGAACATCCTGCTCGCCTCCCTGACCATCGTCTTCCTGCTCGCGTGTGCCACCCTGCCGCCGTTCGCCACCTTCGCGGGCACGCACCTGACCATGGTCGTGCTGGTGGCGTTGCTGGTCTGTCTGATCCCGACCACCATCGGTGCCCTGCTGTCCGCGATCGGTATCGCGGGCATGGACCGCCTCGTGCAGCGCAACGTGCTCGCCATGTCCGGGCGTGCGGTCGAGGCCGCCGGTGACGTCTCCACCCTGCTGCTGGACAAGACCGGCACCATCACCCTCGGCAACCGCCAGGCGGCGGAGTTCCTGCCGGTGAGCGGTACGACGGAGGCGGAGGTCGCGGACGCGGCCCAGCTGTCCTCCCTCGCGGACGAGACCCCCGAGGGCCGCTCGATCGTCGTCCTCGCCAAGGAGAAGTACGGGCTGCGCGAGCGGCACCAGGGCGAGCTGGTGGGCGCGGAGTGGATCGAGTTCACCGCCCAGACCCGCATGTCGGGTGTGGACGTCGACGGCCGCAGGATCCGCAAGGGCGCGACCGCCTCGGTCATCGCCTGGGTCGAGGCGCAGGGCGGCGCGGTCGCCAAGGACGCGGACACCGTCGCGAGCCGGATCTCCGAGGCCGGTGGCACCCCGCTGCTCGTCGCCGTCCACGACGACAGGGGCGCCCGCGTGCTGGGCGTGATCCATCTGAAGGACGTCGTCAAGGAGGGCATGCGGGAGCGGTTCGAGGAGCTGCGCCGCATGGGCATCAAGACGGTCATGATCACGGGTGACAACCCGCTGACCGCGAAGGCGATCGCCGAGGAGGCGGGCGTCGACGACTTCCTCGCGGAGGCCACTCCCGAGGACAAGATGGCCCTCATCAAGCGGGAGCAGGCCGGCGGCAAGCTGGTCGCGATGACCGGTGACGGCACCAACGACGCCCCCGCGCTCGCGCAGGCGGACGTCGGCGTGGCGATGAACACCGGTACGTCGGCCGCCAAGGAGGCCGGCAACATGGTCGACCTCGACTCCAACCCGACCAAGCTGATCGAGATCGTCGAGATCGGCAAGCAGCTGCTGATCACGCGTGGCGCGCTGACCACGTTCTCCATCGCCAACGACGTCGCGAAGTACTTCGCGATCATCCCGGCGCTGTTCGCGGCGGTCTACCCGGGCCTGGACAAGCTGAACATCATGCGTCTGGCCTCGCCCGACTCCGCGATCCTGTCGGCGGTGATCTTCAACGCGCTGATCATCATCGCGTTGGTGCCGCTGTCCCTGAAGGGCGTGCGCTACCGGCCGATGAGCGCGGACAAGATGCTCCGCAGGAACCTCGGGATCTACGGCATCGGCGGCCTGATCGCCCCCTTCATCGGCATCAAGATCATCGACATGCTCATCTCCCTCATCCCCGGAATCGGCTGATCGCCATGAACAACTCCGTGACCAACACCGTCCGGTTGCTCGGGGCGGGCCTGCGGGCCCTGCTCGTACTGACCCTGGTGACGGGCGTCATCTACCCGCTGGTCGTCACCGGCATCGCCCAGGGACTGTTCAGCAACAAGGCGAACGGCTCCGAGATCAAGGCGGACGGCAAGGTCGTCGGCTCGTCCCTGATCGGGCAGTCGTACAACCTGCCGCTGAAGAAGGGCCAGACCAGCCCGGACCCGGACCTGAAGTGGTTCCAGGGCCGCCCGGCCAACGGCCTCGGCACCAACAGCGTCAATACCCGCTACACCCTGATCCTGTCCGGCGCCACCAACCTCTCCGCGGACAGCGGCGCGGTCAACGGCAAGTGCCCGGACAGGCCCGCGGACAAGACGCTCTGCGCCCAGGTCCTCGCCGCCAAGGACGCCGTGGTCAAGGACGACTCCGTCCCCGGCTACACCGTCAAGCCGTCCGACGTCCCCGCCGACGCGGTGACCTCCTCCGGTTCCGGCCTGGACCCGGCCATCTCCCCGCAGTACGCCGAACTCCAGGTCCACCGGGTCGCCGCGAAGAACGGCTTGTCCGTCGCCCAGGTCGAAAAGCTGGTCGAGGACCACACCACCGGCCGCACCCTCGGCTTCATCGGCGAGCCGCAGGTGAACGTCCTGGAACTCAACATCGCGCTCAAGGACCTCGCAGCGAAGCAGTGATGGCCTTGCGCGACCCGCACAGGAGCCGGCGGTCCGGGTGGCATCCCGGACCGCCGGCTCCCGCAGCCGTGAAGCCGGCCGCCGCGCTTGCGACGACCACCGGCCACGGCCCGACACATGACAGGAGAGGCACACCCCCATGACCCGGGTGCTCGTGGTGGAGGACGACCCGCAGCTCGTACGGGCCCTCGTCATCAACTTGCAGGCACGTCACTACGGCGTGGACGCCGCCCCCGACGGCGCCACCGCGCTGCGCCTGGCGGCTTCTCGCCAGCCCGACGTCGTGCTGCTCGACCTCGGTCTGCCCGACATGGACGGCGTCGAGGTCATCAAGGGCCTGAGGGGCTGGAGCCGCGTGCCGATCCTGGTCCTGTCCGCCCGGCAGGCCTCCGACGAGAAGGTCGCCGCGCTCGACGCCGGCGCGGACGACTACGTCACCAAGCCGTTCAGCATGGACGAGCTCCTGGCCCGGCTGCGGGCCGCCGTGCGCCGCACCGAGGACACCCCGCTCCTCCCGGAACTGACCCTGGTCGAGACGGAGCACTTCAGCATCGACCTGCTCGCCAAGAAGGTCGCCCGTGGCGGCAAGGACGTAAGGCTGACTCCGACCGAGTGGCACCTGCTGGAGGTCCTGGTGACCAACCCCGGCCGGCTGATCACACAGCGGCAACTGCTCCAGGAGGTGTGGGGGGTCACGCAGAGCAACAAGACCAACTACCTGCGGGTCTACATGGCCCAACTCCGCCGCAAACTGGAAACCGACCCGTCCCACCCCCGCTATCTGATCACCGAGCCCGGCATGGGCTACCGCTTCGAGGAATGACATGGCACGCGGCAAGCTACGGATCTACCTCGGTGCGGCACCCGGCGTCGGCAAGACCTACGCGATGCTGTCCGAGGCGCACCGCCGGATCGAGCGGGGCACCGACTGCGTGGTCGCCTTCGTCGAGCACCATCACCGGCCCCGTACCGAGGTGATGCTGCACGGGCTGGAACAGGTGCCGCGCAAGGAACTCGCATACCGGGGCGGCGTCTTCACCGAGATGGACGTGGACGCCGTCCTCGCGCGCCGCCCCCAGGTGGCGCTCGTGGACGAACTCCCGCACACCAACATCCCCGGCTCGCGCAACGCCAAGCGCTGGCAGGACATCGAGGAACTGCTCGCGGCCGGGATCGACGTGATCTCGACCGTCAACATCCAGCACCTGGAATCACTCGGCGACGTCGTCGAGTCGATCACCGGTGTCAGACAGCAGGAGACCGTCCCCGACGAGGTGGTACGGCGGGCCGACCAGATCGAGCTGGTCGACATGTCCCCGCAGGCGCTGCGCCGCCGGATGGCGCACGGCAACATCTACAAGCCGGACAAGGTCGACGCGGCCCTGTCCAACTACTTCCGCCCGGGCAACCTCACCGCTCTGCGCGAGCTGGCGCTGCTGTGGGTGGCCGACCGGGTCGACGAGTACCTGAACGAGTACCGCCGTGAGCACCGGGTGTCGGCGATCTGGGGCTCCCGCGAACGGATCGTCGTCGGCCTGACCGGCGGTCCCGAGGGGCGCACCCTGATACGGCGGGCGGCGCGCTTGGCGGAGAAGGGCGCCGGCGGCGAGGTGCTGGCCGTCTACATAGCCCGCAGCGACGGGCTGACCGCCGCCTCCCCGAAGGAACTGGCCGTCCAGCGCACGCTCGTGGAAGACCTGGGCGGCACCTTCCACCACGTGGTCGGCGACGACATACCGGCCTCCCTGCTGGACTTCGCGCGGGGCGTCAATGCCACCCAGATCGTGCTCGGTGTCTCCCGCCGCCGCAGCTGGCAGTACGTCTTCGGGCCCGGCGTCGGCGCCACGGTGGCCGTGGAGTCCGGGCCCGACCTCGACGTGCACCTCATCACGCACGACGAGGCGGGCAAGGGCCGCGGACTGCCCGTGGCTCGCGGCGCCCGCCTCGGACGCTCCCGGGTCATCTGGGGCTGGGCCGTGGGAGTCATCGGCCCGGCCCTCCTCACCTGGTTCCTCACCAGCGCCACCCCGGACGTCGGCCTGGCCAACGACATGCTGCTGTACCTCACCCTGACGGTGGCGGCGGCCCTGCTGGGCGGCCTCTTCCCGGCGCTGGCGTCGGCCGTGGTCGGATCCCTGCTGCTCAACTGGTACTTCACCCCACCGATCCACACCCTGACGATCGCCGACCCGAAGAACATCGTCGCCATCGCGATCTTCGTCGGGGTCGCCGTGTCCGTGGCGTCGGTGGTGGACCTGGCGGCCCGGCGCACCCATCAGGCCGCCCGGCTGCGTTCCGAGTCGGAGATCCTGTCGTTTCTCGCCGGGAACGTGCTGCGCGGCGAGACGAGCCTGGAGGCGCTCCTCGAACGGGTCCGCGAGACCTTCGGCATGGAGTCGGTGGCCCTGCGGGAGCGAGCCGGTGAGACGGCTCCCTGGACCTGTGCCGGCAGCGTGGGGCCGAGGCCGGCCGAGATCCCGGAGGACGCGGACGTCGACGTCCCCGTCGGCGACCACATGGCGCTGTCCCTGCGCGGCCGGGTGCTGCCCGCCGCCGACCGCCGCGTGCTGGCCGCCTTCGCCGCGCAGGCCGCCGTCGTCCTGGACCGCCAGCGCCTGCAGAGCCAGGCCGACCGCGCGAAGGAACTCGCCGAGGGCAACCGCATACGGACCGCGCTGCTCGCCGCCGTCAGCCACGACCTGCGCACCCCGCTCGCCGGCATCAAGGCCGCCGTCACCTCGCTCAGGTCGGACGACGTCGCGTGGTCCGAACAGGACCAGGCGGACCTGCTGGAGGCCATCGAGCAGGGCGCCGACCGCCTCGACCACCTGGTCGGCAACCTGCTGGACATGTCCCGCCTGCAGACCGGCACCGTCACGCCCATCATCCGCGAGAGCGACCTGGATGAAGTGGTGCCCATGGCGCTCGGCGGGGTGCCCGAGGACAGCGTGGGGCTGGACATCCCCGAGACCCTGCCCATGGTGTACGTCGACGGGGGGCTGCTGGAGCGGGCGGTCGCGAACGTCGTGGAGAACGCCGTGAAATACAGCCCGCCGGGGGAGCGGGTCCTGGTCTGCGCGAGCGCTCTCGCCGACCGTGTCGAGGTGCGTGTCGTGGACCGGGGCCCGGGTGTTCCGGACGAGGCCAAGGACCGCATCTTCGAACCCTTCCAGCGGTACGGCGACTCGCCCCGCGGGGTCGGCGTCGGGCTCGGCCTCGCGGTCGCGCGCAGCTTCGCCGAGGCCATCGGTGGCACCCTGCACGCCGAGGACACCCCCGGCGGGGGGCTCACCATGGTGCTCGCCGTACCGACGGCACCGGGGAGCAGGCGGCCGGAGCAGGCGGATCTGTCCGCGGCTGCCACGTCCTGAGGACACCTCAGGCGTCGAACGGCACGGTCTCGAACTCCTTGCGCAGGTCACCGGTGTCCAGCCGTAGCCGCCAGATGTTCCGGCGGTGCACGGCTGCCAGGGCAGCCTGCAGAGGGGGGCGGCGGCACCGCGGGAACGGGGCAGCGGGCGTGGGCGAGGCAGTAGCGGCCGGCCGACGGCGCGAGCGTGCGGTGCAGCCGGCCGCGCCCACCGGCGCCGATCACCAGGAGGTCAAAGCTCGGCCTCTCGACGCGGGGCCTCCTCCACTGCCCGGCTCAGGGTGGTGAGACCCAGCGAGCCGCTCACTCCCACCACGACGCGAGCGGCTGAGGACGGTCGGGAATCGGACATCTCTTGAACCGTTCTGCACACGCCGACCGAAGGCGTTCCGGCTGACGATCCTCCTTGAAATCGCTTCCGTCTCACCTCCCCAAAAGGGTTTTCGAACAGTCCGTAGGCCAGTTCTGGAGCCCTTCTGACAGTCTTACGGTGGACCCGCGGGATCGCCGCTTCCAGGTCAGCAAACGGTCAGCATCGGGCCGGACGGTGTCCGGCTTGCTGACCTGCACCCGTGGCAGGGCGCCGCTGCGCCGCCCGGCGCAGCGATTCGGCTCCGGGGGCTCTCGGCAAGCAGCGAGAAGAGGCCGGCTACGACACGCAGGACCACGCGATCGAGCGCCTCGTGCAGATCTACGCGGAGAAGCGGAGAAGAGGACAACGGCGCCATCCGTGGCGGGACACCTCCCGGTCATCGCCCCGCCCCCGACGGGCCCGCCCGACTTGGCGCCGAAAGGTGTACCAACCCGTGCCGGGACCGGCGCGGGCGGCACCGGCCGCCGAGGGCGACCGGAATCTGTACATTTGTGTAGTAGGGATCACGACTGTCAGTCGTGCGGTTGTAGGCCCGTGCTCATGAACCTCGCAGGCGAGGCAGTATGTCCGACTTGAGTGCGCCGATCGTTGCCACGTTCCTCGTGTACGTGGCCGTCATGATCGGAACAGGTGTATGGGCCTACCGCCGTACGCACACCTTCGCCGACTTCGCCCTGGGCGGCCGCAGGCTCCCCGCGTTCGTCGCCGCCCTTTCCGCAGGGGCCAGCGACATGTCCGGCTGGCTGTTCCTCGCCTTCCCCGGAGCGGTGTACGCGGCCGGTGTCGGCGCCAGCTGGATCGCGGTCGGCCTGGTGCTCGGTACGTACCTCAACTGGTTGTTCGTGGCGCCGAGGCTGCGCACCTACACGGAGCGCGCCGGGAACGCGGTGAGCCTGTCGGCCTACCTGGAGGAGCGGTTCGAGGACCGCACACGGATGCTCCGGATGGTCTCGGCGGCGGTGACCCTCGTGTTCTTCACCGTGTACGTCGCCAGTGGACTGGTGGCCGGCGGGCTGCTTTTCGGGCACATCTTCGGCGCCGGTTTCCGGCTCGGGGTGGCCCTGACCGCCCTGGTGATCGTCGTCTACTCATGCCTGGGCGGCTTCCTGGCCGTGAGCCTGACCCACGTCATGCAGGCCACGCTGATGTTCCTCGCCCTGCTCGTCCTGCCCGTGGTAGGTATCGCGACGCTCGGCGGCTTCGGTGCGCTCAGTGACTCTCTCAACAGCAAGACGCCCAGCCTGCTGGACATGGGTGCCAAGGTCGACTTCCTGAACGGACGGTGGCTGGGAGGCGGCGGGTCGCTCGGCGCCGTCTCGATCATCTCGTTGCTCTCCTGGGGCCTCGGCTATTTCGGGCAGCCGCACATCCTGGCCCGCTTCATGGGCATCCGCAGCACCAGTGCCGTACCCGCTGCCCGCCGTATCGAGACCGGGTGGGTGGTCGTGGTGCTGGCCGGTGCCACAGTGGTCGGCCTGCTGGGCATCGCGCAGTTCGGCACACCGCTCCATGACCCGCAGACGGTCTACATCGCTCTGAGCCGGACCCTGTTCAGTCCGTGGGGGGCCGGCGTGATGCTGATCGCGGTGCTCGCCGCGATCATCTCGACCGCGGACAGCCAGCTCCTCGTGTCGTCCGTCGCACTCACGGAGGACTTCTACCACGCGTTCCTCAAGCGGCGCGCCTCGGACCAGGCACTGGTGTGGGTGGGCCGCGCCGCCGTCGTCGCCGTGACCCTCGTGGCCTCCGTGATCGCGCTGAGGGGCGGCGGGCTACTGGGGATCGTGGGCTACGCCTGGGCGGGCTTCGGGGCCGCTTTCGGCCCAGTGGTCCTGCTCTCGCTGTACTGGCCGCGCATGACCTGGGCGGGGGCCATGGCCGGGATCGTGTCCGGCGCAGTCACGGTGCTCCTGTGGCGTGTGGTCAAGCCGCTGCACGGCCCCTTCTGGTCGGGCATCTACGAGATGATTCCGGGCGTCCTGGTCGCCACGCTCGCGGCACTGATCTTCGGCAGGTTCGTCGGCCGGCCTCCGAAACGGGCCTTCTGGCGGATGCCCGGCGGCGGCGTGAGCCAGCTGATGCTCACCCCCTTCCTCAGCCACGCTCCGGTCGGCATCGCCGTTCTCGACACGGATCTGCGGTACGTCTGGGTGAACGAGCCGCTGGACTGCCAGATCTCGCTGAAGCGGCGGCTGGGGCGGCGGATGGCGGAGATCCTGCCGCAAGCCGAGGCCGACGCCTTCGAGGAGAAGATGCGCGAGGTTCTTCGAACCGGCGCGCCGGTGATGGACTTCGAGTACCGCGGCGCCGGCTACACGGTGCACGACCGAAGCCGCGCGATCTCCGCCTCCTTCTTCGCGATGAAGGACCGCCACGGGCGGACCGTGGGCGTGTGGTACATGATCATCGACGTCACCGAGCGATGGCGGGCGCAGGAACGCCTGGCCCTCCTCAACGACGCCGCTGCCCGCATCGGCAGCACCCTGGACGTGACCCGGACCGCGCAGGAACTCGCCGACGACGCGGTACCGGCCGTCGCCGACTTCGTCGCCGTCGATCTGCTGGACTCGGTGATGAGGGGCGAGGAGCCGGCACCCGGGCCGGTCGGGATGTCGCCCGTCATCCGCCGAGCGGCCCAGCAGTCGGTCCGTGAGGGCTGTCCCGAGGCGTCACTGGCCGTGGGGGAGACAGTCCAGCGTGCCCCCTCGTCCCCCGTGACCCGCTGTCTGCTGGAGAGCAGGACCCTGGTCGAACGGGTCCTGAACCGTACCGACAGCCCGTGGGTGACCGTGGACGAGGCGCTCGGCGCCTCGCTCCTCCACTACGACGCCCGCTCGATGATGGTGGTCCCCGTGCGGGCGCGCGGTGTCACCCTGGGCGTGGCGACGTTCGCCCGGTCCCGGCGGCTGGGCCCCTTCGAGGACGACGACGTCCGCCTCGCCGAGGAACTCGTCTCCCGTGCGGCGGTGTGCATCGACAACGCACGCCGTTTCACCCGCGAACGCACCGCTGCCCGATCCATGCAGCGCTACCTGCTGCCGCAGGACCTGACGGGAGGGTCCGCTCTCGCCGTGGCCTCGTGGTACCTCCCGGCGGATGCCCCCAGCGGTGTGGGCGGCGACTGGTTCGACGTGATCCCGCTCTCTGGAGCACGCGTCGCCCTGGTCGTCGGAGACGTGGCCGGACACGGCATCAACGCGGCGGCGACCATGGGGCGCCTGCGCGTCGCCGTACGCACGCTCGCCAACCTCGACCTCTCCCCGGACGAACTGCTGGCCCATCTGGACGACCTGGTCATCGGCCTCATGGGGGCGCACGACATCGATACACCGCTGGCGGCCGAGGGCGAGGCGACGGGCACCGCGTTCCTGGGCGCCACCTGCCTGTACGCCATCTACGACCCGGTCAGCAGGCGGTGCACCATGGCCCGAGCAGGTCACCTCCCACCGATGATCGTCGCTCCCGACGGCGCCGCCGACATTCTGGACCTGCCCGCCGGACCACCACTCGGCCTCGGCTACCTCCCCTTCGAGTCCATCGAGACCGAGCTGGAAGACGGCAGCCTCATCGCCCTCTACACCGACGGCCTCATCGAGTCCGTCGACCGGGACATCGACGTCGGGCTCTCCCGGCTGGGCGATGCCCTCGCGACGCCGCTGCCGACCCTGGCGGAGACCGGCCGACGAGTGATCGACAGCCTGCTGACGGGTCCGCCTGCCGACGACGCGGCCCTGCTCCTCGCCCGGACCCGTGTCCTGGCCCCGGACCGCGTCGCCTCCTGGGACCTGCCCACCGACCCGGCTGCCGTCGCGCACGCCCGCGACCTCGCGGCTCAGAAGCTGACGGAGTGGGGCATCCCCGGTCTCATCTTCACCACGGAACTCATCGTCAGTGAACTGGTGACCAACGCGATCCGCCATGCGGCCGGACCGGTCTGCCTGCGCTTGATCCGGGATCGCGGCCTGATCTGCGAGGTCTCCGACGCCAGCAGCACCGCGCCACGGCTGCGTCACGCGCGGACCACCGACGAGGGAGGACGGGGCCTGCTGATCGTTGCCCAGATGGCCCGCCGGTGGGGCACTCGGTACACGAAGACCGGCAAGATCATCTGGACGGAGCAGGTCATTGCGGCTGACGCGATCGGCTAGTGCCGTGCCGGGCGTCGCGAACCGGTGAACATTTCCGTGGCAGCACCAGCCCGGCGGGCGGATCCGCCATCGCCGCACAACGTGGATCTGATGACTCCGGCAGGCGGGGCAGCGGGGCGACTGCCGGCAGGGGAGGGGGCCCAGCACGTCCCGCTCCGGCATCGGCGGCGGATTTTCCTTCCGGTTCGAAAACTGTGTGCGAGCCACCCGAAGGGGTCTCTACTCTCCGGGCATGGACCTTCGTGAAGAACATCCGAGCGACAGACAGGCCGTGCGGGATGTTCACCTGCAGGCGTTCGGCGACCATGGCCCTGTCGTGGCCGACCTGGTCGATACCCTGCGGGACACCATCACGCCCGAGAACGGTCTCTCGTTGGTCGCCGAGCGCGACAGGCAGGTCATTGGCCATGTCATGTTCACCCGCAGTCTGCTCGATGCCCCTCGGCAGCTGGTTGAAGTGCAAGTCCTCAGTCCGTTGGCCGTGATGCCTGAGCTCCATAAGCGGGGCGTCGGCTCGGCCCTGGTGCGACACGGACTTGGGATCCTCACCGAGCGAGCTGTTCCCCTCGTCTTTCTGGAGGGCGATCCGGGCTATTACTCGCGTTTCGGCTTCTCGCCCGGTGGTGGCCTGGGCTTCCGAAAGCCATCCCTGCGTATCCCGGATTGCGCCTTCCAGGCCCTCAGGCTCCCAGAGTATGAGCCATGGATGACGGGGACGCTGGTCTACGCAGAGCCGTTCTGGCGGCATGACGCAGTCGGCCTCCGTGAGGCCAACACATAGTCATGCAAGCGCTGATACCCCTGTTGTGACATGACGCGCCGCTTGCATGCCGGCCCGGACGGCGCGGTGTCGCCAGGCTGCTCGGGTATCAGAACGAGTACGCCTCCGCGAGATCGAGGACGACGAAGGCAGGCGCCCGCTGCGGATCATCCGCGGGGGCACAGGATCGGTGGTGACCTGGCGGCGAGCCCAGATGGTGCTGCTGTCCGTTCAGGGCATGCCCGTGGGGAAGATCGCCGAAGTCACGTTCACCAGCGCGGACCGCATGCGGGATGTAACCCACAACTTCAGCGCCGATGGCTTCGCGGCCCTCTACCCGAAGTACCAGGGGGCCGGCCCAGAACGTTCACCCTGCCTGAGCCGAAATCAAGAAGATCGCCAAATCCAAGCCGGCCGAGCACGGCCTGCCCTCCCTGACCTGGAGCCTGGCCACGCCGGCCGGCTTTCTGGTCGCTGAGGGGGTGGTCGACGACATCAGACACGAGGGCCTACGGATCCTGCTCCGAGAGGAGGGTGTGTCCTTTCAACGCATGGAGACCTGGAAGACCTCCCGCGACCCCGACTACGCCGCCAAGAAGGCCCGCGTCGAGCACCCCTACGCGATCGCCGACGGCGAGGTCATACCGGAGGACGGCGAACCCCAAGTCGTCTTGTGCCTGAGCGAGTTCGGCCCGCTCGACCTCCGGCCCACCTCGGGCGGCAATGGACCGAGCACAGCGGACGGCACAAGGACCCCGACCGCCAACCCCGCCCCCGCAGGCGGGCGACCCACTCCCGCCCGCACGGGGTCAGGCGCCCACCTGACCACGCAGAAGGCCACCCAAGTCGGCGACTGGGCCGAGGCCAACGACGTCGAATTCGCCTGCACCCCGACCAACAGTTCCTGGCTCAACTGCATCGAGGCCCTAACGACGCGCCGATGAAGGCCGCCCAGACCTGAACCGTCACGGCGGACCGGCCGCGGCGGCTGACTCGGACAAGTAAGTCAAGCCTTACTTTCATAGAAATTTGGCTGCATAGTGGGAGGCCGAGTCGAGAGGAGGGCTGCTGTTGCCGCAGTTCAATAGGGATGTCGCAGAGCAGGTCGAGGTGGAGCAGGCCCATGTGGCCGCTATGTACCGGCTGCTCGATGAGCGATTGGCGGAAGCACGGGCCCAGCTGGAGGATGTGCTGAGGTCGTCGGCCGACAGCGCGGGCGAGGTGTACGCGCGCGATGTCGCCGCAGAGCGTCTGGCACGTCGGATTCATGGGCTGGAGGGGGCCGAGGAGGGGTTGGCGTTCGGCCGGGTCGATGGCGCGGACGGAACCGTCCTGCACATCGGACGGCTCGGCCTGCACGTGGGTGACCGGGACCTGCCACTGCTCGTCGACTGGCGAGCGGACGCGGCGCGGCCTTTCTACGAGGCGACGACCGTCCACCCCATGGGGCTGCGGCGCCGGCGTCATCTACGGGTCGAGGGCCGTGCGGTACGTGCGGTGAGCGACGAGCTACTGGACGGGTCGTCGGCCGCAGTCGGCGACATCGTCGGCGACGGTCCGCTGACGGAAGCGCTGGAGGCGCAGCGCACGGGGCGGATGCGTGCGGCGGTGGCGACACTCCAGGTGGAGCAGGACGCGATCGTCCGGTCCCCGCATCGGGGGGTGACCGTGGTGCAGGGCGGCCCCGGTACAGGCAAGACCGTGGTTGCGCTGCATCGGGCGGCGTACGTGCTGTACGCGTTCCCTGGAGCGGCCGCGCGCGGTGTGCTGGTGCTCGGGCCGAACGCGCGGTTCCTCGACTACGTTTCCCAGGTGCTCCCCTCGCTGGGGGAGAACGATGTGCTCCTGGCGACGTGCGCGGAGCTGGCCGGGGCGGAGCCCGCAGCTGTGGAGTCGTTCGATGTCGCGCGCCTCAAGGGGAGTTCCGCGCTGGCCGAGGCGCTCGCGGACCTGGTGCACTCCCTGCAGGCACCTGCCGGCAGCTTCGTGGTCCGGGTGGGGCAGCAGTCGGTCCGGCTGGAGAGCGTGGATGTCGCGGCGGCGCGGGAGGCCGCGGTGGCGAGCGGTCTGGCGCACAACCGTGCGCGGGAGGTGTTCAAGGAGCACCTGATCGCCGCGGTCACGGATGCCCTGGAGCGCGGCGCCGTCGAGGCCCTCGAACATATCGACGCCGAGATCGCCGAGAGCACGGGCATGGATCTCGATGCCGCGGCCGAGGCCGATCTGCGGGCTCTCGGCTTCGACGACGCGCCGGCCGCGGATCCGGCTGAGGTGTTCGACGCGGACGCCGTCCGTGCGGAGCTCTCGGGCGACACCCACGTCGACCGTGCGGTGGAGTCCCTCTGGCCGCGGCTGACGCCCGAAGCGGTCGTACGGGCCCTGCTGGCAGACGCTCGCACGTTGGAGAGGCACCTGCCCTCGCTCGCCGACGACGAACGGTCCCGGCTGGTGCGTTCGCCCGATGCCCCGTGGACGGATGCCGATGTACCACTGCTGGATGAGGCGACGGCCCTGGTGGACGGGCTGCCGGAGCGGTCGTTCGGGCACGTCGTGGTCGATGAGGCCCAGGAACTGACCGCGATGCAGTGGCGGATGGTGATGCGCCGGTGTCCGGCCAGGTCGATGACGCTGGTGGGTGACTTCGCCCAGGCGGGCCCTGCGACGGCGGCGAGCGACTGGTCCCAGGCGCTGGGTCCGCATCTCGGCAACCGGTTCTTCCTGCACACGTTGACCGTGAGCTACCGCACCACGCAGGAGATCCTTGCGACCACCCACGGCCTGCTGGCGCGGATCGCCCCCGGTCAGACGCCGAGCCGGTCGATCCGCAACGGCGATCACCCCCGCCGCCTCACCGCCTGCCCGCACTCCGTCGCCACCACCGTGGCCGAGGAGCTTCGGGCGCAGGCGGCATCGCACCCGGACGACCTGCTGGCCGTTATCTGCGCGGACGCCCGGGTCGAGGAGTTGGCGTCCGGATGTAGCGCGGTGGGCCCGTCTCGTGCCGGCTTCCGAAGCCCGCGGCCTGGAGTTCGACGCGATCGTCGTCGTCGCCCCGGAGGAGATCGCCGCAGCCCGCCCCGGCGGCGAGCGCGACCTGTATGTCGCCCTCACGCGTGCAACCAAGAGACTGTGCACGCTCGCCGTACACACCGCGTCACAGCACACCTCATGACGCCTCTGACGGACGCTCGGAGCCGATACCTCGACGGGCTGATATGGCGGGACATCCCAACGCCCCGCTGACGCCGGAAGGGCGTCGCCGGTTGTGCGAGCGCGTGGATGCCGGGTGTCCGGACGCGCAGGTCGCGGCGGAGGCGGGGATGTCCCGCCGTTCGCCTGGCCAAGTGGTATGCCCGCCGGCGCGCACACGGCGAAGCCGGGCTTCTCGATCATTCCTCCGGGCCTGCCACGAACCCGGCCCGCTCCAGTGCCGCGGTCGATCGGGACCTGGGCGAGTCGTCCCCGGGAGCGGTGCAGGATCGCCTGCCCGACCAGCCGACCCGCCGCACGACGGCACTCTCCGGTGCGACATACTCCTCCGATGAATGCACGCACTTCCCCGATGAGCCGGCCGATCACGATACGGAGGGCCGTCGCGCGGGATGCCAAACGGCTCACGCGGCTCGTGCGTGGCTCACGCGCCTACGAGGGTAAGTACGCAGCCGCAGTCGCGGGCTACCGCGTCGGTCCCGATTACATCGAGGCCCACCGCACCTTCGTGGCCGTCGGCACCGACGAGCCCCAAGGCCGGGTCCTCGGGTTCTACTCGCTCGTCCTCGCTCCACCGGAGCTCGACTTGCTGTTCGTCGCTGACGAAGCGCAAGGACGGGGCATTGGACGACTGCTCGTCGCGCACATGCAGTCCGAGGCCCGTGCCGCCGGGCTCGACCGCGTCAAGGTCGTGTCGCATCTTCCCGCCGAGGAGTTCTACCACCGCGCCGGCGCAGTGCGGATCGGGACCGCGCTCGCGAACCCGCCCGCCGTGCCGTGGGACCGTCCCGAATTCGAGTTTCACATTCCTTCGGAATGACGCGGTGTGCCGGTTCGCAGGGCGCCGGCTTCGCCTGCACGATGACCGGCACGCAGGAACCGCTGGACGCCGCGCGCTCCGTGTGTGCCGTCGCCTCTGCCCTGGCGGGGGGCCTGCGCCGGCGATCTCTCCCGGCGACTCCCTCACCTCCGGCACCCCCTCCCCGGCGGCAACACACGGCTCGCCAGGCTGACAGGACACGCGGGACTCGGACCATCGCGCGGCGAGTGATCGAGCCCGGTGCTCGCTTCTGCCACGCCGACCCCACGGGCTCATGGAGCCGAGTGCCAGTCGGCAGTCCATCACCGCGCCTGGCGCTTTCCGTTTTCATAGATCGTGACAGCTGGGGTACGCGGGGTCCGTGGATCACGTGGTGCCCCCGGGGGTCTACGCCCCCCAGGAGGACACGGCCCTGCCGGCTGGAGCTCTGTCCGAGGAGCCGCTCCCGCCGGGCGCGGCCGTTCTCGACGTGGGCACTGGTACGGGCGCTCCGGCCCTTGCGGCGGCGTGTCGGGGCAGCCGGGTGACCGGCGTGGATGTGTCTCGGCACGCAGTGTGGACCGCCCGGCTCAACGCCGCGCGGGGCGGGCTGCGGGTCCGAGCAGGGCGCGGCCATCTCTTCGATCCGGTGCGCGGTGAGTCCTACGACCTGATCCTGGCCAATCCGCCGTACGTGCCGGCACCGGGTGGTCCCCGTCCTCCGCGTGGTGCCGTCCGGGCGTGGGAATGTTGGCCGCGACGGACGCATGGACCTGGACCGGATCTGCGAGGAGGCGCCCCACCTGCTGCGGGCGGCAGGGGTGCTGCTGGTGCAGTCCGCGCTCAGCTGTCCGGAGCGGACCGTGACGCGTCTGCGGGTGAACGGCCTGAAGGCCGCAGTGCCCCAGCGGCAGCGGATCGCGTTCGGGCCCGTGAGGCGCGGCCGAGCGCACCGGCTACGGCAGCGGGGACTGCTCTCCCCTGCACCCATAAATCCGCCGCTCGCACTTCGCAACCACCGCAACCAAGGGAGTCTGCAGATGAACGCCCCTGCGAATCCCGGTGCGATCCAGCGCGGCTCCACCGGACGAGGTGTCGACATGAAGCTCCTCGGCATCTATCTCAACGACCACCTCGCGGGTGCGATGGCCGGGACGGAACGCGCTGCCCGTCTGGTGCGCACCGCCCGGGGTTCCGCGCTCGGACGCGCGCTTGAGCCTGTTGCCGCGGAGATCGCCCAGGACCGGACAGCGCTGATCGGCATCATGCGGGATCTCGGCGTTCCCGTTCGCCGCTACAAGGTGTGCGCAGGCTGGACGGGCGAGAAGCTGGGACGGCTGAAGCGCAACGGCCGCCTGGTACGGCGCTCCCCGCTGGGCATCGTGTGGGATCTGGAAGGGCTGCGGCTGGGGGTCGAGGGCAAGACGGCCGGATGGCAGACCCTGCGTCGGCTCAGTGCGACGGACCAGGGCTTGGACCCTGCCCAGCTCGACACACTGCTCGAACGAGCTCGACAGCAGCAGGAAACGATCGAGGAGTGGCGCGCCCGCCAGGCCGAGGAAGCGCTACGCACGACGACCGCCTGAGCTGTTGCTGCCGGATGGTGATCCTCCGGGGCTCCCCGACCCCAGGGATGCCGCTCCGAGGACGTGGCGTCATACGCCGTGACGGAAGACATCGCGCGGTCGGACCTTCGGCCCCTGCCCGATCTCGCAGGACGGCGGAGGGCCCGACGTCTGACCGGGCGAACATGGCAGGACGAGGCGGCTGCCGTTTTGGTAGCCGCCTCGGCGCTGCAGCGGAGCACGTTGGCGACGCACCCGCCCAGCAGCCGGAGAACTAGCTGAGCGGTCGCAGGCGCGGCATTCACCCACAGACCCGCCCATCCGCGGAAGCCCCGGTCGGCTCGAAGGATGGTTGACCGGGGAAGACATGGGGCGGAGATGGTCACCGCTCGGCGCGGACAGCTGCCCGGAGTCGAACGCCGAAGCAGGATTCGCAGCCGGCGGCAACATGAGCCGCTCTCACCGGTGGACGCCTCCCGCGCCGACGCTGATCGAGCTGAGCACGTCTCCCAGGACTGGAGAGCGATCGCCCGGCAATGAGCAAGGGGTGACACGCATCGCAATCGTCGTACTGACTCTCGTCGCAGGTGTACTGGCGTCCCTGGCGGCGGCCTTGTTCTCCCCCTGGTGGTTGCTCGTCGCCGTACCGGTGATGCTGCCGGCTCTGCTGGGCGCGTGGGATCTGCTGCAACGCCGGCATTCGGTGCTGCGCAACTATCCGGTGCTCGGCCATGCCCGCTTCCTCATGGAGCGGATACGTCCGGAGTTGCAGCAGTACTTCATCGAGCGGAACTACGACGGACGTCCCTTCGACCGGGACGTGCGCAGCATCGTCTACGAGCGCGCCAAGGGCACGGACGCGGAGGAGCCCTACGGCACCGAACGCGACGTGTACCAGCCCGGCTACGAGTTCCTGGTCCCCTCGATGGCCCCGCGACCGGTGCCGAAGGAACGGCCGCGCGTGCGGATCGGCGGTCCGGACTGCGGCCGGCCCTACGACATGGCATTGCTGAACGTCTCCGCGA
The DNA here is from genome assembly GCF_040645475.1 of Streptomyces sp. NPDC046759. NCBI lineage: Bacteria > Bacillati > Actinomycetota > Actinomycetes > Kitasatosporales > Streptomycetaceae > Streptomyces > Streptomyces sp. NPDC046759. Next base: position 150,245 of record NZ_JBEYYJ010000001.1, on the reverse strand, counting down.
TGAGCTTCGGATCGCTCTCCGCCAACGCCGTCCTCGCCCTCAACGGGGGCGCGGCGGCAGGGGGGTTCGCCCAGGACACCGGTGAGGGCGGACTGTCCGAGTATCACCTCCGCCCGGGTGGTGACCTCGTCTGGGAGATCGGCACCGGGTACTTCGGCTGCCGCACGCCCGACGGCGACTTCGACCCCGCCGAGTTCTCCGACAAGGCCGCACACGATCACGTCAAGTGCGTGTCCCTGAAGCTGTCGCAGGGCGCCAAGCCCGGCATCGGAGGTGTCCTGCCGGGTGCCAAGGTGAACGCCGAGATCGCCCGGGTCCGCGACGTGCCCGAGGGGCGGACGGTCGTCTCGCCGCCGTACCACCGGGTCTTCTCCACCCCGCGGGAACTCGTCCGCTTCATCGCCCGCATGCGTGAGTTGTCCGGTGGCAAGCCTGCCGGGTTCAAGCTGTGCGTGGGCTCGCGGCGGCAGTTCCTGGCCGTGTGCAAGGCCATGCTGGAGGAGGGCACGGCGCCCGACTTCATCGTCGTGGACGGCGCCGAGGGCGGGACCGGTGCGGCGCCGCTGGAGTTCGCGGACCACGTGGGTACCCCGCTCACCGAGGGTCTTCTCACCGTGCACAACGCCCTCGTGGGAACCGGCCTGCGCGACCGGATCAGGATCGGCGCGAGCGGCAAGATCGCCACCGGGACCGACCTGGTCAAGCGCATGGTGCAGGGTGCCGACTACGGCAACGCCGCGCGGGCGATGATGTTCGCTGTCGGCTGTATCCAGGCGCAGCGGTGCCACACGAACACCTGCCCCACCGGCGTCACCACCCAGGACCCCCGCCGCGCCCGCGCCCTCCACGTCCCGGACAAGACCGCGCGCGTCCAGCGCTTCCAGGAGGCGACCGTGGCCAGCGCGTTGCAGATCATGGCGTCCATGGGCGTCACCGACCCCGCGCAGCTGCGTCCGCACATGCTCCGCCGGCGCGTCGACCCCTTCACCGAGCGCTCCTACGAGGAGCTGTACGAGTGGCTCCAGCCCGGGCAGTTGCTCGCCGAACCACCGGCCTCTTGGGCGGCCGACTGGAACGCCGCCGACCCCGACCACTTCACCGTCTGAACCGGAGGACTCACGTGGCCCGTACTGTTGCCCGCGTCATCGTGGACGCGCTGAGCGAGCTCGGCGTGCGCCAGGTGTTCGGCGTCGTGGGAGACGCCCTCAATCCCCTGACCGACGCCATCCGCACCACCGAGAACCTTGAGTGGGTGGGCTGCCGGCACGAGGAGGCGGCCGCGTTCGCCGCGAGCGCCCAGTCGCAGCTCACCGGAACCCTCGGCGTGTGCATGGGCACCGTCGGGCCCGGTTCCGTCCACCTCCTGAACGGACTGTACGACGCGGCCAAGAGCCACGCCCCCGTCCTGGCCATCGCCGGCCAGGTACCCCTCGCCGAAATCGGCAGCGACTACTTCCAGGAGGTCGACAACGACGCCCTCTTCAGCGACGTGGCCGTCTTCCGCGCGACCATCACCTCGCCCGACCAGCTGCCGCAGATGCTGGAGACGGCGGTGCGCCACGCACTGGGCCGCAAGGGCGTCGCCGTCCTCACCGTGCCGGGCGACCTGGGCGACCGGGAGCTGACCGCCGACCTTCCCGCCCGGTTCTCCCTGAACCCTCCGGTGAGCCGGCCGGACGGGGCCGCCCTCCGCCGCGCCGCGGAACTCCTCGACCGGTCCGAACGGGCCACGCTGCTCGTCGGCGAGGGCGCCCGCGCCGCCCGCGACGACGTGCTCACCCTCGCCGACCGCCTGGCCGCACCGATGGTGCTCACACTCAAGGCCAAGGCGGGCTTCGAGGGGGACACCAACCCCTTCCAGGTCGGCCAGACGGGCCTGATCGGCAACCCCGCCGCCGCGGCGGCCCTCCAGGACGCGGACACTCTTCTGCTGCTCGGCACGGACTTCCCCTACCGGGACTGGTATCCCGAGGGACGGACCGTGATCCAGGTCGACACCGAGGCCACCCACATCGGACGCCGGGTGCCGGTCGACGTCGGACTCGTGGGGGACGCCGGCGCCACTGTCCGCGACCTGCTGGACCACCTCAGCGCCGCCCCCGCGGGTACCGAGGGCGCACGCGACCGCTCGCACCTGGAGAAGGCGCGCGAGCACTTCGACCAGTGGCGCGCCGGACAGGCCCGGCTCGCCGACCCCGCGCACGACAAGGGCCTCGTGGGCCGCATCCGCTCCGCGTTGGACAACCGCTCCCATGACATACGCCCGGAGGCGCTGGCCGCGGCCGTCGACCGTGTCGCGGCCGAGGACGCCGTCTTCACCTCCGACACGGGCATGGCCACGGTGTGGCTCTCGCGCTTCGTCGAGATGCGCGGCGAACGGCGTCTCATCGGCTCCTACAACCTCGGCTCGATGGCCAACGCCATGCCCCAGGCCCTGGGCGCCCAGAGCCTGGACCGCGAGCGGCAGGTCGTCGCCTTCTGCGGCGACGGCGGCCTGAGCATGCTCCTGGGCGACCTCATGACCCTCAAGACGTACTGCCTGCCCGTCAAGCTGGTCGTCTTCGACAACCGGCGGCTGGGCATGGTGAAACTCGAACAGGAGCAGGCCGGCCTGCCCGAGTTCGGCACCGTGCTCGACAATCCCGACTTCGCCGCCGTTGCCGAGGCCATGGGCATCACCGGCATCCGCGTGACGGACCCGGCAGAGGTGGAGAGCGCCGTGCGACGCGCCTTCGGCAGTCCGGGCCCGGTCCTGCTCGACGTCCTCACCAACCCCGACGAGGTCGCCGTCCCGGCCAAGCCGACGGTAGAGCAGGGCTGGGGGTTCGCGGTGGCCAAGGTGAAGGAAGTCGTGCGCAGCCACGGAGAGCCGAGGGAGAACTGACGACGCTCGGGAAATGGGCTTCGACCTGGCCCTAGGCAGTCGATGACCTGAAGTGGTACTTCTCGCTGAGCCTCTTGACCCCGTCCACGACGTGGGGATGCCCCTGGGCCGCCTGTACGCCGGCGCTCACCTCGTGCGCCTATGGTCTTCGGAATCCTAGATGATCTATTCCAAGGGGTTAGTGGTCGTAGGCGGTCAGTGAGCGGAGGACGGGCTGGCCGGTGTGGTCGTTGCGCCAGATCGCGGCGGTCAGCGCGAGGATGCGCTGCATGACGCGGGCGATCACGCCGGCCGGTGTGCGGCCTCGGTGCTGTTCGAGGTTGAGCTGGCCCTTGTAGGTCTCGTTGACCGACTCGATGACCTGCCGCAACGGTTTGAAGAGCGGGGCGCCGGGCCGTTCCGACTCACCCCTGCGGGCTGGCCGCAGCAGCCGGATGTTCTGCTCGGCCATCTGGTGCTCGAAGTCGCGGCCGAAGTAGTTCTTATCGCCGATCAGCGTCTGTCCGGGCCGGGCGGCGACGAGGTGCGGTTCGGCGGCGAGCAGGTCCAGCAGGGTCTCGCGTTCGTCGGCCTTGGCCCCGGTCAGGGCGAAGGCGATCGGCAGGCCCTGCAGGGTGCACACCAGGTGCAGGCGCAGGCCCCAGAAGAAGCGACTGTGGCTGGCGCAGTACCCGTACTCGGCCCATCCGGCCAGGTCGGAGCGGTTGACGGTCTCGCGGGAGCGTCCGCACTCCACCGGCGTGGAGTCCACGATCCACACGTCGTCGCTCCATACAGAGGTGTCGGTGGCCAGCAGCCGGGTCACCCGCCGCAGCAGGTCGGCAGCCTTGCGCAGCCGCTTGTTGTATCCGGGCTGCTTCGGCAGGTACGGGAAGAGACGCCGCAGGTGGGAGCGGGCGTAGCGAAGCCACTTGGCCTCGGAGGTGAAGCCCAGCACGGCCTGCATCATCGCGAGCGTGACCAGCTCGGCATCGGTCAGTTGCGGAGCGATCCCGACCATCGGACGCCAGGGCGCCAGATGCGGTGATGCCCTCAACAGGTCGTCGGTCTTCACATAGAGTGCGGTCGCGAGGGACTCCAACTCCGTCTTCACCCACCGCTGCTGGACTTCATGGCCTCTGCGTGGGGAGCCGCAGACGGTTGTCGGTTCACGGTCGCTTTCCGTGATCGACGGCAGGTCCTGGCCTGTAGGCCCGACGGCCGGAACTGTCGGCCCGACGGTCGGAGGCTGGTGGGTTCAGCACGTGGGGCGGGATACGTCGCGGGCCCGCGACGTTTAGGCTCAGGATCCATGATCTTGCTGAGTGATCCCAAGGTGATCGATATCCCGGTGCAGGAGTGCGGCGAACCTCTTGCAGAGATCGCCTCGGTCCCGGTGATTGTGCTGGACCCCCGCGAGCGAGACGAGGCAGGGGCATACGGGCGGGTCCGGATAGGCGTGCTTGAGCGTTTGTGCTCGGCATCGGAGATGCTGCCCGACGGCGTCAAGTTCCTCGTCATAGAAGGGCATCGCAGCAGCACCGATCAGGCGCGGCGGTTTGCCCTCTACGAGGACCGCCTACGCCGCTCCGGCATCACCGACCCCGTCGACCTGCGGCGCCAGGCCAGCGCATTCGTCTCCCCGGTCGAGGTGGCGCCACACTGTGCCGGCGCAGCCCTCGATCTGACGCTCGTTGATGCCGATGGCGTCGAGCTGGACATGGGCGGTGCTGTGAACGGCCACCGCACCGGAGACGAGAAGTACTGTCCGCTGGACGCCTCGGGGCTATCAGACCAAGCACGTCGCAATCGCGACATCCTGGCCCGAGCCATGGGCGACGCTGGCTTCGTCAACTACCCCACCGAGTGGTGGCACTGGTCTTACGGCGACCGGTACTGGGCACTGATCAGCAAGGCTGACAGTGCCATCTACGGACCAGCCTGACCAACTCGAACCGCGGGAACATCAGCAGACAGTCACCGACACCCCTTGGAATCGACCATCTAGGCGGGCATGGGGTCCTGGCGGGCCGTGCATGGCCCTTCACAGGTGTCGCCGTGGGTCAGCGCGCCCGGACCGCTGGGGCTCTCGCCCACCACGCGGCAGCGCAGCCCAGGTGGGCCGAGTGACAGCGGTTGCAAACGCGCCGAAGTACCCGGAAGGGCCTTACGAGACGTGTACGGGAAGGCCCTTCGGAGAAAAGAGATGTCGTCAGTGCCCGAAGGCGTCCTTGGCCTTCTCCTTGGCCCCACGGGCATCGCCCGTGCTCTTTTCTGCCTGTCCTTCGGCGGCCATGCGGTCATTCCCGATGGCGCTTCCCACGGCCTCCTTGGCCTTGCCCTCGGCCTGCTCGGTCTTCGCCTTGGCCTTTTCGCCGGCAGTCATGGAATGCGCCTCCTCATTGCTTCGGTGCTGTTTTCGCTGCAGCTCACCCGTGCCCCGGCTCTCCTTGCACAAACGAGGCAGAGCTGCGGAATGAAGGAGCAGTCGCGGGGCACACGACGGCTCAGGAGGTCGATAACCATGGTTCCCTTGCTGCTCGTTCTGCTTCTCGCACTCGTCCTTTTCGGTGCCGGTTTCGCCGTCAAGATCCTTTGGTGGGTGGCCCTCGCCGTCCTGGTGCTGTGGCTGCTCGGCTTCGTCATGCGCTCCACGAGCGCCGGGGGTGGCCGCGGCCGCTGGTACCGATGGTGACCTGACCGGTACTCACCCCTCGTAGGGCCTGGCCGATACCGGCCAGGCCCTACGGGCTTAGCTGACGATTGCCCACAATGAAAGAGCGCCAGAAGAGTCTGAAGGGGTAATGGAGAATGTGGTGCGGTGGAGACAGGATGGGTACGCGCTGAAGAAACTTGCGCGGCCCCTGGCTATTCCTGCCTCCGCTTACGTCGCCTGTGCTGTGGGCGGTTGGAAGCGGGCGGTGACGTCTTTGCCGCGGGGGCAACGGCGGACCTGCCAGCCGTCGGAGAGGGCGTCGACCAGGAGCACCCCGCGCCCCCGACGCTGCCGTCATCTGCGTGGCATTGCTGGGGCAACTGCCACGCCTCCGGATGGAGGAGGGCGACCTCAGCGCCCGCGACGCGCTGCCGCTCCCGGCGCCACTTCACATGCTGTGGGCGGAATTCCCCGACCCTTCCTGCCGAGTCAGGGCCCTGCCTGGACAAGGCGGGTTGATCGGCAGTCGGGGGGTACGCGCGGCGCCGGTGTATTGCTGGTCCCGCGGCGTACGGCAGCGACGACCGCGCCGCCGCGTGTGTCGCATGAGGAGCACGGACACCACCAGCCAGCCGCCGCTGTCCCAGAGGGATCAGCTTTCCGGGTGGCTCGGGCGTGGATGCAGGCGTAGGGCATCCAGTGCTTGCATGACCGGTGCCGGCAGGGGTTGGTGGCGGTGGGCCCAGGTGATGACGGCCTCGGCGACGGTGTCAGGAGGCACTCGAGCTTGCCGCACTCCGTGATTCCGTGGCGCATCCCGCTGGGGCAGCGTGCGGCCGGTTCGGTCAGGCGGCGAGGGCCTCGCGGAGGCTGGGGTAGCAGGGGATGACGGTGTTGACGCCGACGATCTCCAGTGTGCGCATCACGGAGTCCTGTGCGCCGGCCAACCGCAGCCAGCCGCCTGCCGAGGCGAGGTCGAGGCGGGCGGCGAGCAGGACGTTGATACCGCTGGAGTCCATAAAGGTCACGTGCCGCATGTCGACGACGGCGTGGGGCCTGGCGCCGAGAGCGCCGAGGTCCAGAGCCTGGATGAGAGGGCCGGTGCTGGTGTGGTCGATCTCGCCGGCCACGGTCACGACGGTGACGCCGTCGGTGGCGGTGGACACGACTTCCAGCGGTTCGGGCCGGTGCCCGTTCTCGGCTTCCACCACGGTCTACTCAGCATCCTCGATCTCGGTTACGGGTGCATTGTGTCCTGAGCGATGCCCGGCATCGTATGAGGCGACGCCGCTGTGTGGCCTAACCAACAGTCCAATCGCCCTGGGTTGTCCGGCCTGATCACGGGTACCTGCGCCTGGAGATATGAGGTAGTGGAGGCGGTGCGGATGAAACGGGCCTTGGCAGGCGAGGACAGGATGAAGCCCCACTCAGATGGCGCTCTCCTGAGCGTCGCGGTGGCTCTGGAGGGGCAGGGCCCCTGCATCGCCGAGGCCCGCCGCACGGCTGCCGGTTTCCTGACGCGGATGCGCGCCGAGCACGGTATCGCGGTCTCCCAGCGAGCTGTGGAGGTGACGCAGTTGGTGGTGAGCGAACTGGTCACCAACGCGCAGAAGTATGCCGTCGGCCCGATCCTGCTGGATCTGCGGATCGCCGGTGATCTGGTGGAGGTCCAGGTGTGGGACTCCGACCCAGTGCTGCCGGTGGCTCGGGCCGCCGATGTGGGCCGGGTGGGGCAGCATGGTCTGGAGATCGTCATGGCAGTCTGCCAGGCCTTTGAAGCCACGCGGGAGCCGGTGGGCAAGCGCATCACCGCCCGCTTGGCCTTGACGGACGATCCGCTCGGCGTCAGCGCCTGGACCAGCAGGTGAGCGACCGCCAGGCTCGACGGCCGACAGCCGGAGGAAGCCATCAGCGCGAGGCGGGCCCTGGCGTTCGTGTGACGGCATCTCTCTGACATTCCTGAGTCGGTCGTCGGCCGCCGACGAGCGACTACCGGTACGCCCCCTGACGCCCCCTGCCGGGGCCCAATCCGAGGACCCCGACGCCACTGCGCCCGTGACCCGCTTACTGGCCTGTGCCGACACGGCGCCACCCCGGTTCCGGCCGCAACCCCTGCTCCACCGCAGCACGAGGGCCGCCAGGCCATATCCGGAACACAGGCGGATTCCTGGCCGAACCGGGCGGGTGGCCTCTCAGCGGGGAGACGTGCCAGCTCACAGCCCTGCCCCTCGATCGCTTGGTGGCAGGCATGGGTGGAGAATGAAGGGGTAGCCGAAGCGTCGTCGGCCGTTTCACAGCAGGCCGCGGCACGAGTTCGCATCCGGGAGGGGACCTACATGGCGCTCATGAGCACGCTGGACACGCAGACCACCGAGCTGCCCGAAGTCGCCGACCCCACCCGGGTGGCGCCCAAGGATGCCCGCGAACTCTCCCGGTTGTTCTTCGAGCAGCTGGCGGTGCTGGAAGAGGGCACGCCCGAGTACAGCTACGCGCGCAACACGCTGATCGAGATGAATATGTCCTTGGTGCGCTACGCGGCCGGCCGGTTCCGCAGCCGGGGGCCGGAGGAGATGGAGGACATCGTCCAGGTCGGCATGATCGGCCTGATCAAGGCGATCGACCGGTTCGAGCTGTCCCGCGAGGTGGAGTTCACCTCCTTCGCGATCCCCTACGTCGTCGGGGAGATCAAGCGGTTCTTCCGCGACACCACCTGGGCCGTGCACGTGCCCCGGCGGCTGCAGGAGGCCCGCGTCCAGCTCGCCCGGGCCACGGAAGAACTGCGAAGCCGGTTGGGCCGCACGCCGACGGTCAAGGAACTGTCGGAGCTGATGAGCCTGCCCGAGGACGAGGTGATGGAGGCCCGTCTGGCCGCGAACGGCTACAACTCCTCCTCCCTGGACGCCGCCATCGGCGGCAGCGAGGACGGCGAGAGCGTCCTCCAGGACTTCATCGGCGTCGAAGACACCGACCTGGAGTTGGTGGAGGACTTCCACTCCCTGGCCCCGCTGATCGCTGACCTGGATGAGCGCGACCGGCAGATCATCCACATGCGCTTCGTGGAAGAACTCACCCAGGCCCAGATCGGCGAGCGCCTGGGCGTCTCCCAGATGCACGTCTCCCGGCTCCTGTCCCGCTGCCTCGCTCGCCTGCGCGAGGGCCTGCTCACCACCGGCTGACAGCCGGCCGTCCGCACCCCGCCTGATGCCCGCCACGACCGTGGCGGGCATCAGGTGTTGTCTGGCGCCACGGCCCCGAGGCCTGGTACCTGCCCCGGCGCGACGGTGCACCGGAACGGAAAGGTGGCGGACCGGGCGGAGGGCACCGAAGGCGAGCGTTGCAGTGCCCCGGGCGCCGCGATGGGGATGACGATCGCCTTGGCCGATGACGGAGTGAGCATCGCCGAAGCCCGCCACCGAGCCGCGCCGCTTTCCTTCAGGGTGCGGCCGGCCCCCGGGTTGGGGTCTCTGAGCGGATCGTGCGCCTGACCCGGCTGGTGATCAGCGAGCTGGTCACCGATGCTCGCAAGTACGGGACCGGGCCCGTCGGAGAGCGGCCTGAGCCACGTTCAGAGCATGGGAGGCCGTTCAGCGTGGCCGAGCACCGGGCCGGTCTCACCCAGGACTGCTGCGCAGGAAGGGGGACCGCCATTCGAGTGCCCACTTTTTCTGGTGGACCTGCGCTAGAAGCGTACGCACCCTCCATGGAGAAAAACTGCCATGGAGACAGTAGACATTCCGCCGCTGGGGGGTTAGCGTTGTCTCCGTACCCAGAAGTCCGAAGTAGGCACAGCAGGCACGAACTGCTGTGCAGGTAGACCAGAAGGACACGGCCCCAGCGGGGCTGTGAGCAGGACCCGCGGTATCCGCGCAATCGAAAGGTAAGGAGCGAACGCCATCAGGATCGCCCGGGCGACGAAGCAGTCCGCCCGGGTACGACGCAAGGCCCCGGATTGGAAGGTGGTCCCCGGTCACGCATTCGCGATCCCCGCAACCCCGCCCTCCCAGGCGGTACCTGCGGAAAAAGTAGGCCGGCGCGGAGCGCCGGTAGATGGTGTTGAAAGCTCGGGGCCCGGGTGCCGTACTGGCACCCGGGCCCCCCGACGCGTCCCCGAAAGAAGAGGTCTATGCCGCCTGCCGGTTCCCGTCCCCTCGGCCCTCTCGACGATGACGACTACCCCGCATACACCATGGGCCGGGCCGCCGAGATGCTCGGCACCACCCCTGCCTTCCTCCGTGCCCTCGGTGAACACCGCCTGATCACCCCGCTGCGCTCCGACGGCGGCCATCGCCGCTACTCCCGGTACCAGCTGCGCATCGCCGCCCGAGCCCGCGAACTCGTCGACCAGGGCACCGCCATAGAGGCCGCCTGCCGCATCGTCATCCTCGAAGACCAGCTTGAAGAGGCACAGCGCATCAATGAGCAACTGCGCGCCGAGGGCGGCAAGCCTCAGCCGAAGACATCAGCCTGATCAGAACGCCGGAACCTGAGGGGACCGCTGCACTGCCGGCGGACGAGGCCGCTGAGGGACCGCACCGCCGTTCGGCAGCTCAGACGGGCTCGACGCGTCAACCGAACTCCGCCGGAAGAGAGAACCGCGAGTCGGCGCGATGCATGTAGTGGGTGACGAGGGGCGAACCCGGGGAAGAAGGACCGGCAACCGATAGGAGGTTGCCATGGACGGCGGGGATCTGGAACTGGGGCAGCTTCTGGCCGCCGCTGAGGCGGCGCCGCCCGGGGAGTCCGTCGAGGTACTTGCGAACGACCTGCGCAAGCGCTTCGGGGCGGAACGTGTGTCGTTCCTGTTCGTCGACCTCGTGGGTCGGCGGCTGCTGCGCCTGACCACACAGGCCGAGGATGACATGGGGGGCGCTGCCGAGCGGATCGACCTGGAGGGCAGCGTCTACGACGCAGTCCTGCGCACCCAGTGCCAGCGCGTGGAACCGGACGGCCAGGGCGGGCGGCGCGTGATCTCGCCGGTCACCAACCGCGGCGACTGCATCGGTCTGCTGGAGGCTACGCTGCAGAACGCCGACGACACCGTGCTCGCGCAGATCGAAGACGCGGCGCACGCGCTGGCCTACATCATCGTCACGGACCGCCGCTTCACCGACCTGTACCACGCGGGCCGGCGCACCACCCGGACCAGCCTGGCCGCCGAGATCCAGCACCAACTGCTTCCCTCGGCCTCCTGCTGCGAGGCTCCCCAGTTCACCCTCGCGGCAGGGCTGGTGCCGGCCGACGACATCGGCGGCGACACCTATGACTACACACTCGATCGCGACACACTGCACCTGTCCATCACCGACGCCATGGGCCACGACACCAACTCCGCGCTGCTCGCCACACTCCTGGTCGGCGCCATGCGCGGCGCCCGCCGCAGCGGCTGTGACGCACTCCAGCAGGCGCAACACGCCCACGACGCCCTGCTGACCCACAGCCGCGGCCTGGCCACTGGCCAATTGCTGTGCATCGACCTCACAACGGGGACCTGCGAGCTGGTCAACGCAGGGCATCCCCGGCCCCTGCGCCTACGCAAAGGCGCCACCGAGGTCGAAGAGGTCCAGCTCGCAGTCAACCTCCCCTTCGGCGTGGCAGCCCCTACCTCCTACCATGTCCAGGAACTCCATCTTCTCCCCGGCGACCGTCTGATCCTGCTCACTGACGGCATGCAGGAACGCGGCGCCGGAGCCGTCGATCTGGCATCCCTCGTGTGGCACACCCGCACCTCACATCCGAGGGAAGCCGTGCGCAGCCTGACCACCGCGGTACTGGATGCCTGTCGGGGAAACCTCAGGGACGACGCCACTGTCCTCATCCTGGACTGGCACGGTCCGCGGCGCGAAGACGGGTAGGGTCCAGTGCGCTGATCAAGCACCACAGCTCGCTCCCCACGGCCGCGTACGGTCACGTGGCCGACGGCGCAACCGCTCCACCTCGGCGCGCAGCCGCGGTCCGTGGTGGCGGGTGTCGCAGCGGGGCGGGTGGGGGAAGCCCTGTGTTCATCCAGGGAAGCAACGGGTCGCGGTCACCCTTGTCGCCTGCCCGAACATCGTCTTCGGCACCCACTTCGCCGCACCAGACACAGCAAAAACGCGCCCCCGGACCACAGCCCGGAGGACGCACGCGGGGGCTTGGTTCCGAACCTCCCGCTCCCGCGCGGGGAACCCGAGCCGGGATGCTCATGCACAAGGGGAGCGGGGTGCGGGTCCGGACCAGGCGGGGCGCCGACGGGTCCGGGCCCGCACGAGGCTCGCGCATCCGCCGGGGGCGGATGTTCACGGCGCGATGCCGTAACCAACGACCACCGGCTGTGTCGGTCACGCGGCAGGCGGAAGCGGACGTGAGGCGGGCCGTGCAGGGGGCGTACGGAGGGCCCGTACCCGCTTCCGCTTGAGCCCGCATCGGACCAGCACACCAGCTGCGTCGTGTGCCGTGACGGGGTCCGTCTCAGGGCCCTCGTCCTTCACCGTGGCGCCGGCGCCTTGCCCGGCTTGCGATCAACCGGGAAACGCCTTGGATGGAGTCAGGCGGCATCTGCACGCAAACCCTCGCTGACTCTCGCTGACCAGGCGTGCAACGCGTCGCAGGGGGCCTGGCGTTTCGTGCAGAGCCGCGAGAAGGGACGGGCCATGCGCTGGAGCATCGTCCGCACCGAGGAGATCACCGTCGCTTGCGACGTCGTCAACGGCTGGACCGTTGTCGAGGTCGACGGCGAGGTGGACATCCACACCCACGCCTTGATCCGCCAGGCAGTCATCCGGCTGCTGGATGAGGGGCACCGCCACTTCGTCCTCGACCTGTGCTTCGTGCCCTTCCTGGACTCGATGTTCCTGGGCACTGTCGTGACGCTCACCAAACGCATCCGGGAACGCGAGGGCTCGCTGCGGATCACGTGCCCCTCGGCTCGGATGCGCACCGTCTTCGCGCACGGCGGCCTGGCCGACGCCTACGAGTTCTACGACTCGCCGCAGGAGGCCACCTGCCAGTCGCCGGCTCTCGACGGCCTGGCGCAATGGCCCGGTCCCACCCGCTGAGGAACCGCCATGGAGTGAGCCGGGGCCGGTCAGACCGCGGTGGACACCTCGGCGGTCAGGCCCCGGGCGGCGACGAGCTGGGCGCTGCCGTCGGTGAGCCGGTAGCGCAGGCCGACCACGACGACCCGGCCCTCGGCGACCCGCTCGGCCAGCTCACGGGAGCGGTCCAGCAGCAGGTCGACGGTGGTCCTTATGTGCTCGGCGAGGACCTCGTCCGCGTCGAAGCGGCCCGCGGCCCTGGCCGCGAGCACGCTGGAGGCGACGCGTTCGACGACGTCCCGGATGTACCCGGCGGGCGCCTTGCCGTGCTCCAGCGTGGCGCATGCGGCGGCGACCGTGCCACACGAGTCGTGGCCCAGGACCACCACCAGCGGGCAGTCCAGCAGATCCACCCCGTACTCGATACTGCCCAGCGTCTCGGCACCCATGACGTGCCCGGCGGTGCGGACCACGAACAGGTCGCCCAGGCCCCGGTCGAAGATGATCTCGGCGGCCAGCCGCGAATCCGAGCACCCGAACAGCACGGCGAAGGGGTGCTGGACGAGCGCGGTCTCAGCGCGAAGGGCGGCGTCCTGGTTCGGGTGCTCAGGGGCGCCCGCGGTGAAGCGCTGGTTCCCGGCAAGCAGCAGCTCGAAGGCTTCACGGGGCGTCAAAGGCTGGGTCTGGGTCGTCAGGGGCGGCAGCCTACGAGCCTGACTCACCCCTCGCACCGCCTGGTCCCCCTCTCGCCGCCCCGGCCGGCCGCGCACCCAAGGTAACCGGAGGACCCCGGGCAGCGTTGAACCCGCCCCGAACGGGAGGTGGTCCGGGTGGTACTCCGGTCGCTCGGGCAGCGGCGTGCGCCCGGCGCAGCCAGCCGCCGGCTTCGCCGAGGGGGCGGTGATCAACGCGGATGCCGTCGACGGTCGTGGACACGACCGACAGCGGGTCTGGCTGCTCAGCGGGTCATGGAGTGGTCATAGCCGCCTCGGCCATGCTGGTGATCCTCGCATAGCCACACCCTCGCACGCAGTGCCGCCCGGCACGGTACGGGCGGCACTGCGTGGCACAGCCAACAAGGCGGGCAAGGCGTGAACCCCGGCTGCGGGGGTACGCGCCGGGCATCGTGAACGGGGAATGAATGGCGGGCTGTGATGGGGTCAGACCCGGAAGGGGAGGACGACACTGCGCCTGCCGCCCAAATTCTGCAGACCGTTGTAGCGCTGGAGGGGGATGGGACCTGCATCGCCCAGGCCCGCCAACTGGCCGCAGGATTCCTCACCCGAGCTCAGAGCGCGCACGGTGTGACGGTCTCTCAGCGTGCCGTGGACCTGACCCAGTTGGTGGTCAGCGAACTGGTCACCAACGCCTGCAAGTACGCGCCCGGACCCGTACTGATGGAACTGCGGATCATGTGCGACGTGGTGGAGGTCGTCGTCTGGGACTCCGACCCGGTACTGCCGGTGGCGCGTGCCTCGGACGCCGACCGCATCGGGCAGCACGGTCTGGAGATCGTGATGGCCGTCGCTCAGGGCGTGGAAGCCCGGCGCGAGTCGGTCGGCAAACGCGTCACCGCCCGCATCGCCCTCGCCTCCGGCCCGGCCGGCACCCGCCACAAACCCTAGGCGGCTACCGCAGGCTCGCCGCGTTCACCTTCACGGCGGTGCCGGCTGCCACCGCCCGCTCCCTGCGGCACCCTGGTGCAGGGGTACTGCTGTGCGAGTGACCTTCATGGACGCCGGCGGTCTGAACCTGGTGCAAAGCGTGCGCCAGAAGGTCCTCGCGGGCGGCGGCACGGTGGAAGCACGCGGCATACAGCCGCCGGTTCGGCGCGTCATGGAGCTGACGGGCACCGACGTCCAGTTCCCGCAGAGGATGCTGCACGCTCTGCCCGGGGCATGACGGACAGGGCACCATATCGGTCACCCTCGAAGGGACGGCATGAGCCGGGGCTGAACTTCTTGCGGGAGATCAGCGGGCTACCCCCGAGGTGGAAGGTCCCGAATTCCGTGCCCAGTGGGGCCTGCGGGAATCCAGAATCCGGACCGGTTCGAAAGTCGATTGGGCCGATCCCGCTCGGTGCCGTACAGTTCACCGTACCGACGCGGGGTGGAGCAGCTCGGTAGCTCGCTGGGCTCATAACCCAGAGGTCGCAGGTTCAAATCCTGTCCCCGCTACTCAAATGTGAAGGCCCGGTGTCCACCGGGCCTTCACTGCATGTGGGCCGGTTCCGCCCTGGCTCCCGGCGGACAGGGCGCCGCGGTCGCAGAAGGCGTCAACGCACTGGGCGGACGCAACGGACGTACGCTCCCAGGCCCAGCTCGCAGCCGGATCCTCGACGGCACTGGCGAACGGCATCCCGATTCATCCGCCGCAGCGGCTGGTACCCCTGTGCCGCCGTAGGCGCAGCGCCCTTGTCCTGCCAGGCGTCCGGCCTGTCGAGGGCAAGGGCCCGCCGCCGTTCTCGGTGCCTGTGCGGCCTGCTGTGCTGAGCGGAGAGCCGGTCAGGCCGGTGGGGGCGGGAGCGGACTGCGAGCAGGGCCCGGTCGTCTGGGAATGCCGCTCGGGCTGATGGAGCAGGAACCGGTCGCAGAGCCCGGCGATGTCCAGGCCGCTGGTGGAGCGGGCGAGCTCGGTCAGCCGTTCCATCCCCATGGCGAGGTCCTCGCGACGGCGCTCGATCAGCCCGTCGGTGCCGGAACCGGGACCGTGCTGCCGGGCTGTGGCTCAGGCATCGACGATGACGGGGATGATGAGGGGCTTGCGGCGGTGGGTGCGGAACGCCCAGTTCGCCACGGCGCGGGCGAGCAGTTGTTCGAGTTGACGGGCGTCCCCGACGCCTTCCTCGGCTGCGGTGGCCAGGGTCTTCTCGATGACGGGGATGACCGGCTCGAAGGTGGTGTCGTCGTGGACGAAGCCGCGGGCCAGGAAGTCGGGGGCCTCGGCGAGGGCACCGGTGTCCGCGTCGACGATCGCCACCACCGTGACCACGCCTTCGGCGGCGAGGGTGAGGCGGTCCTTGAGGGACGCTTCGGTGGCGCCGCCGACTTCCATGCCGTCGACGTAGACGTTGCCGGCGGGGACCTTGCCGGTGATGGACGCGCGTCCGTCGACCAGGTCGACGACGACGCCGTCCTCGGCGATGACGACCCGGTCGGGGTCGACCCCGGTACGGATGGCGAGGTCGGCGTTGGCCCGCAGGTGGCGCCATTCGCCGTGCACGGGCATGACGTTGCGAGGCTTGACGATGTTGTAGCAGTAGACGAGTTCGCCGGCGCTGGCGTGCCCGGAGACGTGCACCTTGGCGTTGCCCTTGTGGACCACGTGGGCGCCCCACCGGGTGAGTCCGTTGATCACCCGGTAGATGGCGTTCTCGTTGCCGGGGATGAGGGAGCTGGCGAGCAGGACGGTGTCGTCCTTGCCGATGCGGATCATGTGGTCGCGGTTGGCCATCCGTGACAGTGCGGCCATCGGTTCGCCCTGGGAGCCGGTGCACACCAGAGTGATCTTGTGGTCCGGGAGCTTCTCCAGCTCCTTCGTGCTCACGACCAGACCGGAGGGGACCTTCAGATAGCCCAGGTCACGGGCGATGCCCATGTTGCGGACCATCGACCGGCCGACGAAGGCGACCTTGCGGCCGTGCTGGTGGGCGGCGTCCAGGACCTGCTGGATGCGGTGCACATGGCTGGCGAAGCTGGAGACGATGACCCGGCGCGGCGCGGTGCGCATCACCTGCTCGATCGCCGGGTTCAGCTCTCGCTCGGAGGTGGTGAAACCGGGTACTTCGGCGTTGGTGGAGTCGGTGAGGAACAGGTCCACGCCCTCCTCGCCGAGGCGGGCGAAGGCACGCAGATCGGTGATGCGGTCGTCGAGGGGGAACTGGTCCATCTTGAAGTCGCCGGTGTGCAGCACCATCCCGGCCCGGGTGCGGATCGCGACCGCGAGGCTGTCGGGGATGGAGTGGTTGACCGCTACGAACTCGCAGTCGAAGGGCCCGAAGCCACGCCGGTCGCCCTCCCGCACCCGCACCGTGCGCGGCCGGATGCCGTGTTCCTTGAGCTTGGCCTCCAGGAACGCCAGCGTCAGCTTGGAGCCGACGACGGGAATGTCGGACCGCTCGCGCAGCAGGTACGGCACGCCGCCGATGTGGTCCTCGTGGCCGTGGGTGAGGACGACGGCCACGATGTCGTCCAGCCGGTCCCGGATCGAGGTGAAGTCCGGCAGGATCACGTCCACGCCGGGCTGGGTCTCCTCGGGGAACAGCACGCCGCAGTCGACGATGAGCAGCTTGCCCGCGTGCTCGAAGACGGTCATGTTGCGGCCGATCTCACCCAGGCCGCCCAGGGCGATGACCCGCAGCCCTCCTTCGGGAAGGGGCGGGGCGGCTTTCAGTTCGGGGTGCGGATGACTCATACCCTGACGGTACCCGGAGAGCGGGACAGAGTGATCCATTGCCTGTGGATCCGACGAGCGCACCCCCCGCGGCCGACGACATACTGGCGCTCAGGCCGGCATCCGTCTCATCTGCCCGCTGCCCCGGCCCCAAGACAGAGGGCGGCGGCAACCGCAGCGACCGCCGCGGATGCCGGGGTGGCTTCGCGGGTCGCGCGAGCGGTGAGCACCCCGCGCGCGATCACACAGTAGGAGCGGGGCGAAACCGACGACCCATACATGCGCTCACAGCCGCTGAAATATCTGAGCGTGGGGAGAATCGGTAGGCCCACCCTTGAGAACTGTGATTCGGACCCGCTCGACACCCAGAACGCGGCCCGGGCGGTGCTCAGCGGGAGGGCGTGTGCCCAGACCAAGGGGCGACGACTTCGCGGCAGCTCGCTTCGCGCAGATCGCGCAGATGAGAAGCCTGTTCGGCGCGGCGCACGATGTCCGGAAAAGTCTTCGGGGCGAAGGTATGCCGATGTACCGTGAACGACGCCCCTGACCTGCAGAAAGCTGGCGGGGAGCCGTCTTCCAGGAGTCCAAAGCGCTGCGTACTCTGTTCAAGTCCAAGATCTAGCGTTTGGATGTTTCTGCAGGTCAGAGCCGTGATCGCCGCGTCCGGGTCAGCAGAAGGTCAGTATCAGCCCGGACGGTGTCCGGCTTGCTGACCTGCACCCGCGGCAGGGGCCTCCTGCCCCGCCCATCGCCCTGCTCAAAAGGCTTGATGCGTGGCTCGACAGCTCGCCCGTGGGATAGGTCCGTTCTTCAAGGCGTGCGGTTGCTCCAGGCTGACGTGTTGCCCTCACCTATACACAATTCGGTTCCGGGATGCCCTTGCTGAGCAGCGCGGTCGCTTG
This sequence comes from Streptomyces sp. NPDC046759, assembly GCF_040645475.1. NCBI lineage: Bacteria > Bacillati > Actinomycetota > Actinomycetes > Kitasatosporales > Streptomycetaceae > Streptomyces > Streptomyces sp. NPDC046759. The sequence goes on along the minus strand of NZ_JBEYYJ010000001.1, from coordinate 132,419 downwards.
CTCGGGCGCCTGCCGGAAATGGAGTGTGATGGATTGGCAGTTGTTAGGGTCATCGCATGCCTGATTCACTCGATGACGTACTGGGCCACCTCGATGCATGGCTGGGGGCTAACGTGCCGGCGGATTATGCTGCGTTGAATCCTCCGGCCACGCAGGATGATATCGACGCCATTACTGACCGACGGTTCGACCTGCATCCCGATCTCGTGACGTGGTTGCGGCGTCATGACGGGTCGTCCGCCACCAGCCATGCGGGCTCAGGGGTCATCCTTCCTGGGGGTTTCATCCTGCTCACCTCGGCTGGAATGCGTGACGGTCAGCGGTGGATGGAGGAAGGCATCGCTGAGTGGATCGATGCGAACGAGTCGGAAGACCCTGACCTACGTGACATTTACGACGGTGTGTATGGGTTCTCGTTCCACGTACGGTGGGTTCCGATCGCCTCTGATCTCACGGGCGGGAAGCTCATCGTTGATCACCGTGCCGGAAACGGGTTCGGGAACGTGCTACACGGCCTGCAGACCGGTGACACGGACGCGCCGGTGAAGGTTTGGGACAGTCTTCATCAGATGTTCCAGCAGCTTCTGGGAGCTCTCACGGAGGAAGCTCCCATGCGGCTTGCCGACTATGCCGAGCCACAGACGCCAAGCGTGAGCGGCGCAGGTCATGATGCACACGTGATGTGGGCATGAAGCACTGAGGCGGTCCGGAGCAGAAAACTGGTCCCGACCGCCACCTTGTTGTCGTATGGCTTCCAGGAGTTGGGGCACACCACTCCTCTGTTCTTGTCCCGCACGCTCTGGTCGATCTCCCGGTGGAGGGATCGAATTGCCTCAGAGCCGCTCGGATGCCACGGATCCCAGACATTCCTGATGACCTGCCAGGTAAGTCAGTTTCTACTCGGCATCAGGGCCGTACGGTTCCTCGCGCGTGCGCCTGGTCGGCGGCTTCACGACAGTGCGCTGGCGCGGAAACGCGCAGGTGAGAAGGCTGGTCACAGTAACGCGCGATTTTCCTCAAGGTCTTCGAGTCAAAGGCATGTCGATGTACAGTGAGAACTGCCCCTGACCTGCAGAAAGCAGGCAGGGAGCCGTCTTCCAGGAGTCCAAAGTGCTTCGTACCATGTTCAAGTCCAAGATCCACCGGGCCACCGTCACCCAGGCCGACCTGCACTACGTGGGATCGGTGACCATCGACGCCGACCTCCTCGACGCCGCCGACCTGCTGCCGGGTGAGCTCGTGCACATCGTCGACATCACCAACGGCGCCCGGCTGGAGACGTACGTCATCGAGGGTGAGCGCGGTTCCGGGGTGATCGGGATCAACGGGGCCGCCGCCCATCTCGTGCACCCCGGTGACCTGGTGATCATCATCAGCTACGCTCAGGTGACCGACGCCGAGGCGCGGGAGCTGAAGCCGCGGGTCGTCCATGTCGACGGCAGTAACCGGATCGTCTCCCTCGGGGCCGATCCGTCCGAGCCGGTGCCCGGCTCGGACCAGCAGCGCAGCCCGCAGGCCGTCCGGGCCTGACCGAGGGGCTGCACCGGACCGGACCAGGAGTGTGCCGAGCCCATGAGCGAGATCGAGATCCGCGACGACCGGGCGACGGGCCGCCTGGAGGCCGTCGCCGAGGGTGAAGTCGTCGGCCGTGTCGAGTACTTCGTCCTGGAGTCGCCCGCGCGTGCCCTGGTCCCGGTCCACACGATCGTCGATCCCGCGCACGAGGGCCGGGGGATCGCCGGATCCCTCGCCCGCGAGCTGTACGCCCTGGCCGAACGTGAGGCCGTCCCCGTGGCGCCGCTGTGCCCGTACGTCGTCAAGTGGGCCGAACGTCACCCGGAGGCCGCCCCGCCGGCCGACCCCGAGCTGCTGGCGGCGGCGAAGGACTGGCTCAGGGCACACCCCGGGCGGTTCTGAGCGAACGGGGCTCGCCCTGTCGGGTGAGTGGCCGCGCGGGGGTCGGGTAGGCGGGGGAGTAGTCCAGAGGCGACGTCCAGCGACTGCCCGGAGGACACTCATGACCAGTCCGCATCCCGACCCCGTACCGCCGGGCCCGGCGCCGCAGCCGCCGGGTCCCACCCCGCCGGATCCGTACCCGAGTCCCGTCCCGCCGCCGGAGCCCGGCCCCCAGCCCACCCCGCCCCCGCCGGGTCCCGACCCGACTCCACCGCCGGCACCCCCGGCCCCGGGGCCACCGGAACCCTCCCCGTCTCCGATCCCGCCGGGCCCGGAACCCGTACCGAACCCCGAGCCGGGCCCACCTCTCACCTGAGGGACGCCGAGAGGGACGGCGCCCCCGACAGGGCGCGGGGAACGGCGCGACCGGCCGCGACGCAGCTGCACACGCCGGCCGCGCATCCCCGCCCCCTCAGGTGCCCGTGTCCCGCCTCTCAGGCGTCCGTGCGACGCCGCTCATGCGTCCGTGCGACGCCGCTCACGCGTCCGTACCGCGCCCCCCAGGCGCACGAATCGCTCCCGCAGGCGCAGGCGCACGAACTGCGCCAGGCGCACGAACTACGCGGAGACCTCCGACCGGTCCCCACCCCACAGCGTGTGGAAGGATCCCTCCTGGCCCACCCGCCGGTACGTGTGCGCTCCGAAGAAGTCCCGCTGGCCCTGCGTGAGCGCCGCAGGCAACCGCGGTGCCCGCAGCGCGTCGTAGTACGCCAGCGCCGCCGCGAAGCCCGGCGCGGGAACACCCTGGCGCGTCGCGGCGATCAGCACCTCGCGCCAGTCGTCCTGCGCCTCGGCGATCTCCCGCGCGAAGGTCTCGTCCGACAGCAGGCTCGGCAGATCGGGCCGGGCGTCGTACGCGGCGCGGATCCGGTCCAGGAACGCGGCCCGGATGATGCAGCCGCCCCGCCAGATCGAGGCGACCTTGCCGAGGTCGATGTCCCAGCCGTACTCCTCGCTGCCCGCCGCGATCTCGTGGAACCCCTGCGTGTACGACACGATCTTGGACGCGTACAGCGCCTGCTCCACCCGGTCCGCGAAGGCCGCCGCCTCCTCCTTGCCCAGCGGCGCGGCCGTCGGGCCCGCCAGTCCCCGCGAGGCCTCACGGAGCTCCGCGTGTCCGGACAGCGAACGGGCGAACACGGCCTCGGCGATCCCGGACACCGGCACGCCCAGATCCAGTGCGATCTGCACCGTCCAGCGGCCGGTGCCCTTCTGCTCGGCCTGGTCCACGACGACGTCCACGAACGGCTTGCCGGTCGCCGCGTCCACGTGCGACAGCACTTCGGCGGTGATCTCGATCAGGTACGAGTCCAGACGGCCCGAGTTCCAGGTGCGGAAGATCTCCGCGATCTCGGCGGGGGAGTATCCGGCGACGTCGCGCAGCAGCTGGTAGGCCTCACCGATCAACTGCATGTCGGCGTACTCGATGCCGTTGTGGACCATCTTCACGAAGTGACCGGCGCCGTCGGGGCCGCAGTGCGTCACGCACGGCGCGCCGTCCTTCGCCTTCGCGGAGATCTTCTCCAGCATCGGGCCCAGGGAGGCGTACGACTCCGTCGAGCCGCCCGGCATGATGCTCGGTCCGTGCAGGGCGCCCTCCTCGCCGCCGGAGATGCCCGTGCCGACGAAGTGGATGCCCCGCTCGCGCAGCTCCCGCTCCCGGCGCCGGGTGTCCGCGAAGTGTGCGTTGCCCCCGTCGATGATCATGTCACCCGGTTCGAGGAGCGGCGCGAACTCCTGGATCACCGCATCCGTCGGCTCGCCCGCCTTCACCATGATCACCAGGCGCCGCGGGCGTTCCAGGGCCGCCACGAACTCCTCGGCGGTCTCGGTGCCGATGAAGTCGCCCTCCTGTCCGAACTCCTCCACCAGCGCCTTCGTCCGCGACGACGTACGGTTGTGCACGGCAACCGTGTAGCCGTTGCGCGCGAAGTTCCTGGCGAGGTTGCGGCCCATGACCGCGAGGCCCGTGACGCCGATCTGCGCTGAAGTGCTCATACCGCCTGCTCCCTGGTTGCCTCGTGACTACGGCTCCGTCAGTACGGGTCCTCGCCCATCCTGACGTGCCGCTACGGCGGGCGCACATCCGACCCGCCACGCTTGTGTACGCGGCAAAGGCGCCTTCGGCCTCAGTCTCCGGCGATACATGCCAAGCGGCGCCGTTTCCCGGCCACTTGGGCTGCGCGAGAGGCCGGTTTTCCGTCTTGTCATGGCCTGTTCGGGGCGCTTACTTTTGCCCCTCCTGACGCATGCCGAGGGGAATTCGGACATGGCCGTACGCGGCCGGCACCGCCGGTACCAGCCGAACAGGATCAACCGCGCCTCACTCACCGTCACGGCGGGCGGCGCCGGCCTCGCGATCCCGCTGGTCGCCGCCGGCACCGCCGACGCGGCCGACGCGGCAACCTGGAACAAGGTCGCCGCCTGCGAGTCCAGCGGAAACTGGAGCATCAACACGGGCAACGGCTACTACGGCGGGCTGCAGTTCACCCAGTCCACGTGGGAGGCGTACGGCGGCGCCCGGTACGCCCCGCGTGCCGACGGGGCGACCAGGGACCAGCAGATCGCCGTGGCGGAGAGGGTCCTCGACGGGCAGGGGCCGGGTGCCTGGCCGGTCTGCTCGGTGCGGGCCGGGCTGACCCGCGGGGACGCCGACCCCGGCGTGCACGCGGACGGCGCCGCGACCCGTCCCGTGCAGACCGGGAAGAAGAGTTCCGTACGGGACGTACGGCCGCAGACCACCCCGCAGTCGCGTGCGGGCCGGGCCGAGATGTACACGGTGGTGCACGGCGACACGCTTTCCGGGATCGCCGACCAGCACCACGTCCGCGGCGGCTGGCGCGAGCTCTACACCGACAACCGCGGGACGATCGGCGCCGATCCGGACCTCATCCTTCCCGGCCAGCGGCTCGACCTGCACGGCACGGCGAACGCCCCCACCAGGTCCCCGAAGAGGAAGGCTCCCGCGGAACACCGGATCGCGCCCCACCACACCAGGAGCACCAGAAGCACCGGCCGCACGCTCGTCGCCCCGGTCGACGCGCCCATCGGCACCGGCTACCGGGTGGCCGGCTCGCACTGGTCGAAGGGATACCACACCGGCGTCGACTTCCTCGTTCCGACCGGCACCTCCGTCAAAGCGGCGGAGGCCGGGCACGTGGTGGCGGCGGGGTGGGGTGACGCGTACGGCTACCAGGTGGTGATCCGGCACGCGGACGGCCGCTACACCCAGTACGGCCACCTCTCGGCGATCTCGGTGCGGATCGGGCAGGACGTCGGCACGGGCCAGCGCATCGGCCGGTCGGGAGCCACCGGCAACGTCACCGGCCCGCATCTGCACTTCGAGGTGCGGACCGGACCCGGCTTCGGCACGGACATCGACCCGCTCGCCTATCTGCGGGCCGGCGGCCTCACGATCTGACGCGCGTACCGGGCCCCTCCAGGACCGGCAGCGGCAGCCCGACGCCCGCCGGCAGCGTGATGAAGGAGGCGGGGAGCGCCCGTTCGTCCGGCGCGTCGCCGGCGTGGCCGCCCTCCTCGCCGCCGGCCGGCCCCGCAACGGAACTCCCGGCCGGCCCCGGAAGGGGACCGCGTCCCGGTCCCGGCACGAGCAGGTCCCGCATCGCCGGCTCGTCGAGCGCGCCGCCGGCCTCGGCGGACACGTCCCGCCCGGCCCGCTCCGCCTGCGCCGACCCTCGCTGCTGCGGCACGCCGGGGAAACCTTCCGCGTCGGTGGCGGCGGTCGCGGAGACGGTGATCGAAACGGCGGCGGGAACCGGTTCCGGGCCGCCGTCCGGCAGGGCGGTCCGCCCCGTGCGCTCGATCCGCTCGGTCGTCAGCATGATCAGCCCGCCCGCCGCCACCGCCCCGCAGCTCACGGCGAGCGCGGTGCCGGCGCCGCCGTGGCGGAACGTCTCGCCGAACATCAGGATGCCGACGGCGGCCGCCAGCACCGGATTGACCACGGTCAGCGTGGCCAGCGGGGCGGCGAGGCCACCGCCCCGGTAGGAGGCCTGGGACAGCAGGACGCCGGCGACGGCGAACAGGCCGATCACCGCGAGGGAGACCAGGTCGCCCGGGCCGATGCCGTGCGTCCAGTCGACGGCGACGGTCTTCGTGAACACCGACGACATGCCGAACGCCATGCCGGAGGCGGTGGCGAGCAGCACGCTGCGCACCGCCGGGTGACGGCGCGCGGCCCGGCCCGCGCACATCAGCGCCACGACCGCGCCGCCGGTGACCAGACCGACCGCGACCCGCTGGGCCGCGTCGAGGGTGTGCGTGTCGGAGGAACCCACCAGGGCCAGCAGACCGGCAAGGCCCGCCGTGGCCATCACCGCGCCGCGCCAGGCGGTCGCCCCGGCCCTGCGGCCGACGAACAGCGCCGCCATCGGCAGCGCGAAGACGATGGTCAGCGCGCCGAGCGGCTGAACCAGGCTGAGCGGGCCGAAGGCGAGCGCCACCGCGTGCAGCACGCCGCCGAGACCGTTGAGCGCCAGCGACCCCCACCAGCCCGGCCGGCGCAGCGGCAGGTACGCGCTGCCGGAGGAGGACACCGCCACCTGCTCCTGCACGATCGCACCGGCCGCATAGGCGAGCGCGGACACGAACGACAGCAGCACGGACAGCGCGAGGGCGCTCATCGGCGTCTCCTCTGCGAACGACGGGGGCCCTGGGGCCGGCGCGACGGACGGTCGGCTTGCATGGCCAACACTCTGCCCGACCGGGATCTTCCCGTCGTCGTCCCTGAGCACGCAATGCCTCCTACTGCCGATGGAGTACACCAGCCGTGCGATCATCCTCGCGACGGGTGACACACGGCCGGGACCTCGTGCCGGCGGCGGGCAACGCACCTGGTACCAGTACTGGTCGTGGACCTCGACCCCGCTCTCGCCGCCCTCCGCCCGCTCGGCGGCTTCTTCGTCCTGCGTACGGCCCCGGGCGCAGCGGGAGCCGCCGGCGGACCGGACCCGGGGCGGCTGCCGACCCTCGCCGAGACCTACGCAGCGGAGAGCCGGAACGCTCACCCCGATGCCCTGACGGCACGGGTGACCCTGGTCGCAGACCGCCTCGGCACCGCCGAGCCGCGCGTCGCGGCGTCCCTCGCCCAGCAGGGGCTGGCCGCCCGGCTGTGGGCGGCGGCCCTCGGCTGCGCCGTCCTGTACGGCCGGCTGCCCGGCCTCGATGCGCGCCTTTTGCGGTGGGACGCCGCCGCGTCCGCCCCCGACGACCTGTGGCTCACCGAGGTGCGCCCGGGCCCGGCGGATGCGGCCGCGCTCGCCGGCGCGGTGCTGGACGGGCATCTGGAACCCCTCGGGGAGGCCCTGAGGACCCGGTACGGCATCGCGCCCGGCCTGCTGCGGGGCAACGCGGGTTCCGCGCTCGCCGGGGCGGCCCGGGAACTCGACCGCTGGGCCCGCGCGCACGGCCGTACCGACCTGGCGGCCCTGGCCCGCACGCTGACGGACCAGATCTTCGCCCACCCCCTGCTGCGCACCACCGGCACCCGCACCGGCGCCGCCTTCCGCCGCCGCAGCTGCTGCCTGTACTACCGGGTGCCCGGCGGCGGTGTCTGCGGCGACTGCTGCTTCACCCGGCCGCCGCGCTCTTCCCCACGCGCCGCATCTGGGTGACCATGAAGGGGACCTGCCGCCGAAACCAGGGGGTTGTCGGGTGCGAGTGGGACTGCTGACCCGGGAGTACCCCCCGGACGTGTACGGTGGTGCCGGCGTCCATGTCGAGTTCCTGGCACGGGAGTTGGCCTCCCTGGTGGACCTCGAGGTGCACTGCTGGGGCGAGGGACGCGGGGTGGGGGTCGTACGACACCGGCCCTGGCCCGCGCTCGACGGCGCCAACGACGCGCTGCGCACCTTCTCCGTGGACCTGTCCGTCGCCGCCGCGCTCGAAGGCCGTGAACTCGTCCACTCCCACACCTGGTACGCGAACCTGGCCGGCCACGTGGCCAAGCTGCTGTACGGCATCCCGCACGTGGTCACCGCCCACTCGCTGGAGCCGCTGCGGCCCTGGAAGGCCGAGCAACTGGGCGGCGGATACGCACTGTCGAGCTGGGCCGAACGCGCCGCCGTCGAGGCCGCCGACGCGGTGATCGCCGTGTCCGGCGCCATGCGCGAGGACATCCTCGCCTGCTACCCGGCACTCGACCCGGCCGCCGTGCACGTGGTGCACAACGGCATCGACACCCGCCTGTACCGGCCCGCCCACGGCACCGACGCCCTCGTCCGGCACGGCATCGACCCCGGCCGCCCGTACGTGCTGTTCGTCGGCCGGATCACCCGCCAGAAGGGCGTGCCCCGTCTGCTGCGCGCCGTTAGGGACATCGACCCCGGTGCCCAGGTCGTGCTGTGCGCGGGCGCCCCCGACACCCCGGAGATCGACCGCGAGTTCCGTGACCTGTTCGAGGAGCTGAGCCGGGTCCGGGCGGGCGTGTTCTGGATCCCGCAGATGCTGCCGCGCCAGGAAGTGATCCAGCTCCTCACGCGCGCCGCGGTGTTCGTCTGCCCCTCGGTGTACGAGCCCCTCGGCATCGTGAACCTGGAGGCGATGGCGTGCGGCACCCCGGTCGTGGGCTCCCGGGTCGGCGGCATCCCGGAGGTCGTGGACGACGGCCGGACGGGTCTCCTCGTCGCGGTGGACGACGACTTCGAGGCGGGGCTCGCCCGCGCGCTGGACAGCGTCCTCGGCGACCCGGAGGCGGCGCGGCGGATGGGGGAGGCCGGACGGGAGCGCGCGGTCGGGGAGTTCGGCTGGGACGCGGTGGCCCGGCGCACGGCCGCGCTGTACGAGCAGATCCTCAAGCAGGCTTAGTCCCGTCCGCTCGGGGCAGTCATGGTGCAACCAGGGTGAGGGGAGCGGCCATGCGTCGTGGAGGGCCTTCCGTTCTCGGGATCGTACTGGCGGGCGGGGAGGGCAAACGCCTGATGCCGCTGACCGCCGACCGTGCCAAGCCTGCCGTCACCTTCGGCGGCACCTACCGTCTCGTCGACTTCGTCCTGTCCAACCTCGTCAACGCCGACGTACTGCGCATCTGCGTGCTGACCCAGTACAAGTCGCACTCGCTGGACCGGCACATCACCACCACCTGGCGGATGTCCAGCCTGCTCGGCAACTACGTCACGCCGGTCCCGGCGCAGCAGCGGCTCGGCCCGCGCTGGTACCTGGGCAGCGCCGACGCGATCCTGCAGAGCCTGAACCTGGTCCACGACGAACAGCCCGAGTACGTGGCCGTGTTCGGCGCCGATCACGTCTACCGCATGGATCCGCGGCAGATGGTCGCGCAGCACATCGAGGGCGGCGCCAGTGTGACGGTCGCGGGCATCCGGGTGCCGCGCGGGGAGTCCTCGTCGTTCGGTGTGATCACGCCCGGCTCGGACGGCCGCACGGTGGAACGCTTCCTGGAGAAGCCCGTGGACCCGCCCGGGCTGCCCGACGACCCGGAGACCGTCCTCGCCTCCATGGGCAACTACGTCTTCACCACCAAGGCCTTGGTCGAGGCGCTGCACCGGGACGCCGAGGACGCGCAGTCCGTGCACGACATGGGCGGCTCGATCCTGCCCCAGCTCACCGCGCGCGGCGAGGCCCAGCTGTACGACTTCGGCGACAACCACGTGCCCGGCGAGACCACCCGCGACCAGGGCTACTGGCGGGACGTGGGCACCCTGGACGCCTACTACGAGGCACACATGGACCTCATCGCCGAGCGCCCCGCGTTCAACCTCTACAACCGGCAGTGGCCCATCTACACCCACTCGGGCCAGCTCTCCCCGGCCCGCTTCAGCGCGGGCGGCATCGCGAGCGAGTCCATCGTCAGCGCGGGCTGCCTGATCCGCGGTCAGGTCACCCGGTCGGTCCTCTCGCCGGGCGTACGCGTGGACCCGGGCGCGGTGGTCCAGGGCTCGGTGCTGCACGACAACGTCCACGTAGGGCGGGGCTCGGTGGTGCGCGGCGCCGTCCTGGACAAGAACGTGGAGGTCCCGCCCGGCGCGACGATCGGCGTCAACCCGGAGCGGGACGCCGAGCTGTACACCGTCTCCAAGGGCGGGGTGATCGCGCTGGGGAAGGGACAGCGGGTGCCCTAGGGACCCGGGGGGCGGGGCGCGACGTCCCCGGAGACAGGGTCCCGCGCATGCACTGTGCGATGTGCGGTTCCGCCCGCCTGAGCCCGGTCGGTGAGCTCACCTCGGGGGAGCGGTCGCTCGAGCGGCTGCGGCTGAGGTTCCGGCGTCCGGGACTCTTCACGCCCCGGCCGGGGGCCGAGGCCTCGCGCGCGCGTGCGTGCCGCGACGGCGGGGCCCTTGTCCCCTTCCTCACCGAGTACGGCCGGCGGGAACTGGACGCGGTGGCCGATGAGCTCATCGAGGTCGAGGAGGGCCGGCCCGGCGCCACCCCCCCTGGGACCGCCCGCCGGTCAGGGCCGGCGCATGTCCGCTGCGGCCGCACCGGTGTTCCGGCCAGCCACCCGCGCCGACCTGCCCGCCGTCCTCGCCCCGCTCGCCGACGAGGAGGTGGTGGTGGACCCGGCGGCCGTGGAGGTGACCGAGGCGTACGAACGCGCCGCCGCGGCGATCGAGGAGGACCCGCGGAAGGAGACGCGGTCCTCGGCGACGCGCGCACCGGCAGGGTCGTGGGCTGTCTGCAGGCGACGTACATCCCGGGACTCGGCAAGGGCGGTGCCGAGCGGGCGTTGACCGAGGCGGTGCCGAACCGGCCGGACCGGCGCGGCGGCGGAGTCGGCCGGACCCTGATGCAGCGGGCCGTCGAGCGGGCACGCGCGCGGCTGCGCACCGGTTCAGCTGACCAGCGACAAGAGCCGGGCGGACGCACACCGTTTCTGCACGTCGCTCGGTTTCGCCGGCAGCCACGAGGGATTCAGGCGGGCCCGCTGACCGCCCGTCAGGACGCCTTCGCACGTATGACCTTGTGCGACGCGTCCTGCGCAACCCGGTGGAATGCCCGGGTTCGCATCGTTCGCCCCTCAGGATGCAGGGAACGATGTCGAACCTGCGGAGGTCATCCGACATGAGAGGGACCCGGCGCACGCGGCTGTGCCTGGCCGGGGTGCTGGCAGCGTCCACGCTGATCGCCACCCCCGCCGCACGGGCCGCCGAGCGGACCGACGGCCACCTCACCGATCTGGTCAACCCGTTCATCGGGAGCCAGGACGAGGGCAACACCTTCCCCGGCGCGGCCGTGCCCTTCGGCATGGTGCAGCTCTCCCCGGACACCGGGCACAGCACGGGCTACGACTACACCCAGAGCCGTGTCCGGGGCTTCTCGCTGGTCCATCTCTCGGGCGTCGGCTGCCGCATCGGCGGCGACCTGCCGGTGCTGCCCACCACCGGGGACGTCACGCAGACGGACTACACCCGCTACGCGGCCGGGTTCTCGCACCAGGACGAGACGGCGAGCCCCGGCTACTACCGGGTCGGCCTGTCCTCCGGCATCCGCGCCGAGCTGACCGCGACCGAGCGCACCGGCGTCCAGCGGTACACCTTCCCCGCCACCGACAAGGCCGACGTCCTGCTGAACGCGGCCCAGTCGCTGCACAAGCCGGTCTCCAGCACCGTCGAGATCCTCGACGACCACACCGTGCGCACCGAGATCACCGGCCACGGCTTCTGCCGGGACACCGGCCCCTACACCGTCTACACGATCACCCGGTTCAGCCGGCCCTTCAGTGCGTACGGCACCTGGGACGGCCAGACGGTCACCCCGGGCTCCCGCAGGGGATCCGGCGGCGCCTACGTCCGCTTCGACACCACTGGCGACCGTACGGTCGAGGCGACCACCGCCCTGTCGTACGTCGACGCGCGCGGCGCGGCCGGCAATCTGGCCGCCGAGGGCGGGCGGTCCTTCGACGCGGTGCGCGAGCGGGCCCGCGAGGAGTGGGAGAGGCGGCTCGCCGCCGTTCGCGTCCGGGGCGGCACCGGCACGCTGCACCGGACCTTCTACTCCTCGCTGTACCGGTCGTTCCTCGCGCCGAACGTCGGCAGTGACGCCGACGGCCGGTACTTCGGCTGGGACCGCAACGTTCACCACGCCAAGGGCTTCACGTACTACCAGAACTGGTCGCTCTGGGACACCTACCGTACCCAGGCCCAGCTCCTCGCGCTGCTCGCGCCGCGCGAGGCACGGGACATGGCCCGGTCGGTCGTGGCGATCGACGAGGACGGCGGCTGGCTGCCCAAGTGGGGTTACGGCCCGGTCGAGACGAACATCATGAGCGGCGACCCGGTCACCCCGTTCCTGACCACGGCCTACCAGATGGGTCTGCTGAAGGGCTTCGAGGACCGGGCCTACCGCGCGCTGAAGAAGAACGCCGACGGCGTCCCTCCCGCCGTCTACCCCGGCATCGGCCGGGAGGCCAACGCCGAGTACCTCGCGCACGGCTTCGCCCCCTACGACCAGAACCGGCCGTACGCCAAGATGGGCGACTCGGACTACCACCACGGCGCCTCCGTCACCCTGGAGTACGCCCTCGCCGATGCCATGCTGGCCCAGATGGCGCGCGGGCTCGGCCACCACGCCGACGCCGCCCGCTATGCCGCCCGGGCGCAGAACTACCGGACCATCTTCGACCCCACGACCCGCTTCTTCCGGGCCCGCGACGCCTCCGGTGCCTTCACCGGCGAGGCCGACCCGGCGCGCGGCACCGGCTTCCACGAGGGCACCGCCTGGCAGTACCAGTGGCTCGTGCCGCAGGACGTGCCCGGCATGGTGCGGCTCATCGGCGGCGAGCGCGCGGCCAACGAGCGGCTGGACTCGTTCTTCGCCTACGACCGGCTGCTGGCCGACCCCGCGCGGACCGCCCGCGAGGTGTGGGTGCACGGCGACGCCTACGCGTACTACAACGCCGACAAGTACAACCCGATGAACGAGCCCGACCTCATCGCGCCGTACACCTACCTGGCCACCGGTCAGCCGTGGAAGACCACCGACGTGGTGCACGCCGCCCTGACCCTCTTCACCGACGGACCCACCGGCATGACCGGGAACGACGACCTGGGCACGATGTCCGCCTGGAACGTGCTGTCGTCCATCGGCCTGTTCCCGATCCAGCCGGGCTACGGCACCTGGGGCCTGTCCACCCCTGTGTTCGACCGCGTCGAGCTCGGCCTGGACCGCCGGTACTGGCCCGGCGGCCGGCTGACGATCACCGCGCCCGGCACCTCCGCCGGCGACCGCTACATCCAGACCGTCCGCACCGACGGAACACCGCACGGGCAGACGTATCTGACGACCGGTGCGCTGCGCTCCCTGCACTCGCTCGCGTTCACGGTCGGCCCGCGCCCGTCCGAGTGGGGTACGTCACCCGGGGCGGCACAACCGGTCCTGAAGTGACCTCGCGTATCACTTGGCTCCCGCCTCTTTCGGAGGAGGCGGGACTTAATCTGCTGTTAACTGAGCGTAGCCTGATCGTACTTGACCGTAATCAGCTGACAGAGATTGACTGCGAGTGACTTCAGATCAACCCGTCGTCGACGCGTGAGGCATCCCTTGACTTCCGACCTGCTCGCTCCCCTGGATCTGGCGTTCTGGAACATCGAGTCCGACCGGCACCCGATGCACCTCGGCGCGCTCGGCGTCTTCGGCGCTCACTCGCCCACCGCCGGTGCCCATGCCGCCGATCTGCTGGCCGCCCGGGCCGCCGCCGTGCCGGGGTTGCGTCTGCGGATCCGTGACGTGTGGCAGCCGTTCGCCTTCGGCGGCGCCGCCCGGGAGCCCGACCCGGAGTTCGACCCGCTGAACCACGTACGGCTGCACGCCCCGACCGACGACTTCCACGCGGACGCCGGCCGGCTCATGGAACGCCCGCTGGAGCGCGGCCGGCCGCCGTGGGAGGCGCACGTGCTGCCCGGCGAGGACGGGGTGTCCTTCGCCGTGCTGTTCAAGTTCCACCACGCCCTCGCCGACGGGCTGCGCGCGCTGAAACTCGCCGCCGGCGTGCTCGACCCGGTGGACCTGCCCGAGCGGGCGCCCCGTGCCGTCGAGCCGCCGCGCGGTCTGCTGCCCGATGTGCGCAAGCTGCCCGGGCTGGTCCCCGGCCTGGTCAAGGGCGCCCTGTCCGACGTGGGCCGGGCGCTCGACATCGGGGCCTCCCTCGCCCGCTCCACCCTCGGCATGCGGCCCACCTCCGCGCTCACCTCCGCTCCGAGCGGCACCCGCCGCACCGCCGGGGTCGTGTTCGACATCGACGACGTGCACCGGGTGCGCAAGACCGCCGGCGGCACCGTCAACGACGTGCTCATCGCCGTCGTCGCCGGCGCCCTGCGCAGCTGGCTGGACGAGCGTGGCGACGGCAGCAAGGGGGTGGCGCCGCGCGCCCTCATCCCCGTCTCCCGGCGCCGCCCGCGCACCGCGCACCCACAGGGCAACCGGCTCTCCGGCTATCTGATACGGCTTCCGGTCGACGAACCGGATCCGCTCGGCCGTCTGGGCACCGTGCGCACCGCGATGGTCCGCAACAAGGACGCGGGGCCGAACCGGGGCGCCGGGGCCGTGGCGCTGCTCGCCGACCACGTCCCGGCCCTCGGCCACCGGCTCGGCGGGCCGCTCGTCGGGCAGGCGGCCCGGCTGTGGTTCGACATCCTGGTCACCAGCGTGCCGCTGCCGGGTCTGGGGCTGCGGCTCGGCGGTCACGAGCTGAGCGAGGTGTACCCGCTGGCCCCGCTCGCGCCGGGACAGTCGCTGGCGGTGGCGATCTCGACGTACCGCGGGCGTGTGCACTACGGGCTGGTCGCCGACGCGCAGGCCGTGCCGGACCTGGACCGGTTCGCTCACGCGGTCTCGGCCGAGGTCCAGACACTGCTGTCGGCCTGCGAGCTCTGATCCGGCCTCCGGCCGGAGTGGGTCCCACCCGCACCACGGTGCGGCTTGCACCGTGGTGCGGGTGGTCCCGGGAGGGCGACGCGGGTGGGCGCCACAGCGGGAGAGAGGTGCCTACGGGTGGCCCCGCCGGGCCCGGATGCGGGCCGGATGCCGGTTGGGTGCCGGGGAGGGGAAAGGGGCGACCAGGCGCGCTTGCGCGCGAGTTTCGGCGTCGGGTGCCGGTGGCTCCTGGTGGGCGGGTGACGTCGTTTTCGGTTGTGGGAGGGGCCGGTGCCGCAGGGCGGGAGCGGCCGGGTGGGCGAGTGCGGCCGGGGGCCGGGCGATCGGGTTTGGCGGCTGGCCCGTGCGCTCCGTAAAATTCCGCGTTCGAAAGCGGGCGCGAGTCGGAGCGCTGCGCGGGTGATCAGGGAAGCGGCAGCGCGATGACGGTGACAGAGGACGGTTTCACGGCCACGGACGAGGTGGTCTACGGGCCGGGCATCGACCCCGAGCGGCTGGCCGTCTGCCTCGGCGTGCTCGAGGAGCTCGAGCGGATCGAGGTCGACCACCCGGACGCGATCAAGGTCCGCCGGGCCACCTCGCACATCTACCGCACGGTCAAGCAGCGCCGCCGCCAGGAGCGCCGAGCCGCGAAGACTGCGCACGACCGCGCCGTCACCGAGGCCACCGCCACCGGCTCCGCCGAGCGCATCGACGACGAGACCGAGGGCCTCCTGCCCTCGTCCAAGGTCGAGGAGGGCAGGATCGCGGGGATACTCCAGCGCCCCCGCTCCTGCTACACCTGCAAGAGCCGCTACGTCGAGGTCGACTACTTCTACCACCAGCTCTGCCCGGACTGCGCCCGCACGAACCGGGCCAAGCGCGACGCCCGCGCCGACCTCACGGGCAAGCGCGCCCTGCTCACCGGCGGCCGCGCCAAGATCGGCATGTACATCGCGCTGCGGCTGCTGCGCGACGGTGCCCACACGACGATCACCACGCGCTTCCCCAAGGACGCCATCCGCCGGTTCAAGGCGATGGACGACTCGGCGGACTGGCTGCACCGGCTGGAGGTCGTCGGCATCGACCTGCGCGACCCCGCGCAGGCCGTGGCCCTCGCGGAGCAGGTCACCGAGGCGGGCCCGCTCGACATCCTGATCAACAACGCGACGCAGACCGTGCGCCGCCTGCCTTCCGCGTACGCCGCCCTGGTCGAGGGCGAGAGCGCCCCGCTGCCCGCCGGTGAACTCCCCGCCCACCACGTGATCGGCGCCTTCAATTCCGGCGCCGTGGACGGCATCGCAGCGCTCCCCGTCGGCGTCGGCGGCCTGGACGCGCAGAAGGTCGCCGACCTCGCGCTGGTAGCGGGCAACGCCAGCGTCGCCCGGCACCTCGAAGGCACCGCCATCGACGCCGGCGGCCTCGTCCCCGACGTCGTCGACACCAACACCTGGGTGCAGACCATCGACCAGATCTCGCCGGTCGAGCTGCTGGAGACCCAGCTGTGCAACTACACCTCCCCGTTCATCCTGATCAGCGCCCTGCGCCCGGCGATGGCGGACGCGGCGAAGAAGGCCTCCAGCGGCCGCGCGTACGTCGTCAACGTCTCCGCGATGGAAGGCGTCTTCAGTCGCGGCTACAAGGGCGCCGGGCACCCGAACACCAACGCCGCGAAGGCGGCCATGAACATGGTCACGCGGACCAGCGCCCAGGAGATGTTCGACACGGACGGCATCCTGATGACCTCCGTCGACACCGGCTGGATCACGGACGAGCGTCCGCACTACGACAAGCTGCGCCTGGCCGAGGCGGGCTTCCACGCGCCCCTCGACCTGGTCGACGGCGCCGCCCGCGTCTACGACCCGATCGTCCGCGGTGAGACGGGTGAGGACCTGTACGGCGTCTTCCTGAAGGACTACGCGCCCGGCAAGTGGTGACCGGCTGGGAACGCGGTGGCCGGCGCGACCGTCCCCGTGCCGGGGCGACGGTTGCGTCGGGGTGCCCGGTGCGCAGGTGACGCGTTCTTCGTGGTGGTGATCCATCGGCTGACCCCGCCAGAGCGCGGGCCCTTGGCCGGCGCGCAGCCGATGTGTTCTCGGGCACTCCGCGCAGGCACCGCTGGTCACGGGAGGGCGCCGCACCGAGGGCCCGGTGCGGGTCAGTCGACGGCGCCGAGCCGGGAATTGCGGGCCGCCACCAGCTCCAGCACGGTGCGCCAGTCCTCCAGGACCCCCGCGTCCAACCCCGCCGTACGGCTCTCCTCGTCGGCCTGGCGCAGCCGCAGCACATCGTCGTCGGCGGCACCGGCGTCCCCGCGCACCAGCCGGAACACCCGCTCGCCGAGCAGCGAGCGGACCGCCTCGGCCGCCCGGAGTGCCCCGCCCGCCTCGTCGCCCGGCCCCAGCACCGGGCCGATGCCGTGGACCAGCCCCGCCACCTGGAGCTCCTTGTCGGCGGGGCGGCTGCGGCGCAGCAGAGCGGCGGTTTTCAGCGCGTGCTGGTGCCGGCCGGCGTACAGCAGATCCATCAGCTCCTCGACGCTGCGCAGCTCCATGCGTCAGTCCTTCCGCGAGACAGCCGTTGCCACTCATCAGCACATCACGGCGAGCTTGCGCCGCGGCCAACGGCACTTGAACTGCACCGCGAGCGGACCGGACGGCGAACATGGATCGAAACTGTGTTCGCATTGGTAGGTCGAGTGGGTGATTCTCGCGCTGGGCGCGTGATGCGCTTTGTTTCAAATGGCGGCATATTGGGGCTTATTGAGGGGCGAAGCGACGCACGATAGTTACGCCTTGTTTGCACTCCCTATCGAGCGGCAAGCCGCTCATTTGGTTAATCTGGAGGGGACGGGCAGCAACAAGGGGAGCCACCCACACCCATCGTCCGTCCCGGGGCGAGCCGGTCGACAACGACCTGCTCCGCACGAAGACCGGCGCCACCGCGTCCGAACTGGCCTTCCATCCAGACCCGAGCGGGCGTCGAGTGCCGGAGCGCAGACTGACCGGCAGGCCCCCGAGGGTGACCGACACATAAGGAGTGCGCGGTGACACCGGAGAAGACGAATCGCGAACAGCGCCCCAAGGAACGCACGGAGCACGGGAGCCGGCGGCCCGGAGAACTCGGCAGCCTCGACGTGTGGGCGCGCTCCGCCCCGATCCGCCTCGCGGGGTACGAGGACGACCTCGCCGAACCTCACATCCTGCCCAGCGTGGACTGACTCCCGGGTCGGCCGTTCGCGATCGCCGCACGCACGCATGGGCGCGACCTGACAGACTCGCGCCCATGCTGATCAGAGAAGCCGTGGCCGAGGACTGGCCGCGGATCTGGCCCTTCTGGCACCGCATCGTGGCCGCCGCCGAAACCTACGCCTGGGACCCGCAGACCTCGGAGCAGGACGCCCGCGCACTGTGGATGGGCCCGGCCAAACGCGTCTACGTCGCCGAGGACGCGACCGGAGCCGTGGTGGGCTCGGCCTACCTCACCCGCAACTACGGCGGCCCCGCCGCCCGCGTCGCCAACGCCGGCTTCATGGTCGATCCCGACCGCGCCGGCGAGGGCATCGGCCGGGCCCTCGCCGAACGTGTCCTGGCCGAGGCCAGGGCGCACGGCTACCGCGCGATGGTGTTCAACGCCGTCGTCGAGACCAATCCCGCAGTCGGCCTGTGGACCTCCCTCGGCTTCACCGTCCTCGGCACGGTCCCGGAGGCCTACGACCACCCCCGGCACGGCAGGGTGGGGCTGCACATCATGTACCGGTCGCTCGCGTAGGCGGGCTCAGGGGCCGGCCACCGGTGCCGTCCGCCGCCACGGACGCAGTCTCTCCAGTTCCTCCGCCAGCTCCAGCAGGACGGCCTCGGTACCCGGGCGGCCGACGAGCTGCACGGCACAGGGCGCGCCCGAGGGAAGGGTGCCGAACGGGATCGCCATGGCCGGCCAGCCGGTCAGGTTCCAGGGCGGGGTGAACGGGGAGTACGCGGTGTTGGCGAGGACGTTGCGCAGCCAGCCGCGTTCGTGCCACGGGCCGGCCGCGGGGGAGCGACGGGCCAGGGCGGGGGTCAGCAGGACGTCGTACTCCGTGAAGAACGGCGTCAGCCGGGCGCGCAGCCGCTCACGGCCGTCCCCGGTGCTCACCGACCGGACGAACCGCCAGCCCACCGTCGCGTGCACCCGGGTCCGCCGGGCCAGCCGCGCCGGGTCCAGGCCCTCGGCGTCCACCGCGGTCCCGGCCGTCCAGTGCCGCAGCGCGGTCACGCCCAGCGAGAGGGGATACGGCGGCTCGGCCCGCCGCACGCTGTGCCCGGCCCGCGCCAGCACCCCGGCCGCCTCCCGGACCGCGATCGTATACGGCCTGCTCACGGTGACCCCGGCGAGCGGACTGCGCACGGCCGCGGCGATCCGCCGCGGCGTGGGCTCCTGCGCGGGGGAAACATCGGTACCGGCCAGGACGCCCAGCATCAGCCGCAGGTCCTCCAGCGACGTGGCCAGCGGACCGTTCTCCGCCATGCCGAACCAGTCGCCGTTGCCGATGCCTGCCGGGACCACTCCGTGCCCCGGCTTCAGGGTGACCAGGCCACAGTTCGCGGCCGGGATGCGCAGCGACCCCATCCCGTCGTTGCCGAGGGCGACCGGCACCATCCCCGCGGCGACCGCAGCCGCGCTCCCGCCGGAGGAACCGCCCGCCGTCCGCGAGGTGTCCCACGGATTGCGGGCGGTGCCGAAGGCGCCCTCCGTGGTGCCGAAGACACAGAGCTCGGGCACGTTCGTCAGACCGACGACCACCGCGCCGGCCGTCCGCAGCCGGGCCACCGTCTCGTGATCCTCGGCGGCCGGGGTGTCGGGAGTGGCGGTGGAGCCGTCACGACGGGACTCGCCGCGCACCGCCAGATTGTCCTTCACGGCCACGGGTACGCCCGCGAGCGGCAGCTCGGCCAGATCGGCACGGGCCGCCACCTCGTCGGCCTCGGCGAGCGCCGCCTGGGCCCGCACCTTGCGGAACGCCCCGATCCGGCCGTCGAGCCGTTCGATCCGGGCCAGGTGCTCGGCCACGACCTCCCGGGGCGTCACCCGCTTCTCGCGTACGGCTGCGGCAATCTCGGCGGCACTCCGCCCGGCCCACTCACCCACCGGCACTCCTCGCTCGGTCGTCGCTACCCGCTGGTACGCATCACGGCGCAGGGAGAACTGTGCCCGGTCGGGCACGGTACGTCGAGAGGCGGGGACGGGCCGCGCGCGGTTACAGCGGCCGGACTACTTCCTCGTCGACATGTTCTCCCCGGACGGCTCCCGCAGTGGCGGAGGACGGCCGTGGCGGGGCCGCCGGTGTAGTGCAGTAGGTCGGACGCGGGCCGGTGTTCCTCGGCCGTGCCGCGGTACGCCGCCGCGAGCGGGGCGGATTCGGCGGTCCAGGGTCCGTCCGCCTGGACGCGCAGCGCGTGCACCCGGGTGCCGGGCGTGCCGACGAGGAAGCGGCCGGCGAACGGCCCGTCGGTGTGGACGAGTTGGCAAAGCGAGCTCAGACGGCCGTCCAGCGCGTCCACCACGAGGTGGGCGGGCGCCTGATGGGCGAGCGTGAGGACGACCGGCTCGGGGTGCGCGGGGAGGCGAACCACCTGGGGCCGTCGCCGGCCGCGCGGTACAGGACGGGGTCAGTGCGGGCAGCGCGGACCTGGTCGGGGGCGTGGGCGGCTCGGGTGACTTGGCCACACCGGGGTGTGTCCGCTCTCGTTCCTGCGCAGCCACTCCATCGCGAGATCCCCCCCGTCGGGCCTGCGGGCGCCCCGTCATCGTAGGCGGAGGGGTGCTCCCGGGGACGCCCGCGCTCAGGGCGGCCCGGCCGGTGCCGTCGCCGCCGTACCCGTGCTGCCCCGACCCGTCAGCCGCGGCACCGGCACCCCGACCGAGCGGGCCGCGTTCCCGTCGAGCAGGGCCAGCAGTTCCCGCGCCGCCGTCCGGCCGAACTCCGAGCTGTCGCGGGAGAGGGCGGACAGCCTCGGCGTGACCATGCGGCACAGTGCCGAGTCCTCCCAGGAGACCACCGAGACGTCCTGCGGGACACGGAAGCCGAGTTCGGCGGCGGCGGCCACGCCGGCCACGGCCATCACGTCGTTGTCGTAGATGAGCGCCGTGGGGCCGGGGGAGTCGCCGAGGACGCGGCGGGTGACGGCGGCGCCCTGGGCGTCGGAGTAGTCGGTGGTGACCGAGCGGACCTCGGTGAGAGCGCGCCGCTCCGCCTCCGCGCGCAGCGTGGCGACGCGGCGCCGGGTGTGCGCCAGGTCGGGCAGTCCGGCGATGTGCACGATCCGGCGGTGGCCGAGCGCCGTCAGCTCGTCCACCACGGAGGCCATCGCGCCCGCGTCGTCGGCCCACACCGTGGACAGGCCGGGGTGCCCCACGTCGGGCGCGCCGCCGATCACCACGGCGGGCAGCCCGAGTTCGTCCAGCAGGCCGGGGCGCGGGTCGTCGGCGCGCGGGTCGGCCACCAGGACGCCGTCCACCCGGTGCTCCGCCCACCAGCGGCGGTAGACCGCGCACTCCTCGGGCACGTCCTCCGCCACCTGGAACAGCAGCCCGAGGTGCCGCTCGGCCAGCACCTCCTGGATGCCCGAGACCAGCTGGAGGAAGAAGGAGTCGACGCCGAGGGTGTGCGCGGGGCGCGCGAGGACGAAGCCGACCGTGGCCGCGCCCTCGCCGGACAGGGCGCGGGCGGCCGTGCTGGGGCGCCAGCCGAGCTGCTCGGCGACCCGGCGGACCCGTGCCCGCGTGGCCTCGGAGACGCCGGGGCGGCCGTTGAGCGCGAAGGAGACGGCACTCTCGGAGACCCCGGCGCGCCGGGCGATGTCCTTCATCGTGGGCCGGCGTGCGGGGGACCGTTTGGTCGGCACGTTTCTCCCCCTCCTGACGGTGCGTGCTAATGCGCTTGAGTGTCAAGACCCTAAAGCGCATTAGCAGAACTCGGCAAGTTCCCGTGCGGGCCGCTCCGACCTGCACTAATGAACTGCCTATTTCTTTAGTTCGGAAGAACGCATTGACTTTCTCCGAACGGCGCGGGCAAGGTCTCTGGCGCCCCCAACCACCCCACGCAGCAAGGGAGTCGTGTCCCCATGCCCATCTCCCGCAGAGCCCTCGCCGCCGCTGTCGTCGCCCTCGCCCTGCCGCTGAGCGCCTGCGGGTCGGGCGGTGGCGACGGCGGCCCGACCGACGCCTCCGGAAAGATCGAGGGCGACATCACCTTCCAGACCTGGAATCTGCGCGCCAACTTCACGTCGTACTTCGAGGGCCTCATAGCCGACTTCGAGAAGAAGTACCCCGGCACGCACGTGAAGTGGGTCGACCAGCCCGCCGAGCACTACGCCGACAAACTCAGCGCGGATGCCGCCGGCGGCACCCTGGCCGACGTCGTCAACGTCTCCCCGGACCTGGTCGCCCCCCTCGCCAAGGCCGGGCTGGCCATGGACCTCGGCAAGGCCGCCGCGAAGTACAGGTCCGAGTACCTGGACGGTGCCTGGGCCAGCCATCAGGTGCCGGGAACGAGCGGCACCTACGCCTTCCCCTGGTACCTGAACACCGGCCCGCTCTTCTACAACAAGGCCCTGTTCACCAAGGCCGGACTCGACCCCGACCGGCCGCCCAAGACGTACGACGAGCTCTTCTTCGACGCCTTGCAGATGGCCCGGAGGAGCGGCGGCAAGGTCGCCACCCTCGCCAACGTGCCCTCCATCGAGGACTTCGGGCGCTACGGGGTCCCCCTGATGAACAAGCAGGGCACCGCTTTCGCCTTCAACAACGCCAAGGGGGTCGAACTCCTCGCCAAGTACAAGGAGTTGTACGACGCCAAGGCGCTCGACCCGCAGGCGCTGACCGCGACCCCGGAGTCCTCCGGCAAGAAGTTCCTCACCGGTGCCGTCGCCATGAACCCCGGCAGCGCCCTCGACCTGGACAACTTCAAGAAGAACGCGCCGAGCCTGTACAAGAACATCGGCATCACCGACCAGATCACCAGCACCGGGCACGTCAACATGTACGTGATGGGCGTGATGGTCAACTCCCGCACCGAGCACACCCCGGCCGCGGTCGCGTTCGCGCACTTCGTCACGGACGCACAGAACCAGATGTCCTTCGCGAAGAAGGTCGCCATCTTCCCGAGCACCGCAGGCTCCCTGAACGACCCGTACTTCACCAAGGAGGACGGCACCGACGAGACCCGGGTGCGCATCGCCGCCGCCAAGTCCCTGAAGAACGCGGTCAACTACACGCCCGTACTGTTCAGCGACCAGATGAAGACCGCGCTGCAGAACGAGGTCGCCAAGGCGCTGCAGGGCAAGGAGAGCCCCGGGCAGGCTCTTGACAACGCTGTCAGCGCCGCCAACCGGCTTCTGCGGCAGGGCTGACCGGCCATGGCCGCTCCCACCGCCCACGCCGGGACACGGCACCGGCCGCCGAGCGGGATCCGCCGCCGGCCCCCGATCGGGATCCGGCGTCAGCTGCCCACCAGCCCCTGGCTGTTCGCCGCGCCCGGGCTGCTCGTCACCGGCGCCTTCGTGCTGTACCCGTTCGTCTCCACCCTGGTGAACTCCTTCACCGACCGCCGCACCCTGCTCCCGGGCCACTTCGTGGGCCTCGCCAACTTCCGCGAGCTGCTGCACGACGACATGTTCTGGACCGGCCTGCGCAACAGCACCCTGTACATCGCCGGGGTCGTGCCCGCCCTGGTCGTCCTGCCGCTGCTGCTCGCACTGCTGGTGCAGAAGAACATCCCCGGCATCACCTTCTTCCGCTCCGCCTTCTACACCCCGGTCGTCGCCTCGATCGTGGTGGTCGGGCTGATCTGGGTGTGGCTGCTGGACGAACGCGGCCTGGTCAACTCGCTGCTGGAGACGATCGGGATCGGCCGGATCGGCTTTCTCAGTGACCAGTGGCTGCTCCTGCTGAGCGCCATGGCCGTCACGGTCTGGAAGGGCCTCGGCTACTACATGATCATCTATCTCGCGGCGCTGGCGGACGTGCCCCGGGAGCTGCACGAGGCCGCCGCCGTGGACGGCGCGGGCCCGGTGCGCCGCTTCCTCTGCGTCACCGTCCCCGCCGTGCGCTCCACCATGGTCCTCGTCGCCGCGCTCTCCTCGGTCGCCGCCTTCAAGGTGTTCTCCGAGGTGTACCTGATGGCCGGCCCCGACGGCGGACCGGCCGGCGAGGACACCACGCTCGTCATGCTCGTGCAGCGCACCGGCACCGGCCTGACCGGCCGGGTGGGCTACGCCTCGGCGCTCTCGGTCGTGGTGTTCGCCGTCACCGTCGCGCTCATGCTGCTGGTGCTGCGGGCCGACCGCCGGGAGGAGCAGTGAGCGTCCTGGAGGAGGTACGGCCCGAGCCGTCCGTCACCCGGCAGCGGGAGCCGCGCGTCACCGACGAACACGGCCGCCGTGTCCGCGTCGGTGAACTGACCTGGCGCTATCTGCTGCTCCTCGGCGTCCTCGCGCTGAGCGTCGGCCCCTTCCTCTGGCAGCTGTCGACCTCGCTCAAGGGCCCCACCGAGGACATCTACAGCTCGCCGCCGAGCCTCCTGCCCGCCCACCCCACCCTGCACAACTACACGCGGGTCGCCGACACCATCCCCGTGTGGGACTACGCCCTGAACTCCCTGAAGGTCGCCACCGCCAACGTCGTCACCAACTGCGTCGGCTCGGCGCTCGCCGGATACGCCCTGGCCCGGCTGCGCTTTTGCGGCCGGCGCGTGACCACGCTGGTGTTCGTGCTCGCGATGCTCGTGCCGGTCGAGGCCATCGTCATCGCCCAGTTCACCACCATGCGCGAACTCGGCCTGAACAACACGCTCATCGGTGTCGTGCTGCCCGGCGCGGTCGGCGCGATGAACGTGCTGCTGATGCGCAACGCCTTCCGCAACCTGCCGTACGAGATCGAGGAAGCCGCCTACGTCGACGGCGCCGACGTCTGGCAGCGGTTCCTGCGCGTAGCCCTGCCGTCGGTCAAGGGGACCCTCGCCGTCGTCGCGATCTTCGCCTTCATGGGCGCCTGGGACGACTTCCTGTGGCCGCTGATCGTGCTCAGCGACCCGTCCAGGTTCACCCTCACCATCGGCCTCAACTACCTGCACGGCACCTTCGCCGACGACGAACGCCTCGTCGCCGCCGGCACCGTGATCGCGGTGGCCCCGCTCATCGCCCTCTTCGCCTGCCTCCAGCGGTACTTCTTCCGCGGCGTCGGCGAGGGCGCCGTCAAGGGCTGAACACCGTGTACGCCCCAAGGACACCCCATGCCCCCAGCCGTACGCTTCGGCGTCAACTACACCCCCACTGAAGGGTGGTTCCACCACTGGCTCGACTTCGACCTCGACTCCGTGCGGGCCGACCTCGACGCGATCGCCGCGCTCGGTCTCGACCACATCCGCGTCTTCCCGCTGTGGCCCTACTTCCAGCCCAACCGGGCCCTGATCCGCCCGCGCGCCGTCGAGCAGCTCGTGGCCCTGGCCGACGCGGCCGCCGAACGCGGCCTGGACGTCAACGTCGACGGGCTGCAGGGCCACCTGAGCAGCTTCGACTTCCTGCCCGCCTGGACCCGCACCTGGCACCGGCGCAACCTCTTCACCGACCCGGACGTCGTGGAGGGACAGGCCGCCTATCTGCGCACCCTCGCCGCCGCCCTCGCCGACCGGCCGGGCTTCCTCGGCATGACCGTCGGCAACGAGGTCAACCAGTTCGCCGCCGGACCGCATCCCGACCCGGACCGCATCACCTCCGAGGAGGCCGAACGGTGGCTCGTCCGGATGCTGGCCGCCTGCGCCGAGGGCGCCCCGGACCGGCCCCATCTGCACGCCTCCTACGACGCCGCCTGGTACCAGGACGACCAGCCCTTCACCCCCGGCCACTCCGCCCGGCTCGGCGACCTCACCGCCGTGCACTCCTGGGTGTTCAACGGCACCGCCCAGCGCCACGGCCGCACGTCCGTGCCGGCCGAGCACCACGCCGCCTATCTGGTCGAGCTCAGCAAGGCCTGGGCACGGGAACCGCACCGGCCGGTGTGGCTGCAGGAGGTCGGCGCGCCCGCGCCCCTCGTGCCCGCCGAGCACGCGGCCGCCTTCGCCGAGGCGACCGTCGCCCACGCCCTGGACTGCGCCGACCTGTGGGGCATCACCTGGTGGTGCTCCTACGACGTCTCCCGTGACCTCGCCGACTTCCCCGCACTCGAATACGGCCTCGGCCTGCTGACCAACGAACGCACGCCCAAGGACGTCGCCCGGGTGCTGGCCGAGGCCGCCCGCCGGCCGCACGCGCGCCCCGCCGTACGCACCACGGCCCTCGTCGTACCCGACGATCCGGGCCGCCGCTCCCGCTGCGCGCCCGGCGGACCGGTCTTCGACGCGTTCTTCCGGCTGGTCGCCGACGGCGTCCGCCCCACCACCGTCCTCGACACCCGCGCCGGCGACAGGGACCACCTCGCCGCGCGCGGCATCACCGAGGTCGTCACACCCGATCAGGTACTCCCCACCCCACACGGAGGCACCCGCTCGTGAACCCCCGCAGACGCACCGTCCTGATCGCCGCCACCGCGGCCGCCCTCAGCCCGCAGCTCCCCACGGCCGCGGCCGCGGCGGCCCCGCACGCCACCGCCGCGACGCCGCCGTACGCCTCCTACTGGTACCCGGACTCGCTGCCCTCCGGCAGTCCCGGTCCCGGGATCACCTGGCGCAGCCTGAAGTCCTGGCGCGCCGCCGACGACCCCGACCTCGCCTTCAACACCGCGTCCGTGCCGCTCGCCCCCCGGTTCACCCCGACCCCGGCGAACACCACCGCCCGCGCCGGTCAGGCCCGCGTCCAGGCCCTGGTCTCCTTCGGCCCCACGTCGAGCAACCCCGCGCAGGGCTCGGCCATGGCCGACTACTACGCCCTCACCCACTGGGCGTACCTCGACGAGCTGGTCTTCTGGGGCGGCTCGGCCGGCGAGGGTCTGATCCTCGCGCCCAACGCACCCGTCGTCGACGCGGCCCACCGGCACGGCGTCCCGGTCCTCGGGAACGTCTTCCTGCCACCGGTGGCCTACGGCGGCCGGCTGCAGTGGACCCGCGACCTCGTGCAGAAGGACGCCGCCGGGCGCCATCCGCTCGCCGCGCAGCTCGTCGCCGTGGCGGCGGCCCACGGTTTCGACGGCTGGTTCCTGGACGCCGAGACCGGCGGCGGGAACACCGCGCTCGGCCAGGCCGTGCTCGCTTTCGTGACGGAGCTGAAGGCGCTCGCGGCGGCCAACGGACAGCGGGTGACCTGGTACGACGCGATGACCGTGAACGGCACGGTCGACTGGCAGGGCGCGCTGGACAGCCGGAACCAGGCCTTCTTCCAGGCCGCCGACGACATGTTCGTCGACTTCCGGTGGAGCGGCGCCGGCCTGGCCTCCTCCGGCGCCAGGGCGGAGCAACTCGGGTGCAGCCGCTACGCGTTGTGGGCCGGCGTCGACGTCGAGTCGAACGGGCCCGGCACGCCCGTGGACTGGGACGCGATCGTGCCCGCCGGGAAGCCGCACATCATCTCGATCGGCTTCTACCGGCCCGAGTGGACCCGCAACCACCTGCCCGACGACCAGCGGGGCCCCGCGGACTTCCACGCCGCCGACGACCGCTTCTGGACCGGCCGGTCGCTGGATCCGTCGACGCCCGACACGAGCGATCCGTGGCGGGCGCCGGCGGTGTCGGTGGCGGACCGGTCCACCGTGACGTCGGTGCCGTTCGCGAGCGTCTTCAACACCGGGCACGGACTGTGCTGGTACGAGGACGGGGCCGTCACCTCGGACACGCCCTGGAACCACCTCGGGCTCCAGGACCGGCTGCCGTCCCGGCGCTGGGTGGTGCGGACGCGGGGGGAGCGGCCGGCGGTCTCCTTCGACTTCGCCGACGCGTGGCGCGGCGGAAGCAGTGTGCTGGTGGCCGGCCCTCTGGATCAGCCCGTGGTGCTGGATCTCTACGCGACGCGGCTGCCGATCGGTGCCGACACGGTTGTCGAGCTGACGTACCGGGCGGAGGCTGGCAGTGTGAACGTCGAACTGGCGGTGGCGACGGCCGAACCGGGCGGGGCGGGAACGCCACCGCCGTACACGTACCTGCCGGTGGACCGGCTCCACAGGCATCGAAGCGATGCTGTGAAGTCGGTCAACGGCTGGGACACCGCGACGCTGCCGCTCACCTCGACGTCCGGCACGGTGCACGCCCTCGGGCTGCGGCTCACCGCCACCGAGGGGCCGGTGCGCTGGCGGCTCGGCGGCCTCGCCGTCCGCCCGGCCGGCACCCTGCCGGCTCCCGCCGCCCCCGCCGGCGCCCGCGTCACCGCGGCCGCGGGCGGTGATCTCCGCCTCGCCTGGCACACGCCCCCCGGCCCCGTCCGCCACTACAGCCTCCACCGCCTCCTTTCCGACGGCACCCGCCGCTTCCTCGGCGCCACCCGCCAGCAGGCGTACTTCGTCTCCGGCCTCCGGCCCGAGCAGGGCGAACGCGCGGCGCGGTTGGAAGTGCGCGCCGTAGGGGAGCTGTACACCTCGTCGGCCCCCGTGACCGTCACCCACACCTGGTGATCACCCGGAACCCAGCAGGGAGCACCCCGCATGCATGACGACCGCACTCTGGTGGAAGCCCGCCTCAGGCGCGTCCTGGAGGAACGCATCCGCCCGGCCGTGTACCCGGAGACCGTGCCGCTCGAGGTCGCGGTGTGGCACGCGCCCGGCGAACCCGTGCCGGTCGCGGCCGGGCTCGCCGCCGAGCCCCAGCCGATCGAGGTGGGCGCCCGGTGGGGCGCTCCGTGGGGCACGAGCTGGTTCCGGGTGACCGGCACCGTACCCCCGGCCTGGGCCGGAAAGACCGTCGAGGCCCAGCTCGACCTGGGCTTCGACGAGAACATGCCCGGCTTCCAGTGCGAGGGCCTGGTCTACCGGAGCGACGGCACCCCTGTGAAGGGGCTCAACCCCCGTAACCAGTGGGTGCGCATCGGCGCCCCGGTCGCCGGCGGCGAGGAGGTGGTCCTGCACATCGAGGCCGCCTCCAACCCGGTCGTCCTCGGCTACCACCCCTTCGTGCCCACGCCGCTCGGCGACAGGGACACCGCCGGCGCCGAACCGCAGTACACGCTCACCCGCATGGACCTCGCCGTCTTCGACCAGCCGGTGTGGCAGCTGGTCCTGGACCTGGAGGTGCTCGGCGAGCTGATGACCGAGCTGCCCGCGGAATCCGCGCGCCGCCACGACATCCTGCGCGCGGTCGAGCGGGCCCTGGACGCCGTGGACCTCCAGGACGTCAACGGCACGGCGGAGCGGGCGCGGGAGCAGCTCGCCGGGGTGCTGTCGGCGCCCGCCGTGCCCTCGGCGCACCGGATCAGCGCGGTCGGCCACGCGCACATCGACTCGGCCTGGCTGTGGCCGCTGCGCGAGACGGTGCGCAAGGTCGCCCGTACGACCTCCAACATGACCGCGCTCATCGAGGACGAGCCGGAGTTCGTGTTCGCCATGTCCCAGGCGCAGCAGTGGGCGTGGGTGAAGGAGCACCGGCCCGAGGTGTGGGCACGGGTGAAGAAGGCCGTCGCGGAGGGACGGTTCGTGCCGGCCGGCGGGATGTGGGTGGAGTCGGACACCAACATGCCCGGCTCGGAGGCGATGGCCCGGCAGTTCGTGCACGGCAAGCGGTTCTTCCTCGACGAGTTCGGCATCGAGAACGAGGAGGCCTGGCTGCCCGACACCTTCGGCTTCGCCGCCGGGCTCCCGCAGATCATCCGGGCGGCCGGCTCCAAGTGGCTGCTGACGCAGAAGATCTCCTGGTCGCAGACGAACAGGTTCCCGCACCACACCTTCTGGTGGGAGGGCATCGACGGCACCCGGATCTTCACCCACTTCCCGCCCGTCGACACCTACAACTGTTCCATGAAGGGCAGTGAGATCGCCCACGCGGCCCGCAACTTCAGGGAAAAGGGCCGCGCCAGGCACTCCCTCGCGCCCACCGGCTGGGGCGACGGAGGCGGTGGCACGACCCGGGAGATGGTCGCCAAGGCGGCCCGGCTGCGCGACCTCGAAGGCTCGGCGACCGTCGTCTGGGAGACACCCCGGGCCTTCTTCCAGAAGGCCGAGGCCGACTACCCCGAAGCGCCGGTCTGGGTCGGCGAACTGTACCTCGAACTGCACCGCGCCACCCTCACCAGCCAGGCGAGGACCAAGCAGGGCAACCGGCGCAGCGAGCACCTGCTCCGCGAGGCGGAGCTGTGGGCGGCCACCGCCGCCGTGCGCACCGGATTCCCCTACCCCTACGAGGAGTTGGACCGTATCTGGAAGACGGTCCTGCTGCACCAGTTCCACGACATCCTGCCCGGCTCGTCGATCGCCTGGGTGCACCGTGAGGCGCGGGCGACGTACGAGCGGATCGCCGGCGAACTGAACGACATCATCGGCGCGGCGCAGCGCGCACTGGCCGGGGAAGGGGACCGGGACCTGGTCTTCAACGCGGCGCCGCACAGCCGTGCCGGGGTGCCGGCCGGCGGCGCCGCCGCGCACCGGCCGCCGCGGGGGACGAGTGCGGCGGCTCGGGCGGACGGCGGACACGTCCTGGACAACGGTCTGCTGCGGGTCGAGATCGACGCCCGGGGCCTGGTCGTCTCCGCCCGCGACATCGCCGCCGACCGTGAGACCGTCGCCCCCGGCAGGGCCGCGTGCCTCCTCCAGCTCCACCAGGACCTCCCGAACATGTGGGACGCCTGGGACGTGGACTCCTTCTACCGGAACACGGTCACGGACCTGACGGACGCGGACGAGGTGAGCGCCGGCGAGGACGGGATCTCCGTGCGGGTCGTCCGCTCCTTCGGCGACTCCCGCGTCACCCAGGTGCTGTCGCTGCCGCCGGGGGAGCGGCGACTGGAGATCGACACGGAGGTCGACTGGCACGAGACGGAGAAGTTCCTGAAGCTGGCCTTCCCGCTCGACCTGCACGCGGAACGGTACGCGTCCGAGACCCAGTTCGGACACGTCTTCCGGCCCACTCACACCAACACCTCCTGGGAGGCCGCCAGGTTCGAGGCGTGCAACCACCGCTTCGTCCACCTGGAGGAGCCCGGCTGGGGAGTGGCCGTCGTCAACGACTCGACGTACGGCCATGACGTGACCCGCACCGTGCGCACCGACGGCGACCGCGGTACGACGACCACGGTCCGCGTCTCCCTCCTGCGTGCCCCGCGCTTCCCCGACCCCGAGACCGACCAGGGTGTCCACCGCTTCCGGCACGCCCTGGTCCCGGGCGTCTCGATCGCCGGCGCGGTCCGCGAGGGCTGGCGCATCAACCTGCCGGAACGGCGCCTGACCGGGGCGCACGAGGTCGCCCCGCTGGTCACCGTCGACAACGACGCCGTGGTGATCACGGGGGTGAAGCTCGCCGACGACGGCAGCGGAGACGTGGTCGTCCGCTTCCACGAGGCCCATGGCGGCCGGACCCGGGCGACCCTCACAGCCGGTTTCGCGGTCGCGGACGTCACCGTGACGGACCTGCTGGAGCGGCCGTGGGACGAGGGGGCTCCGCCCGAGCGGGACGGCGACCGCGTCACCGTGCGGTTGCGGCCGTTCGAACTGGCGACCCTCAGGCTGCGCAGGGCGTGAACCCCGGTGGGCGGGGCCGGCCGGCGCGGCCGCCCTTGCCCACCGCCGGGGCTTTCCCCGGCGTGGGCCGAGCCACGATGATGTGCCGATGAGGCGAAGAAGGATCCCCGACGGTTCCTGGGCCGCGGAGCCGGATCCCCTGTTGGCCCTCGTCCGGAGGGATCTGACGTTCTACGCGAGGACCTCCGACCGGGCCAGGCGGCTGCACCACGGCACCGAGCTCGGCGCTCTGCTCACCACGTCGGTGACGGTCGTGGCGGCCGGCCTGCATGCTCCGGCCTGGCTGACCGCGCTGATCGCGGGCGGCGCCGTCTTCTTCACCGGCCTGCGTCAGCTGTACGGCGCCGGCTCGCGCTGGGTGCTGGCCGCGCAGGCGCGGGAGTCGCTGCGCCGCGCACTCGACCGCTACCTGCTCCTGCCCGAGTCCGAACGTGACGCGGCGGCCCGGCAGGCACTGCAGACGGCGGTCGAGGAGGTCGGCGCGAACGAGCTGCGCACCTGGTCCGAGGCGCAGAGCGGGCGCCCGGAACCGCCTCTGCCCTCGGCGGGAGCCTGATGGGGAGGACCGGTCAGGGACCCAGCTGCGTCCTGAGCCACTCCTCCACCTCGCCCACATGGGCCGCGGCCGCAGCTCTCGCCGCCTCCGGATCGCGGGCGGCGAGGGCGCGGTGGATGGCGGCGTGTTCGCGGCGGGTGCGGGCGAAGGCGCCCTCCTCCTGGTAGCCGCGCCAGACGCGGGCCCGGAAGGTCCGGGAGGACAGGCCCTCCAGGATGGCGGCCATGGTCTCGTTGCCCGCCGCGGCGGCGATCTCGCGGTGGAAGGCGAGGTCGTGGGCGAGGATCTCCTCGGGATCGTCGGCGGCGTTCATGGCCGCCAAGTGCTTCTCCACAGCGGCCAGTTGGTTGTCGGTGATGCGTGCGGCGGCCAGCGCGGTCGCCGTCGACTCCAGGATCCGCCGCACCTCGAGCAGCTCCACCAGGCGCGGGCCCCGGGACAGGTCCGCGACCACCCCGAAGGTCTCCAGCAGGTCCCCGGCCTCCAGCGCGGTGACGTAGATCCCGGAGCCGTGCCGGGCCTCCAGGACGCCCATCACCGTCAGGGCGCGGATCGCCTCCCGCATGGAGCTGCGGGAGATGCCCAGCCGGGCCGCCAGATCGCGCTCGGTGGGCAGCCGCTGGCCCGGCTCCAGCCGGCCCTCGGCGATCATCGCCTTGATCTCCTCGATGGCGCGCTGGGTCACCGTGCCCTTCTGCGGGGCTTCCTCGTCCACGCCGCTCCTCCCTCCCCGGTGCGCCGCAGTCTAGCCAGCAGAGTGGTCCGACCACTACCGCTTGGACCGCTGAATTTTCCCTGCACGAGGGTGTCGACCGCGCTTATTGGTCTGATAAGTATGCGGCGTCTGCTCGAACCGCCTCGACGAGGAGCCGCGAGATGCCCGCCAGCACTGTCAGGAAGCGCAGCAGGTCCCGGATCACCGGCGCGGTGGCACTGGCCGCCGGTGCCTCGCTCGTGCTCGCCGCCTGCGGCAGCACCAAGGACACCGCGAGCGCGGGAAGCGGCGGCACCGGCAGGGTCGGCGTGATCCTGCCGCTGCTGACCTCCCCGTTCTGGCAGTCGTACAACGACTACGTGCCCAGGATGGCCAAGTCCGAGGGTGTTCAGGTGCTGAAGACGGTCAACTCCAACAGCGACCCCGCCCAGCAGATCACCGACATCGACAACGAACTCACCCAGGGCGTCAAGGGACTGGTGGTCGCCCCGCTGGACAGCGCTGCCGTCCAGGCCGGACTCGACCAGGCCGAGCGCAAGGGCGTACCCGTCGTCGCCGTGGACGTCGCGCCCGACAAGGGCAAGGTCGCCATGGTGGTGCGCGCCGACAACGTGGCCTACGGCGAGAAGGCCTGCGATTACCTCGGACAGCACGTCGGCAGCGGCAAGGTCGTGCAGATCATGGGCGACCTGGCCTCGGTCAACGGCCGCGACCGCTCCGAGGCCTTCCGGTCGTGCGTGAAGAAGAAGTACCCGAAGCTCAAGGTGCTGGAGATCCCCGCCAAATGGGAGTCCGACACCGCCGCAGCCAAGCTCGACACCCTGCTGGGCGCCAACCCCGACATCAAGGGCATCTACCTCCAGGCGGGCGGCGTCTACCTCGCGCCGGCCCTGCAGACCCTGAAGGCCAAGAACATGCTGGAACCGGCCGGGCAGAAGGGCCACATCGCGATCGTCTCCAACGACGGCATCCCGCAGGAGTTCGACGCCATCCGCAAGGGCCAGATCGACGCCACGGTCTCCCAGCCCGCCGACGCCTACGCCAAGTACGGCCTGTACTACATCAAGGCGGCGATGGCCGGGAAGACCTTCAAGCCCGGTCCGACCGACCACGGCTCCACGATCGTCAGGCTGCCGAGCGGGATCCTGGAGGACCAGCTGCCCGCGCCGCTGGTCACCAAGGCCAACGTCGACGACCCCAAGCTGTGGGGCAACACGGTCGGATGAGTACGCCGCTTGTTGAAGCCGAGGGCATCGTCAAACGGTACGGCCCCACCCTCGCCCTCGCCGACGGCCGGCTCACCGTGCTGCCCGGCGAGTCCCACGCGCTGGTCGGCCGCAACGGCGCCGGCAAGTCCACCCTGGTCAACGTCCTCACCGGCCTGCAGGCCCCGGACGCGGGCACCGTCCGCTTCGACGGCGAGCCCGCGCCGCCGCTCGCCGACCGGGACGCCTGGCGCCGCAGGGTCGCCTGTGTCTACCAGAAGCCCACCGTCGTCCCGGAGCTGACGGTCGCCGAGAACCTGTTCCTGAACCGGCAGCCGACCGGCCGCGGCGTCATCAGCTGGCGCCGGCTGCGCCGCGAGGCCGCCGAACTCCTCGGCACCTGGGACGTGCGCGTCGACCCCGAGGCGCGCACCGCCGACCTGCGGGTCGAGGACCGCCAGATGGTCGAGATCGCACGAGCACTGAGTTTCGGGGCCCGGTTCATCGTGCTGGACGAGCCCACCGCACAGCTCGACAACCGGGAGATCGAGCGGCTCTTCACCCGCATGCGCGCCCTGCGGGACTCCGGCGTCACCTTCCTGTTCATCTCCCACCACCTCCAGGAGGTGTACGAGGTCTGCCAGACGGTCACGGTGCTGCGCGACGCCCGCTGGATCACCACCGCACCCGTCGCCGACCTGCCGAAGGCGGCGCTGGTGGAGGCCATGGCGGGGGAGTCCGTCGCCGAACAGGCAGTACAGCGCGGGGCAGCGGACGACGATGCTCCCGTCCTGCTCCGGGCGCGCGGGCTCACCTCACCGGCGTACGAGAACGTCGACCTCACCGTCCGCCGCGGCGAGGTCGTCGGACTGGCCGGCTCCAGCGGCAGCGGCAAGAGCGAGCTGGCCGAGTCCTTCGCGGGACTGCACACACCGACCGCAGGAAGCGCACAACTGGAGGGCGAACGGCTGCCGTTCGGCGACGTGCGGGCCGCCCTGCGCGCCGGGGTGGGCTGTGTCCCGCGCGACCGGCACGAGCAGGGCCTGGTGTCCGCCATGAGCATCGGCGACAACGCCACGCTGAGCGTGCTGGACCGGCTCGGCCGGTTCGGTTTCGTCGCCACCGACGCCAGGCGCCGCTTCGCCGCCGAGCTGATCGACCGCCTCGACATCCACGCCGAGGGCCCCGACCAGCCCGTCTGCGACCTGTCCGGCGGCAACGCGCAGAAGGTCGTCATGGCCCGCGCCCTCGCCTCCGGACCCCGCCTGCTGGTCCTGATCAACCCAACCGCCGGAGTCGACGTGAAGTCCAAGGAATCACTGCTCGCCCGCATGGACAGCGCCCGCGAGGACGGCACCGCCGTCCTCGTCGTCTCCGACGAACTCGACGACCTGCGCCGCTGCGACCGCGTCCTCGTCCTCTTCCACGGCCGTGTCGTCGCCGAGCACAGGGCCGGCTGGCGCGACCACGAGCTGATCGCCTCCATCGAAGGAGTTGACCATGGCTGACACCCGGGCCGCCCCGCCGCTCGCGCCACCGAAGAGCCCGGACGCCCGCTCGGCGAGGACCGTGCTGCTCCGCCGCGCCCGCGAACTCGCCTTGGTTCCGGCGCTGTTGCTGCTCATGGTGCTCGGCGCGATGGTCAACGACTCGTTCCTGACCGAACGCAACCTGATCTCCATTCTGGGTGCCTCGGCGGCGCTGGCGATGGTCGTGCTGGCCGAGTCCCTGGTGCTCATCACCGGCAAGTTCGACCTGTCCCTGGAGTCGGTGGTCGGCATCACGCCGGCCGTGGGCGCCCTGCTGGTGCTGCCCGCGAGCCAGGCCGGCTGGGGCACCGGCTTCCCCGCCGCGCTCGCCCTGCTCGCGGTCCCCGTGACCGGCGCGCTCGTCGGCGCCTTCAACGGCGTCCTCGTGGTGAAGTTCCGGCTCAACGCCTTCATCGTGACCCTCGCGATGCTCATCGTGCTGCGTGGCCTGCTGGTCGGCGCCACCAAGGGCAAGACCCTGTTCGGCATGCCCGACAGCTTCTACTCCCTGGCCACCACCACCCTCCTCAGCGTGCCGCTGTCGGTGTGGCTCGCCGCCGTCGCCTTCGCGATCGCCGGGTTCGTGCTGAAGTACCACCGCACCGGCCGCGCCCTGTACGCCATCGGCGGCAACGCGGACGCCGCCCGCGCGGCCGGGGTCCGGGTGGACCGGGTCATGCTCGGCGTGTACGTCGTCGCGGGCCTGCTCGCCTCGGTCGGCGGACTGCTGCAGACCGGGTACGTCGGCGCGATCAGCGCCAACCAGGGTCAGAACATGATCTTCACCGTGTTCGCGGCCGCGGTGATCGGCGGTATCAGCCTGGACGGCGGCAGGGGCACCATGTTCGGCGCCCTGACCGGTGTCCTCCTGCTGGGCGTCGTACAGAACCTGCTGACCCTCGCCCAGGTCCCGTCGTTCTGGATCCAGGCCATCTACGGCGGGATCATCCTCGTCGCCCTCGTGATCGCGCGTGTGACGACGGGCCGCGCCCAGGACTGACGCGTCCGAGCCGGCGTTCCGTCACGCTCCCGAACGAACGAAAGGACTTCAGTGTCCGAGGCCCCCGCCCGCGTCACCGCGGTCGACACCCACGACATCCGTTTCCCCACCTCGCGTGAGCTCGACGGCTCCGACGCGATGAACCCGGACCCCGACTACTCGGCGGCCTACGTCGTGCTGCGCACCGACGCCGCCGACGGGCACGAGGGGCACGGGTTCGTCTTCACCATCGGGCGGGGCAACGACGTCCAGGTCGCCGCGATCGACGCGCTTCGGGACCATGTGCTCGGCCGGGACGTGGCCCGGCTGTGCGCCGACCCCGGCTCGCTCTTCCGGGACCTGATCGGCGACAGCCAGCTGCGCTGGCTCGGCCCCGAGAAGGGCGTGATGCACATGGCGATCGGGGCCGTCGTCAACGCCGTCTGGGACCTCGCCGCCCGCCGGGCCGGCAAACCGCTGTGGCGGCTGCTCGCCGACGCCGAGCCCGAATGGCTGGTCGCCCAGATCGACTTCCGCTACCTCACCGACGCCCTCACCCCCGACGAGGCCCTCGACCTGCTCAGAAGGGGGAGAGGAGGCGCCGCGGAGCGCCGGGCGAGGCTGCTGGAGCGCGGCTACCCCGCCTACACCACCTCCCCGGGCTGGCTCGGCTACGACGACGACAAGCTCGGCCGGCTCGCCGCGCAGGCCGTCACCGACGGCTTCACGCAGATCAAGCTGAAGGTGGGGGCCGACCTCGACGACGACATCCGGCGCTGCCGGGTCGCCCGCGCGGTCGTCGGCCCCGGCATCCGGCTCGCCGTCGACGCCAACCAGCGCTGGAACGTGGACGAGGCGATCCGCTGGACCAAGGCCCTCGCCGAGTTCGACCCGTACTGGATCGAGGAGCCCACCAGCCCCGACGACGTCCTCGGCCACGCCACGATCCGCCGCGCGGTGGCCCCGGTGAAGGTCGCCACCGGTGAACACGTGCACAACCGGATCGTGTTCAAGCAGCTGCTCCAGGCGGGCGCCCTCGACATCGTGCAGATCGACGCGGCCCGCGTCGCCGGCGTCAACGAGAACCTCGCCATCCTGCTGCTCGCCGCCAGGTTCGGCGTCCCGGTGTGCCCGCACGCCGGCGGGGTCGGCCTGTGCGAACTCGTCCAGCATCTGTCGATGTTCGACTACCTCGCCCTCTCGGGCACCACCGAGGACCGGGTCATCGAGTACGTCGACCACCTCCACGAGCACTTCGTCACCCCGGTCGTCATCCGTGACGGCCACTACACGGCACCCACCGCGCCAGGATTCGGCGCCGCCCTCCGCCCGCAGTCCATCGCGCGGTACACCTTCCCCGGCGGCACCTACTGGGCCGCCGACCCCGACACCCAGAAGGGACAGGCCGCATGAGCGACTTCGAGGGCCTGAAGGCCCTGGTCACCGGCGGCGCGTCCGGCATCGGCCGGGCCACCGCCGACCTCCTCGCCGCCCGCGGAGCCCGGGTCGCCGTCCTCGACCGGAACCCGGCCTGCGTCGGCAAACCGCTCCTCGCCCATCGCGCCGACGTCACCGACGACGCCTCGGTCCGCGCGGCCGTCGAGCGGGCGGCCGAACAGCTCGGCGGCCTCGACGTGCTGGTCAACAACGCCGGGATCGGCGCCCAGGGCACGGTCGAGGACAACGACGACGACGAATGGCGGCACGTCTTCGACGTCAACGTGCTCGGCATGGTCCGCACCGCCCGCGCCGCCCTGCCGCACCTGCGCCGCTCGGACCACGCCGCGATCGTCAACACCTGCTCCATCGCGGCCACCGCCGGACTGCCCCAGCGCGCCCTGTACAGCGCCACCAAGGGCGCCGTGTACTCCCTGACCCTCGCCATGGCCGCCGACCACGTCCGCGAGGGCATCCGGGTCAACTGCGTCAACCCCGGCACGGCGGACACCCCCTGGATCGGCCGGCTGCTGGACGCCACCCCGGACCCGGCCGCCGAGCGCGCCGCCCTGCGGGCCCGCCAGCCCACCGGCCGGCTGGTCTCCGCCGCCGAAGTGGCGGGCGCCATAGCCTACTTGGCCAGCCCCCACTCCGGCGCCACCACCGGCACCGCCCTCGCCGTCGACGGCGGCATGCAGGGCCTCAGGCTCCGTCCGGTGGGCCGGTGAGGACGCTCGGCCGCAGCGGCGTCGAGGTCACCCCGCTCGGCCTCGGGACCGCGGCGCTCGGCAACCTCTACACCCCGCTCGACGACGAACAGGCCCACGACGCCGTGCGCGCCGCCTGGCAGCGCGGCATCCGCTACTTCGACACGGCCCCGCACTACGGCCTCGGCCTGTCCGAACGCCGGCTCGGCGCGGCCCTGCGGCAGTACGACCGCGCTCACTACACGGTCTCCACCAAGGTCGGCCGCCGTCTCGAGACCGCCGACGGAGGCGGTGACGACCTGGCCCACGGCTTCGCCGTACCCGCGACCCACCGCCGGGTGTGGGACTTCAGCGCCGACGGCATCCGGCGCACGCTGGAGGCGAGCCTCACCCGCCTCGGACTGGACCGGGTCGACGTCGTCTACCTGCACGACCCGGACGACCATGCCGAACAGGCCTTCCGCGAGGGCTACCCGGCCCTGGAGAAGCTGCGCGCCGAAGGCGTGGTCGGCGCGATCGGCGCGGGCATGAACCAGGCCCGGATGCTCACCCGGTTCGTGCGCGACACCGATGTGGACGTCGTCCTGTGCGCGGGCCGCTACACCTTGCTGGACCGCAGCGCCGCGAGCGAGCTGCTGCCCACGGCCGCCGAGCACGGTGTCCCGGTCGTCCTCGGCGGCGTCTTCAACTCGGGCCTGCTGGCCGATCCGGCTCCCGACTCGACGTACAACTACGCCCGTGCGCCACAGGAGCTGGTGGCCCGCGCCCTGCTCATGAAGTCGGTCGCCGAGCGCCACGGCACCACGCTGCGCGCCGCCGCGCTGGCCTTCTCCGCCGCCCACCCGGCGGTCGTGTGCGTCCTGGCCGGCGCCCGGTCCGCGCCCGAAGTCCACGACTGCGCCGACCAGTTCGCCGTGCCCGTCCCGGCCGGATTCTGGCAGGAGCTGCGGGAGTCCGGCCTGCTGCCCCGAGAGGAGAGCGCCGCATGAGAGTCGCCCTGCACACCAGGGTGCGCGCCGACCGGATCGCCGAGTACGAGGCGGCCCACCGCGAGGTCCCGCAGGAACTCACCGACGCCATCCGCGCCGCCGGTGCCACCTCCTGGACCATCTGGCGCAGCGGCAGTGACCTGTTCCACCTGTTGGAGTGCGAGGACTACGCCCGACTGCTCGCCGAGCTGGAACGGCTGCCGGTCAACGTGGCCTGGCAGGCCCGCATGGCCGAGCTGCTCGACGTGGTGCACGACTACTCCCGTGCCGGAGCGGACGCCGGGCTGCCGGTCGTCTGGGAGCTGCCGTGACCGTCGACGCCCACCACCACGTCTGGGACCTCTCGGTGCGGGACCAGGACTGGATCCCCGAAGGCAGCCCGCTCCGGCGTGACTTCACCCTCGGCGATCTCGAACCCGAGGCGAGGGCGGCCGGCGTCACCCGTACCGTCCTCGTCCAGACGGTCACGGTGCCCGAGGAGACCCCCGAGTTCCTGTCCCTGGCCGACACCCACGACCTGATCGCGGGCGTCGTCGGCTGGACCGATCTGACCCGCCCGGACGTCGCCGACGAACTGGCCCGGCTTCGCAGCCTGCCCGGTGGCGCCGCCCTGAAGGGCATCCGGCACCAGGTGCAGGGCGAGCCGGACCCGGAGTGGCTGCTGCGTCCGGACGTACGCCGGGGCCTGACCGCGACGGCCGACTCGGGGCTCGTCTACGACCTCGTCGTGCGGCCTCACCAGTTGCCGGCCTGCGTGCGGGCGGCCCGGTCCGTGCCCCGGCTCACCTGCGTGCTCGACCACCTGGGCAAGCCGCCCGTCGCGTCCGGCCGGCTCGAACCCTGGGCCACCGATCTCCGCGCCCTCGCCGCCCTGCCCAACACGTACTGCAAACTCTCCGGCATGGTCACCGAAGCAGACCCCGTCTCCTGGACCGTCGACGACCTGCGTCCCTACGTCGAGACCGCCCTGGAGGCCTTCGGTCCCGACCGCCTGATGTTCGGCTCCGACTGGCCGGTGTGCACCCCCGCCGCGACCTACGGCCAGGTCCTCGACGCGACGGTCCGGTTGCTGGGGCCGGCCGAACGCACCCAGGTCCTCGACACCACCGCCACCCGCGTCTACGACCTCTGAACCGCCCCCGCCAGCCGGGTCGGCGGCAGGTACTCGCGCACGTACGTCCGCTCCCAGCACGCGCCCGACTCCCGCAGTTCCCGCCAGGTGGTGTACCGGTACCGGAACAGGCGGGCCCGGACGTAGCGGGGCGGGTCGTCCGGTGGGAAGGGGGAGCGGCGCAGCAGGCGCAGGGTGTCGCGGTCGTTCTCCAGCAGGCGTTCCACCAGGCCGCCGAACCAGTCGCCGGCATAGCCCGGGGACAGCGCCGCGAACCACATCAGCCAGTCCAGCCGCAGATGGTACGGGGCGAACTGGCGCGGCCAGTGCCGGGTGTCGCCGGGCTTGCCCCGGAACTCGTACTCCCGCCACTCCGAGTCCTCGCGCGGTACGTCGTCCAGCGTGCCCTCGACCACCACCTCGTAGCGGACCCGGCTGACACTGCCGAACGCGCCGTAGGTGTTCACCAGGTGCAGCGGGTCGAAGGAGCGGTTCATGATCTGGCGGCGCGAGATCATGTTCGTCACCGGTCGGTGGCTCAGGAAGAGCAGCAGCGCGGCGAGGACCAGCACCACGACCTCGTACCACAGCGGCGCCGCCGCCACGGACGGCGCCGAGCCGGGAATCCGCAGCGCCGACAGGGCCAGCACGATGGTGATCCAGTTCAGCCAGGAGAAGTTGCCGGACAGCACCAGCCACAGCTGGGTGACGATCATCAGCGCGGCGGCGGCCGAGGCGATCGGCTGCGGTGTGAACAGCAGCACCGGTACGACCAGTTGCGTGACGTGGTTGGCGGCCACCTCCACCCGGTGCAGGGGCTTCGGCAGATGGTGGAAGAACCAGCTCAGCGGTCCCGGCATGGGCTGCGTCTCGTGGTGGTAGTCCAGGCAGGTCAGCTTCCGCCAGCACGCGTCGCCGCGCAGCTTGATCAGCCCGGCGCCGAACTCGACCCGGAACAGGATCCAGCGCAGCAGGAACAGCACGACGACCGGCGGCGCCACCTCGTCGTTGCCGAGGAACGCGGCCAGGAAGCCCGTCTCCAGCAGCAGCGACTCCCAGCCGAAGGCGTACCACGTCTGACCGACGTTCACGATCGACAGATACAGCGCCCACGGCACCAGCCACAGCACGATCCCCGCCCCCAGCGGCAGCAGGGAGTCCGCGCCGGCGAACAGCGCCGCCGACACCGCGCACCCGGCCCAGGCGCAGGTGGCGAAGAAGCGGTCGGAGTAGTGCAGATGGAACAGGCTCGGGGCCCGCTTGAAGCCGATCCGGGCCACGAAACGGGGGATCGGCAGCATGCCGCGCTCACCCAGCAGTGCCCGGAACTGCAGCACCGCCGTCAGGAACGCCACCAGGTACAAGGCGGCCAGAGCCCGCTGGAAGACCAGCCGGCTCAGCCAGTAGTCGTCAGCGGTGAACCAGTTCACGGCCGTGCGCGCCCTTCGTCGCGGCTAAACCGCCGGTGTCGTCCTCGTCATCGTCGTCTCCCGAGTTGCCAGCCGAACCGGAGCGATGCCCACAATAGGAGGGAATCACCCACAGTGATCGGAAGTGTACGGTGCGGATACCCCTCGGATCCATCGTCACGGCCTGCGCGCTCTCGGTGGCCGTCCTCGTCGCCGGCTGCGCCCGTCCCGGCGTCAAGGAGGCCCGGATGGGCGAGGACGTCTACCTCCTGCCCGCCGCGGTCCAGGGACCCGACCCGTTCACCGGTTCCACCGTCACCGCGGCCGGAGCGCCGAGGGCACCCGGCACGGGCGGCGCCGACCCGGCCGCGCCCCCGCACACCGGTGCGGCCGATGCCACCCCCACCGGGCCTCCGGCCACCGGACCCTCGCCGCCCGCGCTGCCCGCCGCGCTGGTCGGCGTCCCCCTGGGTGCCATGCGTGTCCTGTCCGGCGCGACTCCCGGCCTGTACGGCGGGACCGCACGCGTAGCCGGCTGTGACATCGAGCGGCAGATCGGCTATCTGGCGGCGGACCGGGCCCGGGGCGAGGCCTTCGCCCGCGCGTCCGGCGTCCTGGCGAGCGGTCTCGCCCGCTATCTGCGGGGCCTGGCCCCGGTCGTGCTGCGCGCCGACACCCGGGTAACCGGCCGCGGCTACCGCGACGGGCAGGCGGTCGGCTACCAGGCCGTGCTCCAGGCCGGTACCGCGGTCCTGGTCGACAACCGGGGCGTGCCCCGGGTGCGCTGCGCCTGCGGCAACCCACTGGCCTCGCCCGCGCCGACCCACGGCGGCTTCGGTGTCCGTGGCAGCGCCTGGCCCGGCTACCGGCCGGGGCAGGTGATCGCTGTGACACCCGCTCCCCGGGCCGTCACCAGCCTCACGATCTTCAACGTGGAGACCCACACCTGGATCGAGCGCCGGATCGGCCACGACGTGCGTACCGACCAGGTCGTACCGGCCCCCGCGTGGGCCACCGCCGCGCCAGACGTTTCCGCCACGCCGGGCACGGCGCCGCCGTCCAGCTCCCGGCCGAGTCCGCAACCGAGCCGGCCGGGCGCCTCCACGGGCACCACCGGCACGCCGCCCACGGTCGCCACCCCGGCGTCACCGGACCGGTCCGCCGGCAGCGCCGCCCCGGTCCCCCGTACGGCCGGCCCGCGCACCTCACCGTCCCTCGACCTCACCTCGGACGTGCCCGGCCTCCCGGACCCGCCGGACGGCATCGGCCCGCCGGGCGTGCCCGACACCACCGGCCTGCAGGACGGGATCGGCCCGCCCGGCGGGCCCGACACCACCGCCCTGCCGGACGGCGGCGGAACGGTCACCTACGGCACGGCGGGCTCCCGGACCGCCGGATCCGGCACGAAGGGCGACGGCCTCCTCGACGTCCCGGCGGATCCCCCCGGCCGCTGACTTACGCTCTTCCGCCGGCCCCGCACGCCCGTAACCCGTGGGGGCGAAGAGGTCGAGAAATCCGATGAATCCTGGCAAGGTGGGCCCATGGCAGTTCGGGGAGCGAGTGCCGTTTCACTCCCGGAGGACTGGCCCGCTCACCCGGATCCGATCCTGGCGCTCAACCGCATGGGCAGCTTCGACTGGGACCTGGACACGGGCCTGTTCCACATGGACGCCCAGGCGCACGAGGTGTTCGACCTGCTGCCCGACGAATACGACGGACGCCCCGAGTCCCTGGCCGTCCGCGTGCCCCCGCCCGAGGCGGCCCGCCTGGACGCGGTGGTGGCCCGGGCCATCAAGGACGGCAGCGAGAACTACGGGGCGTACTTCCGGATCCGCTGCCGCGACGGCACCACGCGCTGGACCCACACCCAGGGTTACATCCGCCGGGACGGCACCGGGCGACCGCGCCGGGTCGTCGGCATAGTCCGCGACGCCACCGAGGAACTCGCCGACAGCGAGGCCCGCAGCGTCCGCGACGCCCAGGACGAGGCGTTCCGCCAGCAGACCGGCATCGTCCAGACCGTCTCCGCCGCCCTCGCCCACGCCCGCAGCGTCCAGGACGTCATCGAAGCCCTCAAGAACACCGACGGCATCCGCCATCTCGGCGCGGCCAGCCTGGTGATGGGGCTGGTGGAGGCCGGCCGCATCCGGCTCATCGCCGAGGGACCCGCCGCCGCCTCCGTCCCCGGCACCAAGATCACCCGGATCGACGAGCCGTACCCGATGGGCGAGGTCGTGCGCACCCTGCTGCCGCGGTTCATCGAGTCCCCGGAGGAGTTCGCCGAGGGCTATCCGATCCTCTGGCCGCACCTCACCGATCTGCACATCACCTCGGCCGCCTATCTGCCGCTGATCGCCCAGGCCCGCCCGATCGGCGCGATGGGACTGCTCTACAGCGACCGGCGC
This sequence comes from Streptomyces sp. NPDC046759, assembly GCF_040645475.1. Taxonomy (NCBI): domain Bacteria; kingdom Bacillati; phylum Actinomycetota; class Actinomycetes; order Kitasatosporales; family Streptomycetaceae; genus Streptomyces; species Streptomyces sp. NPDC046759. Next base: position 87,973 of record NZ_JBEYYJ010000001.1, on the reverse strand, counting down.
GGTTTCTCCGCGGAGGAGCGTGCCGTCCTGGTCGCGCTCGGCAGCAGCATCGCGCAGAGCATGCAGCGGGCCATGTTCTACGAACAGGAGAAGGACCTGGCCCAGGGCCTGCAGCAGGCCATGCTGCCCCGCACCATCCCCAGCGTCCGCGGCGCCGACGTGGCCGTCCGCTACCGCGCCGGCACCGCCGCGGGCGCCCTCGGCCGGGACATCGGCGGCGACTGGTACGACCTGATCCCGCTGCCCGGCGGCCGGGTCGGCGCCGTCATCGGCGACGTCCAGGGCCACGACACGCACGCCGCGGCCGTCATGGGTCAGCTGCGCATCGTGCTGCGCGCCTACGCCGCCGAGGGCCACACCCCGGCCGCCGTGATGGCCCGTTCCTCGGTGTTCCTGCACGAACTGGACACCGACCGCTTCGCCACCTGCCTGTACGCCGAGACAGACCTGTCGACCGGCGTCGTGCAGGCGGTCCGCGCCGGCCATATCGACCCGCTGATCCGGCACGCCGACGGCTCCTGCCGCCGGGTGCCGGTCGAGGGCGGGCTGCCGCTCGGCCTGTCCGCCGAGTTCGGCCGGCTGGAGTACCCCGTCGCCACCCTGGAGCTCGACCCCGGCCACACGCTGCTGCTGTGCACCGACGGGCTCGTCGAGCAGCCCGGCACCGACGTCGACGACGGCATGCGGCGCCTGTCGGTCCTGGTCGCGGACGGCCCCGGGGACGTCCCCGCCCTGGCCGACCGGCTGATCCAGCTGGCGGAGGAACGCGACGGCGACGACGACGTGGCGCTGCTCCTGCTGCGCCGGCGAGCCCCGGAGGCCCCGCCCGCCGGAGGCCGGCTGCAGCAGCACGTGGCACCCGGGGACCCGAAGGCCCTCACCCAGGCCCGGCATCTGATCCGCGCCGCGGTCCGCTCCTGGGGGTACCGCGAGCACTCCGACGAGATCGAGCTGGTCGCCGACGAACTGATCACCAATGCGCTCATGCACACCGAGGGCTCCGCGATCGTGACCCTGCGGGCCCTCGACGGCGGCCACGGCAGACTGAGGATCGAGGTCGAGGACACCTCCAGCGCCCTGCCGCGCCGCCTCGAGGCGAGGGAGGACGGCGTCTCCGGCCGGGGCCTGATGCTCGTGGACATGCTGGCCGACGCGTGGGGCGTGGAGGCGCGGGGCGGCGGCAAGGCGGTGTGGTGCGAGTTCCGCCGGAACGGCTGAAGGCGATCACCGGGGGTTGGCGGTGCCGGATGGCACTCTGGACGTATGCCGGAACTGCCCGAGGTAGAAGCGCTGAAGGACTTCCTCACCGAGCACCTGGTCGGCCGCCGGGTGGCGCGGGTCCTGCCGGTCGCCGTCAGCGTCCTGAAGACGTACGACCCTCCGGTCACCGCCTTGGAGGGCGGTGAGGTCACGGCCGTGCACCGGCACGGCAAGTTCCTGGACCTGGCCTCGGACAGCGGGCTGCACCTGGTGACCCACCTGGCCCGGGCCGGCTGGCTGCAGTGGAAGGACCGGCTGCCGGACGGCCCGCCCAAGCCGGGCAGGGGCCCGCTCGCGCTGCGGGTGGCGCTGGCGACCGGCGAGGGCTTCGACCTCACCGAGGCAGGCACCCAGAAGCGCCTCGCGGTGTACGTCGTCCGCGACCCGCGGCAGATCGAGGGCATCGCCCGGCTCGGCCCCGACCCGCTCGCCGCCGACTTCGACGAGGACCGCCTCGCCGCCCTGCTCGCGGACGAGAGACGGCAGCTGAAGGGCGCCCTGCGCGACCAGTCCCTGATCGCGGGCGTCGGCAACGCCTACAGCGACGAGATCCTGCACGCCGCGAAGATGTCCCCGTTCAAGCTCGCCGCCTCCCTCACCCCGCAGGAGACCCACCGGCTCTACGAGGCGCTGCGCTCGACGCTCACCGAGGCGGTCGACCGCTCCCGTGGAATCGCCGCCGGGCGGCTGAAGGCGGAGAAGAAGAGCGGACTGCGCGTCCACGGCCGCACCGGCGAACCCTGCCCGGTGTGCGGCGACACCATTCGCGAGGTCTCCTTCAGCGACTCCTCACTGCAGTACTGCCCGACGTGCCAGACGGGCGGCAGGCCGCTGGCGGACCGCAGACTCTCCCGGCTGCTGAAATGAGCGCCGGCCGCGGTGACTGCGGCGCTGCGCGCCCGGCCCGGTGATCGGCGCCCGCTCGGGCGGCTACGGCGCGTCGACGGACACCAGATGCTGCCCGTCCGTGGTGCGCACGTCGTAGCGGGCGATCTCACCGGGGTGCATCGTGGAAGACCCGAGTGCGGTGAAGGTACCGGCGCCTTGACCCGGTTCCATCCAGGTGCCGGCGGTCTGCTCGGAGCCGTCACGGCCCACGACGACGAGCCGGCAGGCGTGCGGACCGGTGCCGTCCTTCACCCGCAGGACCAGCCGGCTGCCCGAGTCCCCGTCGTCGGCGGTGACCTCGGCCCACACCCCGGTCTTCGGGTCGGTCGCCGCGGTGACGTGCGCGGCCGGCTCCGCATGCCCGGCGAAGGCCACGACCCCCGGGCCGACCACGGCCAGCACGACGGAGGCGGCGAGGCCGTACAGAAGGCGCCGGCGGCGCGCCCGGTGCCGCTGCGCGACCTCGCCGAGCAGCCGGTCCAGCAGCCGGGGACCGGGCTGTGCCATGGGGTGCACAAAGCGCGGCGTGGCCCGGCGGTACAGCAACAGCTGCCGTGTCGCCGGCCCGAACTCGGTCACCTGTGCCGCGCACTGGGGGCACTCCAGGAGGTGGTCCTCGAAGCGGAAGGCCTCCGCCTCGTCCAGCACGCCGAGCGCGTACGCGCCGACGTCGCGATGCCTTTCCAGGGACCTCATGCCGAATCCTCGTGCCGATGGGTGCGGGTGGGGTTACTCCGTGCACCCATCCGTACGCAGCCGACAGCCGAATCACTCAAGCCACCCACAGAATCCCGAGGGTGAGATTCGGAGCCGCGCGGCCCGCGGATTGGTCCGTTTCCGGAAAACTTCGGAGCGGCCGGCCGGGACCGTCAGAACAGATGGATCGCGAGGTGCCCGAGGGGGAGCCCGAGCCGCCAGGCCGGAGTCCACACCTTCGGCCCTTCGTCCTCGCCGGCCGGTGCCCCTCCGCCCGGCACCGCGTCCAGGTCCGGCGCGAGCAGCTCGGTCTCCTCCAGCCACCGCCAGGCGTCCGTGGCCAGGGCCAGGTCGGGTGAGCGGATGCCGGACCGGTCGACGTCCTCGGTCAGCTCGGCCATGCGCTCGTGCACCCAGTCCCGCCACGGCTGGTCGTAGGCGGTCAGGGAGAGCCAGTGCTCGAGCTGGGAGATCACCCGGATGCCGGACAGCTCCCCGTCGGTGTCCGACAGGAAGACGGTGAGCGCCAGGGCGTCCCGGCCGGCCCGGAACTCGAAGGACGTCGGCGGCATCAGATCGCCGGTGCGCAGCAGCTCGTCGGCGATGTACTCGGCGTACAACCAGGCCATGGGGACGATCAGTTCACCGCCGTCGGTGCCGTCCGTGCTCTCGTGCCCTCTGTGCAGCATCCCTTCCTGCCCTTCCTCCGGTACGTGCGCGTCGCCCGAATCCCCGGGCCCGGCCCCCCGCCCGGAACGCGGATGAGGACAGCCCATTGCCCCAACGGGGGGCACAGCAAGGCGCTTTACCGAGGTTTGACCCGGCCTCCGGTTTCAGTGCAGGTCGGCCGCATAACCCGGAAGGACCCGGCGCAGCGCGCGCAGCGCGTAGTACGCGCGGGACTTCACGGTACCGGGCGGGACGCCGAGGGTTTGCGCCGCTTCCGCCACACTGGCCCCGCGGAAATACACGAGTACCAACACGTCACGGTGCTCCGGCGTGAGTGTCTTCACAGCCTCACGGACGTCGAGCACCGCGACGGCCCGTTCGGCGTGATCGGCGGTCACCCGTGCGTTCTCGGGGAGCTCGGCGCCGGTCTCCGCGGGTCGGGCCCGGCGGGCCCGCCGGGCGTCGATCGCCAGCCGCCGGGCGACCGTCAGCAGCCAGGGCCGTACCGAGTCGAAGTCCTCGGCGTGCAGCGCCTCGGGATGCTGCCAGGCGCGCACCAGGGTCTCCTGCAGCAGGTCCTCGGCGCGCTGCCGGTCCCCGTCGCAGAGCCTGAGCAGCAGGGCGAAGAGCGGTGCGCCGTGCTCGCGCTGGAGCGCGGCCAGCTCGTGCTCGGCGGCCGTCCTGTCGTGGGTCGGTGCCGCCGCCGGGCGCAGGGGTGGGGTTCCGGCCGTCATGGCCGTATGGCAGCGCAGGGCACGGCCGGGGGACAGGGCGTGGGGCCGGCCCTGCGGCGGACGGTCGATCGCGTCGGTGAACGGTCGGACGAGCGGTCCGGTGCGACGCCGGATGGGCTAAGGGCGACGCTCGGCCGGTTTATCCGAGGGGCCAGATTCGTACCCATATGCCCATCACGGCCTTGTCGGTAAATACGACATCCTGGGGTGAGCTGATGATCGCACGCAGACAACAGGTGGCCCTGGTCCTCACCGCCGTCCTCGCGGCCGCGGCCGCCTGCCAGAACCACGAGCGACAGGACTCCAAGCACCCGGCGGCGGCCCGCGGCTTCACGCTGGTGGCCTCCGGTGACGTCCTGCCGCACACCTCCGTCATCGACCGGGCGGCCGCCGACGCCGCCGGCATCGGCTACGACTTCCGGCCCATGCTCTCCGGCGCCGAGCCGGTCGTCTCCCAGGCCGATCTGGCGCTGTGTCAGATGGAGACCGTCTACGGGGTGGAGGGCGACTATTCCGGCTACCCGACCTTCAAGTCTCCGCGGCAGATCGCCCGCGCTCTCGCCGAGACCGGCTACGACGGCTGCTCCACCGCCTCCAACCACTCCCTCGACGACGGCGCGGACGGGATCCACCGCACTCTGGCCGCCATGGACGAGGCCGGGCTGAGGCACGCCGGCACCGCCCGCACCCCGGCCGAGGCCCGCTCGGTGACGATCATGAAGGCCGGCGCCGCCAAGGTCGCGCACCTCGCCTACACCCTCGGCACCAACGGCATCGCGCTGCCCTCCGGCGAGCCCTGGGCCGTCAACCTGATCGACCCGGACCGGATGATCGCCGACGCCCGCGCCGCCCGGCGGGCCGGCGCCGACGTGGTCGTGGTGTCGGTGCACTGGGGCACCGAATGGCAGGACGCACCGGACCAGCAGCAGCTCACCCTGGCCCGGCGGCTCACCGCCGCGACCACCGGCGGCCGTCCCGCCGTCGACCTGGTCCTCGGTACCCACGCCCACGTCCCGCAGGCCTACGAGAAGGTCAACGGCACCTGGGTGCTCTACGGCATGGGCGACCAGATCGCCGGCGAGATGTACAACGACCAGGGCGCCCGGGACGACCGCGGCAACGAGTCCACGATCGGCCGCTTCACCTTCGCCCCGCCCACGCACCCGGGCGGCCGCTGGCGGGTCACCAAGGCCGAGTTCATCCCGCAGTGGTACGACGTCGACGCCGGCCGGATCGTGAACCTCAACCGGGCCATCGACGGGGGCGCCGACCTCGGCGAGCTGCGCGACCGGATCCGGGACGTGGTGCTCAGCCGCGGAGCCGCCAAGGACGGCCTGGTCATGGGGGAGTGACCGGCCGCCGATACCGCCCGGTCACTCGGCGGGCCGCCGCTCGGCGAGCGCCGAGCGCCTGTAGGAGTAGCCGAAGTAGATCACGCAGCCGATCAGGAACCACACCGCGAACCGCACCCAGGTCTGCCACTGCAGGAAGGTGATCAGCCAGATCGAGAAGACCACGCCCAGTGCGGGCACCACCGGCATGCCCGGCGTGCGGAAGGTGCGCCGCAGCTCGGGACGGCGGTAGCGCAGCACGATCACCGCCGTGCACACCACCACGAACGCCAGCAGGATCCCGATGTTGGTCAGCTCGGCCGCCGAGCCGATCGGGACGAACCCGGCGATGGCCGCCGAGCCCGCACCGACGATCCACGTCACCCGGGTCGGCACGTGACGCGTCGGGTGCGTCTTGGCGAACCACGCCGGCAGCAGGCCGTCCCGGGACATGGAGAACCACACCCGGGTCACGCCCAGCATGAACGTGAACATCACCGTCAGGATGCCGATGATGGCGCCCACCGCGATCACGTCCGCGAGCCCGCTCAGGCCCACCGACTTGAACGCCGAGGAGAAACCGCTCTCCGGGTCGATGTCCTTGTAGTTCTGCATGCCGGTCAGCACCAGGCAGGCCGCCACGTACAGCACCATCGAGATCACCAGTGAATAGATGATCGCCTTCGGCATGTGCCGCTCGGCGTCCTTCGACTCCTCCGCCGCCGTGGACATCGCGTCGTACCCGAACACCGCGAAGAACACGGTCGCCGCGCCGGTGAACGCGCCGCTGATGCCGTAGGGGAAGAACGGATGGTAGTTGGCCGTGTCGATGTGGAACACGCCCACCCCGATCACCAGCAGCACCACCAGCACTTTCAGCACCACGACGAAGGTCTCGAAGCGGGCCGCGCTGCGCATGCCCATGTTGAGCAGCCAGGCGATCAGCAGGCACAGGATCGCCGCGAACAGGTCGATCCGGTGACCGTGCCCCGTGCCGGGCGCGCCCAGCATCCAGTGCGGCAGGTTCGCGCCCATCTCCTCGACCAGGAAGCTGAAGTAGCCCGAGATGCCGATCGCCACCACCGCCACGATCGCGGTGTACTCCAGCAGCAGGTCCCAGCCGATGAACCAGCCCGCGAACTCGCCGAGCACCGCGTAACCGTAGGTGTACGCCGACCCGGCCTTCGGGATCAGCCCGGCGAACTCGGCGTACGACAGCGCCGCGCAGGCGCTCGCCACACCGGCGATCAGGAACGACACCAGCACCGCGGGTCCGGCCGTGCCGTGGGCGACCGTGCCGGCCAGCGTGAAGATACCGGCGCCGATGATGCCGCCCACCCCGATCGCGGTGAGCTGCCACATCCCCAGTGACCGCTCCAGCCGTGGGCCCTCGCCGACCTCCGTCTCCTCGATGTGCTCGATGGGTTTGCGGCGGAGAATCCCCTCACCGGCCCGGAGCCTGGCCATGTGCCTCACCTCTTCACCGACGGCAACGGCTGACGGCGGATCATGATGACTCAGGCCCGCGCCACAGGGAAGACGCCACGCACGGTCCGGCCCGGCCCGGTGCCCGGGCGGGAGGCGGGCCGTCGACATGCGCAGCACCACGGGCCCCGGGCGCCTGCCGACGGCGTCCCGCGCCAGGAAGTGCGGGCGCACCGACGCCGAGATCGCCGAAAGCGAGCCGGCGATCGCGTGCAGCGTTCCTTTGGCGCTCCCCGCGGCCGTATCGACGGTCGGCACGGCAGCCGCCGTACCGCTCCGCTGCCCTTGAACGCGTTCATGGTCGCCGCCCTGATCATGGCCGGCTCACTGGCGCTGTCGGTCCTCCCGCCCGGCCCGCATGGTGTTGAGCCCGGGGCGGCGGTACGGGCCTGCCTTCCGCCGAGTCCCGTGGGGGTCGCCCCGCTCCCGTGACCCTCCGGCCGGGCCGTCTGGCGGCCGCCGGGTAGGGTCGCCGCCCGGTGCTCCCGGGTGCGAGCGTCGTGTGCGACTGCGGGCCTGTCGGGCCGTCGTCCGTCCCGATGGCGTCTGCGCCGGCCTGCTCCCGCCGGTCGCCGCCGGCCGGGTGGTCCGCAGCCTCGCCGCCCGCTCCGTGACCGGCAAGGGCGCCGTCGTGACGCCCGGGTGGGCCGACGGCCGCCGCCGGGTCCCGCGCCGCCGCTCGCCGCGCATGCCGCGGCCGGTGTGCTGCCGGTCGCCACCCCGCTGCCGCTGTGGCGCCCTACGGTACGACCGTCACCGGCCAGCGCCCCGCCTTCACCAGCCGGACCGCCACCGAGCCGATGATCCGGTGGCCGGCCTGCTCCGAGGCGCCCACGACCACCGCGTCAGCCTTGAGCTCGTCGGCAGCCTTCACCAGCCCGTTGTACGGGTCGCCGCGGAAGGTGTGGAACTCCCAGCGCACCTCGAATATCCCCTTGACCCTCTCGGCCGCCTCCCGGATCTGCGTGATCAGGTCCTCGGCGATCTCGTCCGTCGTCTCCGCCACCGGAGCCCCGAACGCCGCCCCGGCCGCCAGCACCGGCTGCACGTACACCACGGCAAGCAGCGCGTGCTGCCGCCGGGCGAGCCCGCCCGCGTACGCCGCGGCACGCAGCGACGACTCGGAGCCGTCCACGCCGACCACGATGACCTTCGGCCCGTCCGTACCCCGCTCGAACTGGTGGGCATCCGAGTGCGAGTGCTGTTCCGTCACGCCAGTGAGGCTATCGGAATCGCCGGTTCCTGCTAGACGCGGCACCGCGCACCGGAGTCCCTTCGACGGGCGAGCCCGGCGCCCCCTTCCTACAGTCGAAACCATGACCGCATGCGCGGAGCCCGCCGCACGCAGGGACCCCACGGCCCCGATACGCCCACCCGCCGGCGGGCGGCTCGGCTGGGTGCCCGACGCCTTCGGGACCCTTTTCGCCGTGCTCGGCCTGCTGTGCGCCCTGCTCGCGCTCATCGAGCCGCTGCGCCGCCTGCTCCGCCCGGTCGCCCGCGCCCTCGACCTGCTCCTGGTGCCCATCAGCGCGAACCTGGCCTACGCCGTCTTCCTGTTCCTGCTGGCCGGCGCCACCGCCGCCCGCAAGAAGGTCGCCTGGTGGCTGGTCGTCGTCTATCTCGGCCTGCTCGTCCTCACCGACGTGCTCGGCGTGGCCCTCGGCCTGTACGCCGAGTCGCTGCCGTCGCTGGTGCTGTGCGGCCTGCTGCTGATCCTGCTGATCGTGGCCCGCAGGGAGTTCTACGCCGCCTCCCGGCGCGGAGCCGTGTGGCGAGCGCTGGCCGTCCTGGCCGGCGGTCTCGCCCTCGCGATCCTGCTGGGCTGGGCGCTGGTGATGGTGTTCCCGGGCACGCTCCCGGCTGAGGAACACCTGGCCTGGGCCGCCGACCGGGTGTGCGGCGGACTGGTCTCCAACAGCTCCTTCTCCGGACACCCGCCCCGCAAGGTCACCTTTGTGCTCGGCCTGCTCGGCGCCCTCGCCCTGCTCAACGCGGCCGCCGCCCTGTTCCGTTCCCAGCGCCTGGAAGCCGCCCTCCACGGCGACGAGGAGGCCCGCATCCGCGCCCTCGTCACGGCCTACGGCGACCGGGACTCCCTCGGGTACTTCGCCACCCGCCGGGACAAGGCCGTCGTCTTCTCGCCCAGCGGCAAGGCCGCCGTCACCTACCGGGTCGAGGCCGGCGTGTGCCTGGCCAGCGGCGACCCCGTCGGGGACCCCGAGGCCTGGCCGCACGCCATCGCCGCCTGGCTGGACGTGGCCCGCCGCTACGCCTGGGCACCCGCCGTGATGGGCGCCTCCGAGGACGGCGCCCGCGCCTACGCCCGCGCCGGACTCGGCGCCCTCGAGCTCGGCGACGAGGCGATCGTGCACGTGGCCTCCTTCGACCTGAACGGCCGCGACATGCGCGTGACCCGCCAGGCCGTGCACCGCGTCCGCCGCACCGGTGCCACCTGCCGCATCCGCCGCCACGCCACCCTCAGCGAACACGAGATGGAGGAGATCGTCGACAAGGCCGACGCCTGGCGGGACACCGAGACCGAACGCGGCTTCTCCATGGCCCTGGACCGGCTCGGCGACCCCACCGACGGCGACTGCCTGCTCGTGGAGGCCCTCGGCGAGGACGGCCGGCTGCTCGCCCTGCTCTCCTTCGTGCCCTGGGGACGCGACGGCATCTCCCTGGACCTGATGCGCCGTGACCGCATGGCGCCGAACGGGGTCATGGAGTTCATGGTCGCCGAACTGTGCGCCGCCGCCCCCAAGCTCGGCGTCCGCAGGATCTCGCTGAACTTCGCCGTCTTCCGGTCGGTCTTCGAGGAGGGCGCCCGCATCGGCGCCGGACCGGTCCTCAGGCTCTGGCGCCGCCTGCTGCTGTTCTTCTCCCGCTGGTGGCAACTGGAGGCCCTGTACCGCTCCAACGCCAAGTACCACCCGGAGTGGTACCCGCGGTTCATCTGCTACTGCGACACCGCCTCCCTCGCCCGCATCGGACTCGCCTCCGGAATCGCCGAAGGATTCGTCTCCGTACCTTCGTTGCGCAAACTCTGGGGGAAAGGGCACCCGAAGACCGGGCAGCGCCCCGCCACCACGCACGGGCTGCCGCCCCTGGCGGCGCTCGGCCTCGACGGAGGGGACCAGACCGGGCCCGCCGCACCGGACGCGGGCCTGCCCGACCAGGTCCGCGTCCGGCACCACAAGCTCGAACGGTTGCGCGCCGGTGGCACCGACCCCTACCCGGTCGGCGTCCCCGCCCCCACCCACGCCCTCGCCGACGTCCCCCCTGACGCGGACGTCACCGCGGCCGGCCGGCTCATGCTGGTCCGCGACTTCGGCGGCATCGTCTTCGCCGTGCTGCGCGACTGGTCCGGCGACCACCAGATCGCCCTGACCCGCGCCGGCTCCGGCGCCGCCCTCGACCGCTTCACCGCCGGCACCGACATCGGTGACCACATCACGGTCACCGGCCACAGCGGCCTCAGCGACAAGGGCGAGCCCACCGTCTTCGTCACCTCCTGGCAGCTCACCGGCAAATGCCTGCGCCCGCTGCCCGACAAACGCCGCGGCCTGACCGACCCCGAGGCCCGCGTCCGCCGCCGCTACCTCGACCTCGCGACCAACCCCGGCGCCCGCGCCGTGATCCGGGCCCGTTCCGCCGCCGTACAGGCCCTGCGCCAGGGCCTGCTGGACCGCGGGTACGTGGAGGTCGAGACCCCGATGCTCCAGCAGATCCACGGCGGCGCCAACGCCCGCCCCTTCACCACCCACATCAACGCCTACGACCTGGACCTCTACCTGCGCATCGCCCCCGAGCTGTACCTGAAGCGGCTGTGCGTGGGCGGCCTGGAGAAGGTCTTCGAACTGGGCCGCACCTTCCGCAACGAGGGCGTCTCCTACAAGCACAACCCCGAGTTCACGATGCTGGAGGCCTACCAGTCCCACGCCGACTACGACGTCATGCTCGACCTCACCCGCGAGCTGATCCAGGGCGCCGCGACCGCCGCCTTCGGCTCCCCGGTGGCCCGCAAGGACGGGCAGGAGTACGACATCTCCGGGCAGTGGCCGGTCCGGACGGTGCACTCGGCGATCTCCGAGGTGCTGGGGGAGGAGATCGGTCCCGGCACCGAACTGCTGCGGCTGCACCGGCTGTGCGACCGGGCCGGGGTGCCGTACACCGCCGACGACGGGCCCGGTGACATCGTCCTGGAGATGTACGAGCGGCTCGTCGAGGAACGCACCCAACTCCCCACCTTCTACAAGGACTTCCCGACCGAAATCTCCCCGCTGACCCGACAGCACCGCACCGACCCGCGGCTCGCCGAGCGCTGGGACCTCGTCGCCTTCGGAACCGAACTGGGGACCGCCTACTCGGAGTTGACCGACCCGGTCGAACAGCGCCGACGGCTCACCGAGCAGTCGCTGCGGGCCGCCGGCGGCGATCCGGAGGCCATGGAGCTGGACGAGGACTTCCTGCAGGCCCTCGAATACGCGATGCCTCCGACCGGCGGCCTCGGCCTCGGCGTCGACCGGCTCGTGATGTTCCTCACCGGTCTGACGATCCGGGAGACCCTGCCGTTCCCCCTGGTGCGCCGCCGCTGACGCCGGGAGCGGGGGTCCGCGTGCGCGCCGGCGCCGGTGGGACGAGCAGCAGGAGCAGCACCCCGGCGGCCGCCTGCACCCAGAAGACGGTCTGCTCCGCCTCCGGGGCGGTCTGCTCCGTCTCGGAGGCGTCCGGCAGCGGGTGCACGGCAACAGCACCGCCGGGGTGGCACGGGCGACGACCGCGAGGTACGACAGCGCGAGCCCGCCCGTCAGCACCCGGCCGCCGACCGAAGGTCCTCCCGCGGGCGCCGGTGAGCACCGGCAGCGCGGCGAATCACACGCTGTACGCGGACAGCAGCCGGGTCGGTCCGGAGGTCGCCACCCCCAGCGCGCGATCAGCGGCAACTCCACCGCGAAGGCGACCGTGCCGAAGACGACCACGAACCGCGCGACGGCCGGCACCGCCACCGCGAGCGCGCCAGGCCGCAGCCCGCTATCCCTCCTCCACCAACTCGGTTCGTTCCCACACCCGTTGCCAGGCTCCGTCGCGGACTGAGGAGCCGTCAGAGGCCGGTGACAGGTTCCGTATCGGGTCCCCGTGTTGGGCCGACCGAGTGCATTCCCGCCGCCGCACCGGTGTCGTTGTGGTGCGCCGGAGCCTCATGGGGCGACTGATGAGTCATGCAGAAGGATCAGTTGTTCACACGGCGCCGTATGCTCTTCGCCGGGGCCGCCGCGCTGGGGACCGCCGGTTCCGCCGGATCCCTCCTGGCGGCCTGCACCGAGGAATCCGCTCAGACCGCGGCCGCTCCCGCCCCCGGCCCGCAGGCCCGTCAGGCGCTCAAGTCCTCCGCCTTCCGGCTCCAGCCACTGACCGGTGACGGGCCACCGCGCGCGGCGCCGCACAAGCTGAAGGTCCGTAGGGAGCCGATCCTGCAGATCTCCGGACGCGGCCGGCACATGATGCTGACCTTCGACGACGGGCCCAACCCGGACTACACCCCGCACATCCTGGACACCCTCGCCAAGTACGGCGTCCGGGCGATGTTCTTCCTGTGCGGCGAGTGCGTCGTGGACAACAGGGAACTGGTGGCCCGGATGGCCGAGGAAGGCCATGTCGTCGGCAACCACACCTGGACGCATCCGCTGCTGACCACCCTCAGCCGGAAGCAGATCCGCTCCGAGATGGTGCGCACGAGCGACATCATCGAGGACACCTACGGCGAGCGCCCGCAGTGGTTCCGCGCGCCCTACGGCGCCTGGAACCGGGCCACCTTCCAGCTGGAAGCCGAGCTCGGCATGGAGCCGATGGCCTGGACGGTCGACACCACCGACTGGATGACGCCCGGCACCGGCACCATCGTCGACCGGGTCGAGAAGGGCGCAGCCCCCGGTGTGGTGGTGCTCTCCCACGACGCGGGCGGCGACCGTTCGCAGACCGTCCACGCGATCCGCGAATGGCTGCCGCATCTCATCGACTCCGGATATCACCTGACCGTGCCGAGCCGGCGCGTGTGACCGTCTGCCGGACTTTCGCCGGCCTGGTCGGGGTGTTTCAGATCACCGCGACCAGGCGGGCGAAGACGACGACATTGCCGTCGTAACCGTTCTGCTTGGAAAATCCGCCACCGCAGGTGATGACCCGCAGTTCCGGAGTTCCCTTCGAGCTGTACACCCTGTCGCCGGGGAAACCGCTCTTCGAGAAGACCTCCACGCCATAGGTCTCGAACACGGCGGTCTTTCCGTCCTTGCGCAGGACCTCGATGCGGTTTCCCTTCCTCAGGGCACCGAGCCCGTAGAACACGGCGGGGCCCTGTTTGTTGTCGACGTGCCCGACGATGACGGCGGTCCCCCTCTCACCGGGGGAGACCGCGCCGGTGAACCAGCCCGCCAGGTTGGGGTCGTCCGGCGGCGGCGCGACGATCCAGCCGGTCGCCTCCAGACCGACAGGCATCACCGGGGCGTTGACCTGGATCGCCGGGATCCGGACCCGGTCGACGGCGGAGAATCCGAGCGACCCCGGAGCCGGGGAGAAGGTGCCCGCGGCCGCGTGACTGTCCGGGGCGACCGCCGAGGCGGGCTGGGGCGGACCGACGTCGAACTCCCCGGAACCGTTCCGGATGAGCGCCAGGCCGGTCAGCAGAACCAGCGCGATCATGCCCCACGGGGCGCGCTTCCTCCGCCGCTCCTCCTCCTCGGCAAGCTCGGACAGCTCGAACGCAGGCATGGCCATCCCCTCTCGACGCGGCCGTCACCACCTCCATCGCGCATGGGAAAACGCTAAGTCCCCCGCGAGCGGCGGGGCGACGGCGTGAGTGGCGAACGGGTGGCCCACGGCCCTGCGGGTGCGCCATCCGAGTTGCCGTCGCCAGAAATTTTCTGACGGTCCGTGAGCTGCGGCAATTTCCGATTGTGTGCTTTTCGCACGGCGTGTTGCCTCACCGGGACGGACCATTCTCGACATGCGGGCGTGTTCCGCGCGTCCGAGGGTCGCTCCGGGAGGTGTTTTCTCGCCGATCGACCGGGGACGGGTCCCCGGGCGCCTCCCGCGGAGGATCACATGCAGAACCAACGCGCCCTGGCTGCCGCGTTCGCCGCGGCCGCCGTGCTGGGGTTCGCCGCCCCTGTGGACGTCGCGGACGCCGTGGGCAACGGCGGCAGTACGTCCGAAAGCAGCGCCGGCATCGTCCCGGGCAATGGCAACAGCGGCAACGTCGATCCCCACGGGCACTTCGACGGCAACCGGAACCGAGGCCGCGACAACAGCGACCGCGACCAGAGCGGAGGGGACGACTCCGGCCAGGGCGACGACAACTGGAACGGCATCGGGGATGACGACTCCGGCAGCCGCAGCGGCGACTCCGGCACCCGCTCCGACGATTCCGGCAGCCGTAGCGGCGACTCCGGCGCCCGTGGCGACGACTCGGCCAGGCGTTCCGACGACTCCGGCACCCGTGGCGACGACTCGGCCAGGCGTTCCGATGACTCCGATACCCGTGGCGACGACTCGGCCAGGCGTTCCGATGACTCCGATACCCGTGGCGACGACTCGGCCAGGCGTTCCGACGAATCCGACAGCCCGGGTGACGACTCCGGTGGCCAGGACGACGACTCCGGCGGGCAGGGCGACGGCAGGCAGGGCGGCAGCGGGCTGCGGAACATCGTAACCACGCCCGGGGTGCTCCCGGCCGGCGGCCGGCTCAGCGTCAGCGTGGACGGCTGCCGCGGCGGCACGATGTCCTCCGGCGCCTTCTCCACCACCCGGATCGACCCGTTCCGTCACGACCTCTCGCGCGGCAGCACCAGGATCGACCACGACGCCCGTCCCGGCCGGTACGACGTCACGATCCACTGTGACGGCAGGACCCTGACCCGTCCGGCCGCGTTCACCGTGCTCGGCGGCGTCCAGGGCGGGGTCGGCGGCAGCCGCACCAGCGGTGCCACGCCGGCCGACATGGCCATCGGTGCCGGGCTCGTGGCCTCGGCGGTCGTCGGCGGCGGTGCGTTCTGGCTCCGCCGCCGGAACGAGAAACGCTCCTGACGCACCGTCACCCGACGTCATCCGGCTCTTCGGGCTCGTCCCTCCGCGCACGGCACACGCCGGCAGGAGGTGCCTCGCCCCGGTCCTCCCCATGGGGGCCGGGGCGAGGCGATGCTCAGGCGGCCGGCGGTCAGCCGGTGACGCCCGGGAACAGATTCACGAACGGTTCCGCGGTCACCGCGATGCCCCGGCTGAAGGGGGCGTCGAAGTCCCAGATGAGGAACAGCATGAACGCGATGGTCGCGGAGAACAGCCCCGCCAGGACCAGTTCCCGTTTGGTGCGCCGGATCTGCAGCGCGAACACCATGCCGATGGTGATCAGCGCCCCCGTCAGCAGCCCCCACCACACCACCGGCGGCATGGTGGCCCCGGTGGAGTCGGCACGGGCGTTGCGCGCCTGGTCGGCCGCGGTCATCTGGTCCAGCAGCGGCTGGTAGGCCTGTGCCTCGAAGTCGTTCTTCGGCTTGTAGTCGGTGACGTCCTGACGGACCTTCTGCAGCAGGTGCGCACCGCGGTCCGTCACCCGCTCGTCGTGGGACATCGTCTTCCACTCGTGGTCGACGACGTAGGTGACATAGGCGTTGACATCGGCGCGGATCCGGTCGCGGACGTCCGGCGGGTAGACCCGTACCCGTTCCGAGATCTCGTGCAGCGCCTGTGCCTCGGACTGCACGTAGTCCTGGGCGGAGCTGCGGGCCTCCCACACGCCCGCGATGGCCAGACCGAGGACGATCGCGTACACGACGCCGATCCACATCGTCATGTACTCGATGACGTCCGGGGTCTCGTTGGGATCCTCGTCCTCGGGAGCACGCTTGTGCCGCAGGACGGTGACGAGCACCACCACGGCACAGGCCGCAAGCATCGCGAGGACGAGAACAAGCCAATCCGGCAACGGATACCTCCAGAAGATCGAGCGGGCGGGCGCGTCACCGCGGTCGCAGGGCCGCGACGGCGACGATCGCCGGAACCGTGATGAGCAGGACGTAGGTGACGGGCGTGGTGCGGTCGGGCGCGAGGTGCGCGGCGGGGTGCGGGTGGTACGCCGGGTAGCTCACCGGCGTCACCGAGGGCCGCGGGGCGGACTTCGGCTTCGGCGGGGGTGCCGGTCTCCGCGGCGGCACGGGCGGCGGGGTGGGCGTGGGCACCGGTCGCGGTGCCGGGGGAGCGGGGGCGGGCGGGGGCGCCGGCTTCGGTCTCGGGATGGGCTTCGGCGCCGGGCGCGGAGTCGGCGCCGGCTTCGGTGGCGGGGGCGGCGCCGGGGTGGGCGTCGGCGAAGGAACGGGCGTCGGCGTGGGTGGTGTGGGCGTCGAACAGGGCGGTGGGAGCGGCCAGTGGTGGTCGCCGGCGTAGGCCACCGCCACCGTGCCGTCCGGTCCCGCGGAGGCGTACGCACAGGCGTCGGCCGACGCGCCGCCGGCCGGACAGCCCACCAGCGTCCAGGTCAGCGTCACCAGGGCCAACATCCGTGCGGCGGGCGCGCATCGGGTCACTTCGGGTCCATGCACGCGAAGATCATGGGTTGCGGAAACCGGTCGTACGCCGTAGTGCCCCCGGATTGCTCCGAAGGAAGGACATGCCGTGATCAATGGTTTGACGGGATGAAGAGCCCCATTGGCGTGATGCGTACCCCCGGACGGGCCCCGGACGGACCCGTACGCGGCGCGCGTCAGCCGTCCCGTCACAGGCTCCGGAAAGATTTTCCCGAAGAACTTCCCCTCCCCGTTGAACGCTCCGGCCCCCTCGGTGCGTACCCATGGCCGTGCGGCGGCACGGCAGGGCGCTGCAACATCCAGGCGAATATGGGGAGTTGGAAATGAAGACCTCCTGGCGGACCGCCTCACTGGTGGCCACAGCCGCTTCGGTGCTGGCGCTGACGACGGCGTGCGGTCAGGACAACGGCACCACCCCGGCATCGGCGGCCCAGAACGTCGGGGCCACGGCCCCCGCGGGAAGCCCGACCGGCGGCGCCGGTGTCGGCACCGGAACGGGGAACGGTTACGGTGCCGACGGCAACCAGAGCTCCAGCTCCCCGTCCCCGGCCGCCCCCGCCGGCAAGCTGACCGTCGCCAAGAACGCCGACCTGGGCAATGTGCTGACCGACGGCTCCGGCCTCACCCTGTACCGGTTCGACAAGGACACCGCCAATCCGCCCAAGACGAACTGCGACGGCGACTGCGCCACCACCTGGCCGCCGGTGCCCGCGAACGACGCCACGGCCGGCGCCGGCATCGACAAGGCGCTGCTCGGCGAGGTCACCCGGGCCGACGGCAGCAAGCAGCTCACCATCGGCGGCTGGCCCGCCTACCGCTACGCCAAGGATGCCAAGGCCGGGGACGTCAACGGCCAGGGCGTGGGCGGCAACTGGTTCGCTCTGGCCCCGAACGGCAAGAAGGCTTCCCTGGCCTCCCTGCCCGGTCTGTCCGTCCGCAAGGACCCCAAGCTGGGTGACATCGTCGTCGACAAGAACGGCATGACGGTCTACCGCTTCCTGAAGGACAAGGCCTGGCCGAAGTCCGTCTCGAACTGCACCGGGGCCTGCCTGAAGAAGTGGCCGGCCGTCGGCATCGTCAAGCCCGAGGACACCAAGGGGGTCAAGAAGAAGGGCCTGATGGGCTTCACCCGGCCCGACGGCGTGCAGCAGATGACGGTCAACTGCTGGCCGATCTACACGTTCTCCGGGGACAAGGCACCCGGGGACACCAACGGTCAGGGCGTGGGCGGCACCTGGTACGCCGTCTCGCCCGACGGCAAGCCGGTCGGCGCGCCGGGCAACTAGATCACCTCCCCAGGGTCGATCGCCCCGCCCGACCCGGAGCGCCACCGAAGGTCCGCCCCCTCCGCACCGCACGGAGGGGGCGGACTTCTTTGCGTGGGGAAACAGCCCGACTTTGCGCGGGAGACCGTGTGGCGTTGCGCGGAGAGCCACCCGGCCGGCCACCCGCAGCCTTCACCCCCAAGGCGGTCAAACCCGGCAGAGGCGACAGCGCTTGCGCAGGCAGTGGCGGGGAACGGACGGTCAATTTCCGTTTCGGGTCGCTCCTTTACCGGGCGATCAGTAGCCTCAGCTCGAACACCGGATCGCCTGTCCCTGTCGCCTGCCTTGGGAGAGATACATGGAGCGCCCCGCCTGGGCCCCACGCAGCATCGACATCTCGGTGCCGAGCGTCTCGCGGATCTACGACTACTACCTGGGCGGATCGCACAACTTCGAGGTGGACCGGGAGGCGGCCCGAAGGGCGATGGAGTTCATGCCGGGCCTGCCGAAGATCATGCAGGCCAACCGGGCGTTCATGCGCCGCGCCGTGCGGTTCGCGGCCGCAGAGGGCATCACCCAGTTCCTGGACATCGGTTCCGGCATCCCCACCTTCGGCAACGTCCACGAGGTGGCCCAGGCGGCCGTACCCGGCGCACGCGTGGTCTACGTCGACCACGACCCGGTCGCCGTCGCGCACAGCCAGGCGGTGCTGGCGGGCAACGACGACGCGGACGTGGTCGCGGCGGACCTCCGCAAGCCGCAGGAAATCCTTTCCAGTCCCCAGGTGGAGCGGCTGATCGACCCGAACCGCCCGATCGCCCTCCTCCTCGTTGCCATACTGCACTTCGTGGAAGACGCGGACGACCCCTACAGTGCGGTGGCCGAGCTGCGCGACACGCTCGCGCCCGGCAGCCTGATGATCCTCACCCATGCCTCGTACGAGGGAATCCCGGTGCCTGCCGAGCGGGCCGAGGGCGCGGTGGACGTATACAAGGACATTCGCAACCCGCTGATCATGCGCTCGCGCGACCAGATCGCGCGGTTCTTCGAGGGGTACGACATGGTGGAACCCGGACTGGTGCCGATGCCGGACTGGCGGCCGGATTCGGCACCGGAGGAGGAGGATCCGTTCGCCTTCTCCGGATTCGCCGGCGTGGGGCGTACGGCGTGAGCGCGGAGCCGGACGGGCCGGAGGACAGACTGCGCCGGTTCACGACGATCTGGAGCCGGGCGGTCTACCCGGTGACCTCGACGTCGCTGACCCGTGCGGAGTTCGAGGAACAACTCCTTCCGCTCGCACGCCGGTTGAGTGGGCTCCTGCGGGCCCATGGCTTCGACGCGGACGGCGCGAAGGCGGTCGGCGCCGCCCTGGTCGGCGCGCACTGCACCGACCCCGAGGCGCTCAGCCGGACTCTGGACTGCGTCGAGGCCTATCTGGTGCTGTACTGCGCCGAGGACGGCCCCCAGGACGAACCGCGCCTGCGTTCCTCCCGGCTGCAGCACGCGATGGCGGCCGGATACGCCGAGGCGCTGCGCGAGCGCACGCTCGCCGAGCAGGAGTCCATCGCCCAGGCGGCGTTGCAGGCCCAGGGCGTGGTGGCGCAGGCGCTGCACACCAGCGAGGCCCGGTTCCGCGCGGTCTTCGAGGGTGCGGCCGTAGGAATCGGCATCGCCGACCTCGACGGCAACATCCTGCAGGCCAACGGGGCGTTGCTGCGCATGTTCGGGCTCTCCGACACCAGCCTGCGCGGCCGCCGCGTCCAGGACTGGGTGCATCCCGAGGACGCGCCGCAGACCTGGAAGCTCTACGACGAGCTCGTCCGCGGCGAGCGCGAGCACTACCACCTCGAAAAGGCCTTCAACCGCCCCGACGGCACGGTCCTGTGGACGAACCTGACCGTCTCGCTGCTGCGTGACGCCGACGGCGATCCGCAGTACCAGCTCGCCCTCATGGAGGACACCACCGAGCGCCGGCTGCTCCACCTCCGGCTGCGCTACGAGGCCACGCACGACGCGCTCACCGGCCTGCCCAACCGCTCCCTGTTCTTCGAGCGCCTCGAGAAGGCTTTGGGCGCGGGCGAGGGCCAGCGGTTCGGACTGTGCTACCTCGACCTGGACGGCTTCAAGACCATCAACGACAGCCTCGGGCACGCGGCCGGCGACCGGCTGCTGGTGGAGGTCGCCGACCGGCTGCAGTCCTGCGCGACCGCGCCCGGCGAGATGGTGGCCCGGCTCGGCGGCGACGAGTTCGTGGCCCTGACCACCGGCCGCGGCACCGAGCGCAAGGTCGACGAACTCGCCGAGCGCATCATGAACGCCCTGGTCACCCCGATCAGCATCGACGGCCGTGACCTCATGGTGCGCGGCAGCCTGGGCATCGTCGAGGGACCGGCCGGGGAACGCACCGCCGCCGAGGTGCTCCGCAGCGCCGACATCACCATGTACCGGGCGAAGTCGGCCGGCGGCAACCGCTCCGAACTCGCCGACCCCGAGGCCGACGCCCGCGCCATCACCCGGCACGGCCTGACCACGGCCCTCCCGACCGCCCTGGAACGCGGCGAGTTCTTCATCGAGTACCAGCCGCTCGTCCATCTCGGCGACGGCAGTGTGCGCGGCGCCGAGGCCCTGGTCCGCTGGCTGCACCCGCAGCACGGCGTGCTCGGTCCCGACCGCTTCATCCCGCTCGCCGAGCACACCGGCCTGATCGTCCCGCTCGGCCGCTGGGTCCTGGAGGAGTCCATCCGCCAGGCGCGCGCCTGGCGAGAACGCCACGGCGAGAGGGGCGAGGAGACGGGCGCCGGGCCCCTGCGCATCAACGTCAACCTGTCGCCGTGCCAGCTCAGCCACCCCGGTCTGGTCCAGGACACCGTCGAGATCCTGGAGCGCGCGGGCGTCGCCCCGGACGCCCTGTGCCTGGAGGTCACCGAGTCCGCGCTCATCGGTGCCGACGACGATCTGCTCAAACCCCTCCACCGGCTGGCCGAGATGGGCGTCGACATCGCTCTGGACGACTTCGGCACCGGCTACTCCAACCTCGCCAACCTGCGCCGCCTGCCCGTGCGGATCCTCAAACTGGACCGCTCCTTCACCCGGGGCATGCAGCAGTTCCCCGCCGACCCCGTGGACCTGAAGATCGTCGAGGGGATCGTCACCCTCGCCCACAGCCTCGACCTCGCTGTCACCGTCGAGGGCGTCGAAACCGGCGCCCAGGCGGAACAGTTGCGGATACTGGGCTGCGACACTGCCCAGGGCTGGTACTACGCCCGTCCGGGTCCGCCGGAGCGGTTGCATGAGCTGGCCCTGGTGGATGCCACGGGCTGAGAGGTGCCGAGCGGTGCGGCCGCCGTGTCCTGGTCGTTCGCCCGCGTGGGCGTGGCCACGGCGGCGGCCGTCCGGACGAGTGCGGCGGTGGCCGTGGAGCGGGACTGCTGCGGCCAGGCGATCGCGAGCACCGCGGGCGGCGCGTCGGGGACGGCGCGGTAGACGACGCCCGGGCGCGGATAGCGTTCGGCGACGGAGGCCGGCAACACGGCGACCAGGCCGCCGAGCGCGACGATCGTGAGGAGTTGGGCTAGGTCACGGCCCTCGCTCCGGACCTCGTCGAGGAACCGGTGCAGGTCCCCGGGGCGCAGGCCGAGGTCGGCGAGCAGGACGTGGTCGCGGGCCGCGAGCGGGTGGGCGGCGCCGAGGGCGGCGACACGCGGCTCGGTCGTCAGCGTCTCGCTGTCCAGCCCTGTGCGGTCGAACGGTTCGTGGATGAGCGCGGCGTCTGCCTCCCCGCGCCGCAGCAGCCGCGGTTGTTCCTGCCACCCGCACAGGCGGACCGTCACCGGGACGGCGGCGGGCTGAGAGGCGTACCGCTCCAGGATCGGCTCCAGGAGTCCCGCGTCGCCGTCGGCCTTGATCGCGAGGACCAGTTCTCTGTGGGGGCCCGCCGCGCGCTGAGTCCTGCGCCCGGCGGCCTCCAGGGCGTCCAGCGCGAGTCTCGCCTCCTCCAGGAGCACCTCGCCCGCCGGCGTCAGGCCGACGCTGTGCGTGGTGCGCTCGAGGAGCACGACGCCGAGATCCGTCTCCAGGCGGCGGACGGCGCGGGACAGCGGCGGCGGAGAGATGCCCAGTCGCTCGGCGGCGCGCGCGAAATTGAGTTCCTCGGCGACGGCCACGAAGTAGCGCAACGGGCGGGACTCCACGGCATCCCCTTCCGCTCGCTCGGTATTGCCTTCAGGGTAACAACCGTGAGCCGGCCGGTACTTCAGTTCCCGGGCGCCCGAAGGCAGTCTCGATCACGTCCTGCTCACCTGCTCTCCCGCGGAGATTCCATGATCCTCCTCACCACTCCGACCGGCCAGATCGGCAGCCGCGTCCTCGACTCCCTCCTCGACTCGGGGGACGCGGCGGGCCCGGTCCGCGTGATCGCACGGGACCCCGCCCGCCTCTCCCCGCGGGTGCGCGCACGGGTCGAGGCCGTCCCCGGTTCGCACGCCGACCCCGATGTCGCGGCCAAGGCGTGCGCGGGCGTGGACCGGGTGTTCTGGCTGGTGCCTCCGACGCAAGTGGTCGACAGCCTCGAAGGCCACTTCGAGGACTTCACCCGGCCCCTCGTCGACGCGATCGAGTCCCAGGGCGTCGAGCGGGTCGTCGGCGTCTCCACCCTCGGCCGCGGCGTCGCCGAGAACGCCGGGCACATCTCCGTGACGCTGGCCATGGACGACGTGATCCGGGCCACCGGCGTCCACCACCGGGCGCTGTGCCCGCCGTACCTCATGGAGAACCTGCTTCGTCAGGTCCCCTCGATCCGCGACGGCGGCGTGATCACCATGGCGACGCGCGGCGACCGGGTGCTGCGCACCTGCACCACCCGGGACATCGGTGACACCGCGGCGCGGCTGCTGCTGGACGACTCCTGGACCGGCCAGGCGGATGTGCCGGTGGTCGGCCCCGACGAGCTGACGCCCCAGGGCATGGCACGAATCGTGTCCGAGGTGCTGGAGCGTCCGGTCCTCTTCCAGGAGACCGGCCCCGAGGACCACAAGGCGGCGCTGCTGCGTCACGGCGCCTCCGAGGCGGCGGCACAGGGCCTGACCGACATGGTGCGCGCACTCGGCGCCCAGGGCTTCTACGGCGCTGCCGCGCCGAGCACTCCGGGCACCGCGCCCACGGGTTTCCGTCAGTGGTGTGAGGAGGTGCTGAGGCCGGCTGTGCTCGGCTGACCGGGGTGTTTCACCGTTCGAGCAGCATGCGTTGCAGTTCTCGGGCCGCGCGGGGCGGGGCGACGTCGCTGCGGTGGGCGAGGGCGATGGTGCGGTGGAGGCCGGGGCGGGTGAGCGGGGTGACTCGCAGCCCGCGCCCGGAACGGGTGGCGACCATGCGCGGGACGACGGCGACGCCCAGCCCGGCCCGGACGAAGCCCAGCACCGCGTCCATCTCGCCGCCCTCCACCGCGAATTCGGGCTCGAAGCCCTCGGCGTGACACGCGGCCACGGTGAGCTCCCTGAGGTCGTATCCGTGGCGGAACATCACCAGCCGTTCACCCTCCAGATCCGCGATGCGGACCGTGCGCCGGCCACCGCCCGGCCGAGGAGCGTCCGGCGAGGAGACGACCACCAGGTCCTCGTGCAACAGCTCCACCGTGGTCAGCGCGGGCGACGGGGTCGGCAGCGGCAGCACGACCAGAGCCAGATCGAGGGCGCCGCGGGCCAGCTCCCGCACCAGGTCGTGCGAGCCGCTCTCCTCGATCAGCAGCTGGATGCCGGGATAGCGGTCGTGGAAGGCGCGCAGTACGTCCGGCAGCAGGCCCGTGCACAGGCTCGGCGTCGCTCCCAGCCGCACGCGGCCCCGCCGCAGCTGCACCAGTTCCAGCACCTCATGGCGGGCGGTGTCCGCGTCGGCCAGGATCCGCCGGGCCAGCGGCAGCAGGGCCTCCCCGGCGTCGGTGAGCGTGATGTTGCCCCGCGCGCGCAGGAACAGATCCGCGCCCAGCTCCCGCTCCAGCGCCTTGATCTGCTGCGACAGCGACGGCTGGGCGACGTGCACCTGTTCGGCGGCGCGGGTGAAGTGCCGCGTCTCGGCCACGGCGACGAAGTACTGGAGCTGCTGCAACTGCATCCTGCCAGGATAGCCTTTTCCTATGGAAACGAGCCGGACCATGTCTTGGACTGATCGGTCCGTCCGCGCCTAGCGTACTGTTCCATGGCTCTGGCAACGCGGACGGACCGACGGCCGTCCATGGCACGCACGATGTGGGACTCCTCCGTCGGCAAGAAGACGGTGATGGCCGTCAGCGGCCTGATCATGCTGCTGTACCTGGTCGCCCACATGATCGGCAACCTGAAGATCTACTTCGGGGCGGGCGAGTTCAACCACTACGCGCACTGGCTCCGCACCGTCGGCGAACCGTTCATGCACTACGAGTGGACGCTCTGGCTGATCCGGATCGTGCTCGTCGTCGCCGTGGTCGCCCACGCCACCTCCGCGTACCAGCTCAGCCGCCGCGACATCAAGGCACGGCCCAGCAAGTACGTGCACAGCAAGCCCCGGGCGAGTTACGCCACCCGCACCATGCGCTGGGGCGGGATCATCCTCGGCCTGTTCATCGTCTGGCACCTCCTGGACCTGACCACCGGCACCGTGCACCCGGGCCACTTCCAGCAGGGCCACCCGTACCAGAACGTCGTCGCCGACTTCTCCCACTGGTACAGCAACGTCGTCTACATCGTCGCGATGCTCGCGCTCGGCCTGCACATCCGGCACGGCTTCTGGAGCGCCGCCCAGACCCTCGGCGTCGGCAGCCGCGCCCGTGACCGCGCTCTGAAGACCGTCGCCGACGTCCTCGCGCTGCTGCTCACGGCCGGTTTCATCGCCGTACCCGTGGGCGTCATGACCGGAGTGGTGAGCTGACATGACCGAATACGTGAACTACGGGACGGGCGAGCCGGTCGTCGACGGCAAGGCCCCGTCCGGCCCGATCCACGAGCGCTGGGACAAGCGCCGCTTCGAGGCCAAGCTGGTCAACCCCGCCAACCGGCGCAAGCACACGATCATCGTCGTCGGCACCGGCCTGGCCGGCGGCTCCGCGGGCGCCACCCTGGCCGAACAGGGCTACCACGTCGTCCAGTTCTGCTACCAGGACTCCCCGCGCCGCGCCCACTCGATCGCCGCGCAAGGCGGCATCAACGCGGCGAAGAACTACCGCAACGACGGCGACTCGATCCACCGGCTGTTCTACGACACGGTCAAGGGCGGCGACTTCCGCGCCCGCGAGTCCAACGTCCACCGGCTCGCCCAGATCTCCGTCGAGATCATCGACCAGTGCGTGGCCCAGGGCGTGCCCTTCGCCCGCGAGTACGGGGGCCTGCTCGACACCCGCTCCTTCGGCGGCGTCCAGGTCTCCCGCACCTTCTACGCCCGCGGCCAGACGGGCCAGCAGCTGCTGCTGGGCGCCTACCAGGCCCTCAGCAGGCAGATCGCCGCGGGCAACGTGGAGATGCACCCGCGCACGGAGATGCTGGACCTGATCGTCGTGGACGGCCGGGCCCGTGGCATCGTCGCCCGCGACCTGATCACCGGGAAGATCGACACGTACTTCGCCGACGCCGTCGTCCTGGCGTCCGGCGGTTACGGCAACGTCTTCTACCTGTCGACCAACGCCATGAACTCCAACGCGACCGCCGTCTGGCGGGCCCACCGGCGCGGCGCCCTGTTCGCCAACCCCTGCTTCACCCAGATCCACCCCACCTGCATCCCGCGCACCGGCGACCACCAGTCCAAGCTGACGCTGATGAGCGAGTCGCTGCGCAACGACGGCCGGATCTGGGTGCCCAAGGCCCAGGGCGACACCCGCCCGCCGAACCGGATCCCCGAGGACGAGCGCGACTACTACCTGGAGCGCATCTACCCCTCCTTCGGCAATCTCGTCCCGCGTGACATCGCCTCCCGCGCCGCGAAGAACGTCTGCGACGAGGGCAGGGGCGTCGGCCCCGGTGGCCAGGGCGTCTACCTGGACTTCGCCGACGCCATCGAACGGATGGGCCGCAAGGCCGTCGAGGCCAAGTACGGCAACCTCTTCGACATGTACCAGCGGATCACCGACGAGGATCCCTACGAGGTCCCGATGCGGATCTACCCGGCCGTGCACTACACGATGGGCGGTCTGTGGGTCGACTACGACCTGCAGACCACCGTCCCCGGCCTGTTCGCGATCGGCGAGGCCAACTTCTCCGACCACGGCGCCAACCGGCTCGGCGCCTCGGCGCTGATGCAGGGCCTGGCCGACGGCTACTTCGTGCTGCCGGCCACCATCAACGACTACCTGGCACGCAACCCCCACCAGGGCGTGATCACCGGGGAACACCCGGCCGTGCAGGAGGTGCTGGCCGAGACCGAGGACCGGCTCGCCCTGCTCCTCGCCGTCGACGGCGACCGCACCCCCGACTCCTTCCACCGCGAACTCGGCGAGCTGATGTGGGAGTTCTGCGGCATGGCCCGCACGGACGCCGGGCTGCGCAAGGCCCTGGAGCGGATCCCGCAGATCCGCGAGGAGTTCTGGCGGCGCATCAAGGTGCCCGGCACCGGCGAGGAGTTCAACCAGTCGCTGGAGAAGGCCAACCGGATCGTCGACTACCTGGAGCTCGCCGAACTGATGTGCCTCGACGCGCTGCACCGCGGCGAGTCCTGCGGCGGTCACTTCCGCGAGGAGTCCCAGACCCCCGACGGCGAGGCCGCCCGCAGGGACGACGAGTTCGCGTACGCGGCCGCCTGGGAGTTCACCGGCACCGGTGCGGCTCCCGTCCTGCACAAGGAAGACCTGGTCTTCGAGTACGTCCACCCCACCCAGCGGAGCTACGCATGAAGCTCACCCTGCGCGTCTGGCGGCAGAAGAACGCCGACGCCGAAGGAGCGATGTCCACGTACGAGGTGGACGGCATCTCGTCCGACATGTCCTTCCTGGAGATGCTGGACGTCCTCAACGAACAGCTCATCCTCGCCGGCGAGGACCCCGTCGCCTTCGACCACGACTGCCGTGAGGGCATCTGCGGCGCGTGCTCGCTCGTGATCAACGGCGACGCGCACGGGCCGGAGCGCACCACCACCTGCCAGTTGCACATGCGGTCCTTCGAGGACGGCGACACGATCGACATCGAGCCGTGGCGGGCGGCGGCCTTCCCGGTGATCAAGGACCTGGTCGTGGACCGCTCGGCCTTCGACCGGATCATCCAGGCCGGCGGCTACGTCACCGCGCCGACCGGGTCCGCCCCGGAGGCGCATGCCACGCCGGTGCCGAAGGCCGACGCCGACTTCGCGTTCGAGCACGCGGAGTGCATCGGCTGCGGGGCGTGCGTGGCCGCCTGTCCCAACGGTGCGGCGATGCTGTTCACCTCCGCCAAGGTCAACCACCTCAATGTCCTGCCCCAGGGCGCGCCCGAGCGGGAGACACGGGTGCTGGACATGGTGGCGCAGATGGACGCTGAGGGCTTCGGCGGGTGCACGCTGGCGGGTGAGTGCGCCACCGCCTGCCCGAAGGGCATCCCGCTCATGTCGATCACGAGCATGAACAAGGAGTGGCTGAGGGCCGCTCGTAAGGCGGGGAAGAGGTAGACGGCCGGGGGGACGGACGTTCGCCGAAGCGGCGGGCGGGCGGGGTCGGGACGGTGCTCTCCCGGCCCCGTCTGATTTTCCCCCAGCTGGTCCCCTTCTCGCTCAGCGGGCGGTCTCCGAATGGCGGAACCGGTTGCGGTACTCGGCCGGGGTGCTGTCCAGGCGGCGGCGTAAGGCGCGTATGAGGGTGTCGATCGTGTGGAAGCCGCAGAGGGCCGCCACGCGGTCGAGGGTGTCCTCCGTCGTCTCCAGCCGGCTCCGCGCCGCTTCCAGGCGGGCGGATTCCACGCAGGCACCCGGTGTGGTGCCGAGTTCGTCGCGGAACAGCCGGTCGAGCTGTCGTTCGCCGATGCCGGCGTGGGCGGCGAGATCGGCGACGGAGAGCGATCCCGCGATGTTCCGGGCGATGTACACACGCAGGTCGTCCATGCGGCGGGAGGTGGCGCCGGCTTCGTTGGGCACGGTGAACTGACTCTGGCCGCCGGGGAGTTCGAGGTACATCACGAGCCGGCGGGCGACCCGCATGGCTGCCGGCTCGCCGAAGCGTGCTGCCCGAGACAGTCTGCGGACCGCTGGCCGGCCGCCCCGCGCTCGTCCGCCCCGCCCGCCCCCGGCGCCAGCGACGAACTGTCCGAGCTCCCAGCGGTCCCGTGACGAAGACCGGGCGACCGCGCCCCCGGCGTTCAACATCCTCACATCCCCGCTCCTGGCACAGGTCACGCGCACGCCAACCGGCGTCGGAAAAACAGGAGCGACGGGCCGTTACGCACCGAGCCCGCCGCCGTCGCCGAACCGGCCCGTGACCAGGAGAGAGCCATGACCGGCGTTTCCACCCTCGATCGCCCCCCACAGCCCGCCGCGCCGACCCGCTACACCGTCGGACTCGCCCGTGACGAGGACGACGTGCGGGCCGCACAGCGGCTGCGGCACGACGTCTTCGCCGGTGAGATGGGGGCCCTGCTGGCCACGCCGCAGCCGGGACACGACGTAGACGCCTTCGACGCCTACTGCGATCACCTGCTCGTGCGCGACACCGTGACCGGGCAGGTCGTCGGAACCTACCGGCTGCTTTTGCCGGAGCGGGCCGCAGTCGCCGGCCGGCTCTACTCGGAGGGCGAGTTCGACATCGCCGCGCTCGATGCGATCCGCCCCGGACTGGTCGAGGTCGGCCGCTCCTGCGTGCACCCCGACCACCGTGACGGCGCCGTCATCAGCCTGATCTGGGCCGGGATAGCCCGCTACATGGTCGACCGCGGGCACGAGTGGCTGGCGGGCTGCTGCTCGGTGCCGCTCGCCGACGGCGGGGTCCTCGCGACGGCCGCCTGGGAGCGGGTGCGCGACAAGCACCTGGCACCCGAGGAGTTCCGGGTACGGCCGCTGCTGCCCTGGATCCCGAACGCCGAGGCCCCGGCCGGGCAGGCCCCGGTGCCGCGCCCCGCCCGCCCCGAGCTGCCCGCCCTGCTGCGCGGCTACCTGCGCCTCGGTGCCTGGGTGTGCGGGGAGCCCGCGCACGACCCGGACTTCGGGGTCGCCGACATGTACGTGCTGCTGTCGATGCGCCGGGTCAACCCGCGCTATCTGCGGCACTTCCTCTCCCTCGTGCCGGCCTGATGAGCGTCTGGCTGCCCAGCGCGCCCTGCACCCCGGGCGCCTGTGTGGAGCCGGTCCGGGCCGCGGCGGCCGTACCCCGGGCCGTGCTGCGGCTGACCGCAGTCGTGGTCCTGGTGCTGGCCGGGATCGCGCTGTCCCCGCTCGGCGGGAGGATCCCCGCCGAGTGGGTCAGGCGGTGGTGCCGGGCGATCGTACGGGCCATCGGGGTCCGGGTCCGCCTCACCGGCACCGCCGCACCGGCCGGCGGCATGCTCCTGGTCGCCAACCACGTCTCGTGGCTGGACATCCCGCTGCTCACCGCCGTACGTCCCGCCCGGATGCTCGCCAAGACCGAGATCCGGCAGTGGCCGGTGGCGGGCGCGCTGGCCGCGCGCGGCGGGGCCCTGTTCATCGAACGGGACCGGCTGCGCGCCCTGCC
The DNA here is from genome assembly GCF_040645475.1 of Streptomyces sp. NPDC046759. Taxonomy (NCBI): domain Bacteria; kingdom Bacillati; phylum Actinomycetota; class Actinomycetes; order Kitasatosporales; family Streptomycetaceae; genus Streptomyces; species Streptomyces sp. NPDC046759. The sequence goes on along the minus strand of NZ_JBEYYJ010000001.1, from coordinate 58,450 downwards.
CGAGACGGTCGCCCGGATCGCCGAGGCCCTGCGGGCGGGCGCGGCCGTCGCCGCGTTCCCCGAGGGCAGTACCTGGTGCGGACGCGCCCACGGCCGTTTCCACCGGGCCGTCTTCCAGGCCGCGCTCGACGCCGGCGTGCCCGTGCAGCCGGTCGGCCTGCGCTACCGGCAGGCCGGCGGCGGGCCGAGCACGGCGGCGGCCTTCGTCGGCGAGGACACCCTGCTCGCGTCCCTGTGGCGGGTGGCCCGTAGCCGGGACCTGGTCGCGGAGGTGGAGATACGACCGGTGATCCGGCCGGGCGCCCATCCGGACCGCCGCGCCCTGGCCCAGGCGGCCCAGCCGCTCACCTCGGAGCCCGCCTGGACGCACGAGGCTCTGGTCGCCGCCTGACGATCAACAGCCAAAAAGCATACGTATGGGGCTTATGGGAACTCGGAGACCGCACATCACTACTCCCTGAGGAGCGTGTGCGTCATGTCCACGGGAACGCTTCTGGCGATCATCATTCCGATCGTGGTGGTGGTCGCTCTGGCCGCCGTGGCGGTCTCACTGCTGATACGACGCCGTCACCTCCGTGAGCGCTTCGGCCCGGAATACGAACGAACGGTCGAAGGATCCGACAGCCGGCTCGCCGCCGAGCGTGAGCTCAGGGAGCGCGAGAGGCGACACGACTCGCTGGACATCAAACCGCTGCCCCCCGACTCGCGGGACCGCTACACGCGGGAGTGGAGCAGTGTCCAGGAGGAGTTCGTCGACCGGCCACAGGATGCGGTGCACGACGCGGACCAGCTGGTGACCTCCCTGATGCACGAACGCGGATATCCGACCGAGGGGTTCGAACAGCAGACGAAGGACCTTTCGGTGGAACACGGCGCCACGTTGGAGCACTACCGGGCCGCGCACGAGGTGGAGACCCTCTCCACCCGCACGCAGGCGACCACCGAACAGTTGCGGGGAGCCATGGTGCACTACCGCGCCCTGTTCGACGAGTTGCTCTCCGACGGCGGCGGCCGGGCGCAGCACGCCCGGTTCTGATCCGACCACGACCCGGCATGGAGGAACGCCATGCAGAGAAACGAGGACACCGACCGCACCACCGGCGGTCTGTCCACCGAGGACCTCGCCCAGCCGACGGCCACCGGCCCCGAGCCGGACGAAGTCTCCACGGGAGCCCCCGTCTACCCAGGTGAGAGCACCGGGACGCAGAGCGGGCGCGGCGCGTCCGCAGGCGACGGAGCCGATGCCGGGGCGGCCACCGAGGCCGAGGCGGCCAAGGGTGCCCCGGGCCCGCCGGGCGACGAGGTTCCGCAGTTGCTGGCGGACGACGACGAGCGGGCCTACCGCGACCGCTGGCAGACGATCCAGAACAGATTCGTGGACGATCCCCGCGAGGCCGTGCACGATGCCGACACCCTGGTCGCGGACGTCATGCAGAACCTGGCCTCCACCTTCGCCCAGCACAAGAAGGACCTGGAGAGCCAGTGGGGCGAGGGCCAGAAGGTCGACACGGAGGAACTCCGGGGAGCGCTGCGGCGCTACCGCTCCTTCTTCAATCGCCTGCTCAGTACCTGAGACACCGGTCCGCCACCCGTAAGGCGCCCTGCTGGTCTCAGGGGATGACCCGCGCCAAGTAGGGCGCCGTGACGCTGTCCGCCGCCCGAGCCACCCGTTCCGGTGGCCCCGACGCCACGATCCGGCCACCGCGGTCACCGCCGCCGGGGCCCAGGTCGATCACCCAGTCGGCGTCCGCGACCACCGTCATGTCGTGCTCGACCACCACGACCGTGTGCCCGGCGTCGACCAGCCCGTGCAGCCGGTCCATCAGCACCTCCACGTCGGCCGGGTGCAGTCCGGTCGTCGGCTCGTCCAGCAGGTAGAGGGTGTGGCCGCGCCGGCCGCGCTGCAGCTCGCCGGCCAGCTTGATCCGCTGGGCCTCCCCGCCGGACAGCTCGGTCGCCGGCTGCCCGAGCCGCAGGTAGCCGAGGCCCACGTCCAGCAGGGTGTCCAGACTGCGGGAGGCGGCCGGGGTGCCGGCGAAGAACTCCGCCGCGGCCTCCACCGTCAGATCGAGCACCTCGGCGATGCTCCGGCCCCGGTACGCCACCTCCAGCGTCTCGGGGTTGTAGCGGGCACCCCCGCAGTCCGGGCAGGGGGCGTAGGTGCTAGGCAGGAACAGCAGCTCGACGCTGACGAACCCCTCGCCCTGACAGGTCTCGCAGCGTCCGCCGGCCACGTTGAAGGAGAACCGGCCGACGCCGAACCCGCGCGCCCGCGCCTCCTCGGTGTCGGCGAACACCTTGCGCACGACGTCGAACAGGCCCGTGTAAGTGGCCAGATTGGAACGCGGGGTGCGCCCGATCGGCTTCTGGTCGACCCGGACCAGCCGGTCCACGCCCTCCAGCTCCTCCGTCAACGCGCCGATGAGCGTGGACTTCCCGGATCCGGACACGCCGGTGACCGCGGTGAACGCGCCGATGGGGAACTCGGCCGTCACCGCGCGCAGATTGTGTCTGGTCACCGGCCCCAGCTCCAGCCAGCCGCGGGGCTCGCGGACCTGACGCGCCGGGCCGGGAGCCTCGTCGAAGAGGTACGCGGCCGTCGCCGACTCCTCGACCGACGCCAGCTCGGCCGGGGGCCCGCTGTACAGGACGTGTCCGCCGTGCTCGCCGGCGCCGGGGCCCACGTCCACCAGCCAGTCGGCGCCGCGCACCACCTCCAGGTGATGCTCCACCACGAACACCGAGTTGCCCGCGGACTTCAGCCGCTCCAGCACGGCCAGCAGCGCCTCGGTGTCCGCCGGGTGCAGCCCGGCGGACGGTTCGTCCAGGACGTACACGACGCCGAACAGCCCGGAGCGCAACTGCGTGGCGAGCCGCAGCCGTTGCAGCTCGCCGGCCGACAGGGTGGGGGTGGAGCGGTCCAGGCTCAGATAGCCGAGGCCCAGCTCGACCACCGGTGCGATCCGCGACCTCAGGTCCGCGGTGAGGACCCGCGCGGTCTCGGTGCGGTTGCCGTCGTCGCCGTCGCCGCTGTCGAGGAGGCGGGCCAGGTCGGTCAGCGGCAGCGCGGCGAGTTCCGCGATGGTCCGGCCGCCGAACGTCACCGCGAGCGCCTCGGGCCGTAGCCGGCTGCCCCCGCAGACGCGGCAGGGCGCGCTGGTCAGGAACCGTTCCGCCTTCGCCCGCAGCGACGCCGACCTGGTGTCCGAGAAGGTCTTCATGACGTACCTGCGGGCGCTCATGTAGGTGCCCTGGTACGGTCGCTGGATACGGTCCGCGTCTCGCACGGGGTGGACGGTGACGACCGGCTGCTCGTCGGTGAACAGGATCCACCGCCGCTGGTCGGCGGGCAGTTCGCGCCAGGGCCGGTCCACGTCGTGGCCGAGTGCGTCGAGGATGTCACGCAGGTTCTTGCCCTGCCAGGCACCGGGCCAGGCGGCGATGGCGCCCTCGCGGACGGACAGCGAGGGATCCGGGACCAGCAACTCCTCGGTGGTGTCGTGCACCTGGCCCAGGCCGTGGCACTCCGGGCAGGCACCGGCCGCCGTGTTCGGCGAGAACGCGTCCGAATCGAGCCGCTCGGCGCCCGGTGGATAGGCCCCGGCGCGGGAGAACAGCATGCGCAGCGAGTTGGACAGATTGGTGACCGTGCCCACCGAGGAACGCGAGGTGGGGGCCGCGCGACGCTGCTGCAGCGAGACCGCGGGCGGCAGCCCCGTGATCTCACCGACCTTGGGCGCCCCGACCTGGTGGATCAGCCTGCGCGCGTACGGCGCGACCGACTCGAAGTACCGCCGCTGCGCCTCGGCGTAGATCGTGCCGAACGCCAGCGACGACTTGCCCGAGCCGGACACGCCGGTGAACACGGCCAGCACGTCCCGGGGGATGTCCACGTCGGCACCCTTGAGGTTGTGCTCACGGGCGCCACGGACACGGACGTAGGGATCGTGCGGGTCGTGGGGGCTGTGCATGGGGGGACTCTATCCGCCCCCGTGCGCTACGACTGGGGCGGGTTGTCCCGGTTCGGCCGGGTGCCGAACTCGTCCCTCATCCTGTCCTGACCGGTGTCGACCTGCGAGCGGTACTTGTCGCCCGTGCGCTGGTCGACGTAGTCACCACCCTTGTCGATGCCCTTGCCGGCCATGCCCTCGTGGCCCTTGAGCATGCCCTTGATCTTGTCCATGAAGGACATGGCAGCCCTCCTCGTCGCTTGCGGCTCCTCTCCCAGGGTCACCGGCCGGGGCCGGCTACGCATCTCGAGCCGTCAGCGGTCCGCCGTGAAGAGGGCCGCGAGCCGCCGGTAGGAGTCCAGCAGCGCCACACGGTCGTAGGTGCTCGTGGTGACCAGGACCTCGTCGGCGCCCGTCTCCTTCAGCACCGTCTCCAGCCCGTGGGCGACCTGGTCCGCGGTGCCGGCGAGGTGCCCGGCGAGACCGGCCTCGTAGAAGCCGCGCTCCTTCGAGGTCATCGGGCGGGCCTCCACGCCCTCGGGCGGGGCGAGGGGCGGGAAGGTGCCGTGCGTGCGCGCGTACGCCATCGACCAGGCCTCCGGCACCAGCAGCCGCCGCGCCTCCTGCTCGGTGCCGGCGACCGCGACCGTGCCGGAGATCACCACGTACGGCTCTTCCGCCCAGGCGGAGGGACGGAACAGGGAGCGGTACTGGTCGATGCCGCGCAGCATCTTCTCGCGGCCGCGCAGATCGCCGATCACCATCGGCAGCCCGGTCCGCGCCGCGATCCGTGCGCCCTCGCCCATGGCCAGGACGAACGGCGGCACCCGCAGCCCTTCTGCGGGGCGCGCCCGCACCCCGGTCGGTGAGCCGCCCTCGAACCAGCCCAGCAGCTCGACGAGCTGGGCCGCGAAGTCCTCGGTGACCTCCTTGTCCCGTCCAAGGGCCTTTCGCACTCCGTCGGTGAAGCCGACGGAACGCCCGAGCCCCATGTCGATCCTGCCGGGGAACAGGGACTCCAGGACGCCGAACTGCTCGGCCACCACCAAGGGTTGGTGATTGGGCAGCATCACTCCGCCGGTGCCGACCCGGATCGTACGGGTGGCCGAGGCGACCGCGGCGGCGAGCACGGTCGGCGCGGAACCCGCGACGCCGGGCACGCCGTGGTGCTCGGACACCCAGAAACGGTGATAGCCGAGCGCCTCCGCCTCCCGTGCCAGCGCGACCGTGTCCCGCAGGGCCTCGCCCGGCGGATGCCCCTCACGGGTGCGGGAACGGTCGAGTACGGAGAACCGGGTCCGGGCGGTCGGTGTGCTGCTCACCCAGGGTTCAACGCCCTGGCGTGCGGGGAATTCCGGGCCCGCCGGCACCTGGCTAAGGTGGGCCTGTGACCGACAGCACCAGGCGTCCACTGGCCGTCTTCGACCTCGACAACACCCTGGCCGACACCGCTCACCGGCAGCACTTCCTCCAGACCCGGCCGAAGGACTGGGCCGCGTTCTTCGCCGCGGCGCCCGCCGACCCGCCGCTCGCCGAGGGCATCGCGCTCGCCGCGGACAGTGCCCTTGAGTGCGAGGTCGTGTATCTCACCGGACGCCCCGAGCGGTGGCGGCGCGACACCCTGGAGTGGCTCGCGGCCCAGGGGCTGCCCGAGGGACGCGTGCACATGCGGGGCAACGCCGACCGCAGGCCTGCCCGGTTCGCCAAGCTGGAGATCCTGCGCCGGCTCGCCCGGGACCGCGAGGTCCGCGTCGTGGTGGACGACGACGAACTGGTCTGCGACGACGCCGAACGCGCCGGGTTCACCGTCGTACGGGCCCGCTGGGCCGCGAAGTCCGAGGTGCTTCAGGAGGCTCAGGAGCGGGAGGGCCGGACCTGACGCCGGGGCCGGTCAGTCCGCCGCCTCGAGGCGGAAGCCCACCTTCAGCCCCACCTGGTAGTGCTCGATCCGCCCGTTCTCGATCTGGCCGCGCACCTGGGTCACCTCGAACCAGTCCAGATTGCGCAGCGTCTGGTCGGCACGGGCGATGCCGTTGCGGATGGCCTGGTCGATGCCCTCGTGCGACGTGCCGACGATCTCGGTGACCCGGTAGGTGTGATTCGTCATCAGGGTGCTCCTCTCGTGTCACGCCGTACTCCACCGTGCCCCATCCCCCTGCCGCCCGCACGGTGTCGCACACACCGCGGGCAGCCCGTGCCCCCTTGACCCTCCGCATTGGTACATACCAAAATCCAGCACACCCGTACGAGCGGTGCCACTCGTCCCCCCACGTCGGGCCCCCACCCCTGTCCGCACCCCCTGCCAGACAGAACAGGACCCCTCGTGAGACGTCGTCTGCTCACCCTCGTCTGTGTCACCGGATCCCTCGTGAGTGCCTGCGGGATGCTCCCGGGGCACCACGAGCGCAAGACCGTCACCGTGTGGCTGATGAAGGACAGCGCCTCCCCGGCGTTCCTGCGGCGCTTCACCGCGGATTTCGAGCGCACCCACAAGGATCTGCGCCTCGACATCCGCATCCAGGAATGGACCGGCATCGTCGACAAGGTCCGCAAGGCGCTCGGCGACGGCTCCGGCGACGGACCGGACGTCATCGAGGTCGGCAACACCCAGGTGCCGCTGTACGCGGACGGCGGCAGGCTCGCCGACCTCACCCTGGAGTCGATGCGCGACTGGGGCAAGGACGAGTGGCTGCCGGGTCTCGCCCAGCCCGGCCAGGACGGCAACGCGCAGTACGGCATCCCCTGGTACGCGGCCAACCGCGTCGTGATCTACCGCAAGGACCTGTTCGAGGCCGCCGGCGTCACCCGCCCGCCGAAGACCCGCGAGGAGTGGCTCGCCGACACCGGGAAGCTCGACTCCGGTGGCAACCAGGGCATCTACCTTGCCGGACAGGACTGGTACACCCTCTCGGGATTCATCTGGGACGAGGGCGGCGACCTCGCCCTGCGGAAGGACTACAAGTGGGAGGGCGCGCTCGGCTCACCGGCCGCGCTGCGCGGCATGGACTTCTACCGGCGGCTGCAGGCGCTGGGCCGCGGTCCGGTGGACGCCGACGAGGACCACCCGCCGCAGGCCGGGGTGTTCGCCGCCGGCAAGGTGGCACAGATCGTCGCCGTACCGGGGCTCGCTCAGTCCATCGTGCAACAGAACCCCGCTCTGAAGGGCAAGTTGGGCTTCTTCCCGGTGCCGGGCAGGACGGCCGCGCGGCCGGGCGCGGTGTTCACCGGCGGCTCGGACCTCGTCGTTCCGGAGAACACCGAGGACCAGTTCGCCGCGACCGCCGTCGTCGGGGCGCTCGTCGGCGCCAAGTGGGACACCGAACTGGCCCGCACCATGAACTACGTGCCGAACAAGAGCTCACTGGCGAGCGCGGTCGCCGGCGAGGAGGGGGTCGCCGCCATGGCCGTGGGAGCGGCGCACGGCCGGGCGACCCCCAGTACCCCTCAGTGGGCCGACGTCGAGGCCGACAACCCGATCAAGGAGTACATGACCCGGGTGATCGAGGGGGCGGACCCCGTGGTGGAGGCCCGCCGGGCCTCCGCGAAGATCACCCAGGAGCTCGCGCCGGACGTGTGAGACCTGAGTGGAGCGCTGTGTGCATGACCCGTCACGTTGCGCTGTCACTCCGACGGGTGTTGCATGGCAGAGGAGGAGAGCAGCACGAGGGCCCGTCGATGAAGGCGCTCGGCCACGGACATCAGGCACGTCCCATCACCGGCCCGACCACTCGGTGCCATGCCGTGCGTCGCCTTCCGGGGCCGTCTCGAACAGGGAGACTCCCGATGGAAATGCCTGAGCCCCTGCACAGCCGTCGTCAGTTCCTCGGTGCCACGGCCGCGGTTGCCGCGGCGGCCCCGCTGGGCTTGGGTGCGCAAGCGCAGTCGGGTTCGCCACGGAATGTGACCCATCCCGCGGACGGGCCCGCGGCGCGGACGTCCTTCGGCCCGGTGAAGCAGATCAACGCCGGGGTTCTCGACGTGGGGTACGTCGAAGCCGGACCGGCGCACGGGCAGCCGGTCATTCTGATGCACGGCTGGCCCTACGACATCCACAGCTACGAGGCGGTCACGCCGCTGCTCGCGGCGAAGGGGTACAGGGTGATTGTCCCCTATCTGCGCGGCCACGGCACCACGCGATTCCTGTCGAGCCGGACACCCAGGAACGCACAGCAGTCGGCCTTCGCCGTCGACATCGTCGCGCTGATGGACGCCCTCAGGATCGACAGACCCATCCTCGCCGGATACGACTGGGGATCGCGGACGGGCGACATCATCGCGGCCCTGTGGCCGCAGCGCTGCAAAGCGCTGGTCTCCGTGACCGGCTATCTGATCGCGAACGTCGAGGCCAACAAGATGCCGACTCCGCCGAAGACGGAATGGGCGTGGTGGTACCAGTACTACTTCTGCACCGAAAGAGGCGTGCTCGGACTCCAGGAGTACCGGCGCGATCTGGCCGAACTGGTCTGGAAGTTCAACTCTCCGACCTGGCACTTCGACGAGGCGACCTTCGATCGCACGGCAGCGGCTTTCAGCAATCCCGATTACGTCGGCATCGTGATCGACAACTACCGCTGGCGGCTCGGCCTCGCCAAGGGCCGGCCCCGGTACGAGGGGCTGGAGAAGCGCCTGGCCGCCGGGCCGGTCATCAAGGTCCCGACGGTCACCATCGACGGGGCGCACGATCCGTTCACCCCTCCGGGAAACGGATCCGCCTACCGCAAGAAGTTCGCAGGCGCCTATGCGCACCGGACCCTGGACGTGGGTCACAACGTTCCGCAGGAGGACCCGCAGGGCTTCGCAGCCGCTGTCGTGGAGGCCGACGGGCTCTGACCGCGCCGGCCCCCGAGTCGACTCCCGCGACAGGGCCGAAGCCCTGCACGGGGGATCGCCGGGGGCGGGTGGCGTCCGCTGGACGGCCCTGTACCGCCGGGGACTTACCAGGTCTGCTCGGACGCGCGGACGAGGACCTCGTTGACGGAGACCCGGCGGTCGCGGGTGACGACGAAGGCGACCGCGTCCGCGATGTCCTCGGGGCGCAGCATCTCCATCCCGGCAAGCTGCTGGTCCAGCGACGCCCTGATCTCGTCCCGCGAGTGCGTGGCGAACTCGGTGTCCACCGTCCCCGGTTCGATCGCGCTCACGCGCAGGCGCTGCCGCATGACCTCCTGACGCAGGGCCTCGGTGAACGCGTTCACGCCGAACTTGGTCATGCTGTAGACCGCCGTGCCCGGACGGGCCACACGCCCGGCGGTGGAGCTGATGTTGACCAGATCGGCGACCCGGCGGGGGGAGTCCTCCGCCGCGCTCAGCAGGTGCGGCAGCGCCGCGTGGGTGACATGCAGCAGGCCCTGGAGGTTCACCGCCAGCATGCGTTCCCATTCCTCGACGGGCGCGTTCAGGACCGGTCCGGCCATGCCCACACCGGCGTTGTTGACGAGGATGTCCAGGCGGCCGAGCTCGGCCACCACACGTTCCACGGCTGCGGCGGCCTGTTCCTGCTCCGTGATGTCGGCGTCGACGACGAGCGCCGCCCCGCCCTCGGCGCGGATCTTCCCGGCCAACTCCTCCAGCCGGTCCCGGCGGCGGGCGGCCACCGCGACGGCGGCGCCCTCCGCGGCGAGGCTCAGGGCGGTTGCCGCGCCGATGCCGCTGCTGGCGCCGGTCACCAGGGCAACGGCGTGCTGCAGACGTGCGGACATGGTTGTCTCCTTGATCGAATCGAGAGGGGTTCCGGGCCGAGGTTGCGCGGACCTGCGGGTCCGGGGCGGTGACAGCCCGGGGTCTGAAGGGCTCGACGGCTGCGGCGCGGCTGCGCTGTTCAGCAGGCCGTCGGCGGGGCTCATGGGGGCCGTCGGCGGCATCGTGAGGCGCCGCGCGGTCTCCATGGCAGTGTGCTGTGCGATCTCGGGGGCATGGGCGGCCCGGGGCGGGCTCGCGGGCCCGGTCGGCGAGCCGGTGAAGGGGTGGTCCAGGGGCGTGCCGGGCTCGCCGGTTCTGGTGGCGGGCCGCTCTGTCAGGCGGTCGTAGCGGTGTTCATGAGCATGCCGAGGGAGACCTGCCACAGGCGGGCCGCGTGGTGAGGGTCGATCGCGTGGGCGGCGACGCCCCGGCGTACTCCGGGCCGGTGCGGGCCGGCCTCGTTGCAGTCCTCGAAGTACCGGCCGGTCGCGCCCTCGGTCAACGGGGAGGCGGCGAGCAGCACCGAGGTCGCGGCACCCTGCTCGATGTTCTTCCAGGACACGTCGGTGCTGGTGGCCTCGAACGAGGCCGGGCTGTGGGAGATGTCCCCGATGTGACGGCCGAGCCGGGTGCTGGTGATGCGGCCCGGATTGAGGGCGTTGACGGCGATGAGGTCGGGTGCCCAGCGTCGTCCCGCCTCGACCGCGAACAGGACGTTGGCGGTCTTGGACTGGCTGTATGCCGCCCAGGGGGCGTAGGGGTGCCGCTCGAAGTTGATGTCGTCGAAGATCACATCGCCGTTGACGTGGCCGACCGAGCTGACGGCGACCACACGTGCGCCGTGCGCCGCCGTCAGGGCGCTGTGCAGGCCGGTGGCGAGGGCGAAGTGGCCGAGGTGGTTGGTGGCGAACTGCATTTCCCAGCCCTCCTTCGTCCGCTCCAGCGGCGAGGCCATCACGCCGGCGTTGAGGACCAGGATGTGCAGCGGCCCCCGCCACGCCTGCACAAAGGCGTGTACCGAGGTCTGGTCGGCGAGGTCGAGTGTCGCGGCCCGCACCGTTCCCGGGCCGCCCGGCGGTGTGATCTCCCCGGCCGCCCGTGCGCCCGCGACCGGGTCGCGGGCGCCGATGGTGACCTCGGCGCCGGCGACCGCCAGGGCCCGGGCGGTCTCCCGTCCGATGCCGGAGGCTCCCCCGGTGACGACGGCGCGCCGGCCGCTGAGGCCGAGACCTGCCAGGACCTCCGCGGCGGTGGTCCGTGCGCCGAAAGGGGTCGTGAGGAGGCTGTCGGTCATGGGAATCTCCAGAAAGGGGGCGGGGCGGGCAGGCGAGGGCGCGTCCGGTGGCGCGGTGGCGGGGGACGTCGTACCCTCATATCCGGAACTGGTTCCGGTTACGTTCCCGAGACTAAGCGGAACCGGTTCCGGTTGCAAGTGTGGCGAGGAAAGGAGCCGGGAGTGACCGGCATCGAGGGGGGCCCGGCGCGACCCCGCAGGCCGCTGCGCGCCGACGCGCAGCGCAATGAGGACCGGCTGCTGGAGGCGGCGGCGGCCGCCTTCGCCCGTGAGGGAGCGGGCGCCTCGGTCAAGGACATCGCACGCGCGGCCGGTGTCGGCGTCGGCACCCTCTACCGCCGGTTCCCTTCCAGGGAGCTCCTGATCGAGGCGATCTACCGACAGGAAGTGCAGCGCCTGTGCGAGGCGGCGCAGGAGTTCACGGCCACACAGTCACCGGTCGACGCGCTGAGGATGTGGATGGAGCACTTCATCGACTTCATGGCCGCCAAACAGGGCATGGCCGACGCGCTGGCCGTGGTGCTGACCGACGAGAGCGAGAAGATGCACACCCGGGCGCTGCTCGCCGACGCCATCGCCCACCTGCTCGGCGCCCTGGAAGGGCAGTCGGTCGCACGGTCGGGGGTCGAGGCGCAGGACGTGCTGATGGCCCTCGGAGGCATCAGCCTCATGGCCGCCGGCGAAGGGCGGCGCGACCTGGCCACCAGGCTCATCGACCTGCTCCTGTACGGCGTCGTTCTCCCGGCCCGTACCGGTTCCTGATGCGCGCCCTCCGTCCGCCGCTCGGCGATGGCCGAGGAGCGGCGGACGGAGCGCTCGGACGATCTCCTTGGCAGCGCTGACCCGTCGCCGTCGCCCGGGCCTCGCACGACGGGCCGGCCGCCGAGGCGACGGCGGACCGCGTACTCGACACCGCGTCCACGGTGGACCAGTCACGGTGACGTGGCGGTACGGGTCGTCCGGTGCGGCGACGGGCGAAGTCGCCCGGCACCTCCGCGCGTCGTTAGCCTGAATCCATACCACGGCACCGATGAGATCCCCACCGCGATGCGCGCGCGGGGCGGATCCGCCGACAGTCTGCGGCGAGTGGTCGCCTTCGCGGGACGCGGCCTCAGACCTCCATATTCCGCCGGACCCGGGGTCGGTCCGACCCTCACAAGTCCTCCTCGAGATCGCACTTCCGAGTGGCATGGAGTGCGTCCGCGCCGTCACCCCGGGCAGAGCCGACTCGGCTTTCGCACACAGGGAGATCGTCATGACCGACAGCCAGGCGCGGACCCCGGCCATCCCCGGCGTCCTCCTCGATCCACTGCGCAACCGTGGCGTGGCCTTCACCCCCGAGGAACGGGACGCCCTCGGCCTCACCGGGCGTCTGCCGTCCGGGGTGCTCACGCTCGCGCGGCAGGCCCAGCGTTCCTATCAGCAGATGCAGGCACAGAGCAGCGACCTCGCCAAGAACGTCTACCTGGAACAGCTGCACGACCGCAACGAAACCCTGTACTTCAAGGTACTCACCGACCACCTCGTCGAACTGCTGCCGATCGTCTACGACCCGACCGTGGGCGAAGCGATCGAAAAGTACTCCCACGAGTACCGGCACCCGCGTGGCATCTTCCTGTCCATCGACCGGCCCGACGACATGGAGAAGGCCTTCGCCACGCTGCAACTCGGGCCCGAGGACGTCGACCTGATCGTGTGCACCGACGCGGAGGAGATCCTGGGCATCGGTGACTGGGGCGTGAACGGGATCCAGATCTCGGTCGGGAAACTCGCTGTCTACACGGCGGCCGCGGGCATCGACCCGCGCCGGGTCGTACCCGTGTCGCTGGACGTGGGCACGGACCGCACATCGCTGCTGGAGGACCCGCTCTACCTGGGCAACCGGCACCCCCGCGTCCGCGGCGCCGCCTACGACGCATTCATCGAGAAGTACCTGGAGACGGTGTCGTCCGCGTTCCCCGGCGCGCTCCTGCACTTCGAGGACTTCGGGCCCAGCAACGCGCGGCGGATCCTGGAGCAGTACGGCGGCCGCTACCGCATCTTCAACGACGACATGCAGGGCACCGGAGCCATCACGCTGGCCGCCGCCCTGTCCGCCGTCAGAGTCAGCGGCGTGCGGATGCGGGAGCAGAAGCTGGTCGTCTTCGGTGCCGGAACAGCCGGGGTGGGCATCGCCGACCAGCTGCGCGACGCGATGGTCCGCGACGGCGCGGATCCGGAGCAGGCCGCCGCCCGGGTATGGCTCATCGACAAGCAGGGGCTGCTCACCCGGGACATGTCCGACCTGCGTGACTTCCAGCAGCCCTACGCGCGGGATCCGGCCGAGGCCGCGGACTGGGCCAGGGACGACGGCGCGATCTCGCTGCTGGAAACGGTTCGCCGGGTCAAGCCGACGATCCTGCTGGGCACTTCGACCGCGCACGGAGCGTTCACCCGGGAGGTCGTCGAGGCCATGTCCGAGGGCACCGAGCGGCCGGTCGTCTTCCCGATCTCCAATCCCACCTCCCGGATCGAGGCCATGCCCGCCGATGTCATCGCCTGGTCCAGGGGAAAGGCGCTCGTCGCGACCGGGATTCCCGTTGAGCCCGTGGAATACGAGGGCGTGACCTACCGGATCGGGCAGGCCAACAACGCATTGTTGTACCCGGGCCTGGGCCTGGGCACGATCGTGTCGGGTGCGTCCCAGGTGACCGCCGGCATGCTGCTCGCGGCCGCACAGGCGGTGGCGGACCAGGTCGCCCCGTTCGGGCCGGGCGCCTCTCTGCTGCCACCCGTGGACGACCTCAGGGAGTCCTCCGCGATCACCGCCACCGCGGTGGTCAAGGCGGCCCTCGACGACGGCGTGGCCACCTCCAAGCCGATCGACATCGCGGAGGCCGTCCGGGAGGCCATGTGGCAGCCGGTCTACACGGACGGAGCCGCGGCATGAACACGCCCCACTCCGCCGCCCGCCGGACCGGGTCGGCGGGTCAGGACGAAGCCCCGAAGATCGTCGACGTCCCCATCGGGGTGCACGCGAGCGGCACCCGACGGGAGACCGACTCCATGGGAGCCGTCGACGTCCCCGCGGACCGCTACTGGGGCGCCCAGACCCAACGGTCCCTGATCCACTTCTCCATCGGGGACGACCGGATGCCGAAAGCGGTGTACCACGCCTACGGCTACGTCAAGAAGGCCGCGGCCGCCGTCAACGGGCGCGCCGGTAGGCTCCCCGCCTGGAAGGCCGAGCTGATCCAGCGGGTGGCCGACGAAGTCATCGCGGGTGAGCTGGACGAGCACTTCCCGCTGTACGTGTGGCAGACAGGGTCCGGTACGCAGTCCAACATGAACACCAACGAGGTGATCAGCAACCGCGCCATCCAACTCGCCGGCGGTGAACTGGGCAGCAAATCCCCGGTCCACCCCAACGACCACGTCAACATGGGGCAGTCCTCCAACGACACCTTCCCCACCGCCATGCACGTCGCCGCGGTCAAGGAGATCCACGAGCACCTGCTGCCCAGTGTCAAGGCGCTGCAGCACGCCATCGCGACGAAGGCACGGCAGTGGCAGGACGTGGTGAAGATCGGCCGCACCCACCTGGAGGACGCCGTCCCCCTCACTGTGGGGCAGGAATGGTCCGGCTACGCCCACCAACTGCAGCAAGCCGTCGACCGGGTCACCGCATCCGCCGAGGGCCTCTACGAGCTCGCCATGGGCGGCACCGCGGTGGGCACGGGGCTCAACGCCCCACCCGGATTCGGTGAGCAGGTCGCAGCCGAGATCGCCGACGCGACCGGTCACCCGTTCACCACCGCGCGGAACAAATTCGCCGCCCAGGGCGGCCTGGACGCCATGGCCGGCGCATCCGCCGGGCTGCGGGCCCTGGCCGTGCCGCTGATGAAGATCGCCAACGACATCCGCTGGCTGGCCTCCGGACCCCGCTGCGGCCTCGACGAACTCATCCTTCCGGCCAACGAGCCCGGCTCCTCGATCATGCCCGGCAAGGTCAATCCGACCCAGTGCGAGGCGATGGTCATGGTCTGCATCCAGGTGCTGTCCGAGGACGAGGCCATCGCCTTCGCCGGCACCCAGGGCAACTTCGAGCTCAACGCCATGCGCCCGGTCATCATCAACAACTTTCTGCACGCGGCGACCATCCTCGCCGACGCCTGCACCAAGATGCGCGAGTACTGCATCGAGGGCACGGAGCTCAACCGGGACCAGATCGACGCTTACGTCGACCGGTCCCTCATGCTGGTCACGGCCCTCTCGCCGGTGATCGGCTACGACAAGGCCTCCGCCATCGCCCACAAGGCCGACGACGAGGACACCACCCTGCGCGAGGCGGCTCTGGCCTCCGGTTACATCAGCGCCGAGGACTTCGACCGCATCGTCCGGCCCGCCGCCATGGTCGCTCAGGCATGACAACACAGTGCGGGGGCCGCCGCCACGGCCGCGGGTGCGGCACACGGACGGGCGACCCCCGCACTCACCGGGCCACACTCATCGCACGACGCTCAGCGACAGCGCGAAGCGGCTCTGCGCGTCCGTCCACCAGTGGGTCAGCTCCAGGCCGGCAGCGGCGAGTTCCTTGCTCACGCCGCCCCTGCGGAACTTCGCGGACACCTCGGTGCGCAGCTCCTCGCCCGCCGCGAAGTCCACGGCGAGGTCCAGCGCGGGCACCTTCACGGTCTGCGCGGTGCGGGAGCGCAGCCGCATCTCGATCCACTCGCGCTCGGCGTCCCACAGGGCCACGTGATCGAACGCGTCCGGATCGAAGTCGGCGCCCAGCTCACGGTCGACGACGGTCAGCACGTTCTTGTTGAACGCTGCCGTCACCCCCGCCGCGTCGTCGTACGCCCGGACCAGCACCCGCTCGTCCTTGACCAGGTCCGTGCCGAGCAGCAGCGCGTCGCCCGGCGCGAGCAGCGCGCGTACGGAGGCCAGGAACCTCGCACGCTCGTCGGGCAGCAGGTTGCCGACCGTGCCGCCGAGGAAGGCCACCAGCCTGGGTCCGGGAGTGGTGGGCAGGGTCAGCGGGGCCGTGAAGTCCGCGATCAGCGCGTGCACCTCCAGGTCCGGGTGGTCCGCGACGAGCGCCTTGCCGGCCTGGGTGAGGGCGCTCTCGCTGACGTCGACCGGGATGTACGCGGAAGGCGCGAGCGCGTCGAGGAGATACCGGGTCTTCTCCGAGGAGCCCGAGCCGAGTTCGACCAGCGTACGGGCTCCGCTCGCCGCGGCGATCTCGTCGGACCGGGTGGCGAGGATCTCCCGCTCGGCGCGGGTGGGGTAGTACTCGGGCAGTTCGGTGATCTGCTCGAACAGTTCGCTGCCGCGGGCGTCGTAGAACCACTTGGGCGGCAGCCACTTGGGCTGGACGGTGAGGCCGTGCAGGACGTCGGCGCGCAGCGCGGCCTCCGTCGCGTCCTCGGGGAGGGTGCGGGTGACGAACAAGGGGCTCACGTACAGGGCTCCTTCGACGGTGCGGAAGCAGGATCCTCCAGCGGGGCGAGCAGCACGCCGGCGCGGCTCGCGGTCAGCACGGTGCGGTCGGGGACCTCCTGCCAGAGAGGGTCGTCGTCGTGGGGTTCGGAGGCGACGACCGTGCCGCGGCCGGGCTCCGTGCGGTACCACAGGGAGTCGCCCCAGGCGGTGGCGGCGATGGTCGTGCCGTCCGTCAGCAGCAGGTTGAGCCGGGAGGCGGGCGCCGCCGCGGCGAGCTGGCGAACCGTTTCTCCGAGGGCCTGGTCCGGGTCGTCCCCGGAGCGCAGCCGGTGCAGGACCAGCGCCCAGACGAACGCCGAGTCGGTACGGGCCTGCAGCGACAGCAGGTCGACCGGGGGCAGCGTGGACACCAGCGAGGCCGCCGAGTCCGGCCAGCCCGCGACGGCGCCGTTGTGGCTGAACAGCCACCGGCCCGAGGCGAAGGGCGCGGCCGCGGCCTCGGCGTCGGCCCCCGCGAGCGTCGCGTCCCGCACGGCGGCGAGTACGGCGCCGGAGCGCACCACCCGGGCCAGGTCGGCGAAGGACAGGTCCGCCCAGATCGGCCCGGCGCGCCGGTAGCGCGCCGGTACGGGGTCGCCCGGTACGTACCAGCCGACCCCGAAACCATCGGCGTTGACGGTCCCGTGGCGCTGCCGCCGGGGGGCCCACGACTGCCGCAGCAGACTGTACGGCGGCTCCACGAGCAGCCGCCCCAGGGGCTCCTCCGGTCCCACGTAGGCCAGGTGACGGCACATCAGACGGCCTCCGACCGGGCGGTGCGGAAACCGGAGAAGATCTGCCGCCGGACCGGGTAGTCCCAGTTGCGGAACGTACCCCGGCAGGCCACCGGGTCCACGGCGAACGAACCCCCGCGCAGCACCTTGTGGTCGGAGCCGAAGAACACCTCCGAGTACTCCTTGTACGGGAAGGCCCTGAACCCCGGGTAGGGCAGGAAGTCGCTCGCCGTCCACTCCCACACGTCACCGATCAGCTGCCGGACGCCGAGCGGTGATTCACCCGCCGGATAGCTGCCGGCCGGCGCGGGCCTGAGGTGCCGCTGGCCCAGGTTGGCGTGTTCCGGCGCCGGGTCCGCGTCGCCCCACGGGTAGCGCCGCGAGCGGCCGGTGGCCGGGTCGTGCCGGGCGGCCTTCTCCCACTCCGCCTCGGTGGGCAGCCGGCGCCCGGCCCAGCGGGCATAGGCGTCGGCCTCGTACCAGCACACGTGCACCACCGGCTCGTCGGGCGGGACCGCCTCGGTCGCCCCGAAGCGGCGCCGCAGCCAGCGGTCGCCGTCCCGGCGCCAGAACAGCGGCGCGGTGATCGAGTGCTGTTTGACGTGCGCCCAGCCCTCCGGGGTCCACCAGCGCTCGGTGTCGTAGCCGCCGTCGTCGATGAACGCCTGGTACGCCGCGTTCGTCACCGGCGTGGTGTCGATCCAGAACGGCGCCACCTCCCTGACATGGGCCGGGCGTTCGTTGTCCAGCGCCCACGGCTCGGCCGACGTGCCCATGGTGAACGGGCCACCGGGCACGAGGACTTCGGACGGGCCGGTGAACAGCGGCGCCGGCCGCGGGTCCGGGGCGGTCAGGGCCTGCGGGCCCTTTCTGAGCTGATGGGTGATCAACATGGTCTCGTCGTGCTGCTGTTCGTGCTGGGCGATCATCCCGAAGGCGAATCCGGCCTCGGTCAGCCGGGTGCCGTGGAAGTCCGCGCCCTGCAGCAGGTCCATGACGCGGCCGCGCACCTCGGCCGCGTACCGGCGGGCCTCGGCGGGCGGCAGCAGCGGCAGCGAGGGCCGTTCGGCCCGCGGGTGCTCGAAGGCGTCGTAGAGGCGGTCGATCTCGGGCCGCAGGGCGTCCCGGCCGCCGACCGCCCGCAGCAGCCACAGCTCCTCCTGGTTGCCGATGTGCGCGAGGTCCCACACCAGCGGGGACATCAGCGGCGAGTGCTGGGCGGTGAGGTCGGGGTCCTCGACGCAACTGGTCAGCAGCGTGGTGCGGGCACGGGCGGTGGTGAGGGTGGCGAGCACCCGCTCGCGCAGCGTCTCGGCGTCCGCCTCGGTCAGCGCGGTGCCGGTCTCGGGGGCGGTCATGTGCGGATGTCCTTCCTCCCATGGGCGGTGGGGGTGCCCCCGATGCGGTGGCGGGGCCGGGACGGGGGCCGGCCCCTGCCGTCCAGCCGGTCCAGCAGGTCGTGGGCCGGGCAGCGGCCCCGGGCGACATAGCGGTCCCGGTACGCGGCCACCGCCTCGGTCACCTCGGCGGTGGCCCCGAGCCGGGGCAGGGCCTCCAGCGCCGCCGCGAAACACAGGGCGGCGGCCTCGCGCAGCTCCGGGTCGGTGATCCCGCGCCGGGCCGCTTCGGTCCACAGCGGGTTGTGCGGGGCGGGCAGGTTCAGGGCCCGCTCCGCGAGGCGTTTCACGCTCCGGTACGCCGTCTCGGCGGCCTCCGGGTCGTCGAACAGGGCCGCCGTCACCGCCAGCGGCACGATCCAGCCGTCCTCTCCGGGCTGCGCGTCGATCATCCGCAGCTCGAGATGGCCGCGCGGCCGGACCGGCGGGAACAGGGTGGTCAGGTGGTAGTCCAGGTCCGCCCGGGTGGGCGGCCGGGGCGAACGGGAACGGGTCCACTCCCGGAAGGTGAGCCCGTCGGGCACCTCCCACGGGCCGGTGTCCCGGCGCACACACATCACCGGCGCGTCGAGCACATGCCGGGCCCAGGCGGCCCGTGGTTCGCCGCCCAGCGGGGGAGCACCGGCGCGGCCGGCGCCGATCTCCGTCCAGATGAGCTGCCGGCTGGACAACCAGCCCGTGGGCTCGCGGCCGATCAGCGGGGAGTTGGCGAACGCGGCCACCAGGACCGCGCCCAGATGGTGGGCGAGCCACCAGCGCCGCCCGTGTCCGAGCGGGCCCGGCTCCTCGTGGCCGGCGTCCACGCAGACCTGCACGGAGGCGGAGGCGCACATCATGTGACGGCCCGCCGGACCGGTGCGGTCCAGGCAGGTCTCCATCGCGTCGTAGCGCGGCTCGTGCAGGAACCTGCGGGGTGTGTGCCAGGGGTCGTGGCCGATGCCGACCAGACCCAGACCCTTCTCGGCGAGGACGGCCCGGACCGTGTCCAGGTCGGCGGAGACGGTGCCCACGCACTCCATCAGGGAGGCGGCGGGCGGCGAGCTCAGCTCCAGCTGGCCGCCGGGTTCCACGGTGAGCGGCGACCGCAGGGGTACGGCCCGAAGCGCGGCGTACACCGCCTCGAGCCGTTCGGGTGTCACGGGGAGCTGCGGCATCCGCAGCTCATGGACCAGCCACTCCAGTTCGACACCGAGCGCGCGGGGCGGCCCGGTCTTGAAGCAGATGCCCCTGACCAGGGCCTCCACCTCGGCTTCGGTGACGGCGCTGCGGTGTTTCGTACAGTCGCCACCGTCACTCTGTGTATCTGACATGTAGGGATCCTCCTGAGATTCCACCATGCCACCGGCCCGGTACGACGTGGGGCCGGGCAGGCGCGCGTTCCACCCAAGACCCTCGAGCCGGTTAGCACAAGGGTGCACCTCGGGACGTTCCGGTTCGGTCATCTCCGTTTCCGTACGCGTTCTCCGGACCGTTCCGGGTGCGGGAAACTCCGTTGCACCGCATCACCAGCATCGCCCAGGATGCGTGCATGAGCACGACGGGGGAGACCGCGCGGGCCGCGGTCACGGCGTCCACGGGGGTGGCGCCGTGAGCGCGCGCCTGCGCGGAATCGCCGCGGAGACGGAGGAGATCGTGGCGGCGGGCCGGTACCGCACGCCCGACGGCCGCGAGGTGTTCCTCGGGGCGCGGATCGAGACCGCGCGCAGCGGTACACGGATGTTCGGTCCGGACCCGGTGCCGCTACGGCAGCCGGGCGTGGAGGGCGAGGACGTCGCCGGCGCGGACGTGTCCGGCTCAGGGCACGCCGGCCTGGCCGGCCCGGAACTCGCGGTCGGCACCGTTCTCGAGGTCACCGGGGAGAGCAGCCTGGAGGCCGCCCGCCGGCTGGCCGGCGCCCCGGTCGCCGTCCTGAACTTCGCCTCCGCCCGGAATCCCGGCGGCGGCTATCTCAACGGCGCGCAGGCCCAGGAAGAGGCCCTGTGCCGGGCCTCCGCGCTGCACACCTGCCTGCTGACGGCCCGCTCCTTCTACGACCACCACCGCGCCCACCGCGACCCGTTCTACACGGACCGGGTGATCCACTCACCGGCCGTCCCGGTCTTCCGCGACGACCGGGGCCGGCTGCTGGCCGAGCCGTACCCGGCGGGTTTCCTGACCGCGGCCGCACCCAACGCGGGCGTCGTACGGCGGACGCGACCGGAGCGCGCCGCCGGGCTGCCGGACGCCCTCGCGGTACGGGCCGAGCGGGTGCTGGAGACGGCCGCCGCCCACGGCTACCGGCGCGTGGTGCTCGGTGCCTGGGGCTGCGGAGTCTTCCAGAACGACCCGGCCCAGGTCGCGGACGCGTTCCGGGGGCTGCTCGGCCCGGGCGGCCGGTTCGCCCGGACCTTCGAGCGGGTGGTGTTCGGGGTGCTGGACCGGACACCGGGAACGGTGGTGCGGGAGGCGTTCACCCGCGCGTTCCCGCAGTCCCGGGCCGTCGCGTCGTACGCCGGTCAGGTCCAGCCGTAGCGCTCGTGCAGGCGCTGCCGGACGAGGTTGAACCGCATCCGGTCCAGCGCGCACGCCTCCCGGCGCATGCCCTCCTCGTGCAGCCTCAGGACGCGGTCCACGTCCACCCACGAGTCCCGGCCCGACCGGTCCCACGGGCCGCGGCCGAGCGCGACCCACTCCCGGTCGCCGTCGTGCCGCTTGCTGGACAGCTGCACGGCGAGAAAGGTGCCGGTCGCCTCCCGGGCGACGACCAGCACCGGGCGGTCCTTGCCCCGGCCGTCGTTCTCCTCGAACGGCACCCAGGTCCACACGATCTCACCGGGATCCGGGTCGCCGTCGTGCGCGGGGGAGTACTCGGTGCGCACCCGGCCGACCCGGCGCGGGTCGGCCTCGGCGGTGGCGTGGGGGCCGTACCGGCCCGGGACGTTCTCATCGGTAAACGTGGTCACGGGGGCACCCTAGTGGGCGGTTCGCGGGCGGCAAGAGGCGGCCGCCGTGCGCACGTGGTGCGCCCGTTGTGGCCGGCGATGCCGCACCGGGTACGGCCGGACACGGCGGCGTGCGGGACCGTGCGGGACGGCGGCCGCCAGCATGGTCATGGTCGGACGAGGCCGTGCCGGAGTGCGACCGGTGCGGTGCCTGCCTAGTCGTCGCGGCCGGGGTGAGCGGGCCCATGACTGACGGTCCGGCTGTGCGGGGCCGGGAGGGTGGGTGACCGGTTGCGCGGGCCGGACATCACGGTGTGACGCAGCGATCCGCGGCTCCCGCCCGCGATCGGGGAACGGCCGTCAGGCGGCCCGTGTCGCCGGCGCCGGCCGAGGCGGCCACCGTTCGTGCCAGCGCAGCTCCGCCTCCAACTGGGCGGCGACGGACACCAGCAGCGGTTCGCTGTGCGCGGGCCCGAGCAGCTGCGCGCCCACCGGAAGACCGCCGCCGACGAACCCGGCGGGCACGTTCACGCCCGGCCAGCCCAGCACGTTCCACGGCCAGGCGTACGGGCAGGCGGCGATCATCGCGCGGTCCGTGGCCAGTCCGCGCAGGCTGTACAGGGCGCCGATACGGGGCGGGGGAGCGGCCGTCGTGGGGGCGAGGACGACGTCGTAACGCCCGAAGAACCGGCCGATCCGCCGGTGCAGCACCGCCTCCGCGCGCCGGGCCACCCTGAGCGGGGCCCCGCCGAGCAGCCGGCCCAGCCGGGCCGCGTCCCGGGTGCGCGGATCGAGCAGCGCCGGATCCGGGGCGTCGCGGACATGCTCGGCGATGCCGGCGGTGGCACGGGGCACGAAGGTCAGCCCGATCTGCCCGTACGGCGGATCGGCCTCCTCCACGTCGTGCCCCGACGCGGCCAGCTGCTCGGCGAGTTCGACCAGCCGGGCGCGGATCCCGGGGTGCAGCCGGGCGGGTACGGCGGTGAACGGCGGCTTCAGGGAGAGGGCGATCCGCAGCCGGCCCGGGTCCCGGCCGACCGCGTCCGCCACCGTCAGTGCGGGCGGCCGGTGCGGATCCCGGTCGTGGTTGCCGCTCGCCGCGTCCAGCAGCAGGGCCGCGTCGGCGACCGTCCGGGCGAGGGTGCCGTTGACCGTGATGCCCTGGAACGACTCGCCGCGCGGCCAGGTCGAGATACGGCCGCGCTGCGGTTTGATGCCGACCAGATGGGTCCATGACGCCGGGATGCGCACGGAGCCCGCGCCGTCGGAGCCGAGCGCGGCGGGGACGAGGCCGGCGGCGACGGCCGCGGCCGAGCCCCCGGACGAACCCCCGGGCGTGTGCGCGGTGTTCCACGGATTGCGGGTGTCCCCGAACGCCCTTCCCTCGGTGAAGGGCCACTGCCCCAGCTCGCACGTGTTCGTCTTGCCGACGATCACCGCGCCGGCCGCGCGCAGCCGCCGTACCGCCTCCCCGTCCTCGGCGACCGGAGGGAAATCGCCCGCACAGCCGAACGCCGTCGGCTCGCCGGCCACGTCCATGTCGTCCTTCACCGCCACCGGAACCCCGAGCAGCGGGCGCCGCACTCCCGCGGCCAGCTCCCGGTCGGCGGCGTCCGCTTCGGCGAGAGCCGCCTCGGCCCGCACGATCCGGAAGGCGTTCAGCGTCCCCTGCGTCGCCTCGATCCGGGCCAGCGCCCGCTCCACCAGCGCTCGCGAGGTCACCTCCCCCTCGATGAGCGCACGCCGGGTCTCGAGGAGACCGGCGGAACGGTAGTGCGTCATGGACGGGCACCTCCGGGGGACGCCGGGAACGATGTCTACCGAACGGTAACGTCAGAGCGGGCCGACCGTACGGGTTTCGCACGGATGTCTGAGCGACGACCCGCCGTGTCCGGTCCCGCAGCGCCGATGGCCCCGGCCCGGCGGCGGCCGGCGGCGCGAGCGCCAAGACGGCCGCCAGGTCGGTGCTCTCGACGCCCTTTCGGTATGCGTGCCGGAGTCGACGTCCCTGGACACCGGCGAGCGACTCAGCCGGGCCAGTTGCAATTCACCATCTCCCGGCAGTGATGGGCTGCCTGCCGCGACAGCGTGCCCTGATCCCATTCCAGCGGTGCGAGCCCGCGGCCGGCCCGTTCCTTGTCGACGAACACTTGCCGGCGTCGACTCGCAGATCCCCGGCCGCGACCGGAAAAAGCCCGCGCTCATGTATGTGCCGGTGCACATCGCGGTGGCGGCGGCCAAGTGCCGTCGCCACCGCGATTCGCGCAGGGTGTGGCGCGGTGATCGCCTGTCAGTAGGGTCCGTTGACGTTGTCGATGGATCCGTAGCGGTGGTAGGCGTAGTTGCAGGCTGCGGTGATGTTGGCGACGGGGTCGTAGATGTCCGTCGAGGTGCCCGCCACGTGGTAGGCGTTGAAGGTGGACTGGATCACCTGGAGCAGGCCGATGGACGGGTGGCCGGCGACGGCGTTGGAGTCCCAGAGGTTGATGGCCTTGGGGTTGCCGGAGGATTCCCGCATCACGTTGCGGTGGATCCCGTCGTAGGTGCCGGGAATGTTGTTCTTCGCCATGATCGCCAGGGAGTGCTTGATCCAGCCGTCCAGGTTGTTGGTGTACGTCTGGCCGTCGGCGGTCGTGGTGGAGGCCTTGGTGGACGCGGCCTTCGTGGTGGCCGCCGGCTTCGCGGCGGTTGCCGTCTTCGTGCTGGGGGTCGATCCGGCGGGCAGGGTCAGGACCTGTCCCGGCTGGACGGTGTACGGGCTGGCGAGGTGGTTGGCGGTCGCGATGGCGGGCCAGCCGCCGGGCACGTGCTGGGTGCGGGCGATGGAGGCCAGGTGGTCGCCGGACTGGACCGTGTAGGTGGTCGCGGCGGTGGCGGCCTGGGCCGTGCCGAGTGCGGCGGTGGAGACCAGGGCGAGGGCACCGACGGTGACGACGCCGCCGGCGATGAATCGGCGGGCCCCGGAGGGGCGCTTGCGGGCGTGAAGGGGCATGGAGCGGTCCTCTTCCAGAATTTGCATGACCCGCAGTTGCCGGTTCCCTCGGCAAGCTGCACCACGTTTCGTTTAGTGATGCGCTGCGGCGGGCACATTCTTAATCCGCCGGGAATAAATCGACAATTCCCCCCTTTACTACCTGGCTTCGTGGCCTGATCGACTTCGCGCGTCCGGATCCATGCGAATAAGGGGAGGCAAGACGGTTTTAAAGCACTAAGGTGCGTCGTAAGTGAATTGAGTCACCTGTCTCGGGTGAAGCTTCCTAATGGTTAGAAATAGCGACGCGTCAAGCTTTTAGTGCTTATAGTGCAAATCGGACATACACTCCAAAATCCCTGCCTGTTTCGCGGCGCAGCGCAGATCCCGCCTCAGGCGTACCCCGGCCGCGTGGCGGTGGCGTCGCTGACCGCCCCCGGGTGTGGGCGGTCAGCGCACCTCTACGGCCGGGGGGCGGATGGGAGCCGGGTCGCGCGCAGGCGTCGACGGGCCGTCTCCCGGGCCGCGCGCGCCGGACTCACGCCGTCGCGCTCCGCTGTGCCGAGCAGATTCCCGACGGTCTCCTCGATGGCGAGGACCCGCGCGCCGGCCTCGCCCGGCCCGAGGCGGTGGAGTTCCGTACTGACGGCATGGACGGCTCCGCCCGCGCCGGTGACATGGTCCGGCACCCGGACGACGCCCTGACGGTGCATCAGGCCGGCACCTCGGACGTGGCGAGCTGCTCGTTCGCGGGCCCGGCCACGGCCTTGCGGCGCAGCCGGGGCGCCACCTCCGCGGTGAGCAGCGAGCCGGGCGCCGCCGGGACGACGATGTCCACGTCCTCGGTGAGGATGTCCTGCGGGGCGCACCATGCCGCGCCGAGCGCGTCGGCCGTCGCGCGCCGGATCGATGATCTTCCAGCAGGTCGGCAACACCGCCCCCGCCCCTTCTCTCCCGATCCCCGCCAGGAGGGGGCGCGGGGTCCCTCACGTCCGCAGCAGCCGCCTCAGCCAGGCCAGCCGGGCCGCCCGCGCGGCGCGGGAAAGGGCGGCTTCCGGGGCGAGGACGTCGAAGCCGTGACAGCCGCCCGGCCAGATGTGGAGTTCGGCCTCGCCGCCGCACCGCCAGATCCGGGACGCGTAGGCGACCACCTCGTCCCGGAAGGTCTCCGCGGACCCGGCGTCGAGGTAGGCCGGGGGCAGTCCGGACAGGTCGCCGGCCCGCGCGGGTGCGGCGTACGGCGGCACGTCGGAACCGGCGCGGCGGTCGCCGAGCAGCGCCGTCCACGCCGTCTCGTTGGCGGCACGGTCCCAGACACCGGCGCCGGCCATCTGGTGGCTGGAGACCGTGTCGTTGCGGTCGTCGAGCATCGGGGCCATCAGCAACTGTCCCAGGAGGCGCGGGCCTTGCCGGTCCCGGCCGAGCAGGGCGAGCGCCGCGGCCAGCCCGCCGCCCGCGCTGGCGCCCACCGCCACGATCCGGTCCGGGTCCCCGCCGATCTCCCGCGCGTGACCGGCGGTCCAGAGCAGACCGGCGTACACGTCCTCCAGCGGCGCCGGATACGGGTGTTCGGGGGCGAGCCGGTACTCCACCGACACCACGACCGCGCCCAGTTCACGCGCCCACGCCAGGGGCTGGTCCACTCCGGCCCGGTCGGTGCCGATCATCATGCCGCCACCGTGCACGTGGTACAGCACCGGGAGCGGGGCGGTGGACTCGGTGTGGGCAGGGCGGCAGATCAGGAGGGAGACGTCCGGGGCGTCCTCCGGGCCCGGCACCTTACGGTCCTCCACCTCGAAGGCGCCGTCCAGGGTGAGGTCGAGCAGCCCGAGCAGTTCGCTGCTCGTGGCCCGGACGGACTCCAGCTCGTCCAGGGCGAATCCGGGTGCGGACGGGTCCCGGAGCAGCTCCAGCGCGGCGGAGAGCTCCCGGTCGAAAGGCGGCGGGACCAGGGGCGGCATGCGTTCTCCTCACGGGGCGCGGTGTCGTACGAGTGCCGGGCCGCTGCCGCTGCCGTACGAGCGGCTCGCGGGCCGCGTACGCGCCCATCGGTCCCTCTACCCCGTGCCGGCCGGAGACCGACCGGCGACCGGAGCCGTCCCCCGGCCGGCCCGGGCTCCCGGGTGACGTACCGGGTGGGGCCGCGGCCGCGAGTCGCCGAGCGCACCGCGTGAACGCGTGAAGGGGCCGGAGGGATCCGGCCCCTTCACGGCGGGTACGGCTCAGGCGGCCGCGGCCTCGCCCACGTTGCCGTGCAGACGGGCGACGACCTCGGTGAGCTGGGCGGCGACCTCGGCGTCGTCGACCGGGTGGGTCTCGGCGAAGCGGGTCAGGGAGCCCGGGATGGACAGCTTGATGTCCTCGATCACGTTGCCGCCGGCGATGCCCACGGCCTTGCGGGCCTCGTCCTGGGCCCACACGCCGCCGTACTGGCCGAAGGCGGTGCCGATGACGGCGACCGGCTTGCCGCCGAAGGCGCCGGCGCCGTAGGGGCGGGACAGCCAGTCGATGGCGTTCTTCAGGACGGCCGGGATGGTGCCGTTGTACTCGGGGGAGAAGAGGAGGAACGCGTCGGCGTCCTGCGCGGCCGCACGCAGCTTGGCGGCCGTGGCCGGGACGCCGCCCTCGACGTCGATGTCCTCGTTGTAGAAGGGGATGTCGGCCAGGCCTTCGAACACCACGACCTCGGCGCCCTCGGGAGCGAGCTTGACGGCGGCCTCGGCGAGCTGGCGGTTGGTGGAACCGGCACGAAGGCTGCCGACGAGCGCGAGGATGCGAACAGACATGGAAACTCCAAGGGGCTGAAACGTCGCCGTTACGATCCGGACCGAGGTCCGTTTATTTTCTACCACTGCAAGCGGACCGCGGTCCAGTTTTGTTCCGGGTGCTTTACCCTGTCTTCATGTCCAGCGCCCTGCCACCTTTCCCGCCCCCCAAGGAGCCCCTCGACGCGCCCCAGCTGCTGGAGGTCGGTGCGGGGCCGGAGGAGCCGTGCCTGCGCGCCGACGCGGCGCGCAACCGGGCCCGGCTGCTGGAGGCCGCCGCCCGCCTGATCGCGGAGCACGGGGTCGCCGGGGTCACCATGGAGGCGGTGGCGGTGGCGGCCCAGGTGGGCAAGGGCACGGTCTTCCGCCGCTTCGGCGACCGCACCGGACTGCTGATGGCCCTGCTCGACCACTCGGACCGGAAGCTGCAGGCCGACTTCCTGGGCGGCCCACCGCCGCTCGGACCCGGCGCGCCGCCCCTGGACCGGCTGCGGGCGTTCGGGGTGGCGGTGCTGTACCGCTCGGCCGAGCGGCTCGAGCTCCAGCTGGCCGCCCAGACGGAGCCCACCCGCCGGCTCTCCCATCCCGCGGTCACCGCGCTGCGCACGCACGTCATGATGCTGCTGCGGCGGATCGTGCCGGAGGCCGACTGCGAACTGCTGTCGCAGACCCTGATGGCCTCGCTCGACCCGGCCCTGATCTACCACCAGACCAGGACGTGCGGGATGCCCATGGAGCGGCTGGAGGCCGGCTGGATCGACCTGGTCGCCCGCGTGACCGCCACCCGGCCGCCCGGCGTGGACGCCCTCGGCCGCTGACGGCGGCATCGGGTGGGCCGCTTTCCCCGAGCGGCATGACCCCTGGCACCCGGTCCGGTGAACCAGTTCATGACGAGCATCTCCGCCGCTCGCCCCGCCCGGTTCGTCACCGCGCCGCACCGGGACGCCTCACCGGGGCCGGATCTCGTCGAACGCTGAACCACGTCGCCCCGCCTCCTCGCGGCCCCCACCCCTCTGCCAAGATGCGGTCTGTCATGGTGCAGATACCGAACACGCCCACGAGTGCCGATGTGGCCCGCCTGGCCGGCGTCTCGCGCGCGACCGTGTCCTACGTCCTCAACAACACCAGCGCCGTAAGGATCAGCGAACCGACACGCCGGCGCGTGCACGAGGCCGCGCGGGAGCTGGGGTACGTCCCCCACGCCGGCGCCCGCAGCCTGCGCGCCGGACACAGCCGCCTGGTCCTGATGCCCGCCCCGGCGATCCCGGTGGGCCCCCTCTACAGCAGGTTCCTCAACGAGCTGCAGTGGGCGCTCGGCCGGCTCGACTACACCGTCGTGCAGTACGGCACCGTCGGCCTCCAGGGGGACGAAGCCGCCCGCGCCTGGGCGGAGTTGCGGCCGGTCGCCGTCCTGGTGCCCGGCGAGGGACTCGGGCCGCAGGGCGTCGGCGTCCTCAAGCGCTCCGGCGCCCGGGCGGTGGTCACCCTCGGTCCCGGACGCGTCGACGGCGCGCATGCCCTGCTGATGGACCACCACGCCGTCGGCCACTGCGCGGGCGCCCATCTGTACACGCGCGGGCGGCGCCGGATCGGCGTCGTGGTGCCCGAGGAGTCCGGCCTGGAGGCCTACTCACGTCCCCGGCTCGCCGGCGTGCGCGAGGCGCTGCGCGGCACCGACGCCGCCGTCACGGAGCTGCCGCTCGCGTACACCGAGGAATCGGCCGCTCGACTCGCCGCGTACTGGCGGGAGTCGGGGCTGGACGCGGTGTTCGCCTACAACGACGAGTACGCGATGCTGCTGATGCGCGCCCTGCAGGACGAGGGTCTGCGTATCCCCGAGGACGTGGCGGTGATCGGTGCCGACGACCTGATGCTCGGCCGGCTGCTGCGGCCCCGCCTCAGCACGGTGCACGTCGAGCTGCCCTCGGGCCGCGAACTCGCCGAACTCGTCGACCGAGCGGTCCGCGACCCCGGCGCCGAGCCGGAGGCACACAAGGTCCTGGGCGCCTCGGTGATCCACCGCGATTCCAGCTGACCCTGTCCGCAGCCCGGTCGCCTCCGCCGCTGTGGCCCCGCACCCGGCTCGGCTTCGCGGCCCCGGCTCGGGAGCGTGAACGGGCCGGTCTCGCGGGCGCCGCGTCGGGCTCCCGGGGCTCGGCCGGCCCCCCACTGTCCCGGGCCTGGGGCCGGGCCGGCCCGCGGCCTCCGGCTCGGGAGTGGCGACGTGCCCGGTCTCGTGGGCGCCGCGTCCCAGTGCCGGAGCCGGTCGGCCCCACCGTCTCGGCCCTGGGGCCGGGCCGGCCCGCGGTCCGCGGCTCGGGAGCGTCGACGGGCCCGGTCTCGAAGCCGCTCCGTGGGGGTCCCGGAGCCCGGTCGGCTCCCGCAGTTCCGGCCCCGGGGCCGGGCCGGCCCGCGGCCTCCGGCTCGGCAGTGGCGACGTGCCCCTCCCGAAGCCCCCTCACCGCGTCGGCCCCTGAGCCCGCCGTCCCAGTGCTTCGGGGTCCTGCTGTCCCCGCTGACCCACCGCCGAAGCTCCCTCCCCAGCCCTGTAGTCCCGCCCATCGCCTGGTCGGCCCCAGCCGCCGGGCCCCGGACTCGCGTCCCTGCGAGGCCCGGTCTCCACTTCCCAAGGGGCGCGCGCCGGATGTAGTTTCGCGCTCAACGAATTGGTGGTGCGGGAGGCTGAACCTGTGCCCTGGTCCGGTGCGCCCGAGGGCGTCCCCCCGGTGTGTCGGGAAGCCTGCTCAGACCGCAGCCGTACCGCCCGGCGATCGATCGGAGAGCCGTATGCCGCTGCTCGACCCGAAGACGTGGCAGGACCGCATCCTGGCCGGATCCGCTCACACCGTGACCGAGCCCGCCACCGGCGACGCGCTCGGAACCATCACCCTCGCCGCGCCCGAGGACGTCGGCCGTGCCGCGCGAGCCGCACGGGCCGCGCAGGCGGCCTGGGGCCGCGCACCGCACTTCCAGCGGGCCCAGGTGCTGCGCCGGGCGGGCGACCTGTTCACCGAGCACGCCGGCGAACTGCGCGAGTGGCTGGTGCGGGAGTCCGGATCGGTACCGGGCAAGGCGGACTTCGAGCTCCATATGGCCGCCCAGGAGTGCTACGAGGCGGCCGCGCTGGCCTCCCGCCCCACGGGCCAGGTGCTGCCCAGCGAGGCACCGCGGCTGTCGTACACCCGGCGGGTCCCGGTCGGCGTGGTGGGCGTGATCTCCCCGTTCAACGCGCCGCTGATCCTGTCCATCCGCTCCGTCGCACCGGCCCTCGCGCTCGGCGACGCGGTGGTGCTGAAGCCGGATCCGCGCACCGCCGTCTGCGGTGGTCTCGCCCTCGCCGCCGTCTTCGCGGCGGCCGGCCTGCCCGAGGACCTGCTGCATGTGCTGCCCGGCGGCGCGGAGACGGGCCGGGCACTGGTCGAGGACCCGCTCGTGCCCGTCATCTCCTTCACCGGTTCGACCGCGGCGGGCCGCGCCGTCGGCGAGGCGGCCGGCCGCCACCTCAAGCGGGCCCATCTGGAACTCGGCGGGAACTCCGCCCTGATCGTGCTGGAGGACGCCGACCTCGACGCCGTGATCTCCACCGCGGCCTGGGGCTCGTTCTTCCACCAGGGGCAGATCTGCATGACCACCGGCCGCCATCTCGTCCACGCCTCGCTCTACGACGAGTACGTCGAGCGGCTCGCCGCCAAGGCCGACTCGCTGGCCGTCGGCGACCCCCACCGCGAGCAGGTCCACCTCGGCCCGGTCATCGACGCGGGACAGCTCGCCAAGATCGACGGCCTGGTGCGCACGAGCGCCGCCCGCGGCGCCAAGATCGCCGCGGGCGGCACCCACGAACGGCTCTTCTACCGGCCCACCGTGCTGGCCGGCGCCGACGACGGCACCCCGGCGTACGCCGAGGAGGTCTTCGGCCCGGTCGCACCGGTGCGCTCCTTCGCCACCCCCGACGAGGCGGCCGCGCTCGCCGCGGACAGCCCCTACGGCCTCTCCCTCGGCATCGTCACCCGGGACACCGCCCGGGCCCTCGACCTCGCCGAGCGGATCCCGACCGGCATCGTGCACGTCAACGACCAGACCGTGAACGACGAGGCCGTGGCCCCCTTCGGCGGCGTCGCCGCGTCCGGCACCGGCGCCCGCTTCGGCGGCGAGGCGAACCTGGACGCCTTCACCGAGCTGCGCTGGACGACCGTACGCGGCGACGTGGCGCCGTACCCGTTCTAGCGGGCTACTGCGCGGTGCCCTCCTGGGCCGCGATGCTCTTGCGGACCTCGTCCATGTCCAGCTTGCGGGCCTGCCCGATGATGTCGGTCAGCGCGGCCTCGGGCAGTGCCCCAGGCTGGGCGTAGACGGCGACCTGGTCGCGGACGATCATGAGCGTCGGGATGGACTGGATGCCGAAGGCCTGCGCCAGCTCGGGCTGGGCCTCGGTGTCCACCTTGCCGAAGACCAGGTCCGGGTTGTCCTCGGCGGCCTTCTCGTACACGGGAGCGAACTGGCGGCAGGGCCCGCACCAGGACGCCCAGAAGTCGATGAGAACGAACCCGTTCTCGGTGACCGTCTGGTCGAAGTTCTCCTTGGTGAGCTCCACGGTGGTGGTCATGGCGTCAGTCCCTCTTCCTGGGGTGGGGGTGTGCCGAGGGCGGAAACACGACCGCCGGGCCGCCTATTCCACACGTGCACGTCTGTGTTCCGCGCACGTACCCATGTGGCCGTCCCGCACACCACCCACCAGACTGACCCCATGACGGAAACGGAATCCATCGCGTACGACGTCGTGGTGCTCGGGGCCGGGCCCGTGGGGGAGAACGTCGCCGGCGGCACCCGTGCGGCCGGTCTCACCACCGCGGTCGTGGAGAGCGAACTGGTCGGCGGGGAGTGCTCCTTTTGGGCGTGCATGCCCAGCAAGGCCCTGCTCCGGCCGGTCATCGCCCAGGCGGACGCACGCCGGCTGCCCGGCCTCGCCCAGGCGGTCCAGGGCCCGCTCGGCACCCCGGCCGTCCTCGCCCGCCGGGACGAGTACACCTCCCACTGGAAGGACGACGGCCAGGTCGCCTGGCTGGACGGCATCGGTGCCGACCTCCACCGCGGCCACGGGCGGCTCTCCGGCCCCCGCACGGTCACCGTGACGGCCCCCGACGGCACCGTCACGACCCTCACCGCCCGGCACGCCGTCGCCGTCGCCACCGGAACCCGCGCCCAGCTGCCCGACCTGCCCGGCCTCGCCGACGTCCGGCCCTGGACCAGCCGCGAGGCCACCAGCGCCCAGGCCGCCCCCGGCCGGCTGATCGTCGTCGGCGGCGGTGTCGTCGCCACCGAGATGGCCACCGCCTGGCAGGCCCTCGGCTCCCGGGTCACCCTCCTGGTGCGCGGCAAGGGCCTGCTGAACCGCATGGAACCCTTCGCCGGGGAGCTGGTCGCCGACGCCCTCATGGAGGCGGGTGTCGACGTCCGCACCGGCACCTCCGTCGAGTCCGTCACCCGCGAGAACGGCACGGTCGTGGCCGTCACCGCCGCGGGCGACCGGTTCGAGGCCGACGAGATCCTCTTCGCCACGGGCCGCGTCCCGCACACCGACGACATCGGCCTCGACACCGTCGGCCTGGAACCGGGCTCCTGGCTGGACGTCGACGACACCCTCCGTGTGACCGGCACGGACTGGCTGTACGCGGTGGGCGACGTCAACCACCGCGCCCTGCTCACCCATCAGGGCAAGTACCAGGCCCGCATCGCGGGCGCCGCCATCGCCGCCCGCGCGGCCGGCGACCCCGTGCTGGAGGAGCCCTGGAGCGCGCACGCGGCCACCGCCGACCACCACGCCGTACCCCAGGTCGTCTTCACCGATCCCGAGGCCGCCGCGGTCGGCCTCTCCCTCGCCGAGGCCGAACAGGCGGGCCACCGGGTCCGCGCCGTCGACGTCGAGTTCTCCGCCGTCGCGGGCGCGGGCCTGTACGGCGACGGCTACAAGGGCCGCGCCCGCATGGTGGTCGACCTGGAGGACGAGATCCTGCGGGGTGTCACCTTCGTCGGCCCCGGCGTCGGCGAACTCATCCACTCGGCCACCGTCGCGGTCGCCGGCCGCGTCCCGGTCGGCCGTCTGTGGCACGCGGTCCCGTCGTACCCGACGCTGAGCGAGGTGTGGCTGCGACTGCTCGAGGCGTACCGGGACAACTGACCTACGTCCTACGGCAGTTCGAAGCCGAGCGCATCGGCCGCCGCCCGGGGCGTCGGCCGGTTCCACAGCGCGGCGACCGCCTCGTTCGTGGACAGGGAGCGCAGTTCGGCGCGGTCCAGGTAGAGGGTGCCGTCGAGGTGGTCCGTCTCGTGCTGGACGATCCGGGCGGGCCACCCGGTGAACACCTCGTCCAGCGCGTGGCCGTGCTCGTCCTCGCCGTGCAGCCGCACCTCGGCGTGCCGGGACACCACCGCCTGCCAGCCCCGCACGCTGAGGCAGCCCTCGAAGAAAGCTGCGCGTACGGTGCCCACGGGCTCGTACACCGGGTTGACCAGAACGCGGAACGGCTGCGGCACCCGGCCCCGGGCCACCGCCACCTCCTCGGGCACCGGCGCCGGATCCTCGAGGACCGCGATCCGCAGCTCCACGCCGACCTGGGGTGCGGCGAGACCCACGCCGGGCGCAGCGTGCATGGTGACGCGCAGGGCCTCGATGAAACGGGCGAGCAGGGCGGGACCGAGCTGGCCGTCGTACGGCTCGGTGCGGCGCCGCAGCACCGGCTGCCCGGCGGCGACGATGGGCAAGGGGCCGCCGGCGGCGAGGAGTTCCTCGACGCGCTCGGCGAGCGGTGCGTGATCACGGGGAGGTGCCATCGCGTCAGGATGCCATGCCACCCCGTCGGCCTCTGTGGCTCGCACCACCAACACCCCGGGGAACTCAGTCTTTTCGCGGTCCGGCCAGTGGCCGCCGGCACCTTCGCACCGAGCCACGGAGAGTGCGGGGCGGCTGCCGGTGCACTGCCATCCGGTTCGGCCCGCCCGCGGAACCGCCCCGGATCGAGCCCGCCGCGCCTACGAGGCGGCCACACCGGCCCCGACCGGCTCGGCGGCGGCACGGCGGGGAGCTATCTGCAAGAGCCGGGGCTTCACCGTGTCCGGGCGTGCCGAAGGCCCGGCTCCCTGCCGGGAACCGGGCCCACGCCGTGCGGCGTCACTCCTGCGGGAAGTCGCCCGCGAGCGCCGAGGCGATCCGCAGATGCGGCTCCGCCTCCGCGTGCCGGGCCTGCCGCTGCAGCGTTCGCCCCAGCATCAGCCGGGCGTAGTGCTCGACCGGGTCGCGCTCCACGATGACCCGCAACTCGGCTTCCGCGTTGCGCAGTTGGGCCGAGTGGTAGTAGGCACGGGCCAGCAGGAGCCGCGGCCCGGTCTGCTCCGGCACCTCCTCGACCAGCCCGGTCAGCACCCGCGCCGCGCTCGCGTAGTCCTTCGCGTCGAAGAACTGCTGCGCGCGCTCCCAGCGCTCGGCCGGCGTGCCGTGGCCGTAGTACGTGGTCTCCACCTGCGCCTCCACTCGTGACCTCCTTCGACGGCCACAACGGAACGCGTTCGTTCAATATTCCACTATCTGCAGGCCGCTCGGGGCTTCCCGCGCACCCGGTCCCTTTCTAGCCCTGGCGGCTCTCCAGCGCGGCCAGCTCCGCGTCGGCCCGCTCGGCGA
Source organism: Streptomyces sp. NPDC046759 (assembly GCF_040645475.1). Taxonomy (NCBI): domain Bacteria; kingdom Bacillati; phylum Actinomycetota; class Actinomycetes; order Kitasatosporales; family Streptomycetaceae; genus Streptomyces; species Streptomyces sp. NPDC046759. The sequence goes on along the minus strand of NZ_JBEYYJ010000001.1, from coordinate 23,601 downwards.
CCAGGGCGAGTACCCGGCCGGCCACGGCGCGGTCCTCGTCCGGGATGCCGGCCCAGATCCTGGCCGACACCGGTCCCACCTCGGCGGATGTCCTGGCGTACAGCTCCCGGCCCGCGTCGGTGATGTCCACATGGGATGAGTCCGCTGCCACGAGCAGCCCAGTGGCGATCAGCTCGTCGATCACCCCGTGCGCTTCCGCCGCATCGACCTTCACCGCGCCGGTGACGCCGTCGGCCAGCGCCGCCCGCTCGAGCGGACCGTCCGAGACGGCGACGAGCCGCAGGGTGACGTTCTGCAGGAAAGTGGTGCCGTAGGGGGCCAGTGTGCGCTCCAGGACGGCGCGCGAGGCGTAGTGGGCGAGGGCGATGGTGCGGGGGTCGGCGAGGGGGGCGGTGGTGGTCATGACTGCTCCGTCTCGTGGTCGGTGGTGCCGAACGGGTCGAGTGGTGCGTCGAGCAGGATCGTCAGTTCCCGGGTGAACTCCCGGGCGCGCGGACTCCCGGGTCCGCCGAGGGGTGCCAGCAGCTGCCGCAGCAGCCCCTGGACCACGTCGATCGCCTTCCGGGTCACCTCGCCTCCCCGTTCGGTGAGCGCGAGTTGCACCGCGCGCGGGTCGGCGGGGTCCCGGGTGCGTTCCACCAGGCCGGCCGACTCCAGGGCGCGGGCCAGCTTGGAGACGTAGAGCGCCTCCAGTCCGGTGTGGTCGGCGAGGAGTCGCTGGCTGGGGCGCAGGCCGGAGCGGTGCATGCCGTGGAGCGACGCCACCAGTGCGTACTGCGCGTGGGTCAGCCCCAGCGGGGCCACCGCCCGGTCCACGGCGACGCGCCACTTCATCGACAACCGCCACACCAGGAAGCCGGGCGTGGCTCCTTCGAGATCCTTGCTCATGGCGAATACAGTACATGGCTACTATGTACATGGCTACTATTTTTTTCCACCGGTGGTGCAGGAGGGGCTGAGCCGGATGAGCGCCCAGCCCCGGTCCTGGGACGGATTCAGGTCGCCGCGGTGAAGGTGTAGTTGCCGGCAGGAAGGTGGTATGTGGCGGTGCCGGCCGGCACGGCCTGCGGGGGAGCGTCGACCGAACCGGGCTGCGAGGTGGGTACGACCACGGTTGCGGTGACGTTCACGGGCACGGTGACGTTGAGCGTCACCGTGCCTCCCGAGACGGACCAGCTGCTTTCGGCGGTCCCGAACGGTGTCCGGTAGGTACCCGAGGCCGAGGTCAGTCCGCCGCCGGGCCGGGGGGCGATGCGCAGGGCCCGGTAGCCCGGGGCGGCCGGGCTCAGCCCGGCGACGTACCGGTACAGGAAGTCACCGACGGAGCCGAGGCCGTAGTGGTTGAAGGAGTTCATGCCCGGGTCCTGGAAGGAGCCGTCGGTGCGGATGCCGTCCCAGCGCTCCCAGATGGTGGTGGCGCCCCGGTCGATCATGTAACCCCAGCCGGGGTAGTCGGTCTGGAGCAGGATGTCGTAGGCGACATCCGGGTGGCCGTTGTCCGCCAGGACGGTCAGGAGGTTCTCCACCCCGAGGAAGCCGACGGTCAGATGCCCGTTGCAGGCTGCGACTTTGGCGGCGAGTTTGTCCGCGGCCCGCTGGACGAGGGCGGTGGGCACCAGGCCGAAGGCGAGCGCGAGCACGTACCCGGTCTGGGTGTTGGTGCCGATGGAGCCGTCCGGTCCTATGTAGCGGCCCGCGAAGGCGGCTGCCGTCCGGTCGGCCAACTGCCCGTAGGAGGTGGCCTGGGCCGCACGGCCGGTGGCTTCGGCCATCCGCGCCACCAGGCGGGCGGCCCAGGCGAAGTACGCGGTGCAGACGAGGTCGTGGGGTGTTTCGTCGCCGACGTTGAGCCAGTCGCCGTACGTCTGCTGGTTGCGGATCAGGTTGCTGCCCGCGGTGTTGTGCAGGTAGTCGACCCAGCGCGTGAACGCAGGGAAGTGCCGGTCCACGATGCGTACGTCCCCGAAGCGCTGCCACAGGGTGTACGGGACGATCACGCCTGCGTCGCCCCAGCCGGCCGTGCCGGACCCGCTTGTCACGGCCGGTGCGACGTCGGTGAAGGCTCCGCTGGACTGCTGGTCGTCGACCAGGTCGTCGACGAACTTGGCCAGGAACCGGTGAGTGTCCAGGTTGAATGTGGAGGTGGCGCAGAAGGCGGCGATGTCTCCTGTCCAGCCGAGCCGCTCGTCGCGCTGGGGGCAGTCCGTGGGGAGGGAGAGCATGTTGCTGCGCTGGCCCCACGTGATGTTGTGCTGAAGCTTGTCGAGCAGTGGGTTCGAGGCGGTGAACGTGCCGAGCCGGTCCGCATTGGTCCAGGCGGCCCGGCCGGTGAGCGTGCTTTTCGTCGGGACGACGCCGGCGGGGAGCCCGGTGAGCTCGACGTAGCGGTAGCCGTGGACGGTGAACCGGGGCTCGTACGTCTCGGCGGAGCCGGTGCCGGCGAGGACGAAGCGGTCTGTTGCCTGGGCCTTGCGCAGGTTGGCGGTGTAGAGAGTGCCGTCGGGGTTGAGGACTTCGCCGTGTCGCATCGTGATCGTGGTGCCCGCCGGGCCGGTCAGTGACAGCCGGTTCCAGCCCGCGAAGTTCTGCCCGAGGTCCAGGATCCACACGCCGGGCTGCGGCTGGCTGATGGCTGTGGGCGACAACTCCGCCTGCACGGTGACGCCGGCGTCGACCTGGGACACCAGGACGGGCGGAGAGAACGACGCCACGGTGACGGCGGCCCAAGAAGTGTCGTCGAAGTCGGCGTCGTCCCAGTGGGCGATGTCCAGACGCGCGTCGAAGGTCTCGCCGTTGTACAGGTCATCGGTCCTGATCGCTCCGGTGGTGGTCTTCCAGCTGCTGTCCGTGGCGATGGTCCGGGTGGAGCCGTCGGCGAAGGTGAGCAGCAGCTGGGCGGAGTACCAGGGCTGCGATCCGTAGAGCCCGGTGCCGGCGAAGCCGATGCTGCCGCTGTACCAGCCGTTGCCCAGCCAGGCCGCAAGGGCGTTGGCGCCCTGCTGGATGTGGGAGGTCACATCGAAGACCTTGTACTGCAGACGCTTCTTGTAGTCGGTCCAGCCCGGCGCCAGGACCTCGGAGCCGATCCTGGCGCCGTTCAGGCGCGTTTCGTGCAGACCCAGCGCGGTCGTCAGGAGCCGGGCGGAGGTGACGGGTTGTGAGACAGTGAAGCGCTTGCGGAGCATGGGCGCGGGTGTGGTCACTCGCACGTGGACGCCCCATGGGCCGCTCCCGGCCGGCGCGACGGGCATCGCCGTGGTCCAGGCGCTGTCGTCGAAGCCCGTGGTGTTCCAGCCCGTCGGCCCGGACCGGGAGACCTTCCAGGAGGCGTCGCTGTTGACGACCTGACCGGCCGGCAGGATGAGCTTGGCGAGCAGGCCGGCGGGGGAGACGCTGGTGTTGGTGCAGGAGACCGCGAGGGTGTTGGCGCCGGCCGTCAGGTGCGAGGTGAGGTCGATGAGAGCGGCGCTCTGCCAGGAGTCACCGACCCTCGGCGAGGAGCTGACCAGGACGCCGTTGACCCAGACGTCGGCCGTGTCGTCGCCGGTGATGGCCAGGAGAGCGCTGGACGGGGCACCGGCGAGTGTGAGAGTGCGACGGAAGTAACGGGTGCCGGCCGGTGCCGAGGACGCCGGGCTCCCTTCCGGGTACCAGATCCAGCTCGCTCCCGCGAAGTTCGGTGCAGGGGCCTGCCCGACGAAGGCTCCGCGCCATTCGCCGGCCGAGTCGAGCAAGCCGGTCTCGAACCACTGCGGGTCGCTCCAGGCGCTTGACCGGGCGTGGGTGTCCCATACGCGCACCCGCCAGTAGTACCGGCTGAGGCTGCTCAGCGAGGATCCGTTGGGGGCGATGTCGATCTGCTGGGCCGAAGGGACGCGTCCGCTGTCCCAGACGTCGCCGGTGGGAGCGCTGGTCGAGGAGATCTGGATCTGGTAGGCCGCCTGGTGCTGCTGAGGCGTCGTGGACTGCAGGGTCCAGCCGAACCGCGGCTGAGCAACGTCAACCCCCACAGGAGTGGTCTGGTGCTCGACGGTGAGGCCCGTGACGCTCAGCGGCGACGCCGCCGGGAGATCGGGGACGGTGACGTCGGAGTACCACGGGGAGATGCCGTAGGCGCCCAGGTCCACGGCGGCCGACCAGCCGGAGTCGTCGAAGGCGGGCTTCTCCCACCCTGCGGGGACGGTCTGCGCCGACCGCCAACTGCCGTCCGTGATCAAGTCGGCCGTGCCGCTGTCCGTCGTGACGTGGGCGTAGCCCAGGAGCCCGGCCGGTCCGCCGTTGTTCCGGGAGGCGACCGCGATCGTGTTGCCCCCGGCGGTGAGCGCGGGACTCAGGTCCACGTAGAGCGCGTTCTGCCATGAGTCCGTGGTGCGGGCGGAAGCAGCCAGGTGCTGCCCGTTCAGCCAGACATCCACGGTGTCGTCACCGGTGATGAGGAGTCGGGCGTCACTGGCGTTGCCCGCCGGGACGTCGAAGGTCGTGCGGAAGTACCGGAAGGCGGCGGGAGCGGTGACGCGGGGATCGCCCTCGGCATGCCAGATCCAGTGGGCACTCGTCAGGCCGACGGGCACGGGGGCGGCAGTGCGCGCGTCCGCTGCCGCGGCACCTTGAGGCGACAGCACGCCGGCGGCCACGACGCCGACCGCGACGCCCGAGCCGGTACTGAGGAAGGATCGCCTGCTGGGACGGCTGCGGTCTGCTTCGGCCCGGGCCGGAGCTCTGTGATGCGTTGCGTCACTGTTCAAGGCCGTACTCCTTCTCTCTGGCCGCCGGAATGCGGGGCGGGTGGGGGGTGAGCCGGTGCGGCGGGTGGGCGGTGAGCCGGTGCAGTGCCGCTGACATGTCCGCAGCGATGCGGAGCAGTGATGTGGGCAGTCGCGGGTGATTGAAACGTTTCATTTCGACGGCTGCGACCGCAATGTAGGGGCGCGCAGGAGAGTCGTCAACGGGTCGCGGGGGGCGTTCTGTTCTCTGCGGCGCAGGGCCGGCCCGGCGGAATCCCGAAGGGGGACGAGCTGACCCGGCGGTGCGCGAAGGCGCCCGGCTGCCCGCCGGTGCGGACCGTTGCTCCGGGGCGCTGAACGGAACCCTTGCCGGGCGGCAGGCCCGGCGTGCACCCGTCCGCCCGGCGGGGCCATGCGCACCGGCTTCCCGGGGTGAGGCCCTGTGTGCGGGCGACTTCCGGCCCGCAGGGCACACGTGAGAGCCCCTCGCCGACGGGAGGGGCTCTCGTGCCTGCGGCCGGTGCCAGAACTTCCTTTCCTTCTGGGGGCGTTACGAGGAGAGGAAACCGCTCACCGGGCGGAACATGGCCTGCACGACGGGGCGCCCGGTGCGGAACGTCTGTACCAGGGAGAAGTTCATGGGGGTCACTCCTCGGACCGGGGAACCTGGCGGCGGCCAGGTTCTGTCATGGCCATGGCATAACTGGACATGGCATAACTGGTGTAGCGCCGGGCGTACGCCGGCGCCAGCAGCCGGAAGCTCTGTGTTCTCTCTAAAAGTTCTCTCTAAAACGACAGGCCCGCCCCGGTGCGGACGGCCGATGACGGACAACCGCCGCGTCGCTCTTTCCCTCTTCCTCGGTGAGCGAGAGAGGGGGCGCCATGCGGGCGAGCTGGCAGTGCATCGTGGCCGTCGGCGTATGCGGTGGAGTGCTGAGTTGTGGAGGCCTGGCCCGGCCGGCCGCGGCCGCCCAGGACCCTCCGACGATCAGCCAGGCGTTCGCGGGCCCGCGCCCCGGCGAGGCCATCGGTATCGACGTGCTCAACTACGACACGAAGCCGGGCGTGCACCTGGTCGCCGAGTCGCCGGTCTTCGCGGCTCCGATCCGGCTGGGCGACCCTGCGCGGGACACCGGCGGAGAAGGCACCAGGGCGCCCATCCCGGCGTCGGCCAGGCCCGGAACGTATCCACTCGTCGTCAAGGCCCGAGGCAAGGTCGTGGCCCGTGACACCATCGAGGTCAAGCCGCCGAGGCGTCCGTCCATCGAGGTGGACTCAGGCGGCAACGCCCGGCCGGGCGTCAAGGTGAACCTGTTCTTCGACGACCTGTACCCCGGGGAGACCGGTACCTCCTTCACGGTCCGTTGCGCGGCATTCACCTCCCCGGTCCGCCTCGCCCACGACAAGAAGTCCTGGAACAACACCCGCACGTTCCATGCCCTCGACGTGCCGTTGCGGCGCACGCTCAAGGACGGGACCTACCCCGTGTGGGTGACCGACGCCCACGGGAGGAGGAGGGCCGAGGCTCCGCTGAAGGTGCGCTCGGCCCGCCCCGGTGACGACGACTATCTGGGCAAGGCCAGGGGCCCCGCGTTCTTCGGGAAGGAGGGTTACGTGTTCAGCGCCCGGGCCAAGGGCTTCGCGATCCCGGCGGGCAGGACGGTGTACGTCAGGTGGCAGGACGCGAACCCGGATCCCGGAGAGGAGGAGCGGATGACCGCGACCTCGCCCGCGTTCCAGGCCCCGGCCAAGCTCACGTTCGACGTCGTCAAGGGCCATGAGGAGGAGGACCCGGTCTTCTGGGGTCCGGCGCGGATCAGGCCCGGCCTGAGGCCCGGCTCCTACCCCGTCACCGTCGTCAGCCACCAGGGGCGGGTGACGAGGACGGGCTACCTCACCGTCACTCAGGGGTCCGTCGGCCACGGTGGCCGGGACGGATCACCGGCCGCCCTGTGGGCGGGTGCGGGCGCCGGGGTCCTCGCACTGGGCGCCGCCGCCCTGCTGCTGGTGCGGAGGCGCAGGCGGGCGTCCCCGTCCTGAACCGGCGACCGGGTCCCTTCACCCGTGGGCGGCCGCGTTCCCGTCGACGGCGGCATGCCGGTCTGGCAGGGCCGCCGGCCGGGTGGCCGGCTCGCCACGCCGATGGGATCCGGGGACCGCCGCCAGGGCAAGCGTCCCAATCTCCCGGGGGCCGCCGGGTTGCGGGTTCAGCCGTACGGGCGCTCCGCAGGGCGGTAGCGGGGGGCCAAGCCGGCGCCGGAGCCGTTGCGCAGGGCGAGTTCCGCGTCGGCCAGTCGGGTCACGGCGCCGGGGTCGGACAGGCCCGGCACGCACACCACTTCCCGGGTGTCCAGTGCGGCGAGGGACGCGGTGACCACGTCGGCGGCCGGCATGCCGCCCTCGTCGTGCACCCGTGCCTCGCCGGCGACGGGAGCCTCGCCCGTGCCGAGGTGGAACTCGGTGGCGGTGAGCCCGGGGCAGACGACCTGGACGTGCACCGGCGTGTCCCCCAGCTCGGCGGCGAGGGTCCTGGTGAACGTCACCAGGTACCCCTTGGTGCCCCCGTAGACGGCCCGGTGGGGGAGCGGACCGGGCGGCAGGCCGCCCGCGAAGGCCAGCAGCGAGGCGACATTGACGATCGCACCACGGCCGCGCGTCACCATCCGGGGGACGGCGGCACGGGTCAGCACCGTCGGCGCCACGACATTCACCTCGACCACCTTGGTGAGCAGGGCGGAATCGGCCTCGGCGAAGGGCCCGTACCCGTTGATCCCCGCGTTGTTCACCAGCAGCCCCACGTCCGCTTCGGCGACGCGCTCCGTGACCCGGGCGAGGCCGGACGACTGCGCCAGGTCGGCCACCATCGGCTCCACCGCGGCCCCGGTCTCCTCGCGCAGCCGTCCCGCCAAGGCGTCGAGCCGTTCGGCGCGCCGGGCGACCAGCACCAGGTCCCAGCCCCGCCGGGCCAGCCGGGCGGCGTACTCGGCGCCGATTCCGGACGACGCCCCGGTCACCAGGGCCGTGCTGGGCGGCTCGTCGTATGCCATGCGCGGGTCCTTCCCTCGACGACCCCGCGTCCGGCGGGCCGTGTCGCGAGTCCCCCGATGGGCGAAGCCGGGTTTCCCGCCGACGGTCCGGCGAAACGCCGCACACCCCCGTCCGCGGCGCCGCCCACGTCACCGGCCGCTCCTACGGCGACCGGCGGGCCTACACCTCGATGTGCGAGCCCATGATGACCGTGCGGTCGCGGGGGAGGCCGAAGTGCTCGGCGGCGTCTGCGGTGATGTAGGAGGTGGCGATGAACAGTCGCTTGCGCCAGGGCGCCAGCGTCGGTGACGTGCCGCGCCGGAGGTCGATCTTCGACAGGAAGTAGGACGCCTGGTCGAGCTGCAACGGTCCCTCGGTCTGCGCCGGTTCGAGCATGGCCAGGGTGCCGGGCACGTCCGGTGTGTCCATGTAGCCGAACCGGGCGGTGACGTGGATGATCCCGTCGTCGGCGTAACCGAGGTCGTCGACGACGACCCGCCGGTCGGCCGGGACGCGGGGCACGGGCTGGGTCTCGAGGGAGAGGATCACGACCTGGTCGTGCCGGACGTGGTTGTGCTGGACGTTGGCGCGCATGGCCAGGGGCGCGGTCTGCTTGCCCCGGTTGAGGAAGACGGCCGTGCCGGGGACCCGGAGCGTCGCCACCTTGCCCGAGCGGAGTTCGTCGACAAACTCGGGCAGCGGGCCTTCAATCCGTGCCCGTTCGGCGGTGACGAGTTCGCGGCCGCGTTGCCAGGTGGTCATGACGGTGAACGCGGTGATGCCGATCAGCAGCGGCAGCCACGCTCCGTGGACGAACTTGGTCATGTTGGCCGCCACGAACAGCAGGTCCACGAAGAGGAGCACGGCTGCGCCGATGCCGATCAGCCACCTGGGCGTGCCCCACTTGGCGCGGGCGACGTAGAAGAACAGCAGGGTGGTGATGGTGATGGTGCCGGTGACCGCCATGCCGAACGCGAAGGCGAGTGCGGTGGAGCTGCGGAAGGCGAAGACCAGGGTGAGGACCGAGACCATGAGCAGCCAGTTGATCCAGGGGACGTAGATCTGGCCGATGGTGGATTCGGAGGTGTGCGCGATCCGCAGCCGGGGCAGGTAGCCGAGCTGGGCGGCCTGGGAGGTGACCGAGTACGCGCCGGTGATCACTGCCTGGGAGGCGATGACGGTGGCCGCCGTGGCCAGCAGGACCATCGGCCACCGGCCCCAGTGGGGCACGAGCAGGAAGAAGGGGCTGCTGATGTTGTGCGGGTCGGCGAGGATCAGGGCGCCCTGGCCGAAGTAGCTGAGGATGCACGCGGGGAAGACGCAGAACAGCCAGGCGCGGGTGATGGACCGGCGGCCGAAGTGCCCCATGTCGGCGTAGAGCGCCTCCGCGCCGGTGACCGCGAGCACGACCGCCGCCAGGGCGAAGAAGGCGGTGCCGAAATGGCCGAACAGGAAACCCAGGGCGTAGGTGGGTGACAGGGCCCGGAGGATCGCCGGGTGGGAGGCGATGCCGGCGACACCGCAGGCGCCGATGGCCAGGAACCAGGCGATCATGACCGGCCCGAACACCCGGCCCACCGCCGCGGTTCCCCGACGCTGGACCAGGAAGAGCAGCACGATGATCAGCGCCGTGATCGGTACGACCGCGGTGCCCAGCGACGGCTGGACGACCTTGAGCCCCTCGACCGCGGACAGCACCGAGATCGCCGGGGTGATCATGCTGTCGCCGAAGAACAGCGAGGCGCCGAAGACGCCCAGCGCGGTCAGCGCGGCCGTCACCCGCCGGCTCCGCTGTGAGCCCCACCGCCGTACGAGGGTGATCAGCGCCATGATGCCGCCCTCGCCGTCGTTGTCGGCGCGCATCGCCAGCAGCACATACGTGACCGTCACAATGATCATCACTGACCAGAACACCAGCGACACCACCCCGTACACGTTCTGGGTGGTGACGGGGACGGGGTGCGGATCGCTCGGGTTGAACACGGTCTGGAGGGTGTAGATCGGGCTGGTCCCGATGTCGCCGAAGACCACACCGAGGGCACCGATCACCAGGGCGAGACGCACCGCGTCATGGGCGCTCGGCTGCCCGCGCTCCGCCGTACGGGCCAGGAATCCGTCGTCGGGCGGCGTTCCCTGCGCGCGATCCGCCATGGCGACCCTCCTCCTCGTGGGCCGTCGTGCTGCAGACCCGCTGGGGCGGACGATACCGATCACCGCCGCGAAAACCGGTACATGAGTGCGGCTCGGACTCGAACGGCGTCACCGGCCCTCGCCGGGAAGCCGACGGCGCCGTACCGCGTCGGCGACGTGGAGGTCGACGTTCGAAGACCTGCTTCCACGGCTCGGCAGGCCCGGTGCGTCCGACCGTCGCGCGGCCGGAGCCCCGGCACCCCGGGTACGGGGCTCCGGCCGCGTGGGGTCATCTCGCCGCGGGCGGCCACGAATCCGTGGAAGAGGGGCGGCCGTTGGCCTTCGGATCCGTCCGGCTCCTCCGGGTGCCACCCGCGAATCCACCGCCCACCGCTGTGCAAGGGCCCGGCTCGGACCCGGCGCCCAGCGCGTGCAGGGTGCCCAGCCCGGTGCGGGTGAAGCGCCGTACGGGACCGGCGGCCGGCTCGGTCGGCCTCGGGTCGGTGACGTCGACGGCCGGATTTCCGGCCACGGGCGGGATGCTGTCGACCAGGGGCGGAAGTGAGCGCCGCCGTGGTCGCCGGCCGTGGTGGTGACGACCGCCTCGGCCGGCTGCGGCCCGCACCGTGCGCTGATGTCTCGGTGCCCTGTACGGCACTCGCCGCACGTCATCGTCCGTCCGAGGAAATGTGCTCATCGGATCGGGTGACTGTCCGCGACGCCTTCCCCGCACAGGCATATGCCACGCCTGAAATGGGCCCTGGACCACGATGAGGCGGGCAGGCGGTCGTCGAAACCAGCCGCCCGCCGCTTCACGCGGCGCCCGGTTGGCGCCCGAAGTGAAAGGACACCGAATGCGCGTACCACGCGCCTTGGTGGGGAGCGCTGTCGCCTCGCTTCTCCTGCTGATCGGCGGCGCACCGGCCACAGCCCACGCCGACCACGGCCCCCATGCAGGACACAAGGCCCACTGCCCGACCACGCACCGCACCCGCGGGACCAATACCGCTCCGACGACGCAGTACCAGCCCTACTACCTCGACGACTGGCGGCTGGGACCCAGGTACCTGCCCCGGACAGGGGCTCTGGGCAAGATGCTGAAGGGCTACCAGCGCACCGACCACACATCCGCCAAGCGGTTCCTCGCGTGCTACTGGCAGACGGACCTCACGACGGGGAAGCCGGGCTGGTGGTACCCCGACAACCAAGGCTTCGTCCTGAAGAACGGCAAGCCGGTCGAGCACCCGGTGACGCTCCGCAAGGGCCAGCTGGTCGACCTCTTCGGCAGCGGTCTCGGCAACTTCCTCGCCCCCGCGGGCACGCCGTACGCCAAGCGAGCGATCCCGCCGAGCAACCTCGACCAGTACGTCGAGAACTGCGCGTACAGCTATCACCTCTACCGGATCCTCAAGCCGTTCACCGTCGAGGCCGGCCCGATCCGGCCCTGGTTCGACCAACCCGGCCTGGGACTGCAGTACGTGACGGCGCAGAACATCCCGACGCTCGCCAAGGAACACAAACTGGTCGAGCTGCCCGCCTGACGCGACCATGCCCAAGGTGGCCTCGGTACCTCCCGGCCGGGCCACCTCTGAGGCAGGCGACGGAACGGACCCGATGGACAGCGAAGAACTCGTCGAAAGGCTCCGCGAGTCGGGCATTCCCGAGGCGTTCTACGAGATCGCCGGTGTCCACGACGTGCCCGTGCAACCGGACGCCTTCTACTTCCTGCGCCGTGAGGCGGACGCCTGGGCCGTCGGGCTGCGGCAACGCTCCCAGGACAGCGTGATCCGGCGCTTCCCCACCGAGGCCGAAGCCTGCGAGTACCTCTACGACACCCTCGTCCAGTTGCCCGCTCCCTCCTCAAAGGCAGCGGAGCCCCTGGAGAAACTCCTCGCGGACCCCGACGAGATCCAGCGGCAGGCGTGGGCGGATTTCTTCCGTCACCGTGGAACGGCCGGCGATGACTGAGAACGGTGGTTCACACTCTGGACGCCTCGACGACTGTGTGGTCCGTGCATCTATCCTCGGCGCGGACGCCGGCCCGAGGATGAGAGGTGCCCCGGATGACCAGTCAGGCTGCGGAGCATGAGGAGGACCCCAGGGCGGCCGTCGTCGGTCTCCGCGATGTCGTCGTTCGCCGGCAGACGAGCGACCACCTGATTCTCGGCGGGGTCGACTGGACGGTCCGGCCCGGGGAGCACTGGGCGCTTCTCGGGGCCAACGGTGCCGGAAAGACCACCTTGCTGCGGCTGCTCGGTGCCCTGATGCACCCCACGACCGGCAGTGTCGACGTCCTCGGCAGCAGGCTGGGCCGGGTGGACGTCCGTGACCTGCGTGCCCGGATCGGGCATGTCGGCACCGCCCAGCGGGTCCCCGAGGACCTGACGGCCCACGCCGTGGTGCTGACCGGACACACCGGTACCGTTCAGCCGCTGTGGCGGATGTACGGCGACGAGGTCCGGGAGCGGGCGCACACGCTCCTGCTCGAGCTGGGTGTCAAAGAGCTGACCGACCGGCCGTACGGGGTGTGCTCGGGCGGGCAGCGGGCTCGCGTCCTGATCGCCAGGGCGCTGATGGCCGACCCGGCGCTGCTGCTTCTGGACGAGCCTTTCAACGCGTTGGACCTGCCGTCCCGGGAGGACCTCGTCGAGGCTCTCTTCCAGCTGGCCGAAGGGCGCCCGCGACTGGCCACCGTGACGGTCACTCATCACCTGGAAGAGCTCTCCCCGGCGATCGGCCATGCCCTGCTGTTGCAGGAGGGCCGAGTCGTCGCCCGGGGGCCGGTCGCCGAGGTGCTCACCGACGCACACCTGACGGCGTGCTTCGGCCGTGACATCACGGTGACCCGGCGCGACGGGCGCTGGTCGGCGCACTCGGCCCGACGGACGAGGCGCCCGACCGCCTGACACCGGCCGCGGCGCAGATCCGGCCCAGCCCCCGTTCGGCCCGCAGGTGCCCTGAGGGGCTCGCGTCCGGCGCGAGCAACACATGCGTGCAGCGGGCGGTCGGAACCAACGGCGGTCTGCGGCACACGGGTTCCGGGAGGCGGGCCGTTCTCGCCTGCGTCAGTGCCGCGACCGGCCGGCGGCGTGGGCGTCGGCGAAGTCCCAGAGGACGGGCAGGAGTTTCTCGGGGGTCTCCGTCTGGGGGAGGTGGCCGGTGCCGTCCAGCAGACGGAACTCCGCGTCGGGTATCGCCCCGGCGTACGCCCGTCCGTAGTCGGCGTCGACGACCTGGTCGCTCGCGCCCCACACGACGAGGGTCGGGCGGGTGATCTCGGCCAGGCGTTCGACGAGGGTGGGATCAGCCATGTCGTGCGGTCCCGCATACACCTGCAGCGCCGCACGGTTGGCGGCCATGACCGCGCGCTGGGCCTCGGTGAACGTGCTCGGGTCGAAGTGGAACTTCGAGGGGTCGTGGAAGGAGAGCCGGGACAACTCCACGGGTGTCAAGGAGAACGTGTCGGCGATCGGGTGGCCGGGGACCCGGATCCCGACTGCGTTGACCAGGACGACACTGCTGATCCGGTCGCTGCCCAGTGCGGCCAGTTCGGCGGCGATCCAGCCCCCGATGGAGTTGCCCACGACGGTCACGTCCCGCAGATCGAGCGTGTCGAGCAGTCGTGCGTAGACCTGGGCCAGGGTGCGGACGTCGGTCAGCCAGTCGGGGTGGGCGGTGCCGCCGAAGCCGGGGTGGACGGGGGTGAACACCCGGGCCGGCCGCTGATCGGCGAGGAGTCCGGCGAACGGGGTGACGGTCTGCGGGCCGCCGCCTCCGTGCAGGAGCAGGAAGGGACGCCCCTGCTCACCGTCGACGCCGACGGAGATGTCGAGCGCGCCCTGGTCGAGCGCCAGGGTGTGGGTGCTGTCGGTCATTCGCTGCTCCTGGAAGGGGAGGTGGCCACGGGCCACGTCGGAGGGGGGCGGTGGGGCGCAGGACGAGACATCAGGCGAAGTCGGTGGCGGGAACGGTGGCGTAGCGGCTCATCACCGCGACGGTCGACTCCGGGGTCGGTTCCCGGCCGGAGGCGATCATGTCCCGCAGGTCCCGGAAGTACTGCACGTACAGGTCGGGAGTGAAGGTGTTCAGCATCACCGCAGGCGTGTCGCCCAGGTTGGCGAAGGTGTGCGGTGCGCCGGGCGGGATCATCGCGAGCGTGCCGGCCGGGGCCGCGTGGGTGGTGTCCCCGATGGTGAAGTGGACGGTGCCGGAGACGACGTAGAACCCTTCGTCGTGCTGGGCATGGCGGTGCTGTGGCGGGCCCTCGGTGTGCGGGGCGAGGGTGATCTCCCCGATCCCGAGGCGGTGTTCGGTGGTGCTGCCGTCCTCGAGGATGCGCATCCGCGTGCGGCCCAGCCGGATGGTCTCGCCGTCGTCGGGGCCGACCAGGGAAACGTCACTCAAGACTGCCTCCTTCGTGAGGGCTGACTCTCATGAAGATATGCAGTCATGCTCTCATCATGCAAGTGCGCTCTCATGAAAAGAGCCAAGTGTTAATATGGTGGTGCGCTTACATGGGGAGGTCTCAGGATGGCGGCGCAGCCGGGCACCGGTCGCACGAATCAGAAGCAGCGCACGCGCACGGCGATCGTGGCGGCCGCGCGCGAGCTCATCGGCTCGGGCGCCGAGGTGACCATGCCTCGGGTCGCCCGCGCGGCCCTGGTCTCGGAAGCCACCGCCTACCGGTACTTCCCCGACCTTCCTTCGCTGATCGGCGAGGCCCTGGCCGGTGTCTGGCCGCCGCCGGCCGACGCCTTGGCGCCGGTCGCCGATTCCGCCGACCCCGTCGAACGGATCGCTTTCGCCTGCGAGTTCCTGCTGCGGGGCATACTCGCCCGCCAGGGCGCGGTGCGAGCCATGATCGCGGCCACCATCACCCAGCCCGAGGCAGGGTCCACGCGTCCGGGCATCCGCTTCGGCCTGATCGACCATGCGCTCCTGCCGCTCGAACGCACCCTCGGGGCGGCGGATCCGGACGGTTTCACCCAACTCAAACGGGACCTCGCGGTGGCGGTGAGCGCCGAGGCGCTCTTCACCCTGACCGATCTGTGCGGGCTCGATCCCGAGCAGGCCGTCGCCAGCGCCGTACACACCGCGACCACCCTGACCGAGGCCGCGGTGCGAAGGGTCGGGTAGTCGCCAGACGTGCCTCCGGCCGCCCGACGGCTTGGCCACCGGCCTGCCCGGCCGGACTGGGGCGAGGAGCCGGACTGGGGCGAGGAGCCGGACTCGGGCAATGAACCGCACCCGGGCAAGGCGCCATGATCGCCGACCCTTTGCGTACCACACCGGGCGAATCGGCTGCGCCGGCGGTCCTCGCCGGTACCCAGCCCGGCCAGGTCCCGAGGCGCGGGAGAGAAGTCGCCCGGAGGGCAGGCCGCTCTGCGCTCGGACGTGGGACGGCTGCCCGTGTGGCGCGACGGCGTGCGGAGGGCTCCGGCCCCGGCGCGGGCTCTCGGCCGGGCACACGCCGTCGATGCGGCTGCGAGGGCGGGCGAGGCCGGAGGACGGAGCCTAGATTGAGGATGGAGCCCTGGGGGCGGGAAGGGAGTTCTGCCGGTGGAGCTGCAGGTCGACCACGCGGCGCTGTTCGCCGCCACACCGAGCCCTTACCTGGTGCTGGGTCCGGACCTGGTCATCGTGGATGTGAACCAGGCCTATATGGCGGCCACCGCCCGCACCCGGGAGGACCTGCTCGGCCGGCACATCTTCGCCGCGTTCCCCGACAACCCCGCCGACCCGGAGGCCGACGGGGTCCGCAACCTCGGCGCTTCCCTGCACCGGGTCCTCGCCACGCACGAGCCCGACACGATGGCGTTGCAGAAGTACGACATCCCCGTCATGAGCAGGCCAGGGGTGTTCGAGGAGCGCTGGTGGTCCCCGGTGAACACCCCGGTTCTCGGCCCGTACGGCCAGGTGACCTACATCATTCACCGGGTCGAGGACGTCACCGCGTTCGTCAAGGCACACCGGGCCGCCCACCCCGCCGCCGCTCTGGTGAGCGAACGCCTGGACGAGACCCAGGTGCTCGAGGCCGAGCTGTATGCCCGGGCACGCGAGCTGCAGCGGCTGAACGACGAACTGCGCCAGGCCCACACCCGCGAACGAGAGGTCGCCGTCACCCTGCAACAGGCCATGCTGCATGCCCCTGACCTGGCCCGTCACCGCGATGTCGCGGTGCGCTACCTGCCCGCGACCGGCTCCCTCAACGTGTGCGGCGACTGGTACGACGTCGTCGACATCCCGCCCGACCGGCTCGCCCTCGCGGTCGGCGACGTCATCGGCCACGGCCTCGAAGCCGCAGCCGTCATGGGCATGCTCCGCAGCGCCCTGTCCGCCGCCATCCGCGCCCTGGAACGACCCGCCCAAGCTCTGGAAGTGCTCGGTCTGTACTCCCGGTCCATCGAGGGGGCCCTCGGCACCACCGCCGTCAAGGCGATCGTCGACACCCGCAGCCGTCTCATCACCTACAGCAGTGCGGGCCACCCACCGCCGGTGCTCGTCAGTCCCGACGGCCACAGGGAGCTGCTCGACCAGGCCACCGATCCACCGCTCGGCACCCGTCCGCAGCACGTCCCCCGCCCCCAGGCGAGCGCCTCCTACAGACCCGGCGACACGCTCGTGCTGTACACCGACGGGCTCATCGAACGCCGGGGCGAGGACATCGACGCCGGCCTGGGCCGCCTGATCGACGTGATCGGCGAGTGCGCTCAACTTGACACCGAACAGCTGGCCGACACCGTTCTGGCGCGCCTCGGCGTGGCCAGCGGCGGCCGCGACGACGTCGCCCTGATCGTCGCCCGGCTCTGAACGCGCACCGGGATGAGATGACAAGGAGCGTGCACGCCGTGGACCAGGAGTATGTGAGCGCCCCCTGACTGTCGCCGTGCCCGCCTGACCGTCGCCGTCGGCGGACAGGTACGACGCCGACTGCCTCGCGGTGTGGTCCCGCCGACCAACCTTGAGGACGACGATGCCGGCCCGAACCGTCCGTGCGGCGCACGCAACCGTGCGTCCGGCGCTTCTCGGCCCCCTCGTCGGACCGGCCGGTCGGACGATTCCGGGCGCGGCCTCGACAACCGTGTGCAGTGTCGCGGGCCTGGTGGCGGCCGCGGGACCGTCCGCCGCCAGATCCTGCCCGCTCCCGCCGACGGCCGGTTCCTGCACGGGCTGCGAGCAGTCGTGCGACCGGGTCACCGGCGGTACGAGGGCATCTCGCACGCCGCGACCGACAGGTCGGCATCGGACGCCGGGAAGACGGCGTCACATGGCAGCAGGCGCAGGTGGGCCCGTGGATCCGGTCGGCCACGCCCTGCAGTGCCGTGCTCGCTCCGGTCGTGCGCGCGGCTGCGGCGGCGATGCCGAGAGCTCCTTCGAGAGCGCCGCGGTCATAGGTATGTGATGGCCCCCGTCGGGCACCGCTCGGCGGCCTCCTGCACCGCCGCCCGCTGCTCGGCGCCGGGGGTGGCGTGGAGCAGGACCACCGTGCCGTCGTCGTCCTGGTCGAAGACAGCAGGGGCGGCGAGCACACAGGTGCCTGCGCCGCAGCAGAGGTTCTTGTCGATCTCGATCCTCATCACCGGCGTCCTCTCACCACCGTACGGGCAGCTCTAGGACGCCGTACGTCACCATCATCTCCCGGGTGCCGATCTCCTGGGCCGGTACGGCGAGCTCCAGTCGGGGAAAGCGGCGGAGCAGCGACTCGTAGCCGATGGCGAGTTCCAGGCGGGCCAAGTGGTGACCCATGCACTGGTGGGGGCCGCTGCCGAAGGCCACGTGCCGGGTCGTGCCGCGACGGATGTCGAAGGTGTCGGGGTCTTCGAAGCCCAGCGGGTCACGGTTGGCCGCGGGCAGCGACACCGTGACGACCTGGCCCTTGCGGATGGACCGCCCTTCGAATGCGAAGTCCTCGGCGGCGACGCGGATCGGCCCGATCTGCACCACGCTGAGATAGCGCAGCAGCTCCTCGACGGCGTCGTCGATCAGCGACCAGTCGGCGCGCAGAGCGGCCAGCTGCTCGGGGTGGCGAAGCAGGGCGTACGTGCCCAGCGCCAGCATGTTGGTGGTGGTCTCCAGCCCGGCGATGAGCAGAACGATCGTGATGCCGAGCAGCTCTTCGTCGTTCAGGTCGGTCTCCACGGTGAGCCTGCCGAGGATGTCCGGGCCCGGATCCTTGCGTGCGGCTGAGATCAGGGCGTGGAGCATGCCGCCGAGGGCCGTCATCGACTGCTGCATCTCCTCTCCGCTGCTGGAGAGGCTGAAGAGAACGTCGACGTGATGCCCGAACTGCGCACGGTCCCTCTCCGGCAGCCCGAGAAGTTCCGAGGTGACCAGCGTCGGCAGGGGCTTGGCGAAGGCCTGTACCAAATCGACGGGTCCGCCCCCGCTCGCCATCCCGTCCAGCAGGCGATCCGCCAACTCCTGGATGCGCGGGCGCAGTTCGCGTACACGACGGATGGTGAAGTGCTTGCTCAGCAGCCGGCGGTAACGGGTGTGCTCGGGCGGGTCCATATTGACGAACATGCCCGCGGGCAGTGCGTCGGTGCTCAGCTCGGAGCCGGGCACCTTCACCGGAGAACGCTTCCCGGCCGGCAAGGAGCTGAACCGGGCGTCGGTGAGCACGGACCGCGCGGTCTGCAGGCCGGTCACCAGGTGGCCGACGTGCCCATCGGGATACCGCAGCGGAGTCATCGGCCAGTCCTCGCGCGCTTGCGTGAAGGCGGCAGGCGGGTCGAAAGGACAACCTGTGGGGCGCGCCGTGGGAAAGGGCTGCGCCGACTGATTATCGGCTGCTTGTAAATCCACCATGAAAGACCTGGGACCTCGTCATCGGAAGAGAATGGGGGAGGCTTGTATAAGCTGCAGTTCTCCCACAACTGTCCCTAGGGTTCTCCTTAGAGATGTCCCCGGCCTTCCATGCTCTGTCCCCGGCCTTCCATGCTCGTGCACGTCGACCATTGGGGATTCCCCTAAAACTGATCTGCCGCAGCGGCGCAGCGCGGCCGAGGGGCCGAAACTGGGGTCACACCGCACCTTGTTGCCGCCCGGCCGGGCAGATCCCCTGTGCCGTGGCCGCGGCGGTGCGATGCCTTTTCATTCTCTGTGTGGGTGGGTGGAGCGCAATATGGTCGAGTCCGGGCTCAATGGATCGGGGAATCGGGCCGGTTCGGCCTCGGCGGACTCGGCCGATGGCATAGCCGTCATCGGCCTGGCGTGCCGGCTGCCGGGGGCCGCCGACCCGGCTGCCTTCTGGCGGCTGCTCAGCGAGGGCGCGGAAGCGATCACCGACGTCCCCGCGGACCGGTGGGACGGGGCAGCGGTGGGTGACGCCGACCCGTCCGCACCCGGCAGGACCGACATCCGCCGGGGCGGATTCCTCGAGAGCATCGGCCACTTCGACGCCGGGTTCTTCGGGCTCTCCCCCAAGGAGGCCGCCGCCATGGACCCGCAGCAGCGGCTCGTGCTGGAGCTGGCCTGGGAAGCGCTGGAGGACGCGCACGTGCGCGCCGAGACGCTCCGCTCCACGCGCGCCGGAGTGTTCGTCGGCGCCATCTGGGACGACTACGCGACCCTGCACCACCGCTCCGGACTCACGGCCATCTCCCCGCACACCGTCACCGGCCTGCACCGCAGCATCATCGCCAACCGGGTCTCGTACTTCCTCGGTCTGAACGGCCCCAGCCTGACCGTGGACTCCGGCCAGTCCTCCTCCCTGGTCTCGGTCCACCTGGCCTGCGAGAGCCTCCGCAAGGGCGAATCGACGATCGCCCTCGCGGGCGGCGTGAACCTCAACATCGTCCCCGAGAGCACCCTGGGCGCCGCCAAGTTCGGCGGGCTGTCCCCCGACGGCCGCTGCTACACCTTCGACGCCCGCGCGAACGGCTACGTCCGCGGCGAGGGCGGCGGCATCGTCGTACTCAAACCTCTCGCCCGGGCCGTCGCGGACGGCGACCCCGTCTACTGCGTGATCCGCGGCAGTGCCGTCAACAACGACGGTGGCGGCGACGGGCTGACCGTACCCCTGCAGTCCGGGCAGGAGCAGGTGCTCCGGCTCGCCCACGAACGGGCCGGGACCGACCCCGCCCACGTCGGCTACGTCGAGTTGCACGGCACCGGCACCAAGGTCGGCGACCCCGTCGAGGCGGCCGCGCTGGGCGCGGTGCTCGGTGCGGGACGCGAACCCGGCCGCCCGCTGCGGGTCGGCTCGGCAAAGACCAACGTCGGCCACCTGGAGGGCGCCGCCGGCATCACCGGCCTGCTCAAGGCGGTCCTGTCGCTCCACCACCGTGAACTGCCCGCGAGCCTCAACTTCGAGACGCCGAACCCGGCGATCCCGCTGGACCGGCTGAACCTGCGGGTGCACACCGAACACAGCGAATGGCCCGCCGAGGACGGCCGCCCGCTGCTCGCCGGCGTCAGCTCGTTCGGCATGGGCGGCACCAACTGCCACATCGTACTGGCGGAACACCGGGCGACGGCGGGTACGAGCGCTGATGCGCAGGCGGGTACGGGCGCTGATGCGCAGGCGGGTACGGGCGCTGATGCGGGAAAGGCGGGTACGGGCGCGGTTCCGACCCTGTGGCCGCTGTCCGCCAAGACCGCATCCGGGCTGCGCGCCCAGGCCGCCGCCCTGCTCGCACACGCGGAGGCGTACCCCGGACTCGCCCTGCCCGACGTCGGCTGGTCGCTGGCCACCGGCCGCACCGCCTTCGACCACCGGGCCGTCGTCGTGGGCGAGGACCGCGACGACTTCCTGCGCGCCCTGCGAGAGCTGTCCACCGGCGGCATCGACGCCGCGCTCACCACGGGCCGTACCGGTCCGCACGGCGAGCTCGCCTTCCTCTTCTCCGGCCAGGGCAGCCAGCGAGCCGGCATGGGCCGCGAACTGGCCGGGGCCTTCCCGGCGTTCGCCACCGCGCTGGACGAGGTGTGCGCCCACCTGGACCCCCTGCTGACGCGGCCGCTGCGCGAGGTCATGTTCGCCCCCGAAGGCACCGGGGCAGCGGCCGAACTCGACCGGACCCTCTACACGCAGACCTCGTTGTTCGCCGTCGAGGTCGCCCTGTTCCGGCTGCTGGAAAGCTGGGGTGTAACCCCCGGCGTACTCATGGGCCACTCCATCGGCGAACTCGCCGCCGCGCACGTGGCCGGTGTGCTCTCGCTCGCCGACGCCTCGGCCCTCGTGGCCGCGCGCGGCCGCCTGATGCAGGCGCTGCCCGCCGGCGGCGCCATGATCGCAGTCCAGGCCGCGGAGGACGAGGTCCGTGGCCGCATCGGCGACCGCACGGACCGCGTGAGCATCGCCGCGCTGAACGGCCCGGACTCCGTCGTCGTCTCCGGCGACGAGAACCTCGTCACCGAGATCGCCGACGCCTTCGCCGCCCTGGGCCGCAGGACCAGCCGGCTCCGGGTCAGCCACGCCTTCCACTCCCCGTACATGGAACCCATGCTGGCGGAGTTCCGAGACGTGGCCGAGGGCCTCACCTTCCACGCCCCACGCATCCCGATCGTCTCCAACGTGACGGGCCGGCTGTCCCAGGAGCCCTCGGGGTACGAAGGGCGCACGCCCGCGTACTGGGTCCGCCACGTGCGCGAGGCGGTCCGCTTCGCCGACGGCGTCGCCCGCCTCGACCAGCTGGGCGTCCGCGCCTACCTGGAACTCGGCCCCGGTGGCGTGCTCACCTCCATGGCCCGCACCGGCGCTGACAGCGGCTCCCTGTTCGTCCCCGCCCTGCGCGCCCGCCGCCCCGAGCCGCAGGCGCTGCTGGCCGCGGTCGCCTCGCTGCACGTCCACGGCGTGGAGCCGGACTGGGACGCCCTGTTCGGCGGCGGGCGAGGCGCACGCCGCAAGGTCGCGCTCCCCACCTACGCGTTCGAACGGCAGCGGTACTGGCTGGACGGCGACACCACATCACCCGCCGTCGTCGCCACTGGCCGGACTCCCGCGGCTCCGCAGCCGGACGCCGTACCCGAGACCGACAGTGCACCCGTCGGACCTCTGTGCCGGCGGCTGGCCGGACTGCCCGAGACCGAACGCGCCGAGGCCGCGCTCGACCTGGTCCGCACACACATCGCCGCCGTCCTCGGCCACGCCGAAGCCCGCCAGGTCGACACAGAGTGGACGTTCAAGGACCTCGGCTTCGACTCGCTGAGCTCGGTGGAACTGCGCAACCAGCTCGGCGAGGCCACCGGCCTGCGCCTGCCCAGCGGGCTGCTGTTCGACCACCCGACCCCTGCCGCGCTCGCCCGCCACCTCGCCGCCCGGTCCCAGGGCGGCGGGGGCACGGCGGCCTCCGAGCCCGCGACGGTGGCCGACCCCGACGAACCCATCGCCATCGTGGCCATGAGCTGCCGCCTGCCCGGCGGCGTGAGCTCCCCCGAGGACCTGTGGCGGCTGCTCGCCTCCGGTGGCGACGCCGTCTCAGGATTCCCGACGGACCGTGGCTGGGACCTCGAAGCGCTCTACGACCCGGAGCCCGGTACGCCCGGCAAGTCCTCGACGCGGCACGGCGGCTTCCTGCACGGGGCGGCCGAGTTCGACGCCGGCTTCTTCGGCATCAGCCCCCGCGAGGCCGCCGCGATCGACCCGCAGCAGCGGCTCGTCCTGGAGACCGCGTGGGAGGCGTTCGAGCGGGCCGGCATCGACCCGGCCACGCTGCGCGGGAGCCGGGCGGGCGTGTTCATCGGCGCGACGGCACAGGACTACGGCCCGCGGCTGCACGAGCCGGTCGACGGAGTCGAGGGCTACCTGCTGACCGGCACGACGACCAGTGTCGCCTCGGGCCGCGTGGCCTACACGTTCGGCCTCGAAGGCCCCGCGGTCACGGTGGACACGGCCTGCTCGTCGTCCTTGGTGGCCCTGCACCTGGCCGTCCAGTCGCTGCGGAGCGGCGAGTGCACGATGGCGCTGGCCGGCGGCGTGACCGTGATGTCCACGCCCGGCATGTTCGTGGAGTTCAGCCGCCAGCGCGGCCTGTCGGCGGACGGCCGGTGCAAGGCGTTCGCGGCGGGCGCGGACGGCACGGGCTGGGCCGAAGGCGTCGGCATGCTCCTGGTGGAGCGGCTCAGCGACGCAGAGCGCAACGGCCACCGCGTGCTCGCGGTCGTGCGGGGCAGCGCGGTCAACCAGGACGGAGCGTCCAACGGGCTCACCGCGCCCAACGGCCCCTCCCAGCAGCGCGTCATCCGCCAGGCCCTGGCGGCCGCCGCACTCGCGTCCGCGGACGTCGACGCCGTGGAGGCGCACGGCACGGGCACGCGGCTCGGCGACCCGATCGAGGCGGAAGCCCTCATCGCCGCCTACGGCCAGGGACGGGACGGCGACCGGCCGCTGTGGCTGGGCTCGCTGAAGTCGAACATCGGTCACACGCAGGCCGCGGCGGGCGTGGCCGGCGTGATCAAGATGGTCATGGCGATGCGGCACGGAGTGCTCCCGCGGACCCTGCACGTCGACGAACCGACCCCACATGTGGACTGGTCGGCAAGCGGCGTACGACTGCTGACCGAGGCGGTGGAGTGGCCCGGGGGTGACCAGCCGCGCCGGGCGGCGGTGTCCTCCTTCGGCATCAGCGGCACGAACGCGCATGTGATCGTCGAGCAGGCACCCGGTGTGGCGGAGGAGGCTTCGGCTCCGGCCTCGGGTGGGGTCGTGCCGTGGGTGGTGTCGGCGAAGAGCGATGTGGCGCTGCGGGAGCAGGCGGGCCGGCTGCTGTCCTACCTG